>NZ_JBIRAZ010000008.1:0-423080 GCF_044326415.1 Actinomadura sp. 6N118 | reverse complement strand
CTGTGGGCCGTCGGGCGCGGCGCCCGCGCGGGACGGCCAACGTGAACTCGTCCCGCCGCCGCATCCGGTGTCCGGACGGCAGCATGCGAAGGGAGGGTCAGACCGCGATGCGGGAGCGACCCTTGCCGCGCCGCGAGGAAAGGACGGCGCGACCGGCGCGCGTGCGCATGCGCAGCCGGAAGCCGTGCTTCTTGTGGCGACGACGGTTGTTCGGCTGGAAAGTACGCTTGCTCACTCGAGGCTCCAGTGCTGCGGTCGATTTGGTTCTTCAGGCGCGAAAATTCGCATCGAGGGCCGCGTCTGGTCCCTCGCAGCGGGGGCCCATCCGGCTTTCCCTGGCGGGGCAAGACAGCGGGCACGCGTCATCTCCGTCGATGCGACTCGACCTCAGAACGTTACGGGCTAGTCGCCCATTAGGTCAAACGGAGAGCACCGACTCGGAGTGCCCAGGATACCCGCCCGAACTCCTTGTCTGAGCCACTCGCCCTCGCTGCCCTACGGCTTTCTCATGAAGGTGGATGGACCTGCGCCCGGACCTGCGCGGCTGGACCTGCGTGGCTGGACCCGTGTGCCCGGGCCTGCGTTGCTGAGCCTGCGCGCCTGGGCCTGGGTGGCTGGGCCGGGTGGCTGGGGCCGGGGTGGCTCGCGTGAGGCGAGTTGGGGTTGATGGAGTCTGTTGCGAGGGGGCGCCGCACAGCGCTAAGGTCTCCCGGCGAGCTGGTGGACTTCCACATCCCTTCAACCGGCTTTCTTCTCCTCCTGGGACTTGGCATGAGCTACGCGAGTCCCCTTGAGATCACCTACCCTGGCCTCTTCGCTGTGGACTTTTGCACAGGCATCCGATGCTCATACACAGCGTGTGGACAACTCTGTGGACAACTCGTGAGAGAGTAAGCCTTCCGCGGCGGGGCTGAGCTTGTTGAGACTGGTCGTGCCCGTGGTGATGCAGGGCAACCGGGGTGCCTCGGTTGACGGGGAGTTTTGGGAGGGACCTTGCGCATGGATAGTCAGGATCTCGCGTCGGTCTGGGCCCGCACCCTCACTGCCCTCACCGAAGGCGAACTCCCGCCGAGCTACCGCGCCTGGCTGCCGATGGTCCGCCCCTTGGCTCTTGTGGAGGGCACCGCGCTCCTTGCGGCGCCGAACGAGTTCGCCAAGGACGCCCTGGAAACCCGGCTCCGCACCCTGATCACGCAGGCCCTTTCCCATGAGCTGGGCCGTGAGATCCGTGTCGCTGTCACCGTTCACCCTGAGGCCGCCGAGGCCGACTCACGCGGACCTGAGTCCGCCGCACCTTCTTCTTATGGCGAACGTCCGTACGCGGAGCAGGGCTACGGCGAGTCCTACGAGGACCGTTCATACGGCGGCCAATCCTTCGGAGATCAATCCTCCTACGGGGACCAGCAGCAGCCGTACGGCGATCAGGAGGCATACGGCGATCAGCAGCCGCCCTATGGTGACCAGGGTTACACCGAGCAGTTCGGTGAACGGCCCTACGGAGACCAGGGATACGGCTCGTCCCAGCCGGGAGTTGTCCACAACTCATCCACTGGAAGCGGTGGTTATCCACCGCAGGATGAGGACCGTGGATGGCCGCAGCGTGACAACGAACACTCTGGCGGTTACCCGGGCGCCGCGCCGCGTCCGCCCGCGTACGGCGGCGGCCCCGGCAATCGAGGCCCAGCTCCGTTCGACGGGCGTGGCCCCCAGCAAGGCGGCGGCTTCCCCGGACGCGGGAGGGGTAGCGGTCAGGGTGGTTCAGGCAGACCTGAAGGACCCGGCGAATCCGGGGGACCCGGAGGGCCGGGGAGCGCGGAACGGCGCGGAGGCCCCGGAGGTCCCGGCGGATCTGGTGGCTCGGACGGGCGCGGTGGTCCCGGCGGCCAGGAAGGGCGCGGCGGGCAGACCCCAGGGCACAACGGGCTCGGCGAACCCGGGCTGCGTGGCGGTCCCGGCATGGGCGGCGGCGGCTCTGATTCGTACCGCCACGGTGGGGAACTCCCCGGACACCAGGCGGGCTCACACACCAACATGCCGGGCGGCAGGCACGCGCCGTCCCATCTGAACGACCGCACCCTCGGTGCGCCTCAGCCAGGCCGGCCTGCCGAGCCTCCGAACCGTGGTGGCGAACCACAGCACAGTGGCGAAGCTCACCGTGGCCCCCGGCATCGCGGCCGCGAGACCGAGGGCGCCTACGGGAACGGCGCCCCCTACACCAACGACCCGTACCAGGCCGACGCGTTCCAGCCGGACGACTCGTACCGCACCGACGAGGCCCTCCGGGATGAGGAATCGTCCATCCCCGGCCAGGGTGAGCCTCGTGGTGGCCCAGGCGGGATGCCAGGCTCCGGCGGGATGCCGGGCTCGGGCGGCGGGCCCGGGCAGGGTGGTCTAGTAGGGCAGGGCGACCGCTCTGGCCAGGGCGGCCTAGGTGGCCCCAGCGGTCCGGGTGGTCCCGGCGGTCCCGGCGGTCCCGGCGGTATGTCCGGCGGTGGCCAGGGAACGTCTGCGGGCGGCGGCGCCGGTGCGAGCGGCGGCGGGGCCGAGCACGCGCGGCTGAATCCGAAGTACACGTTCGAGACGTTCGTCATCGGCTCGTCCAACCGGTTCGCGCACGCGGCCGCCGTCGCCGTCGCCGAACAGCCGGCCAAGGCGTACAACCCGCTGTTCATCTATGGAGACTCTGGCCTCGGCAAGACGCACTTGCTGCACGCCATCGGCCACTACGCGCAGAGTCTCTTCAACGGAGCCCGCGTTAGATACGTGAGCTCCGAGGAGTTCACCAACGACTTCATCAACTCGATCCGCGACGGCAAGGCCGACGGCTTCCGCCGGCGCTACCGGGATGTGGACATCCTCCTCGTCGACGACATCCAGTTCCTCGAAGGCAAGGAACAGACGCAGGAGGAGTTCTTCCACACGTTCAACACCCTCCACAACGCGAGCAAGCAGATCGTGATCTCCAGTGATCGGCCGCCTAAAGAACTGGTGACGCTGGAGGATCGGCTGCGCAACAGGT
Organism: Actinomadura sp. 6N118; assembly: GCF_044326415.1. Classification (NCBI taxonomy): domain Bacteria; kingdom Bacillati; phylum Actinomycetota; class Actinomycetes; order Streptosporangiales; family Thermomonosporaceae; genus Actinomadura; species Actinomadura sp. 6N118. The sequence goes on along the minus strand of NZ_JBIRAZ010000008.1, from coordinate 420,061 downwards.
TCGAGTGGGGACTGACCACCGACGTCCAGCCGCCCGAACTCGAGACCCGGATCGCGATCCTCCAGAAGAAGGCACGGCAGGAGGGCCTCGCCGCGCCACCGGACGTGCTGGAGTTCATCGCCTCGCAGATCGCGACCAACATCCGCGAACTCGAGGGCGCGCTGATCCGGGTGACCGCGTTCGCCAGCCTCAACCGCCAGTCGGTGGACATGAAGCTGGCCGAGATCGTGCTCAAGGATCTCATCCCCAACGACTCCGGGCCGGAGATCACCGCAGCGATGATCATGGCTCAGACTGTGGAGTACTTCGGGACGACGATCGAGGACCTCTGTGGACCGTCGCGTTCGCGCATGCTGGTCACCGCCCGGCAGATCGCGATGTACCTCTGCCGCGAGCTCACCGAGCTCTCACTCCCCAAAATCGGGCAGCAGTTCGGCGGCCGCGACCACACCACGGTCATGCACGCCGAACGCAAGATCCGTTCACTGATGGCCGAGCGTCGCGCCATCTACAACCAGGTCACAGAGCTGACCGGACGGATCAAGCATCAGGCGCGCAAACGCTGACCCGCCGCGCCGCCGGCCGCCACCGCCCCCGGCGGAGACCGCAGCAGGGACCGCGGCAGGCGCCTCCGGGGACAGGTGCGAAAGACTTCGTACGGCACAACGACTCCCACAGGTTGGGGAAAACTCTGGGGATCCCGGTGGAAAAGCCGGGGGACAACCTGCGGAGAACCTGAGGACAATTCGTGGATGGGATGGGGACCGGTTGGGGACACCCGCCGCGCGTCATGGGGACGAACCCGTGGACGACTTGGGGAATCCCTGGGGACGTCCTGGGGACGAGCCCGCCGCCCGCCGTATCCGGCCCGGACGGACCTCGGGAGGCCGTGCCGACCTGCGGAGAACTCGTGGACAACCGGGGGATGACATGAGGACGGCGTGTGGGGACTATTTGGTCGTCCTCAGGCGACGCTCGGCGATCCACCAGCGGTGCACAGCCGCAGTGGACAGAGATTCGAGCTCTCACCTGGGAGAACTCATGATGTCCACACTTTCCACGGCCCCTATGACGAGTACTACCTCTCTTATCTATTCAAGAAAAAGTTCAACTCAAACTAGGGCCTGGGGATCAAGCGCCCCGGGTGCGTCACCTGAGCTCTTCCACCTCACCCTTAGTCCGAAACCTGCAGGAGGCGGGTCCCCTTGAAGTTCCGCATCGACAGAGACGCGCTGGCCGAAGCCGTGGCCTGGACGGCACGAACGCTTCCGGTCCGGCCGCCCGTGCCCGTGCTGGCCGGCATGCACCTCGTCGCCGAGGGCGACCGGCTCAAGCTGTCCGCGTTCGACTACGAGGTCTCAGCGCAGGTGTCCACCGACATCGACGTGGAGGACGCGGGAACGGCGCTGGTCTCCGGCCGCCTTCTCGCTGAGATCTCGCGCAGCCTGCCTCCCCACCCTGTGGAGGTGACCACGGACGGGGCGAAGGTGATGCTCCGCTGTGGCAGCGCGAAGTTCACACTCCTCACCATGCCTGTGGAGGACTATCCGACGCTGCCGGAGATGCCGCCGGCCGCCGGGTCGGTGGGCAGCGACGAGTTCGCCGCCGCCGTCAACCAGGTCGCCGTCGCCGCCGGTCGTGACGACACCATCCCCATGCTCACCGGTGTACGTGTGGAGATCGAGGGCGAGACCGTCACCCTCGCGGCCACCGACCGCTACCGGCTCGCCGTACGCGAGCTGCACTGGAAGCCCGAACGCCCGGACTTCTCCGCGGTTGCCCTCGTGCCCGCCAAGACCCTCGCCGACACCGCCAAGTCGCTCACCTCGGGCGCGGAGGTCTCGATCGCCCTCGCCGGCACGGGGGGCACCGGCGAGGGCATGATCGGCTTCGAGGGCGGCGGCCGCCGGACGACGTCGCGGCTGCTGGACGGCGACTTCGTCAAGTACCGGTCGCTGCTGCCCAGTGAGTACGCGGGTCTCGCCGAGATCCAGACCGGCCCGTTCATCGAGGCCGTCAAGCGCGTCTCGCTGGTCGCCGAGCGCAACACCCCCGTACGGCTCTCGTTCAGCCAGGGAGAGGTCGTCCTGGAGGCCGGGACCGGTGACGAGGCCCAGGCCGTCGAGGCCCTGGAGGCGACGCTGGAGGCGACGCTGGAGGGCGATGACATCGACATCGCCTTCAACCCGGGCTTCCTGCTGGACGGTCTGTCGAACATCGGGTCCGACATCGCGCGGCTCTCGTTCACCACGCCGACCAAGCCCGCCGTCCTCACCGGCAAGCCGCCGGAAGAGGGCGTCAACCCCAACTACCGTTACCTGATCATGCCGGTGCGCTTGTCCGGATAAGGATCTGTTCTGGGACACACCTGAGGTTGAGGCGGGCCGCCGCACAGATCAACAGCCTGTGGGTAACCCGCAGGCCGCCGATCCCATGCACGGACCAACTCGGCGGCACGCGGGTCGACCGGCACTCGCCCACCAGTTGGCCAGGTCGGCTGGCGCCCGTCCGGCGGTTGGCCAGGTCGGCTGGTCGTGGGCCAGCGCTCGGCCGCCGGTCGATCAGGTTGGCCAGCGCTCGCCCGCCGGTCGGCCAGGTTGGCCAGCGGTCGGTTGGCGAGCGACCTGCGGGCACCCGGCGGGTAACTGGCGGTCGGCTGGCTGTTGGTCTGCGCATCAGGCGGCCGACGCAGGCGGCCTGCGCTCCAGGCGGCCAGCGGCCGATGGTCGACGGCTGGTGGAAGGCTCGTACATCCGCGAGACCAGTGGATTCGGGCCAGGGCTCGGCCGAACGCTCTGGGCTCGCGCCTTTGCGGACTTGGAGCCTCGGCGCACCCGCAGAATCCGCAGGCTGTGGACAGGTCGCAGGCCGATAGGTCTGGGGGCTGTCTCTGCGGGTACGCGGACTTACGGGCAATACGCGACATACGTTCGCAAGGACGCATGTACGTGGCAGGCAGGCAGAATTTCGGGCAGGGCTAGGCAGAGTTATGCACAGGGGAGTGGAGTAAGCATGGAGCTGGGCATGATCGGCCTCGGCAAGATGGGCGGCAACATGGCCGAACGTCTGCGCCGCGGTGGCCACACGATCGTGGGGTACGACCGGAACCCCGACATCAGCGACGTGGGTTCGCTGGAAGAGCTGGTCGAGCGGCTGTCCCCGCCGAGGGCGGTCTGGGTGATGGTCCCTGCGGGCAAGCCGACCCAGGACACCGTCGACCAGTTGGGGAAGCTGCTCCAGCCTGGGGACGTCGTCATCGACGGCGGTAATTCACACTATGTGGACGACCAGAAACACGGCGAAGAGCTCGCGGCCAAGGACATCAACTTCGTCGACTGCGGCGTCAGCGGTGGTGTCTGGGGTCTGCAGAACGGCTACGCCCTCATGGTCGGCGGCGACGACGCCAACGTGAAGCGCCTCATGCCGATCTTCGAGACGCTGAAGCCCGAGGGCGAGTTCGGCTTCGTGCACGCCGGGACGATCGGCGCCGGCCACTTCGTCAAGATGGTCCACAACGGCATCGAGTACGCGATGATGCAGGCCTTCGGCGAGGGCTACGAGCTGATCGAGGCCAGCGACATCGTGACCAACGTGCCGGAGACGTTCCGCAGCTGGCAGGAGGGCACGGTCATCCGTTCCTGGCTGCTGGACCTCATGAACCGCTCGCTGGCCGAGGATCCACAGCTTGAAGGCCTCCGTGGATACGCCAACGACTCCGGCGAGGGGCGCTGGACCGTTCAGGCCGCTGTGGATCACGCCGTCCCGCTCCCGGCGATCACGGCCTCGCTCTACGCGCGCTTCGCCTCCCGCCAGCAGGACTCGCCCGCGATGAAGGTCGTCGCGGCGCTGCGCAACCAGTTCGGCGGGCACGCCGTGGAATCGGCCAAGGGCGCTGACTCTCCCGGCGCCGACGTGGAGCCGCCCAAGCTCTGACCCGGCGCGCCCAAGCCCGGCCCGGTCTGGCCCGGCCGCCCAAGCTCTGACCCAGCGCGCAGGCTCTGGTCGGGCGCGTCCAAGCTCTGGCCCGTCCAAGCTCTGCCCGGCCCGGGCCCCCGAGCCCTGGCCCGGCCCCCCAAGCTCTGACCTGGCCCGTTCGAGTTCTGTCGAGTCGAGGGGTCCGGGTGACCGCCGGGAGGCTCTACGCTCGTGTCCCGTGCACGTCGCCCACCTTTCGCTCCAGGACTTCCGTTCGTACGCCACCGCTGAGGTCGCGTTCGAGCCGGGAGTCACCGCGTTCGTGGGCCCGAACGGGCATGGCAAGACCAATCTCGTCGAGGCCGTCGGTTATGTCGCCACCCACGGCAGCCACCGTGCGGCCACCGACGCGCCGCTGGTCAGGCACGGTGCGCCGCGAGCGATCGTGCGCGTCGGCGTCGTCAAGGACGACCGCAAGGCGCTGATCGAGCTGGAGATCAATCCGGGAAAGGCCAACCGGGCCCGGCTCAACCGCTCGCCTGTCCCCAGGCCGCGCGAGATCCTGGGGATGTTGCGGACGGTCCTCTTCGCCCCCGAGGACCTCGCGCTCGTCAAGGGCGACCCGGGTGAACGCCGCCGCTTCATGGACGAGCTGCTGACCACGCGTGCCCCGCGCTTCGCGGCCGTGCGTTCGGACTACGACCGCGTCCTCAAACAGCGCAACGCCCTGTTGAAGTCCGCGGCCGCCCACCGCCGCTCCCCCGGTCCCGAGATCATCTCCACCCTCGAGGTCTGGGACTCGCATCTCGCCCGTACAGGCTCAGAGCTCCTCGCCGCGCGCCTGGATCTGGTGGCCGCGCTCCGCCCTCTTGTGACCAAGGCGTACGCGGCGCTCGCACCGAGCAGTGGCGTAGCCGACCTGACCTACAAGAGCTCACTGGGCGACGCGGAGTTGTCCACAGACCGTGCACAGCTGGCCGAAGCCCTCCTGGCCGGTGTGGCCGAAGCGCGCAAACAGGAGCTCGAACGAGGCGTCAGCCTGGTCGGGCCACACCGCGACGAGCTCGTCCTGCGTCTGGGGGACCTGCCCGCGCGTGGCTACGCAAGCCATGGGGAGTCATGGTCGTTCGCCCTGGGCCTCCGCTTGGCCGCGTTCGACCTGCTTAGGGATGACGGCGACGACCCTGTGCTCATCCTCGACGACGTCTTCGCCGAGCTGGACTCCGGGCGCCGCAGCCGGCTGGCCGAGATGGTCGTCCCCGCCGAACAGGTCCTCATCACCGCGGCCGTCCCGGCCGACGTCCCCGCCGAACTGACCGGCGTCTCGTACTCCGTCTCCGACGGTCAGGTGACCCGTGACTGATCCACAGGATGTGCACAACTCTTCCCCTGAGTCCCCTGAGCCGCCGGCCAAGTCGGGGATCGAGCTGGCCCGCGAAGCCCTCGCCCAGGCACGCGCCGACGCCGCCAAGCGGGGGTCGGTGCCAGGCCAGGGCAAGCGCAAGGGCCCACGGGGCCCGCGCGTGCCGCAGCCAGGCCGCGGCGGCGACCCCAAGCTCTTCGGCTCGGCCATCCGCGAGCTGATGGCCGACCGAGGCTGGGAACAACGCGCCGCCGTAGGCGGAGTTTTCGGCAACTGGCCCGGCATCGTCGGCCCCGAACTGGCTGAGCACACCCGTCCCGAGAAGTTCGAGGACGGCGAACTCACGGTCGCCGCCGACTCCACCACCTGGGCCACCCAGCTCCGCCTGCTCTCCTCCACCCTGGTCAAACGCCTGAACGAAGAACTCGGCCACAACACCGTCCGCCGGGTCAAAGTCGTAGGCCCCTCCTCCGGCCCCCGCCGCACCGGAGCCTGGCGCGTTCGCTGACCGAACCGCCGCCAGGCCGTTCGGGCGGCTGCCGGGGCGGTTTCGCTTCGAGCGCCCCGTAGGCCCGTAGAGCCCCCAGGGGCAATGGGGGGATGTATCTCCAAGCCCACTCGCCCGCCACGCGCGCATACAGCGCCCGCGAGTGCCACTTTTTGGTCTATGACCCGGTAGAATGAAATCGGGTTCAGGATGCTGCGCCGCCTTGGGTCGCCCGAAGTCTCTGATCAACAGACCGGAGCAGGGGCGCCCTTACGTGTGTTACGGGGCACACCGCGTGCCTTCCAGGGGACGCGGGTGGCGGTGCGCTTCCCCGGCAGGAGGATCTCCTTTGGCGTACGACGCTAGTTCGATCACTGTCCTTGAAGGTCTTGAGGCGGTGCGTAAGCGCCCGGGCATGTACATCGGATCGACCGGGGAGCGTGGCCTCCACCACCTCGTCTACGAGATCGTCGACAACTCCGTCGACGAGGCGCTCGCCGGCCACGCCGATGACATCCATGTGACGCTGCTGGCCGACGGCGGCGTCCGGGTGCGCGACAACGGTCGCGGCATCCCCGTGGGCGAGCATCCCGTGGAGAAGAAGCCCGCGGTCGAGATCGTCCTCACCACGCTGCACGCGGGCGGCAAGTTCGACGGCAAGTCCTACGCCGTCTCCGGCGGTCTGCACGGTGTCGGCTCCGCGGTGGTGAACGCGCTCTCCAAGCGGCTCGAAGCAGAGATCAAGACCGACGGCCACTACTGGCGCCAGTCGTACACCTGGACGGGACCCGAGGCTCCGCTGGCCAAGGGTGAGCCGACGGACGAGACCGGCACCCAGATCACGTTCTGGCCTGACAGCGACATCTTCGAGACGCTCGACTTCAGTTTCGAGACCCTCTCGCGCCGCATGCAGGAGATGGCGTTCCTCAACCGCGGTCTGGCGATCACGCTGAAGGACGAGCGGCCGGCCCACATCAACGGTGAGCCGCGCGAGGTCCGCTACCACTACGAGGGCGGCATCGAGGACTTCGTCCGCTACATCAACAGCAAGAAGGACGCCGCCCACCAGTCGGTGATCTACTTCGGTGACGACACCGACGGCATGTCGGTCGAGATCGCCATGCAGTGGAACTCCTCGTACGCCGAGTCCGTCCACACGTTCGCCAACACGATCAACACGGCGGAGGGCGGCACGCACGAGGAGGGCTTCCGGGCGGCGCTGACCACGATCGTCAACCGTTACGCCCGCGACAAGAGCCTGCTGCGCGACAAGGACGACAACCTCACCGGCGAGGACGTCCGCGAGGGGCTCACCGCGATCATCTCGATCAAGATGGCGGACCCGCAGTTCGAGGGCCAGACCAAGACCAAGCTCGGCAACACCGAGGCCAAGTCGTTCGTGCAGAAGGCGGTCAACGAGCACCTGCGCGACTGGTTCGAGGAAAACCCGGGCGAGGCCAAAGAGGTCATCAACAAGGCCTCGCAGGCGGCGCGGGCCCGCATCGCCGCGCGTGCCGCACGTGATCTGACGCGGCGCAAGAGCCTGCTGGAGTCGACGTCGCTGCCCGGCAAGCTGTCGGACTGCCAGTCGACCGACCCGTCCGAGTCCGAGCTCTACATCGTCGAGGGCGACTCGGCGGGCGGCTCGGCCAAGGGCGGCCGCAACCCGCACTTCCAGGCGATCCTGCCGATCCGGGGCAAGATCCTGAACGTCGAGAAGGCGCGGATCGACAAGATCCTCAAGAACAACGAGGTTCAGGCGATCATCACCGCGCTCGGCACGGGCGTGCACGACGAGTTCGACATCACCAAGCTGCGCTATCACAAGATCATCCTGATGTCGGACGCCGACATCGACGGCCACCACATCAACACGCTGCTGCTGACGCTGCTGTTCCGGTTCATGAAGCCGCTGATCGAGGCCGGTCACGTCTACCTGTCCCAGCCGCCGCTCTACAAGATCAAGTGGGACGCGCGCGGGCAGGACGCCGACTACGCCTACTCCGACCGGGAGCGGGACGCGCTGGTCGAGGCAGGGATCGCGGCCGGCCGGCGCGACCCCCGTCCCCGCGACCAGGTCCAGCGGTTCAAGGGTCTGGGCGAGATGAACGCCAACGAGCTGTGGGACACCACGATGGACCCCGACAACCGGGTCCTGCTCCAGGTGCAGCTCGACGACGCGGCCCAGGCGGACGAGCTGTTCAGCGTCCTCATGGGCGAAGAGGTCGAGCCGCGCCGCGAGTTCATCCAGCGGAACGCCAAGGACGTTCGCTTCCTGGACATCTGATGAACCGAGGCCTCCTCCGCGGCCCGGCCGTGGCCGCCACCTCCGGCGATGACGTCGCGTCCGGCGGTGACGCCACCTCTGGTGGTGACGTCGCGTTCGGCGGCGCCCCGCTCGGTCGGGAGCAGAGGCCTTCGCCAGGCAGCAGTTGTAGTTCCACTATTCAGAAGAGGTCTTTCAGGTGACGGAAGTGACCACCGAAGGCGGGGGCCAGGGCGGCGGGCGCGTCGAGCCGGTCGACATCCAGAGCTCGATGCAGGCGAGTTATCTCGACTACGCGATGTCGGTCATCGTGTCGCGTGCCCTGCCCGAGGTTCGTGACGGCCTCAAACCGGTGCACCGCCGCGTTCTGTACGCGATGTACGACGGCGGCTACCGCCCCGACCGCGGCTACTTCAAGTGCGCCCGCGTCGTCGGTGACGTCATGGGTAACTACCACCCGCACGGCGACTCGGCGATCTACGACGCGCTGGTGCGGCTGGCGCAGCCCTGGTCTCTGCGCTACCCGCTGGTCGACGGCAACGGCAACTTCGGCTCGCGCGGCAACGACCCGGCCGCGGCCATGCGGTACACCGAGTGCCGCATGGCGCCCCTGGCGATGGAGCTGCTGCGCGACATCGACAAGGAGACCGTCGACTTCTCGCCCAACTACGACGGCCGCTCGCAAGAGCCCGACGTCATGCCGTCGCGGTACCCCAACCTGCTGGTGAACGGCTCGGCCGGCATCGCGGTCGGCATGGCCACCAACATCCCGCCGCACAACCTGCGCGAGGTGGCCGAGGGCGTCAACTGGTTCCTGGACAACTATGGCGCCAATGATGAGGAGCTCCTCGATGCGCTGCTCGAACGCGTCAAGGGCCCGGACTTCCCGACCGCCGGCCTGATCGTCGGGCGGAAGGGCATCGAGGAGGCCTACCGGACCGGCCGCGGCTCGATCACGATGCGCGCGGTGGTCGAGGTCGAGGAGATCCAGAACCGTACCTGCCTCGTCGTCACCGAGCTGCCCTACCAGGTCAACCCGGACAACCTCGCGCTCAAGATCGCCGACCTGGTCAAGGAAGGCAAGGTCGACGGGATCGCCGACGTCCGCGACGAGACGTCCGGCCGTACTGGCCAGCGCCTGGTCATCGTGCTCAAGCGGGACGCGGTCGCCAAGGTCGTCCTCAACAACCTCTACAAGCACACCCAGCTCCAGGAGACCTTCGGCGCGAACATGCTCGCGCTGGTCGACGGCGTGCCGCGCACGCTGCGCCTGGACCAGTTCGTCCGCCACTGGGTGGCGCACCAGGTCGACGTCGTCGTCCGCCGGACCCGGTTCCTGCTGCGCAAGGCCGAGGAACGCGCCCACATCCTGCGCGCGCTTCTCAAGGCACTCGACCGCATCGACGAGGTCATCGCCCTCATCCGGCGTTCGCCGTCCGCGTCGCAGGCGCAAAGCGGTCTGATGCAGCTCCTGGAGATCGACGAGATCCAGGCGCAGGCCATCCTCGACATGCAGCTGCGCAAGCTCGCCGCCCTGGAACGCCAGGCGATCATCGACGAGTACGACAAGCTCATGGCGGAGATCGACGACTACAACGACATCCTCTCCTCGCCGGAGCGGCAGCGGCAGATCATCGCCGACGAGCTCCGCCCGATCGTCGAGAAGTTCGGCGACGAGCGGCGCACCGAGATCATCCCGTTCGACGGGGACGTCTCGTACGAGGACCTCATCGCCGAAGAGGACGTCGTCGTCACGATCACCCGCGGCGGCTACGCCAAGCGCACCAAGACCGACCTCTACCGGGCGCAGCGGCGCGGCGGCAAGGGCGTCCGCGGCGCGCAGCTCAAGCAGGACGACATCGTCGACCAGTTCTTCGTCACCACGACGCACCACTGGATCCTGTTCTTCACCAACAAGGGCCGCGTCTACCGCGCCAAGGCGTACGAGCTGCCCGAGGCCAACCGCGACTCGCGCGGCCAGCACGTCGCCAACCTGCTGGCGTTCCAGCCGGACGAGCACATCGCCCAGGTCATGGACCTTCGCGACTACGACGTCGCGCCGTACCTCGTGCTGGCCACCAAGCAGGGCAAGGTCAAGAAGACGTCCCTCACCGACTTCGACTCGCCGCGCAGCGGCGGCATCATCGCCATCAACCTGGCCGAGGACGACGAGGTCATCGCCGCCCGGCTGGTCTGCCCGGAGGACGACCTGCTGATGGTCTCCACCGGCGCCCAGGCGATCCGCTTCCGCGCGGACGACGACTCCCTGCGCCCGATGGGCCGCGCCACCAGCGGTGTGATCGGCATGCGTTTCGAGGAGGACCAGGAGGTCCTCAACATGCTCGTCATCCAGGTCGGCGCACATGATGTCCTAGTGGCCACCGAGGGCGGATATGCCAAGCGAACTCCCGTGGACCAATATCCGTTGCAGGGACGTGGGGGTAAGGGAGTCCTCACCGCTAAGATCGTGCAAACTCGCGGCAGGTTGGTAGGGGCGCTGATGGTCGGCCTCGACGACGAGGTCTTCGCGATGACGTCCAACGGCGGCGTCATCCGTACGAGCGCGGCCGAAATCAAGCAGTCCAGCCGGCAGACCATGGGGGTACGGCTTATGAACCTCGCGCAGGGCGACAGTGTGGTCGCAATCGCGAGGAACGTAGAGTCCATGGACGAGTCGGACAACGTGGACTCGCCGGACGACTCCGGGGGCAACATAGAGTCCTTGGATGACGCAAACGCTGAGGTGGGTGAGAGGGCTGAAGGTGAGTGACCTTGAACCCGCCACCGATCGGGTAGGCCAGGAGGACACGTGAGCACCCAGCCCGGTAAAGGCAAGGGCCGCTCCGGCGGCACCGGCAAAGGATCCGGTTCGAGCTCGGGCTCGTCCGGTTCCTCTGCGGGCGCCAAGAAGACCGTCCCGGCCGCGAAGCCCGGCCGGGACGAGGCGACCGTGGAGATCACGCCGGTGAAACCCGCTATGGACGAGACCACGCCCGACCTGGGCAGCAAGGCCACTCCGGCGGACGGCAAGTCCTCCGAGGCCAAGCCTGCGGACTCCAAGCCGAAGGACCTGGACCAGACGCGCGTCGACGCCACGATCGACATCGAGGCAGACCTGCCCAAGCTCCCCGCCTCCAGCGGCGGTTCCGGCAAGTCCAGCGCCTCCGCGGCACCTGGTAAGCCCAGCGGCCCTGCTGGCGGCGCCGCCAAACCCAGCAGCGCCTCCTCCCCTGGCGGTCCCGCCAAACCCAGCGGCGCCTCCGCTTCTGGCGGCGCCGCTGCGTCCGGTAGTGCCGCTGCGCCTAGCAGCACTGTTGGGACCGGCAATGCAAGCCGCCCCGGCAACGCAAGCGGCCCTGGCAGCGCCAGCAAGTCTGGCGGCGCCGGTAGGCCTGGCAGCGCCGGTAAGCCTGGCGGTCCGGGTGAGCCCGGTGACCTTCCTGGCAAGCCCGCCGCGTCTCCGGTGATCCCGCCGGTCCAGGACACCTCGGTCGACAACGGCCCAGCCTGGAGCCGTTCACCCGAGACGGGTGGTGGCCGTGACAAGCCGTTCGGCCGCCGCGAGGTCGGCGGCTCCGGGTCGGGCCCCGGCCCCGCTGCAGGCGGAGCCAGCGCCGCCTCGGCCAGCCCGGGCTTCGCGGGTACGGCTCTCAAGGACCGTCCCGCACAGACCTCGGCCAACCCGTCCGGCAGCACCAAGCCCTCCAGCACCAAGGCCGCACGGAAGGCGCAGCTGCAGCTCGCACGCCTCGAGCCGTGGTCGGTCATGAAGTTCAGCTTCGTGATGTCGCTGGTCTGCTTCGTCGTCCTGCTGGTCGCGGTCGTCGTCCTGTACATGATCCTGTCCGGCCTCGGCGTCTTCGACTCGATCAGCGGCACCATCGACGAGCTCACCCGCGACCCGAGCAAGGCCGACGGCGGCCTGGACGCGGGCAACTGGTTCTCGTTCGCGCGCATCTTCGGCTACACCGTCCTGGTCGGCGCCCTGAACGTGTTGCTCATCACGGCCCTCTCCACGGTCGGCGCGGTCATCTACAACCTCGCCGCAGACCTCGTCGGCGGCGTCGAGGTGACCTTGAAGGAAGCCGAGTAGGCACGTCCGCCGTCCTGCGAAAACCGATTACCGGTTGCCCCTCCGGATGGGGTAATCTCTCGTTGCGCCGCAAGGACGGCGGCAAGTGCGGGCCTGTAGCTCAGCTCGGTTAGAGCGCTTCCCTGATAAGGAAGAGGTCCCTGGTTCAAGTCCAGGCAGGCCCACTCCACTCAGCATGTAAGAGGGTTTCGGATTTTTCCGGAGCCCTCTTTTTCGTTCTCCACTGAGTCGTCGCCGCAGCTATCGCCCGTGAGTCGTCGCCGCACCCATCGGCCGCCCTCGAATCGCCCGCCCTCGAACACAAAGATCTCTCAGGGGCGGGCGATCGCGCGACTGGGGGCGAATGTACGGGACGGCGCGCTCGGGGACCACCGGGCCTCTGAGCTACGCCTAGGCCACGTTGTTGATACGGCCGGGGCGCGGCATGGGCCTGGCGAGGGCTGGGTCGTGCGTCAGGATCGCGTGTTCGAGGCGTTGGAGGGCGGGGCTCGGGTCGAGGCCGAGTTCGTCGGCCAGGCGCCGCCTGCCCTCGCGTCCGACTTCGAGGGCCTCGACGGTCCGTCCCATGGCGTGCAGTGCCCGCATGAGCTGGGCGCGTGGGCGCTCACGGAACGGGTACTCCGCCACGATTCCGTACAACTCGCAGGCGACGTCGGTGTGCTGCCGCCGGGCGAGTGCCGTCTCGGCCCACTCCTCGGCGGCGGAGAGCCGGAGCTCGGTCAACCGGAACGCCTCCGCCTGCACCGCCTGGAGGTGGTCCTGCCCGTCATAGGGAACGCCCCGCCACAGGTCGAGCGCCTCACGGATCAGCAGCGTTCCCCGCTCGGCGTCACCGGCGGCGATGGCCCGGCGGCCTGACTGGATCCGCCCGGTGAAGCAGTCGGCGTCGAGTTCACCGGGTCGCGTGACCAGCATGTAGCCGGGCGGGCGGAACACCAGCCGGCCGGGTCCCAGCGCCCTGCGCAGATGGTGGATGTAGCCCTGTAGCGTCTTGGCCGCCGTACGCGGGGGGACGCAGGGCCACATCGCGTCGATCAGCCGGTCGGCCGAGACCGTCCGGTCGGAATGGCACAGCAGGACCGCCAGCAGGTCCCTCAGTTTCGGTGACAGGGGAACGGAGGCGTCCCCCATGCAAATCTCCAACGGTCCCAGTACGCGGAGCTTCACTACCCGTCCTCGTGTCTCGGTGTGCATGTTGTGCCGGAGAGACCGGCTCCCTAAGGTCTAGGGCGTCTCGGAAATGTCCGAAATAGGCTCTCGACCTGCTCCGGACAACCGTCAGCAGGCTCTGGACAACGGGGGTGGGCAGTTGGGGCGGCCTGAACAACCGGTGGATCCGCTCGCCGGTCCGGTCGAACGGCTCGCCTGGGAGTTGCGCCGGTTGCGGGACCAGGCCGGGCGGCCGAGCTACCGCGAGCTCGCCCAGCGCGCTCACTTCTCCCGGAGCACCCTGGCCGAGGCGGCCAACGGGATGCGGCTGCCGTCACTGGAGGCGACTCTGGCGTACGCCGTCGCCTGCGGCGGTGACCGCGCCGAATGGGAGCGACGATGGCAGGAGGCCGCAGACGAGCTCGAACAGTCGCAACGCCGCTGCCCCTACCCGGGTGCGCGACCGCTCGGCGCTGATGAGGCGGATCTGTTCTTCGGCCGGGACGAGCTGCTTGAGGATTTGCTGAAGGCCGTTCAACGGTCACCGCTGACGGTGCTCCTCGGCGCTTCCGGCAGCGGCAAGTCGTCTCTTCTCGGGGCAGGGCTGCTGCCCAAGCTGACCGCCTCCGGCGCGGCCGCCGTTCTGTTCTCTCCGGGTGCACATCCGTTGACGCGGCTGCCGGACGTGGACGCCGATGCGCCCGATGCGCCCGCGGTGGTCGTCGTCGACCAGTTCGAGGAGGTGTTCACGCTCTGCGCCGACGAGGACGAACGTGCCGGGTTCCTCGATGCGCTGACTCGTCTGGTCACCAGCGCGGAGGCGACGCTGGTGATCGGGGTGCGCACCGACTTCTACGGGCGCTGCGCGCAGCATCCCGGCCTGGGCGCCCTGCTCGGCGACGCCGTTCATCTGACGATCGGGCCGGTCTCCGAGCCGGAGCTGCGCGCCATCGTCGGCGAGCCCGCCTCCGAGGTCGGGCTGAGCGTCGAACCCGAGCTGGTGGCGACCGTGCTGACCGAGGCTGCTCAGCAGGTGGGAGCGCTACCACTGGTTGCGTACGTGCTTCGGGAGACATGGGACCGCCATCAGGACGGCACCCTTCGGCTGGCTGACTACCAGGCGACCGGTGGTGTGACCGGGGCCGTCGTGCGCACCGCCGACGACCTGTACGACGACTTGGACGACGGCCTGCGGGACCTCCTGCGTGCGGTGCTGGTGCGCCTCACTGCACCGGGTGACGGTACGGAGGACACCCGTCGCAGGGTCGAACGGGACGAACTGACGGGCATCGGACGCGCCGATGACGTGGATGCCGTACTCGGTAGGCTCGTTGAGAGTCGGCTCGTCGTCGTGGACGGCGACACGGTGGAGGTGGCACACGAGGCGCTCATCCGAAGCTGGCTCAGGTTGCGCGAATGGTTGAGCGACGACCGTGAGGCGCTCCTCCGGCATCGCCGGCTCACCGCCGACGCCGACGAATGGCATCGGAACGGGCGCGGTGCGGAATTCCTGTATCGGGGGAGTCGCCTGGCCGCATGGAACGACGAGAGTGTCCCTCCGCTGAACGAGTGGGAGCGGTCCTTCCTGGCAGCCTCCCGTTCGTATGCGGTCGTGAACTCAGCCCAAGCCCGCCGCCGGGTCCGGCTCGGCCGCAGCGGACTCGGTGCCGTGGCGGCAGTGGTCAGCGTGCTGGCCGTATTCGCCCTGGTACAGGCGGGCGACGCCGATGCCGAACGCGACCGTGCCACGTCGCGGCGACTCGCGGTGGAGGCACGCCGTCAGCTCGCGGTGGATCCGGAGCTGGCGTTGCTGCTGGCGACCAAGGCGTACGAGGCCGAACCGACCCAGGAAGCCGATCTGGTGCTCCGGCAGGCCATCAACGACTCTCGGCTGCGCGGCTCCCACTCCATCGCGATGCGCCGTGCGGAGGGGATGGCGGCCACCACGGACGGGCGGAGGTTCGCGATCTGGGGGCCGGGTGGAGTCTCGGTGGAACTGGAGATCTGGAGCCTGGACGGTGCCGGCCGCCCGCGCCGCGACCACAAACTCGTGGCAAACGGCACTCAGCGGATCGAGAGCGCGGCGTTCAGTCCGGACGGGCGCACGCTCGTCACCGGCGACTCGGTGGGAAAGGTGGAGCTGTGGGACCTCGCCGCCGCTGGTGCACGCCGGGTTCTGGGAGAGGTTGAGGGTGGTGCCGTCGCGGGAGTGAGCGTCAGCCCGGACGGCCGGGTGGCGAGCACGCACGAGGGCGGTGTCCGGATTTGGGATCCGGCGGGACGGAGGGCTCCGACCGAACTCAAGGTCCCCGGCGGCCGGGTACGGGACGTCGCGTTCAGCCCGAGCGGCGACCGGCTCGCCACCGGAGGGATCGGCTCTCCGCTCCGAATCTGGAATGTGACCAAGGACCAGCCTCGGCTGGAACGGGAGGCGCGTCGTGGCGAGCCCGAGCATGTGGCGATCAGCCCTCGTGGACCGTGGGTCGCCGCCACCGAAGGAGACGTTCCACAAGTCTGGAACGTACGGGAGAAGTCTGCCGGTGAGTGGCTCCCACAGGCCGAACTCGCGCCCCATTCACCCAAACTGAACGGCCTGGCGTTCAGCCCGACCGGAGACCGGCTGGCGACGTACGGAACGGACGGCGCGATCCGCGTCTGGACGACGGGCAGCACCAGTGACCCGTTGGTACTGCGCACTCATCGGGGGAATCCGCGGGGCGTGACGTTCGGTCCCGACGGCAGATCTCTCATCACCATCGACGCGGACGGATCCTTGCGGCAATGGGACGTCTCGGCCGGGATCCCCGCTCTGCGCGGCTTTCCGGCCGGCGGAGTGCCCAAGGCGCTGAGCTCCGACGGCGGCACCGTGGCGTCCATCCCGGTGAGAGCCGACTCGCTCTTCACCGCGTCGGACATCACCATCCAGGTGTGGGACACCACCGGCGGCAAGGCTCCGCTCAGCATCAAAGGGCCGCACGACGCCGCCTATCGCATCGCGCTGAGCCCGGACGGGCGAAGGATGGCGGGCATCGGCAGCGCGGGCATGTTCAGCCTGTGGGATCTGACCAGGGGCGGAACCCCGGTCACCGTTCCTGGCGCCTTCCGCGGCCGCCCCGAGAGCCTGGTCTTCAGCGGCGATGGCAAGCGGCTGGCAGTCGGCGGGTTCGCCATGGAGCCGCGGGTGTGGCAACTCTCCCCGGCGGGCGGCCTGACGCGGCTTCAGGGCTGGGAGCGTGAGCCCACCGGCCGCGCTGACGGACGAGTGGCCTTGAGCCCGGATGGCACCCACCTGGCCGACGTGCGCAACGACCGCACCATCGTCGTTTGGGATCTGACCCGCAGGAAGAAGCCCGAGATCCTGCGAGGCCATCAAGAGGACATCAAAGCGCTCGCCTATAGCCCCGACGGACGGAAGGTGGCCGCGGCAGCGGTGGACGGCACCATCCGGCTGTGGGACAGCGAGGGCTCGGGCGAGCCGACGGCCGTGTTGCGCGGCACCGCGAGCCGGGTCCGGAAGGTGGGTTTCAGCCCCGACGGCGCCTGGCTGACCACAAGCGAGCCCGAGGGGAAGCTGCGGTTGTGGCCGGCTACGGGCGTTGGCGAACCGCTGGAGCTGAGC
Organism: Actinomadura sp. 6N118; assembly: GCF_044326415.1. NCBI lineage: Bacteria > Bacillati > Actinomycetota > Actinomycetes > Streptosporangiales > Thermomonosporaceae > Actinomadura > Actinomadura sp. 6N118. The sequence continues at coordinate 403,169 of NZ_JBIRAZ010000008.1, read as the reverse complement.
GGATGGGGCGCGACCGAGAGCCTCGTGGCGTTCGGCCCGGATGGAAAACGGCTCGTCCGGGTGCTGAGCCGTCCGGTGTTCCTCGGGCGGCCGTTGGGGACCGGGCTCGGGACGAATGTCGTCAGGACCTGGGCCTGCGAGGTGTGCGATCGCGACGCGCGACTGCTCGACCTGGCCAAGGCACGCCGCACCCGTGAACTGACCGCCGAAGAACGCCGCGTCTTCCTCCGCCCGGGCGCCTAGTCAAAGGGCGCCTAGTCAAAGGGCGCTTAGTCAAGAAGGGCGCCTGCTAAAGAAGGGCGCCTGGTAAAGAAGGGACTGACGGCCTTGACGGCCTTGACGGGCCTGGGGCCCCGCGCCCCAAGCCCGTCAAGGGTTGCTCGGCTGCTCGATCAGGTGATGAGGATCTCTGCCGATACCGTCACGAGATGCCGCTGGCGTAAGAGCTCTTGCACACTCCGGTCAGGCAGCGAAGCCCTGGTTGTTCCGGGAGCTCTTCGTTCGTCAGTAGTAGAGCTTGTCAGTAGTAGAGACCGAACTTGATCACGCCGGCCCTCGACGAGGCCCACTGAAGCTTGAAGGGCCGGTAGTTCGGCAGGGGGTTCGTGAGCGCGACAGTCCGGTTGATGCGGGTGACGTTGACCCAGGGGCCGATCGGCCTGCCGGTGGGACTGGTCGCGCGCACCCTCATCGGCTGGGTGTACTGCCGCTTGACGACCTTGACGTAGATCCTGGTGTAGCGCGGGGTCGTCCGTAGCGCGGCGCCCCGGGGGTAGATGACCGACCGGCGGGTAGACAGCTTGAGGTTGACCAGCCGATACGCCTTGGTCTCGGCGGCCGTGGTGCCGGCGGTGGTGGTGACAGCGGTGCTGGTAGAGGGGGCTGCGGTGCCGGTAGCGGCGACCGCGGTGCCGGTGGTCAGGGCCGCCGCGGCGCCCAACGACGCGACGACGAAGCCGGTCGCGGTCATCTTGCGTGCGAGCCGGGGAAGTGGACTGCTCATCTGCTTCCTTCCTGAAACATCTGGACAGAAGACGCCGGCGACCGGGGCTGGGACCATCCGGTCGCCGGCGTGATCGATACTCCGGGGTGCCGGTTGGAAGCCGGTTGCAGATCAGTTCCTGCCGGGCGGCGACATGCGGACTTCAGTTTCAGGCATGGAGGCATGTGAACCTCTATAGTTCGGGTCATGATCGAGGACCGTGGTGCCGAAGTCCGCGAAACGTGGGCGGCGCTCCTGCCCACCGGGTTCCTGCACGGCTTGCGGGAGGCCCACACGGAGGCGACGCTCGTCGTCGCCGGTGCGCTGGACCGGGCCGCCGGCTTCAAGGAGCGTTCCTTCGGCTTCACCGCCTTCGATGTCTTGGAGTCCCAGTTGGACCGGGTCTTCGGCGTGGGCACCGCAGAGGAGCCGTCCGATCTCAGCGGGCCGTTCGCCGGCGTGGTCGTTCGTGATGATCTCAATGGTTCGCCTGGGTGGCGGCTGGGGCGTTATCGGGTGTTGCTCAAGCGCCACGAGTTCGGGGCGGTGCGAGCCATCCGCTGGGATCGGGAGAGCCCGACCAAACAGGCGGTCGCCCGGCAGGAGTTCAGCGGCGCCCCTCAACTGGCCCTGGATCTCGGGTTGGCCGACCTCCATGACACGCCCGAGGTGGTGACGCTCGTTCTCGCGCACAGCGCCACCGAGGAGCCGCTGGAGATGGAGCTGTTCCTGGGCCTTCCCAGGCTGAACGCCGATGGCGGCGAGGCGTGGCACTGGCTGTGGCCTCTGACCGAAGACACTCTCGGATCCGATCCGCGCCGTAGGCTCGTGGAGCCCACCCTCCCGCTGTGGAGCGACACAGATGACGATGTGCCCGTGACGCTCCACCAGCGGTCGGCTCGCCACACGGACACCATCGTCGAAAAGGCCCAGTGAACAGCATCGATGACCGCGCGGAACAGACAGCCAGGCGACTCACCGAGGCCCGACTGCTGTTCGACTGCGAACGGTTGACCCTGGCCCGTCGCCTGCGCGGGCTCCGCAAGAACCAGCTGGCTCAGGCGATCGATACGACCCCGACCGCGGTCGGCCAATATGAGGCCGGGGTGCATCGCCCCTCGGAGAGGACCCTGTCCAAGCTGGCGATCGCGCTCGGCGTCCCAGTGGAGTTCTTCCACGCGGGCCGCAGCCCTGTCCGGTTGGACACCGCACACTTCAGGTCGCTGCGTTCCACCACGCAGATCGAACGCGACCAGGCCCTCGCCTACGGCCGGATCGCTGCCGACATCGTGACGGCGGTGGAGGAACTGGTCGATTTCCCCGTTGCCGATCTCCCGGAATACCCCGTACCACCGGACGAGATCGCAGGGCCTGGGCCTGTGGAGGCCGCCAGGCAGGCACGCAAAGGAATGGTCAGCCGATCGGGCCCCGTCCCTCACATGGTGCGCCTGCTGGAGAAGCACGGGATCATCGTGCTGATCCTGGCTTCGCACACTGAACGCGTCGACGCGTTCAGCATCGGCGCGCACCCGCGCCCGATGGTGCTGTTCAACCCCGCCAAGGGCGACTACTGGCGCAACCGTTTCGACGCCGCCCACGAGCTCGGCCATCTGGTCATGCATTCAGACGCCGAGCCCGGCAGCAAGATCGTGGAGGACCAGGCCCATCGTTTCGCCGCCGAGTTCCTCATGCCGGAAGCCGACATCGCCGATCACCTTCCCCGCACGGCGGACTGGGCGCGCCTCGCCGAGTTGAAGGGGGCCTGGGGAGTCAGCATGGCCGCGTTGCTGTACCGCGCCCGGACGCTGGGGATCATGCCTGAGGGCACCTACCGCAACGCGATGAGCAGCATGAGCGCCCGCGGCTGGCGACGCCGCGAGCCCGGCCCCGTCAAACCCCTCGAACGCCCGACCATGCTCACCCGGGCCGTGGAGCTCATCGCCGGAACAGGCACCGATCGTGATCAACTTGCCGACCGGGCCGGCGTCACCCGCGCCGATCTCGATGCCCTGGCCCCCGCGCGAGACCAGCCTGCACTGACCTGACCGGCTAACGCGCGGTGACACCGGCCGGTTTGGTGGCGGTGATCTTCACTGAACGGGGTGGCGCTGTCTTCGGGGGCTACTGCGTGGTCTGGGCGGTGCTCCTCTGTCTTGCAGGTCGTGACGTACATCGTCGGCGTAGGGTCGCCTAGCCCTCGACTCTTATATTCTTGTTCGGCTATATTGCTCATATGGCATCAACGTTCGAGGTGCTGGCCGAGCCGCGCCGCCGGGAGATCCTCGATCTGCTGCGCGACGGCGAACGGCTGGTCGGAGATCTGGTGGAACGGCTGGCGCTCGCGCAGCCGACCGTCTCGAAGCATTTGAAGGTGCTGCGCGGCGCCGGGCTCGTGGAGGTCCGCCAGGACGCGCAGCGCCGCTGGTACCGGCTCTGCCCGGAGCCGCTGGCCGAGATCGACGAATGGCTCGCGCCGTACCGGCGCATGTGGACGCACAGCCTCGACGCCCTCGAACGCCACCTGGACACCATGCCGGACGACACCATGCCGGACGACATCGAGGAAACGAGATGACGAACGAAGCGACGCTACAGACGATCAACGGAGAGCCCACGCTGCGATTCGAGCGGCGGCTCAAGCATCCGCCCGCGAAGGTGTGGCGGGCGGTGAGCGATCCGGCGGAGATGGCCGCCTGGTTCCCCGCCAAGGTCGAGGCCGAGCTGCGCCCCGGCGCGCCCATGCGGTTCACCTTCCCGGAGGAGGCGGTCGTGGACGGTACGTGGGACGGCGAGGTACTCGAAGTCGACCCGCCGAAGGTGTTCATGTTCCGCTGGAACGCGGACGTACTGCGGTTCGAGCTCATCCCGGACGGCGACGGGTGCCTGCTGGTGTTCACGCAGACGATCGGGGGTGGCAACGTCGGTCTGCTGGCCGCCGGTCGTACCGCCGCCGGCTGGGACACCTGCCTGGACGAACTGGCGGGACGGCTCGACGGCCGCAGCGTGGAGCCTCGTACCGACTGGGTCGGGCCGATCACGCGCTACATCGACGCGTTCGGCCTCGGCGACGGCACCGTCCGGCAAGTGGATGGCGGCTGCGAGCTCTACTTTGCCCGGGACCTGGTGTGGAAGCCGGTCGAGGAGGTCTGGCAGGCCCTGGTGGAGGACGCGACCCCGGGCGTCGGGGACGAGCCGCCGAAGCGTGCGACCAACGGGCATGTGCCGGCCGGGAAGATCACCCAGATCGAGGCTCCGCGCGTGCTGGAGTACGAGGCGAGGCCGGCGGGCTCCGTGCGATGGGAGATCTTCTCTGACCCCGCGCTGGGGGTGCGGGTCGAGCTGACCCACACCGTGGCTGAGCTGCGGCCCGATGTGCTCGCCGCATGGCACCTGCATCTGGAGTTGTTCTTCGCCGCCACGCAGGGCGAAACGGACATCTGCTGGCCGGAGGAGCGGTTCAAGCAGCTGATCGAGCGTTATGCGGCGCAGCTGACCTGAGGAACACCGGTCTCGCCTGGCGAGGGTCGTCCATGCGAACATATGTTCGTGTCGGACGAGGCGGCGATCCTGCACGCCGACCTGGACGCGTTCTATGCGTCGGTCGAACAGCGTGACGACCCCCGGTTGCGGGCCAGGCCCGTGATCGTGGGCGGCGGCGTGGTGCTCGCGGCCAGCTACGAGGCCAAGGCGTACGGCGTGCGGACGGCGATGACCGGCGGGCAGGCGCGGCGTCTGTGCCCCCAGGCGGCCGTGGTTCCGCCGCGGATGTCGGTGTACGCGGAGGCCAGCAAGGCCGTCTTCGCGGTCTTCCGGCACACGACCCCGATGGTCGAAGGACTTTCGATCGACGAGGCGTTCCTCGACGTGAGCGGGCTGCGGAAGATCTCCGGACAGCCCATCGACATCGCCGTACGCCTGCGCCGGGAGATCCTCGAAGAGATCGGCTTGCCGATCACGGTGGGGGTCGCGCGGACCAAGTTCCTCGCCAAGGTGGCCAGCGGCGTCGCCAAGCCCGACGGGCTCCTGCTCGTGCCGCCGGACGGCGAGCTGGACTTCCTGCATCCGCTGCCGGTGGAGAGGCTGTGGGGCGTCGGCCCGGTCACCGCCGAAAAGCTCAAGAAACGCGGCATCACAACAGTCGGCGAGGTGGCCCGGCTGCCGGAGAACGTGCTGATCTCGATGCTCGGCCGGGCGTCCGGCAGGCACCTGCACGCCCTCGCCCACAACCGCGATCCACGGCCTGTGCGAACGGGTGTCCGGCGGCGTTCGATGGGCGCGCAACGCGCACTCGGACGGCGCCAGCGGTCGCCCAAAGAGCTGGACGCGTTCATGGTGGGCCTGATCGACCGCCTTGGGCGGAGGCTGCGCTCGGCCAACCGGGTCTGCCGCACCGTCACGCTCCGCCTGCGATTCGACGACTTCACCCGTGTGACACGTTCACACACCTTGCCCCAGGCGACCGCAGAGACCTCGGTCATCCTCGCCGCCGCCCGCGACCTCCTGACCACCGCCCTGCCGATGATCGAGGCCCAGGGGATCACCCTGATCGGCATCGCCCTCGGGAATCTGCACAACGACAGCGCGGTCCAGCTCGCTCTTCCCTTCGACCGCGCCACCGGTCCAGCCCTCGACACCGCCGTGGACGACGTCCGTGACCGCTTCGGCTCCTCCGCCATCACCCGCGGCGTCCTCCTAGGCCGCGACCCCGGAATCTCCGTCCCTCTCCTCCCCGACTGAGGCCCCGACTGAGGCCCCGGCTGAGGCCTCGGCTGAGGCCCGCTACCGTGTGGCGGCTGGAGGGGACGCGGAATCTCCTCGATCGTTGCGGTGGTCGACCTGGGGAATGTGCTGGGGATCGGCTGGGTGTGGTGCGGTCGTTACCGCTGGTGAAGGCCTGTGAGGTTAGTTATCCACAGGATGTGGATGATGGAGATCCTGGGGGTTGGTATCCGGGGCGTACTAGGGGCAGCCCTACCTGGAGATCGGGGGCCCTCCCCGATGTGCTCGGGGCCCGTTCACGATGGGGTTTGAGGTATGCAGATCCCCTCGCCTTCCGCACGCATCGCACGGATCTCCGTCGGCGCTCTCGCTGGTGCGGCACTCATCGTCGGCATTGTCCACAACTCCCCGGCCTTCTCCTCCGGGGCCGCGGTGCTCAGCTCCGGAAGGGCCGTTCCACCTCCGCCCGGAACGCCTTGGGTGGGTGCTTGGGGAACGGCCGTCCAACGTCCGGTTGCCGGCAACGAGGACAGCGGCGCCAACTGGTCGCAGCAGGGCTTCGCCGACCAGTCCATACGCCAGATCGTCCGGGTGACCACCGGCGGCACGTCCGTTCGTATTCGTCTGTCGAATGTGTATGGGAGCAAACCGCTGCGTGTGAGCGGGGCGACGGTCGGGCGATCTGCCGGCGAGGCCATGGTGTGGCCGGAGACGTTGAAGAAACTCACGTTCGCGCGTTCGGCGTCCGCGGTCATACCGGCCGGGCAGGAGCTGGTCAGTGACGCCGTGCCTCTGACGACCTCGCCCCTCGAACGGCTGGCGGTGACGTTGCGGTTCGCCGAGCCGACCGGGCCTGCGACGTTCCACCGGTTCGCCTTGAGCAAGACCTACCGGGCCAAGGGCGACCGGCTTTCGGACGTCGGCACCGGCACGTTCACCGAGTCGACCAATTCCTGGTACTACCTGGGCGGTGTCGAGGTGGCGGGGGCGGGGCGGCCAGGCCGGAACACCGTGGTGACGCTCGGAGATTCGCTTGTCGACGGTGTCGGCGCCACGCCGGGTGCGGACTCGCGGTTCCCCGACCACCTGGCTGAACGACTCGCCGTGGAGCGTCGGCCCTTCGGTGTGGTCAACGCGGGCATCGGCTCCAACAAGCTGCTGAACGACTCGGCATGTGGCGGGGACAAGGCGCTGGCGAGGTTCCAGCGCGACGTGCTCAGCAGGCCCGGCGTGCGGTCGGTGATCGTCCATCTCGGCGCGAACGACATCGGCGCGCCCCAGGTCGACGATCCCTGCGTACACCCGAACCCGAAGGTGACGGCGAAGCAGCTCATCGACGGGCACCGCGCACTGATCCGGGCCGCGCACGCGCACGGCGTGAAGGCCATCGGCGTGACCATCGGGCCGATGAAGGGCGCACTGTTCCCGATCTGGAACGAAGAGGCCGAGGGCATCCGCCAGGCGGTCAACACCTGGATCCGGACCAGCGGCGAGTACGACGATGTCGTGGACGTCGCCAAGGTGATGAGTCACCCGTCCGACCCGCTCAAGCCTCGTCCGGGATATGTGTTCATGGACGGCCTGCACTCCAACGACGCGGGCAACCACGCCATCGCCGCGTCCATCGACCTCAAGGACCTGTAGGCCGTCGACCTGCAGTGCTAACAAAGCCGTTGCCGCACCGTTGTGCGCTGCTCACCTTCCGGACGAGATGTGCATGTCAGGATCAACCGGTCGTCCTTCGGTGAGGAGAACTGCATGAAGCCCATCCGTGCTCGTACCACCTCGGTCGCTGCCGGGCTCGCGCTCGCGGCCACCACCGCGGGCCTGACCGCCATCACGGCACCGGGCGCGGCCGCCTCGGTGGCAGGCGCAGCTGCTTCTGCACCGGGCGCGGATGCTTCTGCACGGGGTGCGGTTGCCTCTGCACCGGACGCGGTCGCCTCTGCACGGGGTGCGGTCACTTCGGTATCGGGCATGGGGGTGGCGAGTGCGGGGACGCGGAACGTGCGCTTCGCGACGTTCAACGCCTCACTCAACCGCAACACCGAGGGCGCGCTGGTCACCGACCTGTCGGCACCGGGGAACGCGCAGGCACGGACGATCGCCGAGATCGTCCAGCGGACGCGGCCCGACGTCATCCTCATCAACGAGTTCGACTTCGACGCGCGAGGCCGGGCCGCGCGGCTGTTCCAGGACAACTACCTGTCGGTCGGCCAGAACGGCGCTAAGCCGATCAGTTACCGGCACCGATTCGTCGCGCCGAGCAACACCGGCATCCCGTCGGGCTTCGACCTCAACAACGACGGCAAGGTGGTGACCGAGCCCGGCGCGGCCGGCTACGGCGACGACTCGTACGGCTTCGGTGTCTTCCCCGGCCAGTACGGGATGGCGGTCTACTCGCGGTATCCGATCGACGAGCGGCGGATTCGCACGTTCCAGAAGTTCCGCTGGAAGGACATGCCGGGCGCCCTGCTGCCGGACGACCCGAGCACGCCGGCCCCGGCCGACTGGTATTCGGCCACCGAGCAGAAGGTCGTCCGGCTCTCGTCCAAGAGCCACTGGGATCTCCCGATCCGCGTCGGCCACCGCACCGTGCACTTCCTTGTCTCCCACCCGACGCCGCCCACCTTCGACGGGCCCGAGGACCGCAACGGCCGCCGCAACCACGACGAGATCCGGCTCTGGGCGGACTACGTACGCGGCGGCTCCACGGCTCGCTACATCTACGACGACAAGGGACGGCGCGGCGGGCTGAGCCGGGGCGCCTCGTTCGTCATCGCCGGAGACCAGAACGCTGACCCGCTGGACGGTGACAGCGTCAACGGCGCCATCAACCAGCTGCTCCGCAACCCCCGGGTGAACGCGTCGGTCATGCCGAGCAGCGCGGGCGCGCCCGAAGCCGCCGCGCTCCAGGGCGGCGCCAACACCACGCACCGAGGGAACCCGGCGTACGACACCGCTGACTTCGCCGACAACGCCCCGGGCAACCTGCGGGTGGACTACGTCCTGCCCTCGCGCAGGCTGCGACCGGTGAGCGGTGGGGTCTTCTGGCCTGTCGCCGGCGACCCGCTGTCCAGGCTCACGGGCACCTTCCCCTTCCCGAGCTCGGACCACCGCCTGGTGTGGCTGGACATGCGCCGCTGAACGCCGCGCCGCTGAACGCCGCGCCGCTGAACGTCGCGCCGCTGAACGTCGCGCCGCAGAGCTGTGACAGTTGGCGGTGGGTCTCAGGTTAGGAGGGCTGTTAGGGCTTGGTCGGTGTTGACGGCGCCGACCGCTAGTCAAGTTTGACTAGCGGCAGTTCGCTGCGTACTGTCGCGGCATGGGCGAAAAGACCACTCCGATCTTTCCTTGCCGCTCCATCGACGACTGCTGGGCCTTCTACGAGGCGCTCGGGTTCGAGCTGACGTTCCGGCAGACCCGGCCCAATCCGTGCATCGCCGTTCAGCGTGGCGACATCGAGCTGCAGTTCTTCGGACTCAAGGCACACGACCCGAACATGGGCCTGTTCATGTGTTACGTCATGACGACCGAGGTCGACGCTCTGTACGAGGCGTTCCGCGGCGGGCTCAAGGCGTCGCTCGGCCGGATCCCCACGCGCGGGCTGCCCAGGATCGGCAGGCTCGGCGACATGTCGTACGGCGTCCGGCAGTTCCTGGTGACCGATCCGGACGGCAACCAGATGCGCATCGGCCAGCCGATCTCGGATGACTTCTCGCATCGGCCGACGCCGAAGGACAAGGTCGGCAGGGCCCTGCACACCGCCCGGCTGTTCGTGAACTCCAAGGAGGACTTCGACGGCGCAGCCAAGGTTCTCGATCATCTGTTGGCGGCTGACGGTGACAGCCTCACGGTGCCGCAGCGGGTCGAGGTTCTGGTGCTCCGGGCCGATGTCGCACTTCAGCTGGACGATCTGCCACGCGCTCAGGAGTTGGTGGCGGAGGTTGAACGGATCGAGCTCGATGCTGAGGAACGGGCGGCAGTGAGCGACGAGTTGCAGCGGCTGGAGGATCTCCAAGCGGTTGTCCGTGCCGGATGAGAGTTGACTAGACAGAACAGTCTGTCTAGCCTCCGGTGTTGGGCGCGGCGGCTCGCAGAGATGGGCAGCCGGTCTCCTCCGCCGCCTGATCCCTGAGGAGAGCTTCCACATGAAGATCATCGTTATCGGAGCGACCGGCACGATCGGCTCTGCGGTCGCTGACCTGCTGGAGAAGGAGCACGAGGTCATACGGGCGTCCCGGCGCGGCCCCGTCGTTGTGGACATGGACGACCGGGCCTCGATCGACACGCTCTTCGAGTCGGTCGGAGACGTGGACGCGGTCGTCGTCACTGCGGCCAGCGGCGCGCTGACTCCGCTGGACTCCGACGACGACTTCGTAGGCGGCATCCAGGGGAAGCTGCTCGGCCAGGTGCATCTCGTTCGCCGCGCCGTCCGGCACCTCCGGGACGGCGGGTCGATCACGCTCACCAGTGGCGTCTTCGCTGAGCCCATGCCGGGTGGCTCGTTCGGTGCCCTCGTCAACGCCGGCCTGGAGGCGTTCGTCAATGCGGCGACCATTGAGATGCCGCGCGGCCTTCGTGTCAACACGGTCAGCCCCGGCTGGGTCGCCGAAACGCTCGAACGACTGGGGCTCGATCCGGCGGACGGCACCCCGGCGGCCGACGTGGCGCGCGCGTACGTCCAAGCTGTGGAGGGCGCCGACCAGGGCCGTACGATCCGGCCGTGATCAGCAGCCGTACGATCCGGCCGTGATCAGCAGCCGTACGATCCGGCCGTGATCAGCAGCGACTTCCTTCGGGACATCCGTGCCGACATAGTGTTGAAGTGCGAAGAAACCTGAGGGGAGTCGCCGATGTCCCGGACCGCCAAGGTCGCGACCGTTCGTGAACCCGCGCGCGTCCGGATCCTGCGGACTGCGACCGACCTCTTCTACACGTACGGGATCCGCGGCGTCGGCGTAGACCGGATCATCGCTGAGTCGGGCGTGGCCAAGGCGACCCTGTACGCACACTTCAAGTCCAAGGACGAGCTGGTACTCGCCTACCTCCGGCAGGCCGACGAGAAGTGGCGCCGCATGCTGCGCGAGGCTGCGGCCGCTGCCGGGGACGACCCGCGCGAACAGCTGATCGCCATGTTCGACGCGATCGCGCCGTCCGGGGAAAACGGGCAGTTTCGTGGCTGCGCGTTCATCAACAGTGCCAGCGAATCGCTCCCCGGCACGCCGGTGCACCTGGCGACGGCCGCACACAAGAGGTCCGTGCGGGAATGGGCCACGCAATTGGCAACCGCAGCTGGAGCCGCAGACCCGGCCTTGCTCGCCCGCCAGCTGACCGTGCTCCTGGACGGCGCCATGTCCGCCGCCTCCCTGGAGCCCGCCCCAGAAGTCCTCCCTGCCGCCCGCCAAGCCGCCCGCAAGCTGGTCGAAGCCGCCTGCCACTGATTTCTCTGCACGTAGGCCTGCGATCGAGGCCTCCGTACGCGCCTTGGTCTTCTGTTGAGAGCTGGGGATTTCTGCCGCCCTTGTGGAAGGCGAATGTGGATAGAAGGGCGGCCGGAGTGGCGGCTGGTGGCTTGCCGTGGGTACGGAGATCGTGGCGTGCACAGGGCTCGATAGCTGGGGACTGGCTGGGGATGTGCGGTGGGTGACGTGATCCGCCGTTGTCCCGATGGTGTGGAGGCTCACTGCCCACAGGTTGTGCATGAGAATGTCGCCAGCACGTCGGAAGACCCTGTCTTGGCTGGTCATCGACTTATTCCCGGCAGTGCACAACCGATGGGCGGCCTGGGGATGGCCGGGGGACGGGCGGTGGGTAGCCGCACGGGCCGTGATCCGCAGGCTGTGGGACAGGGTTGTCCACAGATTGTGGATTGCTGTGGTGAGGGCGCCGGATGAGGGGCAGGACGCCTGCGGTCTGTGCGCAAAGCCCTGGAGAACCTGGCCTTTTGGGGATTCCGCTGTGGAGGCGACGCCCTCGGCATGGCGTCCACACAGGCTCCCGGATGTGTATTTCCTTGCCCTCAGTCTGTGGATAACTTGGCCTGTGCCCAACAGCCTGAGACTGCGTGAGGAGAACGGCCATGGCACGGACGGATTCGGTGCGCGTGACGGACGGAACGTTCGACCTGTCGGTGTGGCTTCCTGAGGCCGGGCATGGCCCCGGCGTGCTGCTCGTCCAGGAGATCTACGGGGTCGGCGAGTACATCCGGGACGTCGCTGAGGAGCTGGCCCGTCTGGGATACGTCGTCGCTGCGCCGGATCTCTTCTGGCGGTTGCAGCCGAACTGGGAGGCCGCCCACACCGAGGAAGGCACCAAGCAGTCGATGGACATGGTCTCCCGCTTTGACTTTCCCCAGGGCCTGGCCGACCTTGAGGCGGCGTTCGAGCACGTCAAGGCGCTGCCCGAGACCGACGGGGTGCCAGGGGTGCTCGGGTTCTGCTTCGGCGGGACCATGGCCTATCTCCTGGCGGGACGGCTGGAGCCCGCCGCCGTGCTCTCGTTCTACGGGTCGGGCGTGGCCGACCAACTCGCGGTGCTGGACCGGATCGGCTGTCCGATCCAGTTCCACTTCGGCGGCTCAGATCCGTACATCCCGCGAGAGAACGTCGCGGCGGTGGAGAAGGCCGTGGAGGGAAGGCCGAACGTCGAGATCCACGTTCAGGAAGATGCCGGGCACGCTTTCCACAACCACCGGTCGGCCATGTTCCACATGCCTGAGCCCGCGCGGCGCGCGTGGGAACTCGCCGAAGGGTTCCTGGCCCGCCACCTGCCGGTCCGCCGCTGAAACCGGCTCGTCAGAGGTCGTAGGCGACCTGGTGGTGCGGCTCGTACAGCGATAGTTCGGCGCCGCTGGGCAGCTTGATCGCCGCGAGCGTGCCCCAGCCCTGGTCGCTCGGCGGCTTGGCGATCTCCACGCCTTTCGAACGCAGGTCGCCGAGCGTCTTCTCCAGGTCGTCGCACATCAGGTAGAGCTCATGTTGCGGCTCCCCCTCGGTGGGATGCGCGGCGATCTCGGCCGGCGGCAGCTTGAAGATCAGCCAGCCGCCGCCCACGTCCACGCCCGGGAAGCCGAGGACATCGCGGATGAACGCCCGGTCCGCATCCGCGTCCCGGCTGTAGACGATGACGTGTACCCCGTTGATCATGCTGTTTGTCTACCCCGCCCGCCGTCATCGACCCAGACCATCTTCGTTCTACGGCGGGCGGGTGGGGCGCATGGGCGGGTGCGTGGGCGGGCGCGTGGAGCGTGGAGCGTGGAGTGTGGACAGGTGCGTGGAGCCCGGGCGGGCGCGTGGGCGGGCCAGTTCCGGGTCAGCGGGTGGCGGAGGCGACGAAGAGCGGGACTGCCAGGAAGGCGCGGTCCGTACGGGCCCGTTCGCGTTGGTCGGCGATCCAGGCGTCGGCCTGCGCCCGGCTGATGGCGCCCTCCGACGCCACGGCCTCAGCCATGCCGGAGACCACGGCCTCGGCGGTCGGCCCAGCCAGGAGTCCCGTATGCACCTCGACCTCGACGTCCTCGAAGCCCGCATCCAGGAGTAGGTTCCGGTAACCGCGGGCGACCCGCGGGCTGGCGACGAGGTCCGCGCGGGCGTGAACGATCGTTCGGGTGAGGTGCGGGTCGTCGGACTCGATGACGAACGTGTCCCAGTCCTGGCCGATCAGCACGATGCGGCCGCCGGGTGCCAGTGCGCGCCGTGCCTCGGCGACGGCGCGCGCCGGTTCGTCGAGCGTGTGGAAGACCTTTTCAGCTCGATAACCGCTCACCTCTCCGTCTTGAAAGGGCAGCTCGTAGGCCGTCCCGAGACGGAAGTCACCGTCCGGATAGCGGTGCCGGGCCGCCGCGATCATCTGCTCGCTGAGGTCGATGCCGACGGCTCGTACATCTCCGTCGGCCAGTTCCGTCACGGCTCGTCCAGCGCCGCAGCCGACATCGACCACCAGTGCGCCGGGTTCCTGGGCGAGGAGCTCGTACGAGCGGGCGCGCAGTTCGGCCGCGCCGGGGGTGGCGTCGATGGCGTCGAGCAAAGGGATCAAGGCGTTGATGTCGTCTGTTGTGGACATGTGCGCCATCGTGCGACTTAATGTCGACATGAAGTCAAGCGTCGACGGCACCTCGATGAGCATCGGTGAGGCCGCAGCCCATTTCGGGTTGGCGACCCATGTGCTGCGGCACTGGGAGTCGATGGGCCTGCTCGCCCCGGTCCGGATCGCGGGAGATCGGCGGCGCTACACCACCGGGGACCTCTACCGGATCGCGATCATCCTCCGGGCCAAGGACGGCGGCTTCGGGCTGGATGAGATCCACGCGATGCTGACCGCGCCGGGCCCGGCCGAGCGCCGCGCCGTACTGCACAGGCAGCGAGCCGAACTCGTCCGGCGGATCACTGAGGCGCAGGCGTCCCTCGACCTGATCGACTGCGCGCTCAATTGCGAACACGACGAACTCGCCACATGCCCGAACTTCCGGGCCGAGATCGCCGCCCGCGCCCGCCTCGCCGTCCCCGGGGATCTCGCCGCCGCCGGCATGCCGCCACGCCTCGCCGACGGCATGCCGCCACGCCCGGCCGTCAGCGACTCGCAGAATGGTCCGGGCGGGCCGAGCGTGTGAACAACCAAGGAATCTGTGCAGCTCAAGAGGCTGGTGGCGGTCACCCGGCCAGCGAACACCAGTTCGATGTCGTGCTACGCTCGCGGACTCATGGGACACCTTCTGAACGAGCCTGTTCGGGCCGAGCACGACACGGCCGGACGGCTCACCGCGTACGAATGGCGGGGTTCGCGCTATGCGGTCGAAGAGGTCCTGAAGACCTACGGATCGTCCTCGGACAGCCGTCTCTACCGCGTCCGGATCACCGGGGCCGAGGGCGTGGCGATCGCGGAGCTCAGCCGTGACGCGGATCGCTGGCGGCTCCGGCACCTCTTCTCCGCCTGACGGACCTCTTCCGCCGTCACTGCCAGTTGGTGATCGCAAGGCCGATCGAGCGGTCTGGACCCGCATCGGCGGGATCCAGGGTGCCCCTCTCGATCTGCTGACCGCGCGCATCGCCAGTCGGCACTACGCGCCGCATGCCCATGAGGAGTACGCGATCGGCGTGTGCACCGACGGGCGCGAAGTGATGAGCTACCGGGGCGAACGTCACTACACCGGGCCCGGCATGCTGGTGATGCTGGAGCCTGGAGAGGCGCATACGGGCGGTCCGGCGGATGCGGACGGTTTCGCGTACCGGGTGTTGTATCCGAGTGCGGCGCTGCTCGCGGAGGGTGCTCTTTACGCCCCGCATTTCGCGGAGGGCTTCGTACGGGACGAGGAGTTGGCGCACGAGCTCTGGCGTACGCATCGCGTGCTTGTCCGGGACGATGACCTGCTCGAAAGCGAGACCCGGCTGCTCGAACTGCTGCGTGTGCTCGTACGCAGGCATGGTTCGTCCCCCGGGCCAGGGCCGCGGGCGTCCCGCCGTGGCGTCCGGCTGGCCGAGTTGGAGTCGGGGGAACGAGGCGATTCCACCGCAGCTCGGATCGCTCGTACGGTGGCAGGGCGCCTGGCTGACGAACTCACCGATCCCCCGACGCTCGCCGACCTCGCCGCCGATCTCGGGCTGTCGCGCTACCAACTGCTGCGGGCGTTCCGTGATGCCGAGGGCATGCCGCCGTACGCCTGGCTAGCGCAGCACCGGGTCGCCAGAGCCCGTGCGCTGCTCGACGCCGGACACCGCCCGGCCGAGGCGGCGCCGTTGGTCGGGTTCGCGGATCAGGCCCATCTGACGCGGTGGTTCCGGCGCGTTCTCGGAGTGACGCCCGGCGCGTACCGCAACAGCGTTCAAGACAGCGCCCTCCGCACACGGCGAAGCTGACCTCCGTCGCGGTGTACTGCCGCGCGCATGAATGCATGTGACGAAACGGAGGACGTGTTGAGTCGCCGCGGGTGGGTGTTGTTCGCGCTGATGAGCGTGCTGTGGGGGATCCCCTACCTGATGATCAAAGTGGCGGTCGAGGGTGTCTCGGTGCCCGTCCTCGTGTTCGCGCGGACGGCGCTGGGAGCCGCCTTGCTGCTGCCTTTCGCGATGCGCGCCGGTGGATTCGGCAAGCTCCGTCGCCATTGGAAATGGCTCCTCGTGTTCTCCGTGCTGGAGATCCTCGGACCGTGGGCGTTGCTGTCCGACGCCGAACGCGAGCTGTCCAGCTCGATGACCGGACTGCTCATCGCCGCCGTACCCATCGTCGGTGTGCTGGGGGCGCGCCTGTCCGGAGATGCCGAACGGCTCGGACCGGCACGGTGGGGCGGACTGCTGCTCGGGCTGGCGGGCGTCGCCGTCCTGGCGGCACCGCACCTGGACGGTGGCAGCGCCTGGTCGATCGGTGAGGTGATGCTCGTCGTGCTCGGGTATTCGACCGCTCCGCTGATCGCCACCCGCAAGCTGCAGGACGTACCGAGCCTGCCGCTGACCACCGTGTGCCTCACGTTCGCCGCGCTCGTCTACATGCCTCCAGCAATCCTGACGTGGCCGGACACGATGCCCAGCGGACGAGTGCTCGCCGCTCTAGCGGGCCTCGGCGTCCTCTGCACAGCCCTGGCGTTCATGATCTTCCTGGAACTCATCCGTGAGGTCGGAACCTCCAGAGCCATGGTCTTCACTTACGTCAATCCAGCCGTCGCCGTAGTCGCCGGCGTGGCCCTCCTGAACGAACCCCTCACCGCCACGATCGTCGCCTCGTTCGCCTTGATCCTCTGCGGCTCCGTCCTAGCCACCGCCCGCCAACCCTCCACCCCACCAGCCACCGACACTTTGCCCGCGGAGGCCCCACCCACCGATGCGCCTCCCACCCCCGCCCCGCCTGCGGAGGCACCACTCACCCGAGGCACCGCCTCCAGAGGCGCCGCCCGCTGACGCGTAGCGACACTTGCGGTGCAGATCGCGTCTTGTGACAAGGCCGTCAGCCCAGGGCGGTTAGTTGGTCGATTTCCTCGGGGGAGAGGGAGATGGTGGCGGCGGCGAGGTTGTCCTCGAGGTGCGCGACCTTGGACGTGCCGGGGATGGGCAGCATCACGGGCGAGCGGTGCAGAAGCCAGGCCAGCGCGAGTTGGGCCGGGGTGGCGTTGTGGCGCTCGGCGGCCTCGGCCAGGATCCCGCCTGGCTCGGCGAGCTGGCCCGTCGCCAACGGGAACCACGGGATGAAGCCGATCCCCTCGCGTTCGCAGTGCTCGAGCAGTGGCTGCGACTTGCGGAAGGTCAGGTTGTAGAGGTTCTGCACGGAGACGATATCGACGATCTTGCGGGACTCTTCGAGCTCCTCCACCGAGACCTCAGAGAGGCCGATGTGGCGGATCTTGCCCTCGTTCTGCATGTCCCGCAGGGCGCCGAGCTGTTCCTCCAGCGGCACCTTCGGGTCGATGCGATGGAGCTGGTAGAGGTCGATGCGCTCCACCTTGAGCCGCCTGAGGCTCATCTCCAGGCACTGACGCAGGTATTCGGGGCGGCCGACTGGCAGCCATTCGCCCGGCCCCGGCCGGGTCAGGCCCGCCTTGGTCGCGATCACCAGATCGTCCGGGTAGGGGTGGAGTGCCTCGGCGATGAGGTCTTCGCTGACGTACGGCCCGTACGAGTCGGCGGTGTCGATGAACGTCACGCCCAGCTCGATGGAGCGGCGCAGGACGCGGAGGGCCTCGTCGCGGTCGGCGGGCTCGCCCCAGACGCCGGGGCCGGTGATCTGCATGGCGCCGAATCCAAGGCGGTGCACGGGCAGGTCGCCGCCGAGGGCGAACGTGCCGCTGGCTGCCGCCGGGCGGGCGGAGAGGTCAGTCATGGATCCCCCAGAACATCGTCATTGTCGAGTTCCATTGGATCACGGCACGGACCTGTCAGCGCTTGTCGCTCTGGCCCTTGGCGAGGTCTTGGGTGACCTTGTCGCTGCCGGCGCGGCGCTGGACCGCAGCCGCGAGGCTCGGAGCAGCGCCGCCGATCAGAGCGCCGATTCGCAGGCTCAACGGGGCGACGTCGACTTCGGCGATGTTCTTGTCGACGGCTCGTACAGTCGCCCGTGCCACGTCCTGCGGCGAGCGCGTGCCGACTCCGCGCGGCAGGGTCACGTTGGCGTCGGCGAACATGCCCGCGTCCCTGATGAATCCGGGGAACACCGTCGAGACCCCGACACCGTGCGGACGCAGGTCCTCCCGGAGCGCGAGTGCGAAGCCGCGCATCCCGAACTTGGTGGCGTTGTAGATCGAGGCCTGGGCGGACGCGGTCTTGCCGGAGAGTGAGGAGATGAAGACCAGATGTCCCTGGCCACGAGCGGACATCTGCTCCCCCGCCAGCTTCGCCATCACGATCGGTGCGCGCAGGTTGACGTCAAGGGCCCGGTCGATCTCGTCAATCGAGTATTCGGAGAGCAGCCCGGAGCCGGGCAACGCCGCGTTCGCCACCAGCACGTCGATCTCGCCGGCTTCGGCCAGCAGCTGCTCGGGGGCGGCCGGATCCGCGAGGTCGGCGGCGATCGCACGACCGCCCAGCCGTTCGGCCAGCGGATCGAGCACGTCGGTGCGGCGACCGGTCAGCACCACTTCGCCGCCGCGCGCGGCGAACGCCTCGGCCAGCGCCTGTCCGATGCCGCCGGTGGCACCCGTCAGCAGAACTTTCGCGCCTCGTAGCTTCATGGCGGGATGATCCCACCGGCGGTTGCCCGGCGCCAGCGCAACGGCCAAGCCCCGAAGACGGGCGCAAGGCCACCCGCCTTCGAGGCGTGGTCGTCACCGTTTCCGGGGCGGGGGCGTCAGCCGTTGAGGGTCACGACGAACTTGCCGGCGCGGCCGATGTTGCCGGACGAGTCGATGGCGCGGTACTCGATCGTGTGGCGTCCCGTGCCGAGCTTGCCGTACGTCAGGTGATCGATGACGGTGCCGTTCGCGGTGAACAGGAACGGCGCCTTGGAGTCGGTCGGCCAGCCGAAGTAGTTGAACCACCCGTCCCCGTCCACCCGGAACTCGGTCACGACGGCGCCGGGGCGGTCGTCCGCGCCGGTCAGCCGCATGGTGAACGGCCCGTCGAAGACGTGCTCGGCTGGCTTGCCCGGCCGCGGCTTGGTCGTCTTGGCGGCCTTGGAGAGCTCGTACGTCACGCTCGGCCGGCCCGCGTCAACCGTCCAGGCGCGGGTGCGTGAGCCCAGCTTCGCCACGAGCCGGTGGCTGCCGGGGGAGAGCCGCAGCCGTTCCAGATCGATCGAACGGTCACCGCCTCGTACGTGCCGCCCGTTCACGAACCACGAGATCCGCGGCGTGTGGCGCGCCGGGTGCGTCGTCTCGGCATAGACGACGTCCTTAGCGCTCACCGGGCGGTCGATCGGGGTCGAGGACGTGAAGTCGGCCGCCTTGGTCGTGGGCGGCGTCTTGACGCGCGTGTCGACCGTCCACGTGCGGGTCTGCGTGAGCGCGGCGGACGCGCGGATCTCTGGATCGCGGACGAACGCGGTCGGGTCGGTGACCGTTGCCTTCAGGGTGTGCACGCCCGGTTTGATCCGCAGTTTGCCGAGGTCGAGGTTGTTGAGGTCGCGTGCCCCGCGTACGACCCTGCCGTCGAGCGTCCACTGAACGGCCAGATCGTGCCCGGTCGGGTGCATCGTCTCCAGCCAGACCGCGCGGTCAGCGCCGATCGGGGCGTCTGCGGGGGTGTGCGCCTGAACGAGGTTGACCTTGGCGGAGATCCGTTGCGTCATGCGTTCGCGGGAGACCTGGTCGAAGTAGTAGCCGAGCGTCTTCATCATCGAGTGACGGCTCGGACGCCAGACGCCCTTGGTGGTGTAGAGCCCGCCTTCGTACCGGCCGATGGTCCCGCCGGATTCGCTCCGCTCGCCGAGCCAGCGCCACCACTTCTTCTTCTGGTCGCGCATCTGCTGCTCGGTGAGGAGGGTGTGGTGGATGGACGCCGGCTCGGGTCCCTCGTACGTGCCGCCGGGGACGCCGCGCTGGTAGTAGTCGTACTCGTCGTCCAGGCCACCCAGCGAGTGCCCGAGCTCGTGCGGTGTGATCAGCGCCGACAGCGCATTGCCTCCCGATGCAGTGGCGTACGTACCGCCCGCGCCGCCGTACGTGTCGCTATTGGCCAGGGCGAGGATCTGCCGGTTGGCGGACGAGGTTCCCGTGACCATGTCGGCGTACTTCTTGGCCGCCGAAGAGCTCATCGTGAGCAGCCGCTGGGGCCCCTGCGTGGTGCAGCCGCCCCAGAACGCCATGCCCAACGGCGTCGTGCGGCGCGGGGACTCCAGCGCGGGGTCGCAGCTGACGCCTGACTCCCCCGACTCGATCTCCACGGCGTAGACGTTCACATAGCTGCGGTACGACTTGAACGGCTCGATCGTCCACAGGTCGCTCAGGTGCTTGTCGACATGGGCCCGGAACTTCGGCAGGTCAGCCGTCAGGTAACCGTCACCCATGATCACCAGGTTGAAGCGCTTGGCCGGATCCCCGGTGACCTGGATCGGCACCACCTTCGCGTCACCGGGCCCCGCGACACGCGCCGCGCCGCCCACGCCGGCCGCGACACGTGCCGCGCCCGCCGCACCCGGAACCGCACCCGGAACCGCACCCGGAGCCGCGCTTGCGGTCGCGCCCGCCGCTCCGACCGGAAGCGCGGCCGTGGCGGTGCCCGTCACCATGGCGATCGCGAGCGTCCTTGCTCTCCTCATGCGCCTACCTCCTCGAGGGCGCACACGGTGGACGAGGTCGGTCCAGGGGGACCGGGCGCGCCGGCTCGACCCGTTGATCAAACGGGCAGGGCCGGATTATCGCGAGAAGATCAGCTTTAACACCACACTTCGGGCTGGCCGTTTCCAGTCGGGGCTTAGAAACCGAACCGCCAGAGCACCAGGATGAGCGAGCAGAGGATCAGGCCGGCGGTGCCCAGCGGTGCCTGGCCGAGCGTGATCAGCAGCATGCAGCCGCTGGTGACGACGGCGGCCGCCGTGATCATGCCGCCGCCTCCCGTGCCGCCCTCGCCGGGCTCAGGGGTCTGCCGGAGTTCGCGTTCCCAGAGACCGAAGTCGTCCTCTGCGCTCATGGGACTTCCAGACCTTCGCCGTGCCTGGATTATGCGGCCGATCCGGCCGTTCGGCGAGAGGACGGCGATGAAGATCGGCCGGATACCGGTGTGTGGTGCGGAGAGCCCGGGTTCGGTTGCTAGGCTGCGGAGAGCCTGGGGAAGAGTTACATGATCGGAACGCCCCCCAGGTTTTGGCTTCATAGTCGAGGTGAAGGGGTCCCCACCGTGAAGAAGCTGCTTGTACTTGCTGTTGTTGCTCTTGGCGGCTTCGCTGTCTGGCGTCGGCTCCAGCAGGACCGCGCTGAGCTGGACCTGTGGACCGAGGCCACGTCCTCCGACAGCTGAGACGCCTGAGATAGTCCCGCGGCGCACGGGAGACTGACTTCGAGGGAGGCCCCGGCGTGAGCGGAGCAGAGCGGATCACCATCGCCTGCCTCGATCTCGCCGGGACCACTGTGGCCGACGGCGACGCCGTCGCCACGGCCTTCGCCGAGGCGATCGCCACGATGGGGATCGTCGTCGGCACAACCGCGTACGAACGCGCCATGGCCCAGGTCCACGACGCCCGCGGCCGCCCCAAGATCGAAGTCTTCCGCACGCTCTTTGCCGACGAGGCCCGCGCGCAAGCCGCGAACCTCTCGTTCGAACGGTCGTACGACCTGGTCGTCGACCGTAGCGGTCTCGTGCCTGTGCCCGGCACCGAGGAGGCCTTGGAACGCCTCACCAGTGCCGGGATTCGAGTGTGCCTCCTGACCGGCTTCAGCCGCCGCACTCTCGGCCGGGTGCTCGACACGCTCGGCTGGTGGGGCCGGGTCGACATGGCCCTGTCCCCCGAGGACGTCGGTCGCGGTCGGCCGTGGCCGGATCTCATCCTGTCCGCCGCACTCCGCCTCGGCATCGACGACGTACGGCACATCGCCGTCTGTGGCGACACCGAGAACGACATGCTCTCGGGCCGCCGCGCAGGTGCCTCCATCGTCGCCGGCGTCCTCACAGGGGCGCACGACGCCGACCGTCTCCACCACGCCGGCGCCACCCACGTCCTCGCCAGCGTGGCCGACTTCCCCGACCTGATCCTCCCGCCACCCCGACCCAGCCACCACGATGACGCAGTGACCGCCGAGCACAGGTAAGCTTGTCGCGCCCTCCCAGGGGCGCATCCGAGGGGCCTTAGCTCAGTTGGTAGAGCACTGGCTTTGCAAGCCAGGTGTCAGGGGTTCGAATCCCCTAGGCTCCACCCACCAGAAAGCCCAGGTCAGGACCGAAGTTCCGACCTGGGCTCTCGTCTCTCACGATCTCTTCTTTCGCTTCCGTGCCCGTTGCGTGCCCGATCGCTTTGTCTTCTTGAGCTCAGCCTTGGCCATCGCGCTCAGCGTGTCCGCGATCTCTCGGTGCCGTTCGTCCGTCGCGTGCAGGTAGATCATCGCCGCGCGATCGCTCGCGTGCCCCATGCGTTCCTTGAGCTCGGGGAGCGTCGCCCCCGCGATCGCAGCGAGGGTGTTCCCCGTGTGCCGCAGGTCGTGAAACCGCACTTCCTTGAGCCCCGCCTTGCCCAAGGCACGCACCCAGTTGCGCCGGAAGTTTGCCCGCCGCAACAGCGCCCCTTTGCCACCGACGAAGATCAACCCATTGTCACCGTCCTGGGCGAACGCCTTGACGTGCTCCTTGAGCTCAGGGAGCACGATTGCCGGAATGGGAAGCGTCCGTATGCCCGCCTCAGTCTTTGGCGGCCCGAAGTGCAGCGGCTTGCCGGTCACCTCCACCAGCGTCCGTTCTACCCGCACCGTCCCGGCCTTGAGGTCCAAGTCTTTCCGTCGCAGGGCTACGGCCTCACCCCACCGCAGGTTGGCGAAGGTCGCCAGCAGCACGAGCGCCCGGTAACGAGGGTCGATAGCCTCAGCCAGCGAGAAGACCTCGGAGATGCTGAGGACGGGCCGCTCGGGTGAGTTCTCGGCCCCACCGCCCTTGATTGTGCACGGATTCCGCTTGATCATGCCGTCACTGACCGCCGTGTTCATGACGGCCTTGAGCAGCCGGTAGGCCTTGGCCACAGAGACGGAACCTACGCCCGAATCGAGCAGCTGCTTACGCCAACGCCGCACATGAGCATCCTTGATGTCTGCGACTGCCGAGTTGCCGAAAGTTGGAGCCAGGTGGAGCCGGACGAGTACCTCGTACCGCTTGACCGTCGTGGGGCGAAGGCCAGGCCGCTCCTTGATCCATGTGTCTGCGTACTCCTTGAAGGAGACCTTCCCGGCATCCGGGGAGAGCCAATCGCCGCTCTTGATCTCGGCTTCCTTGAGCACGAGCCATTGCTCAGCGTCGCGCTTGGTCGCGAACGTGTACGGCGCAGGCCGCTCAATTCCGTCAGGCCCGAGGTAACGAGCCTGATAGCGCCCGGAAGGTAGACGCCGAACACGCCCAAAGCGTCGCTTGCCAGCCATTACGCAGCCCTCCTTGAGTACCGATTCCGAAGGTTGACCGGCTCGACAAGACCGGCCGCGATGAACTCACGAAGCGCCGATTCGGGGATCCGGACGAACCGACCAACACGCACGAAGCGGATGCGCCGTTCTTCGATCAACCGGCGGGGGAACCGCTCGGATGTATTGAGCAAGTCGGCCGCCTGGGCGACAGTCAGCAGCCGGTCATCAGGAGTGATGTTCGTTCGCCCAGTCACGCTGCCTCCCCGGTTGCCGAAGTGTCGTTGAGTGCTTGGGCGAGCTGGTCGCGTCGCCGGGTGCGTTCTTCGATCAGCAGCAGGAGCCGATGTGTGATCGGCTTGACGTCGGGATCACCGGGCCCGGCCCGTTCCCACAGGAACCGTCGATCACCAGCCGCAGGGCCGGTTGCCGAAATCCCGGCTTCCGCCAGCCGCGCGAGCACCCAGGCGGTTCGGTCGGCTTTGTGGTCGGCCATGGTCTTGCCGGACCACTTGCGCGACACCAGGACACGACGGCCGCCGTAGCCGAGGTGTTCGCGTCGGTGTGCCTTGCCCTTGCAGAACCCCGGGACCAGGCCCTTGCGGGGGTTCTTGGGCTGCACGCCGTACCGCAGCCAGTTGGAGCAGGTAGGCGAGCATGGCTCATACCGCAGCGCCTCAGCCATCCGGTCAACGTGAGCACGCTGCCGGTCGGTCTCGGCTTGGTGGCATTCGGCGACGCTCTTGACCAGGTACTTGGTCAGGTACCGGATACAGCGGTTACTGTCCGCGCCGCCCGCCATGACCCCCTGGGCATCGACCTGACGCCCGAAGCGGACCACGTGCAGGGGTTCGGCGTCGTCGTCCTGGCCGAGCTGGTCGAGTGCGTCATCCCACGTCGGCAACACCGCACCGGACGCGGGATCAACGTAACCGCCCTGCTCATCGTGTCCGGCCGCGCCATCCCAGACCGGCAGATTGCCATCGTGGTAGACGATGCGGTCGGTGGAGGGCCACCACACCTGGTGGTAGGTCGCCGCCACCACCTGACGAAGCTCAGCGCGGGAGATCGTCCCGCGAATGGCCATGTGCAGATGGGGCGCCAGGCGTCGTTGGGGTTCGACGGCGGCGAAGTACTGCACGTCGTAGCCGACGAACCGGCGAAGGTTCTGCACGAAGCGGTCGATGAGCTTGCCGAAGTGCAGCGCGTCACGAGCCGCCCGCCGGTAGTCGTAGGTGGCCGGGTCAACGGGGGTACCGTCCGAGCGGACCCGGCCGTAGGAGTCCAGCGTGAGGGTCAGGAACAGCGACGGCCGGAACGTCTTGCCATCCGGAGCCGTGTACGCCTTGCCGACCGTGCGGTTCTCGACCGGCCGCCGAGGCAGATCCGGGACATCTTGGCGCCGCCGCGTGGAGCGGGTACGCCGCCCGCAGTCGTCATCGTCGGTGGCGGTCTTGAGAGTGCCTGCCACCCCGGCCCGTTCGATCTCGTTGTCCAGGTCCCGGATCAGCCGATCCCAGAACCCGACATCCTCGCCATCGGCCGCGCCACTGTCGGCCGCAACGTCACGGCGTCCCTGGGCTTGGGCGCGTAGCTCGACCAGGTGCCGTTGTGTCTGGTCCGGATCGGCGCGTTCGATGACGGGTTCGGTCTCCAGGTGCCAGCCTTCCCGGCACTGCTGGGCACGGATGCGCCGCTTGTTCTCCGCACACGGCGGGCACACCGAGGCGCGCGTGTGCCCGCACGGCACCGAGATGACCTCAGACTCTCCGGTCTCCAAGTTGACCCGCCGCATCGGGACGGGCCGGATGCAGACGCCGTGGTCGATGGCGACGGCCTCGACGACGCCTTGCGCGAGCGGCGGGAGGGTCTTGACCGGCCCGGCCGGTTGGGTGTCGGTCATGCCTTCTCCGTGACGTCGAAGGCGAGTTGCACGGCGCGCACGGTCACCGACCGCAGCGGATACGGCCGCGCTTTCTTCTGCTTGGCCGCACGAACCTGGACCACCGTCCGCCCGTCGGTCTTGTCGATGCCGGTCACCCGGCCGTGCGTGCCCTTGTCCGGCCCGCTGGTGACCTCGACCCAGTTGCCGACCTCCGGACGAGGCTTGCGCGCGGTCATGTGATCACCTGACCGTCGATGGATTCGGCGTCGCCATCGCTTGGAGTGAACGGGCGCGGGCCGCCGGCCAACTCGCATTGCTCGCCCTTCGGGTGCCTACGGCATTGGACGGCAGCCCGCTCACGTCGCCGACCACCAGGGCTCTTGGGGGTGGTCACGCTGCCTCCCCGAAGTTGGCCGTGCCGAGCGCGACCATCTCGTCAATGTCGGCATCAGACACGTAGGCCGCGCGGACGCGGACCGGATCAGGGGTGGTTTCGAGCTTGATGTAACCGACCCCAGCGCCGACCTCAGGAATGGAGGAGATCTGATCGGCCAGCGCGCCCCGATCACGGGCACCGTCACCAAGGACCATGTCGACTTGCTCGGACTCATCCAGCCGCAGCGCGATGCGGTCGGGGAACAGGTTGCGCAGGTTGTTGACCTCTTTGCGGGCATCCTGCTGCGCACCGACCAGGCAGTACCCCACCGACCGGCCCTGTGTGGCCAGCACCGCCAAGGCTTGCTCGGCGCGCTTGCGCAGGTCCCGGCTCGGGCAGTACGCCGTCAGGAACGCCAGCTCATCGACGATGATGACGCGGAACGGGTGCTCCAGCGACGGCAGGAACGAGCGCCGCTTTCCGGCGAACATGGCGGCCCGCTTGTTGAGGTCTTCGGCTGCCTCCTCCAGCAGCTCGACCATGCCGCCGTTGGGATCGTCGGAGTAGCGGCCGTAGCGTTCGAACAGCCGCCGCCCATACGACAACTCCATGCGCTTGGGATCGACGGCCCACACCTGCACCAGCCCGAGGAACATCCAGGGCAGCACCGCGCGGACGATCGACCACAGCACCGACCCCTTGCCCGACCCCGTCGCGCCCGCAATCAGCACATGCGTACCGAGAAGTCGCAGCAGCCAGGGCTTACCGTCCTCACGGGCCCCGACCGGGACCGCCTCCAGGTCGACGTCATCAGCCAGCGGCAGCGCAGCCAGCGGCGTTTTCAACGCGTCCTTGCGGACGAACTCCAGCCACACCGAACCAGGACGCGCCACCGTCCGCCGGACCGGCCGACCATCAGCCCAGGACCACCGGTTACGGGTGCCCTGGCGGACGCGGACGAGCTCTGAGCCGAAGCCATGGGCGAGGTTGACCGCCACCTGTTCCCATGAGCCGGGCGCCTGCCCCTTGAGCATGCGGACCAGGACGCGATCCGAGGTCGGCCCGCAGCGGACCCGCTTGATCGAGGGCAGGTACTCGCGGCCCTTGTGCATCTTGGTCAGCCCGGCCGTGACCAGGACCGGTTGCCAGTCCCGCCGATACACCGCCAGATACCGCCACTTGGCCCGAGCCGGACGCACCACACCCCGGACGAACGAGTCCCAGTCCGCCAGCACCCACGTCCCCAGACACACCAGGACCAGCGCCAGGACGAGAACAGGGACGCGCCAGCCGTAGGCGTAGCCGAGCCAGCCCAGCCCGCCCAGGACCGAGACGGGGACGATGTTGCGGACGGTAAAGCCGACCAGGGCGACCAGGCCCCGGACGGCGTTGACGAGCAGGACCAGGATCTCCGGCATGTGCCACACCGGAGGCGCCCACTTCGGAGCGGCGAACGGATCTTTCTGGGCCTCTACAGCGACGTTCTCGCCAGGCCCGACCTTGCGGAACTCCCATGCCATGATGAAGACACCTCTTCGCTTGAGGGATTTTTCAGGGGAGAGAGCGGGGCGGCCGGAGGTACCAGCTCCAGCCGCCCCACCTTTGATCAGGCCGCCGCGCTTTCCGAGGACGCGGCCCGGTCACCTTGTTCGGCGTGCAGCCGCTCGCACTCGGCCACAAACCCGTTGACCGCGTCACGCAGCTGGTGGGCCAGGGCAAGGCCGGTGTCGTCGACCACGTCACCGCGAAGGGTGAGCGTCATCGAGCAGCCGTTCACCCGGACGTCCACGATCGGCACGTCAGCGGCGTAGGTGGACAGATCGATGCGGGTGTTCTCGCCGAGTTGGACGCCGAAGCTGGCGAATCCGAGCTTCATCACGCGGCCCGCCGCTTGCCGGAGGGACGGCGGCCCGAGCGGAACAGCCGCTCCACCTCCACCGCGTACGCCGCCGCCTGCTCAGCCAGCCCACGCGCGAACTCGACATCCTCGGCCCGCAGCCGTTCGGGGAGCGTCAGGGTGACCAGCACCCCGCCCGCCGACACCGTCAGCAACGGCGTACGAGCCGCGAACGAACGGAACTGAGTGGCCGCGTTCTGGCCGACCGGCAGCGACAGCGCCGACATCCGACCCGCATTCGGCGCCGCCATCAGGCAGCGTCCTTAGCCGGACGAGCCGCCTTGTTCGCGCCACCGACCGGGCCGACGCCCGTTGCGCGGAAGGAGTAGGCCACGCGCGTCCGGACGTTGCCGTTGTTGTCGCGGCCCATCTCCTCCACATACGGCGTGAGCGTCAGACCGGAGAACTCCACCGGCCGGAACGGACCCCACGCCGGTTCCGGCAGCACCGGACACACCTTCGCCATCACCTTGACGCGGATCGCCGCCGACTTACCGCCCGCCTCCGGGTCAGCGTCGTAGACATCCACCACCCACACCGGCAGGTTCGTGACCTTGTCGATCTCCTGCCGCTTGGTCTCGAAATTGGTCTGCGCCTCAGCCGCCGACGTCGCATACACCCCGTGCGGGAACACCGCACCGAACTCCACCGGGATCCGACCCAGAATCGCCATACACGATCACCTCTTCCACTCGCCCTCTCGATAAGTTGTCTTATCGAGTGATTCGAATGTAAGCGATCAAAGGCAACTCGACAAGTCGAGTGTTCGAGAATCAGCCGTGAGCTAGGTCACATCACAGTGGGTAGCTGTCCGTCAACTCGTGAAGCGTGCCGGGAAGCAGCACTTCAGCTACCAGGACCACGCGGCCAGACGCATCCACGACCGAGGCCAGCACGGCCAAGACCGGTTCACCGGCCTCCAGCTCCAGCGCCTCCACCTCCTGCGCCGAGGTCCGCCGCGCCGACAACCGTTCATCGACACGCGTCAACCGCGCACCCGCCGCAGCCGTCACCAGCCGCCGAACCGGGACGGTGAGCGGCCCTTGCTGGTCCAGGCCAGCAGCGCCCGCGATGTCCAACGGCGTCCACAGCGAGACCAGCTCACTAGCGATCGAGTCATGCACCCCCACGTACCGGCGCAGATGCACCGGAGCCGACTCCGCCACACCCAGCAGCGCCGTAACCGGTGGCCGGGCACTCTGGCGACCGACGTGGATCATCTTGACTGTGTCGCTGGTCTCCTGGCGATCCAGCACAGCCAGGCCCGGCCGCTCGCGCTCGGCCACCGTGGCATCTGACCGGTCCCGCACGAATGTGCCCTTGCCGTGTTCGCGCACGACCTCCCCGCGCGTCTCCAGCTCGTTCAAGGCCCGGACGACCGTGGGGCGCGAGGTACCGAACTCCTTGATCAGCGCGCTTTCGGAGGGGAGCTTGCCGCCGGTCTCGGTGTACTTGCCTGCCGCGATCCGTGCGCGAAGCGTCTCCATGATCTGGACGTACATCGGGGCGTACGCATCGCGACCGGACATCATGACCTACCAACAGCTCGACAACACAAGTTGCCTAAGCGTAGCCAGGGCCCTAGGTGCATGTCACACCTAGGGCCCCGCGAACCTACAGATCATCCGTCCCCGTGTTTTGGCGCTCTTGGGTCCTCGCCGTCTTGGACCGCACCGAGCTTGAACATCCGGTGCACCCGGCGCAGATCACGCCACAGCCGCCCACTAGGGGTGTGCCGTCGTATGGGGGGTCGGCGCAAGCTCCACCACCCCTTCCCCGCCGGGACGATCTCCCACTCGGGGTAGAGAAGCCGCAACATCCACACTTTCGGCCAGGTGGCCCATCCGCGCCGCATCGCTATCACTCCTGGTCTTCCCTTCGTGCGCGTTCCTCTTCGCGTTCACGCTGGCGGGCGGCGGCCCGCTCGATGATGGACCCGTACGCGGCGATCTGAGGCGCAAGTTCAGTTGGCGACTCTGGGGGCGGCATCAGCCCCATCGGGCACCGCACGACCGGCACGACCTCCAGCAGCCGCATGAACGCCCATACCGCCTTGCCGATGTCCTCACGCCGCTCGGCCGACATCTCTTGCTCAGGCTCGGACGCCATCACGCCTCGCCGTGGGGAGCGATGACCGGCCGACCGGACTGCCACGCCGCGCACTCACCGGCGTCCAGGTCTTCATCCCACGCGGTCGGCGCTGCCTTGAGCAGCTCGTCTCGGCCGTCCTGGCGCGCAGCCTGGTCCCCGTCCAGCGCGCGAATCAACATCGCCCACAGTTCCCGGCTAACCGCGATGTGATCACTACTGACGTAGGTAGCGAGCGTTGAGGCTGGCATTACCGAGCCCCCTCACGAACGACCAACGCCCCCAGCAGCCGCCCCGCGCTGACTCGACGCGGCGCACGATGTGTCTGCCGAGGTCGCCCAGACCACTCACCACGCGGCCGGTTCGGTGGTACGACGGCGCGAGACTGCGGGGACACCGCTCGCGCCGCCGTACCGGTCTGCGAAACGCCCTCGACCCCATCCGGCGCCCCTCGGCCGATTGCCGTCCGACGCGGCGCCCCCAGCTCCTCCAGTTGCCGTGCTAGCGACGCCGCCGATCCCGCCTCGACCAGCCGCCTACGGTTGGGCGCGATCGCCCACCACGAACCCGTGAACTCCCCGAGCCAGGCACACACACCCGGAAACCGCCGCCGCAACTCCCACGCCAGCACCTCAGGATCAACACCCGCGCCCGCCCACGGCGATCCCCCCGCGGCCATCAAGCCGCCTCCGTCCGGCGAGTGCCGTTACAGAGGTTGCACAACTCTTTCTGCCGTTCCGGATCCGGCATCCAGCCCGGCCGCCAAACCAGCAGGTACCGCCGCGCGGAAACCCACTTCCATCCCCGACCGCCGCAGTTCAAGCACGGAACCTCATCCGTTGTCTGCTCACGTGTCATACACGGGACGGTAAGAGCGAATTCGGCTGCCAACCCGAACTCTCAGTTCGGGTTGTCCAGGGGTACGGGTGTCAGGGGACGACCAGGCCGATGCGCTTTGCCAAGGCCCGCACCTGTGGAGCAATGCTTGGCCGCGCGCGTTTCAGCAGACCACGCACGAGATCAGCCGCGAGCAGGTTGTAGCGCAGGTCTTCCGGTCCGCTCGCTTCCGCGCTCATCAGATGTAGCAGAACAGCGGCATCGTCTCGACGCTGCTCGTTCAACCGGGCCAGCTCAAGATAGAACGTCGTCTGGCGCTCCAGGGATGGCGAACTGGTGACATCTATCCGATCTGCGATGCTCAAACCCACCGCAGCTTCGCCAGTCTCCATTTCGATGCTCATCGCATGTAGGTCGACGTTCGTAGGCCCGAACACAGTCCACATAACGTTGCCTTCACCGACCGCTTGGGCGGCGGGCAAGGCTTGTTCGCGGAGTCGGTCCCGTGCCGTCCAGGCGTCACCCTGTCGAACGGCGGTGACGGCGGCCACCAGCCAGAGAGCCCCGTTCATCGCGACCCACTCACCGCCATCGTCCAGCCGGGGCCGCAATTCCTCTACTGCGCTCAGGGTTGCCGCTTCGGCTGCCTCCGCCTCGTTCTGAGCGAGCAGAATGTGGCCGAGATTCCATTGGGCCGCCGCCATGCGCAAGGGATCGTCTGCCTCGTACGCGGCGGCTATCCCTCGGTCAGCAGCGAGCAGCGACAGATCAGTACGCCCGATGCGCTTGGCGAACGTCCGCAGCAAAAAGTACATGTCGGAGGCGATCCGCGCCGCTTCACGCCGTTCAGCAGCTTCGCCAGGAGCACGGAACGCTCTTGCCGCCGTCTGCACATCAACAACCAGCTCGGGGAAGATCTCGGCCCCTTGCGTGTAGCGATTCGGAGACGTCTGCCAGACACGCCACGCTGCATCGACTCGGTTGCGCAGCTCACCCAAGTCCACGGCAACATCTGTCCTGGGACCGCCGTAGCTCAACATTGCGCGGTTTAGCTCCGAGGCCACTGGATGCGTTTCGCCGTTCTGCTCAAACTCCGGCTCACCCAGCAGGACCGAGACTTGAACGCCGAGGATGCGCGCGAACTTATGGAGAAGTCCGATCGTGGGCGTCTTGAGCCCACGTTCGATCTGCGACAGGTAATCCTCACTCACACCAGCCAGACCGGCGACCGCCGCCTGTGTCTTGTGCCGCCCGTTCCGGTAGAACCTCAGCCGTTCGCCGATGCGGATTTCGTCCGACTGCGTCACGCTCACTCCACAAGGGCGGGGAGACTGGGTAGTGCCCCCAGCGTAGGCAGCCAGCGCCCCATGTGGGAGCCCGTGACCCAAGAAGCAGGAAGGACCCGGACGCGTGCCTGAGGCAGCGAGCAGACTCGTCCTATGGGACGTCGACCACACGTTGATCGAGACAGGAGGAGTCGGAGGCGAGGTCTTCAAGGACGCGTTCGAGCAGGTAACCGGACGTCAGATTGATCGCTTGGCCGACGTGACGGGCCGGACCGAGCAAGTGATCTTTCGTGAGACGCTCGACCTGTACGACATCGAAGACCCCGGCGGCTACTTCGCCAAGTTCGTCCAAGCCCAAGCGGATGGCTACCACGCGCGAGCCGACGAGATGCGTAGGCGAGGCCGAGCGCTCCCCGGCGCACAGGCCGCCCTTTCAGCTCTGGCCGATCTCCCCCATGTCATCCAGACGGTGCTGACCGGGAACCCTCGACTCTCTGCCGTCGAGAAGCTACGCATCTTCGATCTCGACAGCCTGCTTGACCTCGACTCCGGCGCATACGGCAATGACGACGCCGTACGCCCCAACCTGGTCAACATCGCTCGCCAGCGTGCCGCCGACCGACACCAGGTGACCTTCACGCCCGAGACGACTGTCATCATCGGCGACACCACCAGCGACGTCGAAGCCGCGCTTAAAGGCGGAGCCCACATCATCGCCATCGCTTCCGGCCGTACCAGCGCCCAAGAACTCCGCGACGCAGGGGCAACCGTCGTCTTCCCCGATCTCACCGACACCGCCGCCATCGTCCAGGCAGTAATCCACGAGCCCTAGTCCGCCGAGGCGAATTCCGGGCGCTGACCCTCCCACGCTGCCGAATTCAGCTTTTTAGGATCAAGGGCGGCGGCGCTCGCGCCGTTGGCGCGGCCCGCCGCCTGCGCCGCCGGAGCGTGCGGCGTGGGCGCCGGTCTCCAGCGGCGCGCGCCCGGCCGCGCATCGGCGACGCCTCGACTTGCCGCCCGGCTCACGGCAGTCACCAGGCCGCGCCACCGCTCACAGTTAACGGGGCGCAGGCCGCCGGCCAACTCGCGTTGCTCGCCCTTCGGGTGCCTACGGCATTGGACGGCAGCCCGCTCACGTAGGCGACGAGTGCTGTCTCGCATTGATCGTGTGTGACTGGGGAACCCCGTGGTTCCCCAGACCCCTCCTGGAAACCGGAGCGCCCATTCGCGCGCCAAACTCTGTCACACCGTCTCGCCGTCCGCGCGAATGGACACTCCGGACCGGCGGTCGATGGCTGCGCGGAGGCGGGCACGTGGCTCTCAAAGCTTCGACCCGGCCGGAAGGAGGGTGGGGTCACGGGATTCTGCCTACTCCGAGACGTATCCGGGAGTGGTTCCGTACCCACCCTCCCTGAGCCGCGGACCCTGATGGGTGCTCAGACCGGTCTCCAACGCAGGCAGACTACTGATGATCGGTAACAGCCATCAAGGAGTGACCTGAGGCGTGCCCGTTGCGTGCCCGATCGGTTGGTGATCAACGGGGACTCACGGTCGCTCGTGGGGAGATCGGCGCTGCGTCGCTGGTCAGTGAAGTGGCAGGTCAGCGATCATGGTCATGATCGGCTTTGCAAGCCAGGTGTCAGGGGTTCGAATCCCCTAGGCTCCACACCAGAACGCCCCCATCCAGCTCATGGATGGGAGCGTCCGTGTCCCCGAGCCCTTGGCCCCAGTCCCTTGAGCTCCCTCACCCAAAAGGCATGGCCCTCGCTCCGCTCGGACAGTCTCATCGGGGCTCCGCCCCAAACCCCTGCGGGGGCTCCGCCCCCGCACCCCCGACCCCTTCAATACGTAAGTCCTGGGCCTCCCTTCACCACGCATCACGCCGCCCGGCATTTCACCCCAAAGCATCCACAATGTCCCCTTTGGTCCTTGCGTAAGCTGATCGGTGTGATTCGTGCAGTGGTCTTTGACGTCGGTGAGACGCTGATCGACGACACCAGGGAATGGCGTGCCTGGGCCGACTGGCTCAACGTCCCCCCGCATACGTTGTCAGCACTTGTCGGCGCCGTCACAGTACAGGGGCGCGACAACGCCGACGCATTGCGGCTTATCCGCCCAGATCTCGATGTCGCAGCAGAGCGGAGAGGGCGAGAAGCCGCCGGCGTTGGTGAGCAGATCGGCGAGGCAGACCTTTATCCCGATGTCCGGCCAGCGCTCTCTGCCCTCCGTGCCCATGGCCTCTGGGTCGGGATCGCGGGGAATCAGACCGCTCGTGCCGCTGAACTGCTGCGCGCGCTCGACCTCCCCGCCGACGCAATCGCGACGTCTGAGGAGTGGGGGGTGGCTAAGCCTGATCCCCGGTTCTACGCCAGGCTAATTGAGTGGGCGCAGGGCGAGCCGGGTGAGATTGTCTACGTCGGCGACCACCGGGACAACGACGTCGTCGCCGCCAAGACTGCAGGCCTCCGCTCTGCACTGATCCGGCGCGGCCCCTGGGGTTACCTATGGGCGGATGAGCCTGCGACCGTCCAAGCCGCAGATTGGCGCGTCGCTCAACTGACAGACCTTGCTGAGCTGGTCACACAAGCGTGATCGGGGTCCGCAGACCGGTTGACAGCAGTACGGTGCCCGTGGACACCTGCGGGGAGCGACGAGTGTCAATGAGTGATGACGGAGAGATCGGTAGGCGTATAGCCGCGATCCGGATCGCGCGTCGTCTGACCCAAGCTCAATTGGCTGAGGCTGCCCATGTTTCCCTAAGCATTCTGCGCAAAGTGGAACAAGGAAGCCGAGCCCCTACTGACCGCGTGTTGGAGGCCGTCGCAGACGCCCTGGGCCGACACGTCGACACGTTGACGGGGGGACGACCGCACACTAACAGCCGCGTACATGCTGCAATTCCATCCATTCGGCTTGCCATCGACGCTTACGACTTGCCTGATGATGGCCCAATTCGGTCTATGGCTCAGCTACGAACTGCGGCCGAGGCGGCAACCAAGCAACGCCTTACCTCGCAGTACAGCCGACTTGCCGAAACAGCGCCTCCCCTGCTGGCCGAACTCACACGTGCCACTCATACCGGCCCAGCAGCCATGCGGCGGGAGGCCGCCGAGCTCCTCACCGCCGTCTACCGTGCGGCCGATGCAGTCGCCTACAAGTACGGCTATTACGACTTGTCAGCGCGCTTGATCGAACTGATGCGCTGGGCCGCCCGGCGCGCAGAGAACCCGGTGCTTGCCGCCACCACCGCCTACGTCCGGACCGAGGTCTTTTTCGCCAGCAGCAATCTTGAAGCGGGACTCAGAGCGCTTGAAGATGCCTTGGCTAACCTCGTGGTGCCAGAGTCGACCGCAGGCCAGGCCTCTTTCGGTGCGCTTCACATGCGGGCGGCTGTCGTGGCTGCGCGCCTTTCAGAAGATCCCCAAGTGATCGAAGAACACTTCAGAGAGGCGCGGCGGCTGACAGAGCGAGTCCCCGAAGGTATCTACAACGGCACTGCGTTCGGACCGGCGTCGCTGCGCATCCACGAGGTCTCAGTGGCCGTCGAACTCGGCGACGCAACTGGCGCGATCGAAGCGGCGGGTAATTGGGCGCCACCCGATACCTTGCCTGCTGAACGAAGATCCCACTTCTTTATCGATCTTCATCGTGCTCAACTCTGGCTTGGCCTGCGCGACGATGCGTTCGAGTCCTTGCAGGTGGCGCGGCGGATCGCCCCCCAGCACGTTCGCGAACATTCCTACGTACGCGACGGACTGGTGACCTTGCTGCGATTGCATAAGGCACCTTCCCATGCACTTATCCGCTACGCGGAGTGGGCCCGAGCGATATAAGTCCTGCTCAGCAGGTGTGACACAAAGTGTGTCAGTTGGGCCGGATGTCGACGGCCACCATCGAACCGTCAGCGATGGACGGAAGACGCTGAGTCTTCCGGGCCCAGTACCTGTGACGGGGAGTGATTACGCCATGACGTCAGAGAGCGACGTCCTCGCGCAGTTGCAGCAAGACCATCCCGGCTGGCGCCTCTGGCGAGCCAGGCGCGGTGACGACTCGTGCGGGATGTGGATGGCAACGCGCCATGGTGAGAACGTCGGGGTTTACCCCACCCTCGCGGAACCCTCCTCCGACGATCTACGGAGAGAACTCATTACCCAGCGGGTCAAAGCCGATCAGGTCGCCGCCCGCTTCTAGGCGTGGACACGTCGACCTTCGGCCGGGAGCGCCAGGGACCGGGCGGCGTATCCACCAACCCACGTGGGGTGCGCGTCATCAGCCGAAGTCTCAACGGCGACGCACGCGGTGCACTCCCCCAGACATTCACCACACGGAGCATCCGCATGAAGCTCGGCAAGATCTTCGATCGCCCCAGGCAGACCGACAAGACACCGGTCCTCCCGACGATGACCACGAACGTTACGTGGTTGGCCGCACTGGGCTCCCGCCTTACCGCGGTCGGGCTCGCCGTCGAAGCGGGCCCTGGAGGACTGATCGTCCGCAACCTCGACACTCCCTCGCTCGCCGACACGATCAAGTGCCGGCGGCGGCCTGACGATGGCGACCGGTTCTGGTTCTTCACCAGCTGGAACGAAGCCATCGCTCAGGTCGAGGAGCTCGACGAAGCGGTGCTCACAGTAGTGGGGTACCTCAAGTACGACATTCCGGCGGTGAGGAACAAATGACCGCCGCCACGGGCGTCATGGCCTTGGAGCGTGGCTCGGTGAAGGCTGCCCTGAAAGACCGATTCCCGGACCTGTGTATCTGGTTCGGCGCGGCGACGTGCAGTTGGTGGGCGATCGTGAACGACTGTCTCGTCGAGGCATCAACGCCGGAGGAACTGAGCCAGCGCATCGAAGCTGTCAGCCGCCCTCAGAGCCGAGGGAAACCTCGTGCGGCCCGGAAACCAGCACCGTCACCGAACGGCGCCGGGCTGTACGAGCCGACGACCGGCGTGGCGTGGCGCGCGACCACATCCCCTACACCACCCCGGCCCGACCACGGTCGTCATGCGCAACCCCGGCGCCCCGGCTGGGTCAGGCACGCGTTCGATGCGCTCAGCGGTCGGCGTGCCGACGGCTCTTTTCGAGGTCCGGCGATGGCCCGACGGGGTTAGAGGAGAGCGGCTGTCACGCGGAGAGCTTCTATACGCGGATGCCAGCGCGCGCGGAGATCGACGTTCTTCAGCTACCAGCGGGAGAACCGGTGATGATTCTCCAGCGCAGGACGTTCACGCGCGAAGGTCGCATCGTCGAGTTCGCTCGCGGAGTTCATGCCGCCTCGCGATTCGCCTGGTCGTACAGCTTCAAGATCCCCGAATGAGGAGCAGTCTTGCCTGAGGTGACCTTGCCCGATGCCTACCGGGCGGACGTGGAAACTCTTTGGGACTACCACGATATGCACCACACGATCCGGCCGAGCGATGCCGCCATTGGGCTAGGGAGCCATGATCTTGGCGTGGCCACGTTTGCA
Source organism: Actinomadura sp. 6N118 (assembly GCF_044326415.1). Classification (NCBI taxonomy): domain Bacteria; kingdom Bacillati; phylum Actinomycetota; class Actinomycetes; order Streptosporangiales; family Thermomonosporaceae; genus Actinomadura; species Actinomadura sp. 6N118. Next base: position 366,181 of record NZ_JBIRAZ010000008.1, on the reverse strand, counting down.
GCCGAGCTCTACCACCGTGGCATCATTCCGCGCATCGTCTTCACCGGCGCCAACGCGCCAACGACAGTCACCCGGTTTCCACGCGGCGAAGCTGTCCACTATCGCGAGCACACCATCGAGCTGGGCGTTCCCGATGAGGCGATCCTTGTAGAGCCGAAGGCCACGAACACTGGCCAGAACATCGACCTCACCCGCAAACTTCTCGCTGACCATGGGATCGCGGTGCAGTCGGCCATTCTCATCTCGCGGCCCTACCAGCAGCGGCGCGCCTATTCCACCGCGAAGAAGCTCTGGCCCGAGCTTGAGATCATCTGCGCCTCACGGCCGCTCCCATTGAACGAGTACATCGAAAGCATCGGTGACGTGCACCGCGTCATGAGCATGCTTGTTGGCGATACACAGCGGATCATCGTCTACCCAGAGCGAGGGTTCGCGATCCCGCAAGACATGCCCGAGCAAGTCGAAGCGGCCTACCGAAGGCTGGTCGAAGCAGGCTTCACAAGCAGGCTCATCTAGCTATCACGGATCAGGACGCGCGGCCCAGGGCGCGCAGTCCAGCCTCTGCCACCTCAGGCGAGACGATCACCGCGACCAATTCCCCGTTCTTGGTCAGCGGCATAGTATTTCCCTCCTGCACCGTCTCGATGTAAAGATCCATGACGCTCTCAAGCAGCCCTGAGTCTGCGTACTGGCGTCCAGGCTGAGGCTCCCTCATACCGGCCCAGCGTAGTCACGTCCGCCTGCCCACCACCAACAACAAGGCGCAGAGCCAGCGATCACTGCCGAATGGAGCTTCTAGGGATTCAAGGGCGGCGGCGCTCGCGCCGCTGCGCGGCCCGCCGCCTCCGCCGCCGGAGCGTGCGGCGTGGGCGCCGGTCTCCAGCGGCGCGCGCCCGGCCGCGCATCGGCGACGCCCCGACTTGCCACCCACTGAACGGCAGTCACCAGGCCGCGCCACCGCTCAGAGTCAACGGGCGCAGGCCGCCGGCCAACTCGCGTTGCTCACCCTACGGGTGCCTACGGCATTGGACGGCAGCCCGCTCATGCGGTCGATGGGCGATGTCTCACCTTGAGCGTGTACGACTGGGGAACCCCGTGGTTCCCCAGACCCCTCCTGGAAACCGGAGCGCCCATTCGCGCGCCAAACTCTGTCACACCGTCTCGCCGTCCGCGCGAACGAGCGCTCCGGAGCGGTGGGAGCGTCTGTGCAGCAAACGGGAATCTCAGGTGGGGCTGGCTGGGGGCAGCGGGTTCCAGTCCGTCAGGAGCCTTTCCAGCTCGGCCGCCGCTTCTGTAGCCGAATTCGTCACCAGGGTCGGTTGGATATCGTCGACCCCGCCCCGGGGGTATCGCGGATAGACCAGGTAACCATCGGTACGGTTGCGGGCCACGAAGGCTGGGGACCGCTCCGCATCAAACCGGACCCCAGCACACAGGTGAAGAGACGCATGGCTGGCGCTGGGAGACCAACGGCAAAGTGACGTCCGGCGAACCGCCCTCACAAGGGCGCCCAGGTTCGGCGGCACCCACGTCTTCGTTTCATCCAAGTGATGGGTGTCGTACTCGTCGGCGTACGCCTCCCAGGCGTCCCACTCCTCCTCCAGAGCCTTGTCCACCCGTGAATTTTGAACTGGAACCCGGACAACGGCAAGCAGCGGCTCAGCCATGGGACATCATCCCTGCTTCTGCGTCCCCAATGAGAGGGCCGCGCGGAACAATCACGGAACGAGCGGCCCGGTCGCGCAGGGCGGGGGAGGAAGGTGGGGGAAGAACAGCGGCTACGCCGCATGCCCAAGCTGTCACGGAGACCGGGCACCACGCGACGGCTACCACCAGTTCAACAGGGCGCCCCTGTCGTCTGTGACGTTCCCGTACCACCACTCGGCGTTGGCCGTAGCGGCCCAGTCGCCCATGATCGACTCAACGCGAGGGAAGCCCGCAGCCGCAGGAACGGTCACAACGATGAACCGTAGATCGGCAGGAGTTTCAACCAGCCCATTCAGCGGAGTCATCGCCTCGCGCAACCGATCGACATCCGAGGGGACGAATTCCTTGACCGGGCCCGCTTGGACTGCCAGATTGCCGCCACGGTGTAGCACTCGAACTCGCATCGCCTCGTCGAAGGCCACGATGTCGCCCGCGGCACACCCGAGCACGAGCGCAGGCGTACCAACGAGCTTGTATCGCCCGTCAGCCAGTCGTTCTGCAGGCACCAACTCGTAGACCGGTTCCCCATCAGACTTGGCGCCAGCCCAGACCTTGACGTGCTCATGAGCGCCCTGGTCAGTGGTCATCCCCCATATTCCCACGGCGCTGGCCCGTGCCCGTTGCGTGCCCGATCACATGGTGATCAGCGGGACTCACCAGCCCGATCGGCCCCGCGCCTTCTGGTCACCATCCTGCATATGGCTCGGCGAGGAGGCGGAGGATGGTCTGGTCGGCCTTGGCAGACAGGTCGAGGCTCGCCAGCATCTCGCGCCGGGCCGCCAGCTCGCGGAGAACACGGCCTGGCCCGTAGCGGGAGATCGTGTAGCCGTCCTCGGGATAGACGGCGGCCTCCCAGAGAGGGCGACCGACCCCGTCGACGACCAGGCCCTGGCCATCTTGGCGGTCCACTTCCCGCCAGTCGAAGTCCAGGCCCGCTTCCTCGATGGCCTCGCGAGCCAGGCGTTCCTCGCCGCGCCAGCGCTCCAGCAGGAGGTCGGCGACCGGATCAGAGGGGACACCGCTGTCGGTGAAGATCGGCTGCCAGATCGGCCGGTAGCCGGGCATCCCGGCGTACACGTAGGCCAGCAGCCGAAGGAACACGGGGCGTTGGGTGCAGCGGGCCCGGATCTCCTGGTTGGCGTGAGGCTGGGCGGCCGAATGCCGGGCGCAGGAACGCAGATGTCGATCGAGCGCCGGAGGCAGCGGCGGACACTCATCCAGGTCCATCCGTCCGCCGTACTTGGCATCTGCGGCCAGTTGGCGGTCGAGAAACGTCGCGATGACGGTCAATGGACGCTCCAGTCACGCAGGGCTTGGCAAGAACGGTACGCGGCCGCGCGGGGCAGGAGTTTCGGAGGCGGGGTCAGCCGGCCATGGCCACGTTCCTTTGAGCTCCAGGAGTGACATCACGCCTCAGGCTTGGCAGCCCGAATTCGAAGCCGACTGTCGGCGGAGCGCGGGACGATGACGAACGGGATGCTTCGGAGGAGGCGCGTGGCATGCTACGAGTCCGGTGTCGGCACTATGGCAAGGCTGATTCTGGAGGCCACGGCCAAGCCTCCGGAGTGTTAAGCGTGGGCGCTGGTCTCCGGCGATGTTCCCGCCTTGCAGCCTGGCTGAACGGCAGGCACCAGGCCGCGCCACCGCAAATCCACTCGCTGCCGGTGCCGACCGGATGCCAGACTCCCGACATGAGACCGGATCCGTCGATGTATGACGGGGCAAACACCGAATGGCAGCTCACGTCGTTCGACAATCGAGATGGGCAGCTCAGCGGGGCCTTTCCTATCAGCCGCGAGCAGTTCATCAGGGTCCGCGAGCTCTTCGATTACGGCGACGACGAGTGGTTCAGCGATTCGTACCCGATCACACCCGAACTCTGGCCGCAGGTGATCGAGATCCTGTCCTGTCCGCCGCCCGAGCCAGGCAAGTCCTACTACATCGACGGTTACGCGACGGCCTGGTAAGCATCACAGCTGGACTGGAGACCCGGGGCTCTGAAGATTGGCGCAGGTTGCTGACGAGCTGGTGTCGGCTACTTGGTGGACGGCGGGGCCAGGATCTCTGTGATCGTCGCGGTTCCGGCCACCGGCTGTCGTTCATGCATTGTGATCACGTCCCCGGGAGTGAGGTGTCTCCAGGCTTCTGGGGATAGCGGGGCAAGTCGGACGGGGCCGTGTCCGCCTGGTGGCAACTCGGGCATGTATTCGACCCAGATCGCTGCGGCGTGAAGGCCGGGCTGCTGCGCGGAGTTGAGCGCCCACATTGGTCGCAGCACTCCTGACCCTGGGATCGCGGTGCGGCGGCCGCCGGTCTGAGGATCGGTCAGTTGGAGGTCGGCCCGGATGATGCCCATGCGGGTCTCTGTCTTGCGCCAGCGGCACCAGGAAGCGTCGAGTTGCATCTGCTCGGCTGCGTTCGCTAGCAGGTCCCAATACTCGTCAGTCTGCCAGTGGGGTCCGTAGAAGTCTTCCAGGATGTCGAATGCGAACTCGAACTCATGGTGGTCGAGGCACTCCACCACATCCCCGGCCGCAAGGCCGGCGTCGCTTCTCGCGTCGCCCGGGATCAGAGCCATGGCTTGGCGCAGCAACTCCGGAACGTCCATGCGCAGATTCTGCGGGATGGCCGTGCATGAGTACCGCAAGCTCGATCGGGTGGACCCGCTCCGGCGACCGGTCGGCGGGACGATGTGGAACCCGGTGACTGCTGCACGAAGGTGCCGAGGGCTGCCGGATGGCGCCCGTGCAAAGTCCTGCTCTTGAACGGCAGATCAGGCGGGAGGGTTGGGGCTGTCTTCTGCAGCAGATTCGTCGCGCTTGATGTCGGTCAGCTCCCATGTGTGCTTGCGAAAGCGTGACAGGGCTACTTCGGCAACGGCGAGCCCAAAGAGGCCGGACAGAGGAATCCCAGCCAATACAGCCCGCCATGCACTCATGTGCTGTCGTCGTCTTGCTATGCGTATGCCCCAGATTCCGAGCAAGCTCACCCATGCCGCCAACAGGAAGATCACGAGGAAAGAGTGCAGAATCGCAACCAACAAGAACACGCTTCGTACATCTGGCGGCATCGCCTCCAAACGCGCTTTGGACTGCTCGAGGGCTTCCGCTCGCTCGCTCTTGAACCACCGCGCAAGGGTCACCTGCCCAGTGTCCGCCACAGGGAAGCAGAGGGGGAGACCCGATCACTCAGATGGACTATGCGGGGCCAGTGGCCGGGTACGGTCACCTGCGAACCAATGCCCGGCCGCGTCAGACGACCTTGCTGCGCGGGCCGGTTTTCGTCGAGCTCTGGCTTCTGACCTGCATATTCAGGCGGACGCGGCCGCGGGCCTCTGACGAGAAGTTTCCGCACCCCTCCCACCCGCGGTGGGTGCGCGCGTGGAAGGGACAGGTGATGCGCCTGGGGTCGAATGCGGGTAGTGCGCCCGCGATTGCGGGGTCTCCTCGTTCAACCGCGAGGCGGCGTCTCGTTCGTCCAACCCTCGCTGAGCATGCAGGTGTAGTCGAAGCGGATGCCCGGCCGCATGCCGGTCGGTCCCGCCTTCTTGAGGATCATCTGGTCGCCGAGCACGTGGTTGGTCTTTGGATCCAGGATGAGCTGGTACTCCACGACTGACCCGTCGGTCCGGTCGACCCACGGCGCGGCCAGGGCCACGCCTTTACGGTCGCACGCGTCCTGGACCGTCCCGATGGAGCGGACGCCGGACAGCCCGGCCAGCATCCGCAGCACCGCCGCCCGAGACTTCGGCGCCGCCAGCTGGTCGCCGATGTAGCGGGCCCCGATCATCAGCTCGTTGGCGCTGCCGTCCACGAAACCGGCGTCCCGGCGGACCATCGCGACGAACGCGGCCGGGTCCGCACCGGAGGTGAGCCGGGATTCCACGCTCGGCGGCTCGGTGTTCGGGTTCAGGATGAGGTAGCTGGGCCGGTGCGGCTCCAGCGGTTTGTTGTCGATGGTCAGGTTGAGGCGGTCACCGTCGGCTTCGGCCCGCCAGCGCGCCGGGGACCCGGCCTTGCGCCACGCCGCCATGTCCTCGGGCGTCCGCGGCCCCACCGGCTTGGCCTTTTCGGCGAAGTAACCCCGGCCCGATGCCGTTCGTGGCTGCCAGACGTCGCTCTCCACCTCCGTGTAGATCACGTAGCCCCCGTCCTTGGGGACGACGCGCCACGCCTGTCCCCGGAGCGTGCGCTGCCGCCAGTAGCGGCCCGCTTTCAGAGGCGGCTCGGCCTTCAGAGCCGTCCCGGCCTCCAGCCTCGTCGCGGCGGCCAGCAGGAACGTCCGCGCCTGAAGATGCTGCTCCGCCGCCTGCTCTTCAGACAGCACCGGGCCCGCCTCCCCTTCCCCGAGGGACGCGGCCACGACCACGGCGGCGGTGGCCGCGGCGACCAAGCCCAGCCCGAGCCCGAACTGCAGCCGCCACGGCCGCTTGCGCGGCTTTGGCCGCATCAGCTCCTCCAGGCGGCGCCGCCCGGCATCGGTCTCCTGGGCGGACGGGCCTCCCTCGTCGAACGTCTCCGCGACCATCGTCAGCTCATCCATGGGACTCCTCCTCGGTGTGATCGATCCGGCCCAGCGCCTCCCGCAGCTTCCTTCGAGCCCGGCTCATCCGCGATCCGACCGTCCCCCCGGGAATCTCCAGCGCCGCCGCGACCTCCTCGTAGCCCAGGCCACCGACCGCGACGAGCAACAGCACGTCCCGATCGCCCTCGGTCAGCGCGGCCACGGCCGCCGCCAGCCGAGGACGCATGCCCTCGGCGGTGAGGCGTTCCACGACCCGCTCCTCGTGCCCGGCGGCCGCGGCCCCCGTGCCGAGCCGCGCGATCGCCGCCATGCGGCGGTTCTCGGTGCGCCGGTGCTGGCCGACCAGGTTGGTGGCGATGCCGTAAAGCCAGGGCCGCAGGGCACCGCGCTCCGGGTCGAACCGGTCCCGGCTGCGGTACGCGGCCAGGAACGTCTCAGCGGCGATATCGGCGGCGTCGTCACGGCCGAGCCGCGCCGCCACGTACCGGTAGATCTGGGGGAAGTACTCGTCGTAGATCTCGGCGAATCGTTCAGGCTCATGCCAAGACCCTTTCGGCACGCGGACGGCGCGCGTCGAGGGTGTCATCGGTGGCTCCCTGTCATATCCGGCCTTCCAGGACGCGTATCGGCGGTCACCCCTTGTTAGCCGGAACCCGAAATCTTCTTCACGCACAGACCAGCAAACCCGCCTCGCCGCCCAACCACCGGCGCACATCCCTCCCACCGCATTGGCCAGCACGACCTGCCCACCGCATTGGCCAGCACCACCTGCTTCCCCACGTCGGCCCCACAGACGACGCTTGAGTGACAGTCCCCGACCGCGAGGCTGGCGCCTTCGCGCCAATCACATCCGCCTTCCGGACCTCGTCCACAAGGCACAACTGCAGGTGAGAGCCTCGGGCGTCCGGACGACTCCAGATAATGAACGACCCGGCACGTCGACCAGGCTGAGACAGTGACTGCGGTCTTGGTTGGCCGCGGCGGCTACTGGTTAAGCACTTGGGGTACGTCCTCGGGGCTGTCCCAGCCGGAGACGAACGAGTGGGTTTCGCCGGTGGCGGGGTCGTACGACCGCCGTCTGATCGTGCCGATGTTGCCGCCGTAGACGTGGATCCCGATGGTGGGTTCGCTGCCGACGGCTGCTACGGCATGGACGTCGTCGTCGGTGGTGCAGCAGACGGTCACTTGCCCGGGCTCCCACCGTGCTTCGCCAGCCGGTGTCAGTGGCACGCACGCGGTGGACTCCGTCGGCTTGAGGTACCGAAACTCGTGTTCGACTCCCGCGTAGATGCCGACGACGCCCCATGTGTCGTGCGAATGTACGTTGGTCCGCTGGCCCACGTCCCAGACCACGGACGCCATCGACCAGCTCTCGTCGGGAGCGATGTAGAGCGGATACGTCACGTGACGCACGGACGATGATCGCGTGACCTCCGGCGGAAGCCGGTAACCGTCGGCCAGTAGAGCGGAGAGCTGCTCGGCGATCCGTGTTGTGATCTCGTGCTCGTCGTTGGTGCTGCTCACGACGAGTCCCACGTCGTCGATGAAGGTCTGCAAGCGATCAGGCTCCATGGTGTTCTCCTGTGCGCAGTGGCTTCAGCGCGCTGCTCCAGGCGATGACCTGGTCCAGCAGGGTGGTGAGGGTGTCTTCGTGGCGTCCAGCCGGGTGGAAGGCCGTGAAGTCCTCGAAATCGGAGAACAGCGACAGCTCCACCTGCGCGCTGACGTGGGCGACCTGGAGGCAGCTCATCACCAGCCGCAGGTGTTCGATGGCGCGGACGCCGCCGGCGCTTCCATAGCCGACGAATCCGACCGCCTTGTTGGTCCACTCCGCGTAGAGAAAGTCGATCGCGTTCTTGAGCGGGCCCGGTGCCGAGTGGTTGTACTCGGGTGTCACGAACACATACGCGTCGAACGAGGCGATCTTCGCTGCCCACGTGTGGGTGTGCGGCTGGGCGTACTGGCCAGTGATCGCCGGCATCGGCTCGTCCAGGGATGGAAGTGCGAAGTCGGCCAGGTCCACCACCTCGAACCTGGCGTCGCCGCGCTTGACCGCACGGTCATGGACCCAGCCGGCGACCGCTTCACCCTTGCGTCCTGGGCGGGTGCTGCCAATGATGATCGCTACGTCGATCACGATGAAGCACCCGGCAAGATCCGGTACTTGAGGTGGGTGACGTCGGGAGCCTCGACGGCTCGGACCTGCTCGAGTCGAACGTCCGCGTCCCCGAGGTTGTCAAGGAGGCGAGAACCGCCACCGAGCAGCACCGGAACGACGTGCAGTTCGAGCTCGTCCAGCAGTCCCGCTGCCAGGTACTGCCGAGCGACGTCGCCGCCGCCCCACAGCATGACGTCCTTGCCGCCGGCCGCCTTCTTTGCCTGCTCGAGCGCGGACTCGAGTCCGTCGGTGACGAAGTGGAACGTCGTCCCTCCCTCCATCTCCACCGGATCACGCGAGTGATGGGTGAGGACGAACACGGGGTAGTGGTAGGGCGGGTTGTCACCCCACCAGCCCGTCCATTGCTCGTCGCCCCAGGCGCCACCGCCGATGGGGCCGAACATGTTCCTGCCCATCAGCGCGGCGCCGATGTTCTGGATCGACTCCTCGAATACCGGTGTGCTCGCGTTCACCTCGCCCCCCTGCTCGCCGTGCGCTTGGCGAAAGGCGGCCAGCGGAACCACCCAGTCGTGGAGCTGATCGCCACCCTCGCCGAGCGGGTTCTCCTCGCTCTGGTTCGGGCCGGCGACGAAACCGTCCAGCGAGATCGAGATGTGACACCTGAGCTTGCTCATCATGCCTCCTCAGTCGGCTCGGCGCCGCTGTCCGGCGCCCTCACCAGAGAGCATGGACGGATATATAGATGACGTCTAATGTCAATCTTCGAAATTTACATTGATATCCTTAATCTATGCTGAACCTGGTCCATCTCAAGGTGCTCGCCGCGGTGGCGCGACACGGGTCCGTGACCGAGGCGGCGAGGGAGCTGCACTACTCGCAGCCGTCGGTGAGTCATCACCTGTCCCGCCTGGAAGCGGCCACCGGCGTCAAACTCATCCAGCGGGTGGGGCGTGGGATCCGGCTGACCCCTGAGGGCGAGCTGCTGGCCAGCCGGGCCACCGAGATCGTGGGACGGGTCGACGCGGCGACCAACGAGCTGGCCGCGCAGGTCGGTCTGCGGACGGGGCGGGTTCGCCTCGCCGCCAACGCGTCGACACTGAGCACGATCGTGCCGAAGGCAGCCGCCCTCTTGGACCAGGCGCATCCAGGACTCGAGCTGATCCTGATCGAACGTCACCCGGTCGAAGCGCTGCAGATGCTGCGACAGGGCGAAATCGACGTCGCGCTCGTCTTCCGGTACGCCGACGCCCCGGCCGAGGAAGAGGGATTTCGCCTCGTCCACATCGGCAACGACCCGGTCTACCTCGTAAGCCAGCGACCCGATGACGACATCGCCAACCATCGCCACTCCGCATGGATCGGCGGTTGCGAACGATGCCAGGAGGAGCTGATCACGCTGTGCCGGCGACATGGCTTCGCTCCACGCATCGCATCACTCAGCGATGACATGGTCGTCGTGCAGGCGCTAGTCGCCGCAGGCAAGGGCGTCACCACCCTGCCCGGACTCGCGCTGCAAGCCCACCGCCGACCCGACATCCACACCACCGAACTCACCAGCTTCACCCGCCGGCTCTACACCGTCACCTACGGCGATCCACCTGACCCACCCGCCACTGTTGCGCTGATCCAAGCCATCCAGGACTCCGCCCCAAAGGAAGTCAATTCGGCGAGCGGTCGCGGCACCGTTGCCACGCCGCGGTAATGCCGGCGAGCGTCCTCGACCACAACGCGAAATCGCTGATTGAACGGCCTTGGCGCTAGCCCGGAGAATCGTTCACGGCCGCGTCCCCGTCCAACATGAGGCTGCATCCCCGTCCAACAGCGGGCCGCGTCCCGTCCAACATGGCCTCGGCAGGGAGGGGCCCATCCCCGTCCTACAGGGAGTCGCGTCCCGTCCAACAGCGGGCCGCATCCCGTCCAACAGCGGGCCGCATCCCTTCCGACAGGGGGCCGCGTCCCGTCCAGCAGGGGCCGCGTCCCCTTCCGACAGGAGGAACGCCCCGACCCAGTCGTGGTCGGGGCGTTCGTGGGGTTGTTCAGGAGGCGTCCCAGGCGACGGCCACCGCGCCGTCGTCCTCGCGCCGGATGCTGACACCGTCGGTCGTCTTGGGATCGCGGAACCGGATCCACGGCTTGGGCTTGGCGGAGTCGACGACCAGGATCTCCGAGTACCAGCCCTTCGCGTCGTGGATCGCGACCCGGATGTTGGCCGGCGGGAGCTGCTGGATCCCGTTGTCGCCCCAGAAACCGATCGCGGTGGCGTCACCTGGGTGGATCGAGATCGGGGTGATCGCGGCGGGGCCGTTGTTGAGCTGTCCGTAGTACCGCACTTCGTCGTCCTCCTCAGAGGGACGGGGGGAAAGAGCCTTCTGGAGCGCGGCCGCGGTGCGGGAGCCATAGACCCCGGCCGTCTCGCTGATGTTGTTCTTGCGCTGGAACGAGGTGACGGCGTCCACGGTCTCGGTGCCGTAGTCACCGTCGGCGCCGTACTTGGGCAGCCGCTCCCGGACCTTCATCAGGGCGTTCTGCAGGTCACGCACGCGGTCACCGATGTCCCCGCGGCGCAGAGTGGCCGCCGGCGCCTTGCCGTTCCACTTGTACGCGGTGTAGGCGGGACGGCCGTAGCCGGCGATCGATGAGGCGGAACGGACGCGGCGTTTGCAGGCGTCGCTGGTGTTGCCTTCGATGGTCTGGAGGCGTCCGCCGCCGAGGACTTTTTCGACGATGCCGACGTGGTCGATGGCGCCGATGGTGTTGGAGGAGCCCCAGTCGAAGAAGACGATGTCACCCGGCTTGGCTTTGTCGATGTTGGCGGTGGTGCCGGTGTACCAGCGTTTGATCTTCTGAAAGTCCTGCGCGTGCCAGACGGTGTAGGCGCGGTCTCCGGCGGGGAGCACGGCGTCGGCGTTGCCGGACCTGCGAGCCCATTCCGTGACCGCCATGTCGCACCAGGCGGCGCGGAGGAATCCGTTGCCGTGGCGCGAGGCGTACGCGCGGGTGAGGGCGTTGGGGCGGCCCGAGGTGCCCAGCCATTTGCGGGCCTCGGCGATCATTGCTGAAGCGCTGCCCATCAGCCGCCCCCGCGGTAGAAGCCGTCGGGATCGGGTTCGCCGTAGATGTCCACAAGGACCTGGTCCTCGTCGGGTTCCGTGGCGTGGTGCGCGTCGGGCGCGGCCTCGGGGGGAATCGGAGGCGGATCAGTCATAGTCGGATCTCCTGCGATTGACGATGCTGTTGAGTATTGCGGGGCAAGTGGGCATAGATGCCGAAATTACGGCAATTGTCCAACTCTGCTGTAGGGGCTTTGCTGTGGACGATCGCCGCTCCACGCACTTCCCTCAAGCGGACAAATAACCCATAACGACGCCGCCACGGGTCCGGCGCCGTGCGCGTCGGCGCAGGCTTGTCAGGGCGCGCCATACCAATGTCAGGGCGAGCCAGACCAACGTCCGTTCAGCCCGGGTGCAGGGGTCCGATGCAGGGGATGGTGCGTCTCGCCGACTGGAGTGCCGCTGTCCGCTGTCCGCTGTCCGCTGTCCGCTGTCCGCTTTAGGGTGCCGACATGTCATACGTGCTCTACGGCGTTGTCGGTGACTTCGACCGGCTCAGGTTGCTGACGGGCGATTTGCCGCGTGCGGTGGTGGCGCCGCTTGAGCAACGTCTGGGACTGCTGCCGGTGACCCACGAGATCTTCGACGAGCTGACCGACGAACGGCGGGGGGACGGGCCGTTCGTGTTCATGTCACCGGCGTTCGCCGAGGTGCTGGAAGACTGGTCACGCGGTGGCCGGGTCGCCTACGTGGAAGCGGACTTCTTCGGTGGTAGCGGCAACCAGACCGCTGCCCTGTGGGAGAACGGCCGGCAGACCTGGGGGCCCGAGCACGCCTGGAGCTCAAAGAGGCCGCGTGAGAGCTGGCCGATCAATGCCGTTCTCGCGCGTCTGGGGGCCGTCGAAGTGGGTCCGTTCGACCTCTTCGACACGGTCGGCTTCGGGCAGGCACGCGATATGGAGGATTGGCGCTGGGCGGGACTGCGCGCTCTGGACGCCGCCGATTACGACGCTTGGGAGGCGGCACGCCGCGCGCAGCGGGAGGCCGACGCACGCGCCGCTGCTGAACGTGAAACGTATGTCAGGCGTGACGATGTGCCCGTGGTGCTGGACGGCAGGGCAGTGATGGACGTACTCGGCATCCCCGCCTCCCCACTGGTGGGGGCCGCGATTCGGCACCTCCAGGAGATTCACCTGGAACGCGGCTCCCTCACCCGCGACGAGGCCGTCGCCGAGCTTCGCCGCTGGGCCCAAAGCCTCTGAAGTCCGCTGGGGTTTGGCTTGCCGAAAGCATTCGGTCGCCGAGGCGTGGCCCCGGTCCATCGCCCATCTCGGGGCCGGTTTGGCAGGGCACAGCCGGCCGGGGGCGGGCCGGCTGTGCCCAAAACTTCATTGGGGGGAGGTTGGACGCGTGGCAGAGAGCGGGCGTGCTGCGGAAGTGCCAAGACCCGTAGGGCCGAGGCTTGGCTTCTGCGGCGCAGGTGGGGTCGCGGTCCTTGGCGAGGGCCTATGGTGGCGGAACGGCGAGGCCTTGTGGCGGCCGAACGGCGAGGCCTTGTGGTGGCGGAACAGGGCAGACTCCGTGTAGCGCTCGCAACCGTGATGCCAGGTCAGGATCCCGGCCATCCAGTTCTGGAGCTCCACCACGTACTCGTCGAGAGCCTTGCGGGTTTCTGGGCTCAGCTTGGCGTCCTCGTACAGGATGGGCAGTTCGTGCTCGGCCACGTACTGGAACTGGCGCATCCGCGAGGTCATCAGGTCAGCGACGATCGACAGCGCGGTGGGGTAGTCGCACTGGAAGAAGTTCTGGACGACGAGGACGCCATTGTGGACCTCGCCCTCGAACTCGATTTCCTTCTGGTACGAGAAGACATCGTTGACGAGGGTGGCGTAGTCCATGGCCGCGTTCTCCAGCGAACACATCGGGCCGCTTGCGTAGATCTCCGGCGGCACCCGACGGCCATGGGCTAGCCGGCAGAGGCTCATGGTGAGGTCGGAGCCGAAGGTCTTCCGGCGCATCTCGACGTAGTCGACCGGGTCCGGGATCCGGTTCTCCGCCTGGTTGGTGAGCTCCCAGAGCCAGCTGTCGATCATCTCCTCGATCGCGGCGCGGAACTTCTCGCGCGCGCTCACCGACATCGGCCCGGCCGTACGCGCCCACAGGTCGGCCAGCGCTCGTTCCAGCGCTGTCACGGGCACGGCTCCGACCGCCTCCGGCGCAACCTCCGCCGTGTCTGGTTTGTTGGCGAGCGACGGGCCTTCGATGGACTTCCCGTCCACCAGCGGACCATCGCCGTCCATCCCCGGACCTTCGCCGTCCGCCACTGGACCGTCGCCGTCCATCCGCGGGCCATCGTCGTCCACCCGCGGGCCATCGTCGTCCACCCGCGGGCCTGCGATGTCCGTGGCGTCCGCCCGCGGACCATCGATGTCTGCGCCGTCTACCTGCGGGGCTTCGGTGTCTGCGGCGTCCACCTGTGGGCCTTCGATGTCCGCAGCGTCCACTGCCGGGCCCTGAGTCGGCATGAACAGGCGAAGCCGCTCATTGCACAGCCTCGCGTCGGCCAGATCCCGCGTACGGCCGAAAGCCACGGGATAGAAGTCGTCGGCGTACGTGCCCCAGGTCAACCAGCCAGACGTGAGGTCGAGTTCTTCGGGGGAGGCGTCGGGATGGAGGCCTGCGGCACACAGCGGGAGGTCGTAGTCCGCGAGCTTGTCCGCGTCCCAGATCTCTGAGCCCGGCACGCCTGGCTGCGGATGGAGGAGCCCCATCCTGCCCGCCCATTCGACCAGGTTGCGGCGCGCGGCGTTCAGATGCGGGCTGAGGGTGGTAGTGAACGGCATGTAGAGGTCGGGAATCCGCGACGGCCCGACCCTCTCGTACGGCGTGTGCGTGAAGCCGCGGAGCCTGCTCAGCAACGCCTTGATGTTCGCCGCCGACATGCCGAGGCCGTTGAGCTCGTTCATGCCGACGCCCAAGTGGAACGCCGAGGTGGTGGCGGCCTTCTTGTTCATGTAGCGGCTGGAGCGCATGTGCCACTCGTGACCGCCCGACTGCCAGTCCTGGAGGCCCTTGACGTACGCGAGCACCTTGGCGCACGACGCCGGGTCGAGTCCCTTCTCGGCGAAGAGCGGGCTCAGCTCGGTGAGGGCGGTGTGCTCGAACTGCTGGAGGCGCGAGGTGAGCAGGTCGTTGACCGCGTCCGCGGCCTCCTGGGTCGTGCAGTTGAGGAACGTCTCCAGGACGAGGACACCGTTGGCCAGTTCTCCTTCGTCCTCCGTCTCGCGCTGGTACGAGAAGAGATCGTTGCGGAGGTGCACAGCGTCCGAGAACGAGTCGCGCAAGACCTGCAAGGGCCGGGAGTCGGCGACTGTGGCTGGCACCTCGGCTCGTGCCGCGTGTTCCACGAGTCCGGCGGACCAAGGCGCCCCGCCCACCTTGCGGCGCATCTCGATGTACTCGACGGGGTTGGGGATGCGGCGTGCGTTGATGTTGGAGAGTTCCCAGAGCGACTCGTTCAGAAGGTGCGCCGTGCTCTTGGCGAAGCGCGCGCGCCACGCCATGGACATGGTGGGTACGCTCCGCGCCCACAGATCCGCCAAGCCCGCCTCTACGGGATTGGTCGGCTCGGGTGTTCCGGCGGCGAGGTCCATCGGCATGAATGCGGGCAGCCTGTCGAGGTGCGCCTTGCCGCCCTCGCGGTCGTGCGTGCGCTTGTAGAGCTCCAGGAAGTGGTCGTCGAAGAAGAACACCCAGACGTACCACTCGGTGATCAGTGTCAGCTCCGGGCCGTCGCAGTCCGGATGGGTGTACGCGCACAGCAGGGGATAGTCGTGGGCGTCGAGATCCGCCTCGTCCCAGATGCCCGAGCCCTCCAGCATCCCGAGCTCACGCGCCCATACCTTGGACTCCTCACGTGCCATTTCGAGATGCGGGTTGATCCGCGCGGGGTACGACATATAGAAATCCGGCAGCTCAAAGGGCTGTGACATTGACATGCCTTCCGTTGTGGGGGACGGCCGAGGGCTCCTTGGTGACGGAGGGTCAGCAGGCGTAACCGGTAAGGGATGATGCCCCGGTCGTGCCAGCCCACAAACTGCACTCGCGGCAACGGCCAGTCCCCGGCGCGGTCACCGAGAGCAATCCCCCACGCAGCTTGCCGAGCGCCCTCCCAACCCGCTACGCGCCGCCCTCCCGACGCGCTACGCGCCGCGCCCCCAACCCGCTACGCGGCGCCGTCCCGACCCGATAACGCTCCCTGTGACCTCGCTGTCCGTTGCTCTGGCTTGTTTGCGCTGGGCTATACGTATCTGCTCTGGGTAGGGAGCCGTTATGAAGGACCACAGCGAGGAGGCGAGCGCGGGTCGTTCGGCGAGGGTGGCATCGGACGCCGAACGCAACGCCGTCATCACGCGGTTGAACCATGCGTGCGGCGAGGGTTTGCTGAGCCTGCAGGAGTTCAGTGAGCGGGTCGAGGACGCGCAGTGGGCGCGGACCCGCGCCGAGCTCGAAGGGCTCCTCGACGACCTTCCGGCGCAGGGTGACGCTCCCGAAATCCGTACCGAATGGCATGTGACGGCGATGGGCGGGCTACGCCGTCACGGCCGCTGGCGCATGGACCGCCATCTGGTGTCACTCGCCGTCATCGGCGGCACCAACCTCGATATGCGCGAAGCCGACATCGCTGCTCCGGAGGTGACGCTGACGAAAATTTCCCTGCTCGGCGGCGTCTCGGTGTGCGTTCCCCGGGGCGTGCGAGTGGTGCTGGAACGCCGTGGGCTGCTCGGTGCGCTCGCGGTCGGCCTCTTCGGCGCCGGCGGCGGCCAAGACGATGACGGCGGCGAGTGCGGTCAGGTCGATCCCGACGTCCCCACCGTGCGCGTCCGAGCGTTCTCCTTGCTCGGCGGCGTCACCGTTCAGGAACCGCCACTGAGACGCTCCGCCTGACCGGTCAATTACCGGCACGGAACTCCTCACAGCACGGAATCCCTCGTGCGAGCGAGGTGTGGCGAGGGGTTTCATGCCGATACTGGGCAGATGCGCGATCGGCTCCGCCTCCTCGTTGCCCGCCTTCGCAAGGGCGACGGCTATCTCCTCGACGTGCTGGTGGCGACCGCGGTCGCCGTTCCAGTGACTGTCCCGTTCGCGACCGCGCCCGTGGTGACGCCGCTGGGGGTGGTGCTGAACCTCGGCACGATCCTGCCGCTCATCTGGCGGCGTCGTGCCCCGTTCGCGGTCATGTTGATCGTGGCAACCTTCGCCATGCTGGTCTCGGCGTACCACCGGCCGGGCCAGATGTTGCAGTACGGCGCGCTCGTGGCGATCTACACGTTGGCCGACTTGGGACGCCGACGCTGGCAGCGCTGGGGTGTCATCAGCGTGCTCGTCGTGACCACCCCGCCCAGCTCGCTCCTCATCAAGGGCAACAACGCGGGGGAGTTCATGTTCACGCTGCTCCTGCCGATGTGCGCCTTCCTGCTGGGCATGCTTGCCCGCACTGCGCGGGAGCGTTCGAACGCCTTGATGGAACGCTCCGTACGTCTGGAACGTGAACGGGAGGCTGACGCGGCGCGGGCAGCGGCGGAGGAACGGGCACGGATCGCGCGCGACATGCATGACGTGCTCGCTCACGCCGTCAGCATCATGGTCGTTCAGGCCGAGGCCGGTCCCGTGGTCGTCCGCACCGATCCTGACCAGGCTGAACGAGCCTTCGACGCGATCGCCGACGCCGGACGCGACGCGATGACACAGTTGCGGCGAATGCTGGGCGTGCTCAAAGAGGAACAGGACTTCGGGGTACGTGCGCCTCAGCCGACCGTCAGTGCCCTCCCCGACCTCCTGGACCAAGTCAGACGTACACACCTGCGCGTGGACCTGGAGGTCACCGGCGACCCTCGCGCCCTGCCAGCCGACGCCGACGTCGCGGCCTACCGGATCGTGCAAGAGGCGCTCACCAACACGGTCAAGCATGCCGGGGCCTCCGTCGCAGCGGTACGGCTCCATTGGAAGGACGACGAGTTGGAGATCACGGTGACCGACGACGGGCGAGGCCAGGACGCCGCAGCCGGCTGGCGGCGCGGCGGTGACGGCCTGATCGGCATCCGCGAACGCGCCATCGCCTGCGGCGGACGGGCCGAGGTGGGTCCGATGCAGGACGGCGGCTTCCACGTGACCGCGCGGCTCCCCCACGCCGGAGGCGCCGGCGCGGTCGGCCTCGACAACACGGCCTCGGCCTCGGCGGTCGCCTCGTGATTCGCGTGGTGCTGGCCGACGACCAGGAACTCGTCCGCAGCGGCTTCATGATGATCCTCGACGCGCAGCCGGACATCGAGGTGGTCGCCGAAGCAGGCGACGGTGCCGCCGCGATCGCCGCCGTACGGGAGAACGATCCGGACGTCGTCCTCCTCGACATCCGGATGCCCGGCATGGACGGCATCGAGGCCGCGAAGGTCGTCTGTGCCGAGACCCGCGCCCGCGCGATCATGCTGACCACGTTCGACCAGGACGACTACGTCTACGACGCGCTCTACGCGGGTGCCAGCGGCTTCCTGCTCAAGGACGTCCGCCGCGACGACCTCGTCCACGCGGTGCGCGTGGTGGCGGCGGGGGAGTCGCTGCTCGCCCCGGCCGTCACGCGTCGGCTGATCTCGGACATCACGCGCAACCGCCCACGCTCCGGGAACACGCCCTCAAACCGGCTAGCCGTACTCACCGGCCGGGAACGCGAGACCCTTCGCCTGCTGGGCCGTGGCTTGTCGAACGCGGAGATCGCGGCCGCGATGGTCGTCAGCGAACACACCGTGAAGACACACGTCAGCAACGTCCTGTCCAAACTCGGCCTGCGCGACCGCGTCCAAGCCGTCATAGCCGCCTACGAAACACGCCTCATCGAACCCTCCTGAACCCCGGCGCCTTCCGCCCCTTCCTGAATGCCAGCGACATCCGCGCGTTCCTGAACCCGGGCGCCCACCGCCCCTTCCTGGATCTCGGCGCCTGCCTTCCGTTCCTGAGCCCCGGCGTCCTCCGCTTGTCCTTGAACGCCGGCGTCCTCCGCCCGTTCCTGAATCCCGGCGCCTTCCGTCCATTCGTGAATCCCGGCGCCCTCCGTCGTGCGGGGGAGCCGACCGTCCCGGCTCCCCCGCGCCACCGATGGCCCAAGACCGCTCGCGGTGGCGATCACAGAAAGCAGCCGTTTTCAGAGGATCGAGAACGTAAGCACGCACGTCTCGAATCCTCTGGAGCCAACATGACGGCCACGGCCAGGCATCAGCCGCAGGACTCCCCGACCGAAACGCGCCCGCACAACTCCCCCTCCCTCGCGTTCACCCGGATCGCCTTCCACCTCGCGCCCGCGCTCATGCTCGCGTACGGGTTGGTCAGGCTCATCGACGGCCGCGACGGCCACCATGGACCGGGCACCGCCTGGACGGTGGGGCACCTGCTCTTCTTGGGCGCCCTGCTTCTGTACGGCCCGGTGATCGTGGGGCTCCGCCGCCGGGTGCCTCCGGGCGGCATGGCCCGCAGGTTGACCGCCAACATCGCCGCAGGGGCCGCGCTCGCTGGGCTGGCGACGTTCATCCGCGTCGCGATCGTCGACATCGTCGTGGGGCTCCAGGCGGCGGACTCCGCCGAGAAGCGCAAGCTCTCGGGCGAGTACGCCGACGTCCCGGCCGTGCTGCCACAGGTGGTGTACGAGATAGGCCCGATGTTCTTCATGCTCGGCCTGATGGTGCTGCTCGTTCAACTCGCCGTGGTCAGCCAGCGCAGTGTCGGCAGCATCCTCAGCCCGGTGCTGGTCGTTCTCGGCTTCGTCACAATCTCCATCAACCTGGATCTGCTCTCGGCCGGGGCAGCCCTGATCTGGCTGGCGCTCCTCCACCACGCCCGTACGCCCGCACAGGGGTCGCGCAGTTAGGCGCAGGGTTCGTGGTGCGTGCGGTTAGGAGGCGGTGGCGCGGAAGGTACGGCGGTAGGCGGAGGGCGAAGTTTTCATGGCGCGGGTGAAGTGGTGCCGGAAGGTGACCGGGCTTTCGAAGCCGACCGCCGCGCCGATCTCCTCGATGGGCATCGCACCGCCTTCGAGGAGGGGCAGGCTGGCCATGATGCGCTGGGTGATGACCCATCGCAGGGGGCTGGTGCCGGTCTGCCGGTTGAAGTGGCGGATGAACGTGCGGGGAGCGAGGTGCGCCTGGCGGGCCAGGTCGGCAACCGTGATGGGGCCGGTGAGGTGGTCCAGCGCCCATGCCATGGCACGGGCCACCGCGTCGTCTGCGGCACGCTCGGTGATTGCGGCCTCCACGAACTGCGCTTGGCCGCCGTCTCGATGCGGCGGGATGACCAGGCGGCGGGCGACCGCGTTGGCCACTCTTGCGCCATGGTCCTTGCGTACAAGATGAAGGCACAGGTCGAGCCCTGCGGCGCTGCCGGCGCTGGTGAGGATGTCGTCGCCGTCCACGTAGAGGACGTCTGGATTCACGTGAATCATTGGGTACCGCTGTTGCAGGAGCGCCGCGTACTGCCAATGGGTGGTCGCCTCGCGTCCGTCCAGCAAGCCTGCAGCCGCCAGGGCGAAGGCGCCTGAGCAGATCGAGACGACGCGGGCGCCTCGGTCGTGTGCGCTGCGCAGTGCGGTGACGACCTGAGGGGGCACCTCGCCGCGTACATCCGGAACGGCCACGACCATGACCGTGTCCGCGGCGGCGAAGACGTCGAGGTCGTTCTCGACGGTCATGGTGAAGCCGCCGACCGCCCGCATGGGGCCGCGTTCGAGTGAGCAGACCCGCAAGTCGTACCAAGGAACGTCGAGCTCGGGCCGGGGCAGCCCGAACACCTCCACCACGGACCCGAGTTCGAACGGCGCCATGCCGTCGAAGGCCAGAACGGAGATCGTGTGCCGTTTGGCGAGCTGCATCGTGTGCTGCATGGCGAGATCTTATCGGTAGAGGGCATTCATGCCACTGGCCGGGGGCCTGCCCTGGCCGCGACCATTGATGCGTTCGTAGGGGAGAAACGCCAGGTCAAGGAGTCACATCAAATGATCACTACCACGTCAGCCGTCACTCAGATCCCTGCCGCCGCCAACGCTGAGGCACTCGCGCACTTCGCGGCCCGGCTGGCGTTCGAGACCGACGTGTCCGATGTCGCCGTCGACCTGGCGGCTGGCGCGTCCGGCATCGTGGTCGTCGACTCGCGGAGCGCCGAGAGCTGGAACCAGGGCCACGTGGAAGGCGCCATCCATCTGCCCACCGCGGAGATCGCCGAGCGTGCGGCCGGCTTGATCGAGCGGGACGTGACGGTGGTCGTCTACTGCTGGGGTCCCGGCTGCAACGGTGCGCAGAAGGCCGCCTTGGAGTTCGCCAAGCTCGGCTATGCCGTCAAGGAGATGATCGGTGGCTTCGAGTACTGGGCGCGCGAGGGCTTCCCGGTCGAGACCGGCGCAGGCCTGGTGACGCGTCGCGACGCCGATCCCCTCACGGCCCCGATCTCCGGCATCTCCTGCGCTTGCTGAGTGCGTTTCACCGTGCTCGCCGCGCCTGGTTACGGGGTTGTGTACGTGGATCCCGGGATTGTTCGCAGGGACTCCAGGTAGCAGTGTCTAAGAGTCGGCTCCCAAACGGGGTGAGCTGAAACGCGGCGAGTTGCCAGCCGAAGGGCCCCCAAGCCGGCAACTCGCCGCGACCATGTTCAGCACAGGGGACCAGCGTTCAGCGCTGGGAACATGCGTTCAGCAGCGGGAGCCTGTCGGGCACCACCTGCCCGCGCAGTGTGGGCCGCTGGATGTCGCCTGCAGCCGCACGCCGTCGGCCATAGTGAGCGGTATGTCACGTTCGATGTCCATGCCGTCGTACTGATTCAGACGCGCTTGCAGGTAAAATCGCTTAGTCCCCAGGAACTCGTCGTCCAGCGCCTCCCAGAGTCCGCGGATCAGACGCGTCCCAGAGGCTGCAGATCAGATCCGCCTACTGCTCACGGGTCACCCGGCTCGTGAATCGCCCAAGAGCGGGGACGAGATTCCTGCGCTGAGGAGCACCGGTCACACGTCCATGTCGCGCTCCCGCGCCCAGCGCAATGCGCTCTCCACGAAGTGGATCGCGATGGTGCGGGATGGCTCTATGGGAATAAAAAAAGCTCTTGGGGCGCTGGAGAAGGAGGTCCCAGATGAGACCTGGGCATAAAGAGGTAGCCCCGGAACGTTAGACTGAACAAATCACTCTTACGGCGCCCAAGCGCCAGGCTCGTCCTTGCAGGCCACAGATCCGACTGTGGTGCCTCCCGAGACGTGCCCCCCTCTCGGAAGGTAATGCGTGACAACCCTGCCTGCTGGTAATGCCCTGCCCGAGTCCGGCCTGACGGCTGACGACTCTCCCGCGGTCCCCACGTTCGCCGAGCTCGGTCTGCCCGAGCCTTTGGTGAGCGCGCTGGCCCGCCAGGGCATCGAGGCACCGTTCCCCATCCAGGCCGCCGCCATCCCCGATGTGATGGCCGGCCATGACGTGCTCGGTCGTGGCAAGACCGGCTCCGGAAAGACCCTGGCCTTCGGGCTGCCGATGCTGGCCCGGCTGGCCGGCCAGAAGGCCGCGCCCAAGCGCCCGCTCGGCCTCATCCTCGTCCCCACCCGCGAGCTCGCTCAGCAGGTGCAGACGAACCTCGAACCCCTCGGACGCACGCTCGGCCTGCGGTTCAAGACCGTTATCGGCCAGACCTCGATGTTCAAGCAGATCGACGCGCTGCGGCGCGGCGTCGAGATTCTCGTCGCCACCCCCGGCCGGCTCAAGGACCTCATGCGCCAGGGCGCATGTGATCTTGGCGACATCGAGATCGTCGTGCTGGACGAGGCCGACCACATGGCCGACATGGGCTTCCTGCCCGACGTCACCGACATCCTCGACCAGGCCAAGCGCGGCGGGCAGCGCATGCTGTTCTCAGCCACCCTGGACAAGGACGTCGATGTCCTGGTCAAGCGTTACCTGAACGACCCGGTGCGCCACGCCATCGGCCAGGTCGATGAGTCGGTCGACACCATGGACCACCACCTCCTGCTGGTGGCGCCCAAGGAGAAGGCCGCGATCACCGCCGAGATCGCCAACCGCGAGGGCAAGACCATCTTGTTCGCCCGTACCAAGCACGGGGTGGACCGGCTGGCCAAGCAGCTCGCCCAGGCGGGCGTGCGGGCCGCGGGCCTGCACGGCGGCAAGAGCCAGGGGCTGCGCACACGTACGCTGGCCGAGTTCCACGAGGGCTCGTTCGACGTGCTCGTCGCCACTGACGTCGCCGCGCGCGGCATCCACGTCGACGACATCAGCCTGGTCCTGCACGTCGACCCGCCGGCCGACCACAAGGACTACATGCACCGCGCCGGCCGTACGGCCCGCGCCGGTGAGCGCGGCACCGTCGTGACGCTCGTGCTGCCCCACCAGGTCCGAGCCACCCAGCAGATGACCAAGCGGGCGGGCATCCACGCCCCCCGCACGCGGGTCACCGCCGGGGACTCCGACCTGATCAAGGTGACCGGTGCGCGTACGCCGTCCGGCATCCCGATCGAGGGCCCGATCATCCCCGAGCGTCCCAAGCGTGAGGGCCGTGGCCGCCAGGGCGGCGGCCGTCGCGGCGGTGGCCGTGGCTTCAGCGGCCGCTCCTCCCGGCCGTCGTACGACCGCCAGGACGGCGGTCAGCGCCGCGAGGGCTCCGGCTCGTACGGCGAGCGTCGTGGTTCGTACAGCGACCGCTCCCCGCGCGGCGAGCGCGGCTCGTACGGCGGCGGCGAGCGCGGCTCATACAGCGGCGGCGAGCGTGGCTCGTACGGCGGCGACCGCGCCCCCCGGGGTGAGCGTGGCTCGTACGGTGGTGGCGAGCGTCGCGGAGGCGCCGCAGCGTCGCACGGCGGGCGCCGTGGTGGCCCGCGCCGTGAGGGCGGCGACCGCCGTCCCGCCCGCACCAACTGACGAACGGCTGTGAGGCCCCGCCCAGACTCTTTTGGGCGGGGCCTCTGGTCTATCCGGCCTCTTCGCGGAGCTTGTCCTGAAGGATCTGGAGGCCGTCAAGCCCGTCGACCGACAGGGCGGCGAGCTCGTCCAGTGAGATCAAGGGGGGCTTGCGCAGCGGTGGCTGCCAGCCTTCCTCCGGATCGTGGCTGCGCAGAACTTTGGCGGGCACACCGCCGATGACCGAGTGATCGGGAAATTCGCCGCGTACCACCGCGCCGCCCGCGACCGCCACGTTCCTGCCCAGCCGCGTCCCCGGCAGGATGATCGCGCCGGTGCCGATCCAGCATCCGTCGCCGATCTCCACGGGGTTGTTCTCCGGCCACTGGCGCCCGATCGGCACGTCCACATCGCCATAGCTGTGGTTCTGGTCCGTGATGTACACGTTCGGGCCGGTGAAGACATCGTTGCCGATCTCGATCGACTGGTGCCCGACGATGTGCGTGCCGCGCCCGAGCGAGCAGCCCGACCCGATCTTCACGATCACGTTCGGCCCAAGATCCAGCCCGGGCACGAACCCCGCCGAGATCGTCACATGCGTACCGACCAACGTGTGGTCGCCGATCGAGATCCAGGGCTCTCCGTAGATCGCCCCCACCGGAAACCCGATGCACGCGCCCTCACCCAGATAGGCGAACTTCCGCCGACCCGGCGTCTGCGGCGTGATCTCTCCCTGCCGCCGCACCCACTCCCAGCCGCGATGTACGGCCGTATGCACGCCCTGGCGGGCCTTGGCCGCCAAGAGCTGCCGGATCGAACTGGATCTCGGACGCATGCGGTGTACCTTGCTCTCTCTGCCGTGGGGCCGCCAGCAACGGCGCGGATGTCAAGGTACCGGTTAGTAGCCCTCACCCGGCAAAGCCCCCTCCGCTTTCCAGCCACTGACAGGGGACCAGGGGGCATGCGAAAGCCAGCCACGGGCAGGGAGTAGGCGGCGTGTGAAAGCCGGCCGCTGGTAGGGAGTAGGCGGCGTGTGAAAGCCGGCCGCTGGTAGGGAGTACGCGGCGTGTGAAAGCCGATCGCTGGTAGGGAGTACGCGGCATACGAAAAGCGGACCGCTGGCAGGCGGCGGGGACGGGGGCAGGGGCATGAGAAAGGCCCGGCCTCCACAGGCCGGGCCTTTCTTCGCCGCTGGTTACGGCGTGTGCGCGTGGCTGTTGGCTTCAGACTTCGCCGACGCCTCGTGCTCCGGCTGGCTCATGTCGTCGTCCATCAGCGACTGCATGGAGTTCCGCTTGGTCATGACCGCTCCGGCGATCCCGACCGCAGCCACGGCGGCGAGCATCACAACGGTGATGTTGCGTCCGCGATGGCTGGGCTTGGGCGGCTCAACTCTGCCGGCTACATCTGACAGAAAAGAGCCCACCCGTGGAGCGAGTCCGCCCTCCACATATCGGGCGGCGTTCTCGATCCGGGGAGCGCTCCAGCCGCGAGCGTCCATGATGCGGTCGGAGGCGACATCGCGTGTGCGCTGCGCCGCCGGGGCGATACGATCCGCCGCGCCGGACGCGTTCTGCCGCCACGATTCAGCTCCGTGCCGACACGCTTCCCGCACACGCCCGAACCGCGAGAGCACTTCGTCCTGCGGCTTCCGGCGGATACTCATCATTAGGGACACGCTAACCTCCCTGTTTGCGAGGTCCTGCCATGCAGCCTTCCCAAAGCGCGGAAGGTAAACCCTGTGTGCGAGATCATTGGGTCACGCACAGTAGGGCTACGTGTGTGTCCGAAACCGCATATGCCCATACCGACGAGGAGGCGGCCATCCGTGGCTGAACAAATCTTTGCGACGCTCAACACCACCCTTGGCAAGATCGTCATCCAGCTCTACCCGGAGCAGGCGCCCGTCACGGTCGACAACTTCGTCGGCCTCGCGGAAGGCACCCGCGACTGGCGGCACCCCGAGACCGGCGAGTCGCAGTCCGGCACGCCGCTCTACAACGGAACGATCTTCCACCGCGTCATCCCCGGCTTCATGATCCAGGGCGGGGACCCGCTCGGCCGCGGCACTGGCGGCCCGGGCTACGAGTTCAAGGACGAGTTCCACCCGGACCTGAAGTTCAACAAGCCGTACCTGCTGGCCATGGCCAACGCCGGCCCCGGCACCAACGGCTCGCAGTTCTTCCTCACCACCGACAACATCGGCCAGGTCCAGCACCTGTCCGGCCGCCACACGATCTTCGGCAAGGTCATCGAGGGCACCGACGTCGTCGACAAGATCAGCAGTGCGCCGACCGGTCGCAATGACAAGCCGGTGAACGATGTCGTCATCGAGTCGGTGACGATCGACCGCCGTCAGTCGTAGTACCTAGAGAGACCCTGCGTCGGCCCTAACGGAGCCTCGATGAGCACAGACCCCAACCCTTCGCCAGGGTCGGACACTCCGGTGCCGACCTGCTACCGGCACCCGGGGCGCGAGACGTACGTGCGCTGCACCCGCTGTGACCGCTACATCTGCCCGGAGTGCATGCGGGACGCCGCGGTCGGGCATCAGTGCGTCGAATGCGTGGCGGAGGGCAACAAGAACGTTCGCCGGGCCCGGACCGTCTTGGGTGGCAAAGCCCCGGAGTCGGCGACGCCGATCGTGACCTACTCGCTGATCGGCATCTGCGTGCTGGTCTATCTGGCCGAGCTGGCCTCGTGGAAGGTCGTCGAGGACTTCATGATGCTCGGCGTCGCGATCGGTCCCGAGGGCCGGCTGGTGGGCGTCGCCGAGGGTGAGTCGTACCGGCTCTTCACGTCGATGTTCCTGCACCAGCGTCCCAGCGGCGGCTCGTTCGGGATCACCCACATTCTGTTCAACATGTGGGCCCTGTGGGCGATCGGCCCGGAGCTGGAGCGGGTGCTGGGCCGGTGGCGCTTCGTGGCGCTGTACGTGCTGTCCGGGCTGGGCGGCTCGGTGCTGCTCTATCTCGTCGAGCCGGGCTCGGCGGCGGTCGGGGCCTCCGGCGCCATCTTCGGCCTGTTCGGGGCGTTCTTCATCATCGGCCGGAAGTTCGGCGGCCAGGTCGGCCCGATCGTGTTCCTCCTGGGAATCAACCTGGTGATCACGTTCGCGGTCCCCGGGATCTCCTGGCAGGGGCACATCGGCGGCCTGGTCACCGGTGCCGTTCTGGCAGTGGCGTACGCCTACGCTCCGGCCAAGCAACGCCAACTCGTCCACATCGCCGCACCTGTATTGACCCTGGTGCTGTTCGCGGTCCTGGTGATGGTCAAGACGGCCGACCTAACGGCAGGGGTGGCTTAACCCAGCCTGGCCCGGGCCTCCACAATGCGAGGCCCGGGTCAGCTCCTGGGCTGGAGTCATCTGGCAAGTACCGCTGCAACAACCCGTTCAACGCCGAGGGCCGAGGGCCCGTTGGCCCAGGTCGGGAGCCAGTCGGCGGGCGTGGCCCAGGTCAGACGCAACTCAGCGGGTGTGGCCCAGGTCGGGCGCGACTCCGGCGGCGAACCTGAGTGGAGGGTCGCCAAAGGGGGCTTGGTGTTCGTGCGAGGGCCGCCGCCTTTGGGTGGGCGGCGGCCCTCGAGATGCTTCCCTGTGGAAAAAGCTGTGGGAAACTGGCCGGGAAATCCCCAGGGTGTGGATAACTCTGGTGGATTACGCGACCCGAATGTGGGTAGGCGGCTTGATCAGCGCCAGCGCGTGGAAAGAATCACGCCCAGGATGATCGCGGTGAAGCCGATCCCCAGGTTCCAGTTGCCCAGGTCGCTCATGACCGGTACGTCGGTGCCTGTGCTCGCCGTCACGTAGAACACTGCGATCCAGGCTAGTCCGAGCAGCCAGAGAGTGATCATCGTCGGGACCAGGAACCGAGGGCTGACCTCGGGGGCCTTCGACTTCTGCGGCGGCGTGTAGACGGCCTTCTTGCGCACTTTGGACTTGGCCACGGTGGGATCGATCTCCTCGGGCGGGCGACGGCCGGAGCGCCGGTCCGCGCATGGGTGTTTTGTCGTTTAGCGTAGTCGCTGGTGAGCAGCGTACGGCGTCGAACGTGGGGAAGCATCATTCCCGGCCTCACGCTTGTGGCACTGATCATCGCCGAGCAGTGCCGGCCCCGCTACGAACCCGCCGACTACCAGCGGCTTCGCCATCAGATGGAAGCGATTCCCATCAGGTCGGCCGCCTTGACGCCCGAGTCAAGGAGATTCAGACCCGCGCCGACGTGCTTGCGGTGCGCTCTGGATTCACTGCGTTGCGCGATTTTCGCGGTACGCGACCCTGGACGATGCGCGGCAACAAGATTGTGGCCGCCAGGTCAGCCCGGACGGCCTCGTCACACACCAGACGGACGGGAACGCCCTCCGGACGGGCGGTGCGGCCGGAACGCAAATTATGGACCAACGCGTGATCTCCAGGAACTGCATGGGCAATACTCTGATCCTTCAAGGGGTCGTCTGCTCGCCGCCGTTCACGATCACCGCCGTGGGGCATCCGCGACGGCTCCCCGGAGATGACGGTGCCATAGGAGGAGACGCGCAGTGCGGATTCTGATCCGTAACCTGGGCGAGCTGTGCATCACCGCCGGCCTGGTCATGCTCCTCTTCGTCACCTACACGCTCTGGGGCACCGGCCGATACACCCGCCAGCAGCAGGACCTGCTCAACAAGGAGCTCCTCAACAGCTGGCAGGCGCCGAACGTCACCACGGAGAAGGTCAAGCTCGGCAAGGGCCTGGCCATGATCCGAATCCCGCGTTTCGGTCCGAAGTACCGCTTCGTCATCATCGAGGGCGTCGAGCTCGCAGACCTCCGCAAGGGCCCCGGCCACTACCCCGGAAGCGCCCTGCCCGGCGAGGTCGGCAACTTCGTGGTCTCGGGCCACCGGACGACCTACTCCGCCCCGTTCAACCGCGCGGCCGAGCTCCGGGCAGGCGACAAGATCCTCATCGACACGCGGCAGAAGCAGTACGTCTACGAGGTGACCGGCAAGAGGATCGTGAAGCCCTCCGCCGTCGAGGTCACCGCGCCCGTCCCGTTGAAGCCCAAGGACAAGCCCAGCAAGCCGCTGATCACCCTCACCACATGCCACCCCAAGTACTCCGCCGCCCAGCGACTGATCATCTTCGGTGAGCTGACCGGCGAGCTGCCCCGCCGCGCCTAGGAGAGCCATGTACGCCTGGATCTGGCGCCACCTGCCCGGTCAGTGGCAGGCCAAGACCGCCATCGCCGCAGCCTTGATCCTCGCCGCCGCGGCCGTCCTCTGGTACGTGGTCTTCCCATGGCTCGAACCCAAGATCCAGTTCGACCGCGGTGTCATCAACACCCCGTCATCCCCCGCCCCCGACCGCCGCTGACACACTGAGGGCGTGCGTCTCCTCGTCGTCGACAACCACGACAGCTTCGTCTTCAACATCGTGCAGTACCTCCTCGAACTGGGGGCCGAGTGCACGGTGAAGGACCGCTCGGACGTGACGCTCGCCGACGCCTCCGTGGACGGCATCCTGGTGAGTCCCGGGCCAGGCCACCCTGCCGACGCCGAGATCTGCCTGGACCTCGTCCGGCACGCCCATGAACGGCACACGCCGCTCCTGGGCGTCTGCCTCGGCCATCAAGTGATCGCCCACGTCTACGGAGCGGTCGTCTCCCGGTCCCCCGAGATCGTCCACGGCTACACCAGCCAGATCCACCACGACGGCCGAGGAGTCTTCCAGGGGCTCCCAAGTCCCCTGGAGGCCACCCGCTACCACTCGCTCGCTGTGGAGCCCGCGACGATCCCCTCGGACTTGGAGAGCACCGCTCGTACGCCCGACGGCGTGAACATGGGGCTCCGCCATCGCGCCCGCCCGATCGAGGGAGTCCAGTTCCATCCGGAATCCGTGTTGTCCGCCCACGGCCACGACCTGCTCCGCAGCTGGCTCGCGACCTGCGCTTCTAGCGTATGACCGCCCCCGCTGCGAGCCGTTCGACCATCTCGGGAGAAGTTTCCGGGAGAAATCTGTAACACCGGACCCCCGTGATCCGAAAACCATGACAGAGGGCTTCCGCCATTGCCCCCGAGTGGCGGAAGCCCTCGTTCGCGTCCAGGGCCCTTCCGCGCCCTGGCCCTGCCGCGCCCGGCCCCTTCCGCGTCCGAGCACCTCGCATCCGGGTCCCTGCCGCGCCGCAGTCCCGGGCAGAAGCCAGAAGGCCTCACCTCCAACTATCAAGAAGGAGGTGAGGCCTTTATCGCTGAACGGCTACGTTAGCCGTCGCCTCCGAGGTCAGGCGGGGTGATGCCGGGCGACGGGCTCTGCTGCTGCTTGGGGGCGACGAGGATGGTCACCGTCTCGCCCTGGGCGAGCGTGGAGCCGGCCGGAGGGGTCTGCTGGTAGACGAAGCCCGGCGGGACGGTGGTGCCCACAGGCGGCTGCAGGATCTGGGTCTCGCACCTCAGCCGCAACTGCCTCAGCTCACTGCAGGCCGCCTTGGCGCTCTTGTTGGACAGGTCCGGGACCTGGACGTTCTCGGTGCCGGATGAGACGAAAATCGTGACGATCGAGTTCTTCTTCGCCTGTTCGCCGCCGGACGGGTTGGTCCGGGTGACGTTGCCCTGCTCAACGCTGCTGGAGCTCTCCTGCTTGGTGATGGTCCGGAAGCCCTTCGAGGTGAGCTCCTGCTGAGCCTCGGTTTGGGACTTGCCCTTGACGTCAGGGACCTCGACCGTCGAGGGCGGCCTCGGGCCCTTGGAGATGACGAGGGCCACCTTGGTCTCCGGCGGGACCTTATCGCCCGGCGCCGGGTTTGAGTTTATGACGGAGCCTTTATCGTACTTGCTGCTGTACTGCCCCGTGGTTTCGCCGACCGTCAGTCCCGCGTCCTCGATCGCCTTGGTCGCGGCGGATTGTGTCTGGCCAACGATGTTGGTCGGAACGGCGATTTGCTTGGGCGGGTCGACGCCGTTGTTATCGTCGCCGCCGGACAAGAGCATTCCGATCACGGCGGCGCCGCCGATGAAGAGGACAGCCAGGGTGATCCAGAGGGCGGCCTTCTTGCCTCCGCCCCCGCGACGATCGAGGTTCTGGTCGTCGTACTGGACCGGCGGCAGGTCGTAGCCGGTGCCGACTGAGCCCTGCATCTGGGTGCGCGGAGCCATCCCGCCCATGACCTGGGTGCCCTGCGGATGCTGCTGCTGGCCGCCCATGAGCATGGTCGAGGCGGCGGTGGACGCGACGGGCTGGCCGTGGATGGCGCGCTGGATCTCCTGGCGGAACTCCGTGGCGTTCTGGTAGCGGTGGTCGGCGTCCTTGGCCATCGCCTTGAGGACAATGGCGTCGGCCCACTGGGGGATCTCGGGGTCGACCTGGGACGGCGGGACCGGCTCCTCACGGACGTGCTGGTAGGCGATCGCCACCGGGGAGTCGCCGGTGAACGGCGGCTGGCCGGTGAGGAGCTCGTACAGCACGCAGCCCGTGGAGTAGATGTCGCTCCGGGCGTCCACGCGCTCGCCGCGGGCCTGCTCGGGCGACAGGTACTGGGCGGTGCCGATCACCTGGGCCGTCTGGGTCATCGTGGACGCCGCGTCGTGCATGGCGCGGGCGATCCCGAAGTCCATGACCTTGACATCGTGATTGCGGGTGAGCATCACGTTGGCCGGCTTGATGTCGCGGTGCACGATCTGGCCGCGGTGGCTGTAGTCGAGGGCACGCAGGATGCCGTCAGTGATCTCCAGCGCCTTCTCGGGCATGAGCGCGCGGTTCTCGCGGAGGAGGTCGCGCAGCGTGCTGCCGTCCACGTACTCCATGACGATGTACGGGATCGAGGTGTCACCGATCGTGTCCTCGCCGGTGTCGTACACGGCGACGACTGACGGGTGGTTCAGCGACGCGGCCGACTGGGCCTCGCGGCGGAACCGGGCCTGGAACGTGGGGTCGCGGGCGAGGTCGGACCGGAGGGTCTT
This sequence comes from Actinomadura sp. 6N118, assembly GCF_044326415.1. Taxonomy (NCBI): domain Bacteria; kingdom Bacillati; phylum Actinomycetota; class Actinomycetes; order Streptosporangiales; family Thermomonosporaceae; genus Actinomadura; species Actinomadura sp. 6N118. The sequence continues at coordinate 334,925 of NZ_JBIRAZ010000008.1, read as the reverse complement.
GATGGCGACCACACGATCGAGGCGCAGGTCTCGGGCACGGTAGACCTCGGCCATGCCGCCGCGCCCGATGACGCCATCGAGCTCGTAGCGGCCGCCGAGCAGCCGAGGTTGACTCATATGTGCACTTTCCCTCGTACGTCTACACCTTGTCCTCTGAACCTAGCTCCCCGCTGTCCGTGGGTGAGGGAACTGGGCTCGGAGTCGACGGAGTCGTGCTGCTTTCCGCCGGTGTCGGTGTTGGGGCGGTGGGAGTTTTCTTGGTGGGTTTCCTGGTGGGCTTCTTCTGGGACGTTTTGTACGGCCTGGAAGTTGACGGGCGGCCGGGAACTATTGGCAACCGCCCGTGCGTTGGTCGCGGTTGTACGGTCGGTGTGGTCGTGAACGGAGGCTCGCCACCTGGTTGTACGGTCGGCAGCGGGCTACGGGTCTCCACGAGACCTGCCGAGCTGAAGCCGCGCCACAGCGAGCCGACCACGATGACCCCGAGCAGGACGACGCCGGCGGTCACCGACGTGTACATCAGTGCCGAGCGTCTTTGCCCGGGCACCTCCGTGAGGTTATCCGGCCTGCCGCCCCCGTCAAACTCCGGCAAAAGCTCCTGATCTCCACCGAGAAGCAGAGTCTGGCGGATCATCTCGGCCTGTTCGGCCACCTGTTTCGCGCCGGCTGGGCGTTCGGCAGGGGTTTTGGCGAGCAGAGTGGAGATCAGCGACCGGACGGTGGCCGGGACGGCCGACGGCAGCTCCGGCGGGGCGTCGCGGACGTGCTTGAGTGCGATGCCCACGGGGGTGTCGGCGTCGAACGGGGCGTTGCCGGTCAGGCACTCGTACGCCACCACGCCGAGGGAGTAAAGATCCGACGCGGGTGTGATCTCCTGGCCGGAGGCCTGCTCGGGCGAGATGTAGTGGGCGGTGCCCATCACCATGCCGGTCTGCGTCTGCGAGCTCGTGGCCGACAACGCCCGGGCGATCCCGAAGTCAGTGATCTTTACCGTGCCGTCGGCAGCGATCATCAGATTGGCCGGCTTGACGTCGCGGTGCACGATGCCGTGATCATGCGCGACCGCCAGGGCACGGGCGGCCTGGGCGACCAGGTCGAGGGTGGCCTCGGGGGTCAGTGCGCCGGTGCGGTCGAGGAGGGCTGAGAGCGGCTCGCCGGGCACCAGCTCCATGACGAAGTAGGCCCGGCCGTCCTGCTCGCCGTAGTCGTACACCTGGGCGATGCCGCCGTGCTGCAGCCCGGCCGCGAAGCGCGCCTCCGCGCCGAACCGCCCGCACGCACGGTCGTCGGACACCAGCTCCTGGCGCAGGAGCTTGACCGCCACCTCACGCGCCAGGGCCTCGTCCTGAGCCCGCCACACCTCGCCCATCCCACCGGTGGCCAGCAGCTCCAGCAGCCTGTACCGCTCGTTGAGCAGGAAGTCGCCACTCATGCGACCTCCCCTGCAACCCGCGCCACCCGTGCTGACGCAACCGCATCGCCGCCCACGCCGTTCGACTGGGTCGCCGTCAGTCTAGGCGCGCCCACGTCAGCGCTCAGGCGACCTCCTGAAGTCTGCGCCACCCATGCCGTGATCTGGCTCAGCGCCGCACCATCGCCGCCTACATGTGCTCGCGCTGTGGGCTGCGTCACGCGTGCCTCTGGCCGCTCCGACGCGGACGCGCTGCCGCCTACGTGGGGTGGGGCAGGTGGTTGTGTTGCAGGGTTCGCCACCCTTGCCGTGGCATGCCGCACCGGCGCGACCCTGCGGGACGCGCCGGTGGGCGGGGTGGCGGGGCTGCTCAATCCTTGCGCACCGCCTGCATGATCTTGCCGGCGACCGGGCCGGCGAACTCGCCGCCGGAGCCGTCGCCCACGGTGTAGACGGCGAAGGCGTAGCGGGGGTTCTCGATGGGAGCGAACCCCACGAACCAGCGGTTGTTGAACTCGACGCCGTCGATGTCGGCGGTACCGGTCTTGCCGGCGATGTTGAACTGTGCCAGCGACTTGCCGGTGCCGGAACGGACGACCTCGCGCATCAGGTCGGCCAGCTGGTCGGCGTTGTCGGCGGACATGGCCTGGCCGAACTCCTTCGGGTCGGCCTCTTCGATGACGTTCTGGCTGTCACCGGACACGACCTTCTCCATCAGGTACGGCTTCATGATCTTGCCCTTGTTGGCCGCGGCGGCGCCGACCATCGCCATGTGCAAGGGGGTGGCGGAGTTGCTGCCCTGGCCGATCGAGGCGAGTGCGGTCTGCGCGCCGTCGGCGTTGGCGGCGGTGAAGGTGCTCTTGGCGGAGGACATGTTCGGCTCGACCTCGATGCGCTGGTCGTAGCCGAACTTCTTCGTCGTGTCGGTGACCTTGTCCTTGCCGAGCTGCTGCGAGCCCAGGATGCCGTAGGTGGTGTTGCAGGACTCGGCGAACGTCTGGATCAGTGGAGCCTGGCCCTGACCGCAGGCACCGCCTTCGTGGCTGTTGGGCAGCGTGGTGTTCGTCCCCGGCAGCAGGAAGGTCCGGGGCGCTGGGACGCCGGAGTCCTTGCCGATCCCGTTCTCCAGGGCGCTGGCTGCCACCAGTGCCTTGAACGACGAGCCGGGGAAGTTGACCTCGCTCATCGCCTTGTCGACGTTGGGCTTGGCCCGATCCCGGTTCATCTCGTCGAACCGCTTGACGCCTGCTGTGCCCGTCTGCGGGGCGACCGTCGTCGGGTCGTAGGACGGGAACGAGGCCAGCACCTTGAGCGCGCCGGTCTTGATGTCCATCACCACGGCCCCGCCCTCGCGGGTCGTGCTGCGCTTGAGCTCGTTGTAGGCAACGCGCTGGGCCTGGGGGTCGATCGTGGTCTGGACGTTGGCGGCCTTGGCCTTCTTGCCGATGAACGTGTCGAACCACTCCTGGTTCACCAGGCGCTTGTCCTGGCCGCTGAGCAGCAGGTTGTAGGCCCTTTCGATCCCGCCGGTGCCCGCCGCGTTGGTGAAGTAGCCGGTGATCGGGGCGAAGATCTCGCCGTCCTTGTAGACCCGGCCCCACTTGGGGTTGCTCTTTTTGGTCTCGACCGACGTCACCAGGACGTCCGGGCCGGCCATGATCGTGCCGCGCGGCTCGTTGAAGAGGTTCTGGAACTGGCGCGAGTTGTTGCGGTCAGTGCGGAGCTTCTCCGCCTGGCTGCCCTGCACGTAGTTGACCTGCGCCATCAGCCCGAAGAACAACAACAGGCCGAAGATCGCCACTCGGCGAAGCGGCTTGTCCATGTTCATGAGTGATCGCTCCACATCCTGCGTTCGACGGGCGTGCCGTTCATAACGATCCCTACCTCGTGCTCACGATCTGGGTCATGCCCTCGTCCTGGATCGCCTGCGGGGCGGGCTTGCGCGCGTCGTGGCTCATCCGGACCAGGATCGCGATCAGGATCCAGTTCGCCATCAGCGAGGACCCACCCTGCGAGAGGAACGGTGTCGTCAGACCGGTGAGCGGGATGAGCTTGGTCACGCCACCGACGATGACGAACACCTGCAATGCCAGTACGAACGAGACTCCACCCGCGAAAAGTTTCAGGAACGGGTCGCGGGCGGCGATGGCGGTCTTCATCCCGCGTTGCACGATCAGCGCGTAGAGCAACAGCAACACCATCACCCCGGTCAGGCCGAGTTCCTCACCCAGTGAGTCGAAGACGAAGTCGCTGAAGGACAAGGGTGTGCGCCACGGCTCGCCCTGGCCGAGGCCGGTACCGAGGACGCCGCCCTCACCGAGCGAGAACAGGCCCTTCATCAGCTGGGCACTGTCGGAGTATTCACCGCCGAGCTTGTTGCTGCAGGCGTAGGAACCGGGAGCGATCAGGCGGGTGTTCTTTGCCTTCTGCTTGTTGCCGGCCCGCTCGTACTCGACGGCCTTGGCTTCCAGTTCGGCCTTGACCTGCTTGTAGATGTCGGTGTCGGGGTTGACCGGGGTGACCCTGTTGTCGACCAGGCAGCCGCCGTCGAAGTACGGCTTAGGGTTCTGCCAGATGCTGATGCGCTGGTTGACGTGGCTCATGAACGGCAGCAGCGTGGCGATGAAGATGCCGACCGCCAGCAGGCCGACACCGATCATGACCCAGGAGACCCGCTGCGTGGCGATGTAGAGCATCGAGATGAAAAGGCCGAAGTACAGCAGCGCCGTGCCCAGGTCCTTCTGGACGAACAGCACGCCCAGGGCGAAGAACCAGATCACCATGATCGGGCCCAGGTCGCGGGCGCGGGGCAGGCTGATCGGGCCGATCTTCTTGCCGATCAGCGACATCGCCTGCCGCTTGTTGACCAGGTAGCCGGCGAAGAAGACGACCAGCATCAGCTTGGCGAACTCGCCGGGCTGCACCGAGAACGGGCCGATGAAGATCCAGACGCGGGCGCCGTTCACGGAGCCGCCGAGGCCCGGCACGATGGGCAGCAGCAGGAGGACCATCGCCGAGAGGCCGACGATGTAGGTGTAGCGCTGCATGGTCTTGGGGCTGATCGCGAGCGGACCCTCACCGTTCTTGGTGTCCCGCATGATCAGCACCGCCACCACGAACATGGCGATCCCGACGAACGTCCACATCAGCTGGCCGGGTGCGGACGCCTCGTCCTCCGCCAGCTTCTGCCCGGCCGCGACGGCATCGATCTTGGTCTTGCTGGTGTCCAGGTCGAGACGGTAGATCATCGCCAGGCCGACCCCGTTCAGCGCCACCGCCAGCGGCAGCAGCAACGGGTCGGCGTACGGGGCGAACTTCGCCTGGGCGAAGTAGGCGGCGAAGGCCAGTACGACCAGGCCGCCGCCGTACAGAGGAAGCCCGATCGGGAGTTCGCCGTCGCGCGCCAGGCCGACCTCGGCGAAGGCGGACAGCGTCAGCACCATCGCGAAGATCAGCAGCGCGAGTGATGCCGCGTTCCGTTTGGTGTACGGAAGCTGGGCCCGGATCTGCCGTCCGATCGAACTCATTGCTTGTTCGCCCCGTCCTGCGGGCAGTCCTTGAGCTGCGGGTCCTTGGCCACGCACCGGTCCCTCAGCCGGGTCAGATCGGTGAGCTTCCGGTCTGCGGCGGCGACACCGATGAACGTGTACATGCCCTTTTCCACGGCGGTGGCATCGGCCTGGGGCAGGTCGGCCGTCTTCAGCTCGCTGCCCTTGGCCTTGGCCTCCTTGCAGCTCTTCTGCCCGCGGCCCTTGATGATGACCACCTTGCCGGCCTCCTGCTGGAGGGTGTACTTGCAGACGACCGCCTTGAGGTCGTTGATGGCGGCGGGACCCTTGACCTCGTAGTTGTCCTGGACGGCCTGAGCCCGGTCGACGGGCAGATCGGCGAGCAGGATCGGCGGGTTGGGCTGGACCGCCTGGTCGGCCTTCTTGGAAAGGGGAAAGTCAGGTCTGCCCTTGAAGAGCAAGGCCTGCCCCTTCTCAGCGCCGATGTAGTAGCCGCCCTGCAGGTACTTCACAACGGCGAAACTGCCTGCGAGCAGCGCGATCACGACCACGCCTGCGGTCACGATGAGCCATGTCCAGCGGCGGATGCCACCGCCGCCGGCCCGCCGGGCGTCGCGCCGCGACATCGGCTGCGGCATGGTGCCTGGAGGCGGCGCCGCGCCCATCGGCTCGTTCATCGGGGCGGCGGAGGGCGGCGGCATCTCGTCCACCGCCACCGGCGGCTGGGGCATGGTGTCGCGCAGTTGCGCGGCGCGTCCGGCCGGCGTGTCGACCGCCGTGGGAGCCGCACCGCCAGGACCGCCGCCGGGCGGATCGGACGAGGGCGTGGCGTTGGCCGCCGCCCCCACGGCCCGCCCGGGACCGGTCGGTGGCTGCTGCTGGCCCAAGTCGACGACGTCGGCCACCACGCAGGTGATGTTGTCGGGACCGCCGCCGCGGTTGGCCAGGTCGATCAGGTTGCGGACCGCCTGGTCGGCGTCGTCCACATCGGTGAGCACCTGGAAGATCGTCTCGGCGGTGACCACGCTGGACAGGCCGTCGGAACACAGCAGATACCGGTCGCCGACCTTGGCCTCTCGCAGCGACAGGTCGGGATCGACCTCACCCCGGCCGTCCAGCGCGCGCAGCAGCAGTGAACGCTGCGGATGCGACGCCGCCTCGTCCGGGCTGATCCGGCCCTCGTCCACCAGCGACTGGACCAGGGTGTGGTCGTGCGTGATCTGGAACAGGCTGCCGTCGCGCAGCAGATAGGCGCGGGAGTCACCGATGTGCACCAGCGCGACCTGGTTGCCCGCCCACAACATCGCCGTCAGCGTGGTGCCCATGCCCTGCAGGGCAGGGTCGGACTCCACGATGCGGTGCAGGTTGTCGTTGGCCGACTTGACCGTGTGCTCGAGCGCGGCGAGCAGCTCGGTGGCGGGCAGCTCCTTGTCGAGCCTGCGGAGCGCCTCGATGGCGGCGGCACTGGCGATCTCGCCGCCGACGTGCCCGCCCATCCCGTCGGCCACCGCGAGCAGATGGGCGCCCGCGTATGCCGAGTCCTCGTTGCCCTCGCGCAGCATGCCGACGTCGGAGCGCGCGGCGTAGCGGATTCCCAGAGTCATTTGCGCAGCTCGATCACGGTCTTGCCGATACGGACCGGCACGCCCGGGGGCACCGGCATCGGCCGGCTCACCTTCGTGCGGCCGAGGTAGGTGCCATTGGTCGACCCGAGATCTTCCACGATCCACTGACCGTCCTGCGCGTAAATTCGGGCATGCCGGGTCGAAGCGTAGTCGTCGGTCACCACCAGCGTGGCGTCATTCGCCCGACCAATGGTGATCGGCACCCCCGTGAGATCAATGACGGTCCCTGCCCGTTCGCCTTGGACGACGACCAGTTTCGTCGGGGCACTGCGCTGCTGCTGAGCCCGCGGCTGCTTGGGCGGCTTGGCCGCCCTGGCAGGCTGGGGCTTGGCGGCCCGCGTGGCGGCCTTCGAACCGAACAGGTCGGCCCGGATCACACCGACGGCCGCGATGACGAAGAGCCACAGCACCGCGAGGAATGCCAGCTTTATCAGCGTGAGGGTGAATGGGGTCATCGGAGTCGGGGTTACTCCCTGTCGCGGCGGAACACAAGGGTCGTCCGGCCCATCGTGACGCGGGAACCATCGACGAGCGTCACCCGCCGGATTGGTTGACCGTTTACGAAAGAGCCATTGGTCGACCCTAGATCCACGAGAACGATTTCGGGACCTTCTACGCGGATCTCGGCATGATGCCGGGATACGCCCGGGTCGACGAGTCGCAGGTCGCAGTCGGTGCCGCGACCCAGCAAGGTCACCGGAGTATTGATGTCATACGTGCGTTGTGTGGCGGGCGTGCCCTCCACGGCCGTGGTGACCAGCAGCCGCGGATTGCCCCCGAACGCACCGGCCGGCCCCCGTGGCACATCGGTCGGCGGCTGGCGGATCTCGCCACCCTCCACCGTCGTACCCCGGATGACGCCCGACCTGATCCGGAACATGCCCGTGGCCAGATCGCCGGCGTTCTCGAATCGGACACGCACCGGCCCCACGAAGGAGTACCCCTGCTCCTTCGCGTACTCGCGGGCCAGATTCGCCAGCTCCTGGCTCAGGCTGTCTGCGTACACCTGTAGCCGCTGGCCGTCCTGCTCCGAGATCTCGACGACGAAGTCGTTCGGCACCAGCGTCCGGCCCTGAGCCACGATCGCAGCACGATCATCCATCTCGCGCTGGACAGCACTGGCCACCTCGACCGGCTGCAGCTCAGACTTGAAGGCCCGGGCGAAGGCTCCTTCGACCATGCCCTCAAGCCTTCGCTCGAAGCGCTGAATGACGCCCACGGGCACCTCCCTTCCCCACTGGTAGACGATCGTATCGGTGCGAAGGTTCGCTCCAAGTATCTGGATACCTAACCACTCCTGGGCCCGTGCTAGCCTTTTCGAGCACGCCCCAAGGGGGCCGGTGCGACACCCCGGGCGGGTGGCGGAACGGCAGACGCGCACGGTTCAGGTCCGTGTGTCCGAAAGGATGTGAGGGTTCAAATCCCTCCTCGCCCACCAACGAGGTAGAGGCGGTGTGCTCGCCGAAAGCGCGAGCCGCTGCCTCTTGTGCTTGCCCAGGGGGGCGACCCCCTGGAACCCCCGATGTGAGGGCTCCGCCCCCACGCCCCCGATGGGGCTCCGCCCCATACCCCGGCGCCTTCCATGGTGCGAGCCTTCCGCAGCACCCTGACGCCTTCCACGGTGCGAGCCTTCCGCAGCGCCCTGATGCCTTCCGGGGTGCGAGCCTTTCGCGGTGTCGAACGCACCCCTCGATGCACGGGCCGCTGGGGTGCGCGGACGTGCGTCGCGGAGGGGTGCGAGAGGACATGTCCTTACTCTCCCTGGCCTGGCGCGCTCTGGCCACCCGTCCTGGCCACGGCTTTACCTCTAGCGGGATGTTATGCACAGATTTAGGCCTTACGGGAGTATCCCCAGGCCGTGATCACGTTCGTGTCCGTCTGTGATCTCTCTGCACTTTGCCCGCGACAGAGATATCCAATCCTTTGTGTGAACGCTGTCACAGACTCGCTCATGGGCGGAATGGGTGGGGTGTGAGCGGGGTTCATCTCGGATGTCTCTAGTGGTTCAAGCTTGAAGGAAATGACATGGGAACGTTCGAGCTGGGCGGCGATCTGCGGGTGAACCGGATCGGGTACGGGGCGATGCGGCTCGCGGCGCCGCCGGAGCCCGGGTTCGATCCGGGGATGGGACACATCTGGCGGGCGCCGGTGGGACGTGAGGCGGCCTCGGCGGTCTTGCGGCGGGCCGTGGAGCTGGGTGTGAATCTGATCGACACGGCCGACTCGTACGGCCTCGGGGAGAACGAGGAGCTGATCGCCGAGGCGCTGCGTCCCTATGCGGACGACTTGGTGATCGCGACGAAGGTCGGCGTGGTGCGGCCGTCGCCGCTGGAGTGGGTGCCGCTGGGCCACCCGGCCTACCTGCGCCAGCAGACCGAGCTGAGCTTGCGCAGGTTGCAGGTGGAACGGATCGATCTGCTGCAGTTGCACAGGATCGACCCGGACGTGCCGCTCGCGGATCAGATCGGGGCCTTGAAGCAGCTGCGGGACGAAGGGAAAGTCCGGCACATCGGACTCTCTGAGGTGTCCGTGCAGCAGTTGCGGGACGCTGCCGAGATCACGCCGATCGCGAGCGTTCAGAACATGTACAACCTGGTCACCCGCCAGCACGAGGACGTTGTGGACTACGCAGCCGAGAACGGCATTGCGTTCATCCCGTTCTTCCCAGTGGCCATGGGCGAGCACGCGGGGGCGGACGGTCCGGTGGCGGTGGTGGCCAAGGAGGTCGGCGCGACCCCCGCGCAGACCGCGCTGGCCTGGTTGCTGCGGCGGTCCCCGACCGTGCTCCCGATCCCTGGCACGACGTCGATCGCGCACTTGGAGGAGAACTTCGCCGCTGGTGGTGTGGAGTTGTCCGATGAGCAGTACGAGCGGCTTTCTGAGCTGGAGGTGTAACCGTTGGGCCGGTGGGAGTTGGCTCCCACCGGCCCCTTTTGGTTAGTTCGGCTGCCAGATCTTGCTGCGGAGGTCCCTGCCTCGGATGACCTGGACGCGCCAGGGTTCCAGGCGCAGAACGTGGAGTTTGGGGTCCGCAGGGCTCGTCCAGAACTGCCCCAGCTCGTATCCGGCACCCTTCGGGCTCGTCCTGCTGTAGAGGTCCCAGACACGTTTCTTGATGTCCAGGTCGTCGACCCATTCGGCGATGGTGTCGACGGCGACCGCGTTCTGCCGCTTGGTCCAGTAGGAGAACGTGGTGTGCGGGTTGTTCGCCAGGTGTGCCTCTTTGACCGGGGTCTTGTACGTGGCGAGCCAGCCGACGGGCTTGCCGTCCACGACCTCCCAGATCGGGATCAGGACGCGGGCGCGCGGGCGGCCCTTCTTGTCGACCGTGGTCATCGTGGCGTAGACGATGTCGCCGATGTAGGCGTCGAACTCGTCCTGGAGTTCGGTGAAGGTCTCCACTTTTGTGGCCATGACGTTCTCCTTAGAGCTGAGCGGGGACGGGCTCGGCCGGGACCACGGGGGTTCTGCGGGCCAGGCCGGTGGCGGTGATGGCGGAGCCGATGACAGCCGCGGCGACGGGCACTATCAGGGCGGTACGGAACCCGTCGAGCCCCGCGCCGGCGGCGACGTTGACGGCGCTGACGGTCGAGATGCCGAGCGCCAGGCCGAACTGGATCGAGGTGTAGAGCAGACCGCCTGCCAATCCGTGCTCCTCCTCCGCGATGCCGTCGGTGGCCGCGATGGTGAGCGGCCCGTACGTGAGCGAGAAGGCCAGGCCGAGCAGCACCATGCTCGGGAGCATGAGGGTGTAGGCCCAGTCGAGACCGGCCGGAAGGAAGAGGGCGTATGCCGCGGTGGAGAGCAGCAGGCCAACGAAGATCACGCGGACGTTCCCGAAGCGGTTGACCAGCTTGGGTGTCAGCGTCGGGGCGAGCACCGTGTCGATTCCGATCACCAGCATGGCCAGGCCCGTCTGGAGCGCCGACCAGCCACGGAGTTCCTGGAGGTAGAGGGTCACCAGGAACTGGAAGCCGGCGAACGAGCCGACGAAGAGCAGCGCGCCGAGGTTGGCTCGCACCAGTGGGCCTGAGCGCAGGATGCCCAGCCGGACCAGCGGCGCGGCCGAGCGTCGTTCGATCATCACGAACGCCGCCAGGAGGATCAGGCCCGTGGCGAACGAGGCGATGGTCACGATGGGCTTCTCGGTGGGGTGCTCCAGCCGGACGACGCCGTACGCCAGCAGCAACATCGAGCCCGTCGCGGTGATCGATCCGGCGATGTCGAAGCGGCCGCGTTCACGTGCGGCGTCGTCCTTGATGAGCGGGATCGCGGCCAGCAGGATCACCGCCGACAGGATGACCGGGGCGAAGAACACCCAGCGCCAGCCGAGAGCGGTCAGCAAGCCTCCGGCGACCAGACCGAGCGAGAACCCGCCTGCCGCCGTCCCTGCGTACACGAGCAGTGCCTTGTTGCGCTTTGGGCCCTCGGGGAAGTTCGAGGTGACCAGGGACAACCCGGCGGGCGCCATGAACGCGGCGGCGACACCGGTCACGAACCGCGCCATGAGCAGCTGCCAGCCCTCGGTCGCGAACCCGCCCAAGCCCGAGAACGCCAGGAAGACCCCGAGCCAGAACAAGAACATCCGGCGGCGTCCCAGCAGGTCGGCAGCCCGGCCGCCCAGCAACATGAAGCCGCCGTAGCCCAGCACGTACGCGCTGACCACCCCGCTGAGCATTCCGGTGGAGAGGCCGAGGTCGGCGCGGATGGCGGGCAACGCCACGTTCAGCATCGCCACGTCGATCCCCTCCAGGAAGATCGCGCCGCACAGGACGAACAACACGCTCCACGCTCGCGCGTCCCATCTATCGGACATGCCGGCTCCTTCATCAGTTCTTTGTGGTAACCGGCAATAGCGTGCTGCGGCCCGGGTGGGTCCGGAAGAACGCACTTTGCGGTGCGCTCGGTTACTCCAGAGGAACCGTCCAGATTTGTATCGACCGCTATACAATGAGGTCATGAGCAGAACGCCCGGCCGCCCCCGGGCCTTCGACCGCGACGCGGCGCTGGAGAAGGCCCTCAGGGAGTTCTGGCGGCACGGCTACGAGGCGACGTCGATCGCGGGGCTGACCGCCGCCATGGGGATCCGGCCGCCGAGCCTGTACGCGGCGTTCGGCGACAAGCGGAAGCTCTTCAACGAGGCCGTCGAGCGCTACCAGCAGACCCACGGCGCGTTCACCACCCGCGCTCTCGCCGAGGAGCCCACGGGCCGCCAGGCCATGGAACGTGTTCTTCGTGAGGCCGCCGTCAACTACTGCGATCCCGAGCACCCGCCCGGCTGCCTGATCATCACCGCCGCGGTCAACCACGGCCCTGAGGCCGAGCAGGTCGAGGAGGTGCTGCGTGGCTACCGCGTCGCCGCCAAGCGTTCGTTCGCCGAACGTATTGAGGGCGACGTCAAGGCGGGCAGGGTTCCTGCGGATACTGACGTTGAAGGCCTCGCCACGTTCTACGCAGCGACCATCCAGGGGATGTCGCGCCAGTCTCAGGACGGCGCGACCGCCGAAGAGCTCAATCGCGTGGCCACCTTCGCCATGCAGGTTTACCCGGCTGAGCTCGGCGCCATTTGACCGGGGGTTTGGCGGGCGCCGACGATGGAGCGGTGACAGGCCCGCAACTGGAGAAACCGCCGTCCCGCAGGCGTCGTGACGCCGGTCCTAGCATTCGTGACGTTGCGGCGATGGCGGGAGTGTCGTACCAGACGGTGTCGCGGGTTCTGAACGACTCGCCGAGGGTGCGGCCCGAGACCCGCCAGCAGGTGCTGGAGGCCATCGGGCGGCTGGGATACCGGCCGAACCGGGCCGCGCGCACTCTCGGCTCGGGCCGGGCGAAGGCCGTGACCGTGGTGACGTCGGACACGATGCTGTACGGCTACGCCTGCACCCTCCAGGGGATCGAGGAGGCGGCCCGGGTGGAGGGACTGGCCGTCGGCGTGCGCGTCATCGATTCTGACGACGTCGCCGATGTGGGAAGGGCCGCCGAGTACGTCAGCGACCCCAGTGCGGGCGGAGTCGTGGTCGTGGCCTTCGACGCAGCCGGTGCCGAGGTGCTGCGGGCGCTTCCATCGGACATTCCCGCCGTGGCCGCGACCGAGGCGGGCGGGCTCCCCGGGACCGGGCGGATCGCCATCTGCCTGGACGAACGGGCGGCCGCGGCCGACGCCACCCGGCATCTGCTGGGGCTGGGGCATGGCACGGTCCATCACCTGGCGATCCCGTCGGAGACCGAGACCAGCGGCCGTGAGGCGGGGTGGCGGGACGCGCTGGGGGAGACCGGGGCCCCCGTTCCGCCGGTGCTCACCGCGGGTTGGGATGCCCGCTCGGCCTATGAGGCGGCCCGGCGCCTGGCGGTCGACCCGTCGGTGACCGCGATCCTTTGCGGGAACGACGACACCGCGCTCGTCGTCCGCCGTGCCATGTACGAGGCGGGCCGGGATGTGCCGGGCGACGTCAGCATCGTGGGTTTCGACGACATGCCGAGCACGGCGTACTGGACCCCGGCGCTCACCACGGTGCGCATGGACTTCGTCGGCCTGGGGCGTGCCTGTCTGGCCTCCGTCGTCGCCGAGGTCACCGGCCTGCCCCAGCCCGCGGTCGATTTGGCCCCGCCGAGCCTGGTGATCCGCGAATCCACGGCGCCCCCACGCAGCCACTGACACCGCGCCTGCGCGGTCGCTGACGCGGTGCCTGCGCGGCCGCTGACATCCCGCCTGCGTACGCCTGGCCTTGTAACAACCTGGTAACGCCCTCTTTCCGGATGCTGTGTGACCGGTCACACTGAGCCGACGATGTGACCGGTCACATCGGCCGCTGGACACCCCTGATGCTGCGGAAACATTCGTTCCCGTGGCCGCACTCAACCTCTCGGCCCTGAGGCCGATGTCCACCCCCGCAAGGAGGTTGCAGCGCCGATGAAACTGAGGAGAACCTGCGCGGCCACGGTCGCCGTGGCCGTCACCGCAGGCGTGCTGTCGGTGACGCCCGGCGTGGCCGCGGCGGCCACGCAGCTGACCGTCGACCTGTCGAAGAGCACGGGCGCCCTGCACTACGGCGCCACCGGATTCCTGTACGGGCTGGGCGACGAGGGCATCCCGAACGAGACCATGCTGGCCGCGCTCAAGCCGCGGGTCACCGCGCAGATGGCGCCGGATGGGCTGCAGCATCCCAATGGGGACGCGCTGAAGATCGCGCCGATGTTCAAGCGGGCCGGCGGGCGCGAGATCCAGGTCTACATGCAGGACGTCTACGCGCAGTGGCCGTACGAGAACCTCGGCATCGACGACTACCTCGCCAAGGTCGACACGATGACCCGGAAGATCGTCGCCGATCCGCACCGCACGTCGTACGTGTACGTGCCGTTCAACGAACCCGACCTCATCTGGTACCGGGACGACGTCACCCGCCTGGCCGACCACTGGAAGCGCGTCCACGACAAGATCAAGTCGATCGATCCCGGCGCGCGGATCGCGGGCCCGAATTTCGCCTCCTATCGCGCGGCCGACATGCGCACCTTCATGACGCGTGCTCGGGACAACGGCGTCCTGCCCGACGTGGTGACCTGGCACGAGCTCAACAATGACTTCTTCACCGACTGGGAGAAGCACCTCGCCGACTACCGCGACATCGAGGCCGACCTGGGCATCGGCAAGCGTCCGATCTCGATCAACGAGTACGCGCGCATCAGCGGCGACCTCGGCGTCCCCGGCAATCTCGTCCAGTACGTCGCCCGCTTCGAGAACAGCAAGGTCGACGGGTGCCTGGCGTACTGGACGACGGCCGGCGGGCTCAACGACCTGGTCACCAGGAACAACCAGGCGACCGGAGCCTGGTGGCTCTACAAGTGGTACGGCGAGCTGACCGGCCGCACGGTGGCCGTCGCGCCGCCCAGCACGAGCAGCTCACTTCAGGGCCTGGCGGCGCTGGACCCGGCCAAGAAACAGGCACGAGTGATCTTCGGCGGCAACAACCCCGCCAGCGGCACGTATGACACCGACCTCGTCGTCAAGGGGCTCGGCACCGCGTCCTACCTGGGCGGGACTGTGCATGCCTCGGTGTGGGGCGTCGACGGCTCGGGCACGGACCCGTCCAAGGGCCCGTACCTGGTGAAGGAGGGGGACTTCACGTCGTCCGGCGGGCAGATCTCCATCCCGCTGACCGGCCTCAAGGGCACCTCGGCCTACCACGTGGTCATCACGCCGGACAAAGACCTGACCGGCGTCGCCTCGTCCTCCCGCTACGAGGCCGAGTACGCGGACCTGGCCGGGACGGCGAAGGTGAAGTACGGCTCCAACACCGGCTACTCGGGCACGTCCTTCAGCGAGGGCTACGGCGGCAGCACCGACGCGAGCACCAGGTTCGTGGTCGGTGTGCCGGACGACGGCTACTACAACGTCGCGCTGCGCTACTCCGCTGGCCCGTACAGCGGCGCCCCGGCGAACCGCTCAATCCGGCTGCGGCTCAACGGCTCGGGCCTCACCGACCTGGCACTGCCGGGCACGGCGAACTGGAACACCTGGAACACGGTCACCACCAAGATGTTCCTGCCTGCGGGCATCAACCGGATCGACGTCAGCGCCTACGCCGCCGACGACCGCGACGCGATCAACGTCGACCACCTCGACGTCGCCGCCACGACCGGCACGATCTCCACCTACGAGGCGGAGTCCGGCGCGAACACCCTGTCCGGCACCGCCGTGGTCGCGTCCAGCTTCGCCGCGTCCGGCGGGCAGTACGTGGGCTGGATCGGCAGGGGCGCCGCCAACACGCTGCGGTTCAACAACGTGACCGTCCCGGCCGCAGGGCGCTACCGGATGGTCGTCGGCTACGCCAACGCGGAAGTCGTCGGGGAGCACCAGTACAACAACAACATCGTCGACCGGGGCGCCGACATCAGCGTCAACGGCGGGCCCGCGAGGCGCTCGTACTTCCGGAACACGCTGAGCTGGTCGACCTTCCGCACCACCGTCGTCGACGTCGATCTGAAGGCCGGCGCCAACACGATCACCTTCGCCAACGGCTCCGGCTTCGTCCCCGACCTCGATCTCATCCGGATCGCCGCGCCCGTCGGCTGACCTGCCGGCGATCGCGCGGTGCTGAAGCCGGTCCGGCTCCGCAGCGACCCTGCGGAGCCGGCCCGGCCCACCGAGTCGCCTCACGGCCGACCCGCCGACCCGCCGCCGACCGGCGACCGGCGACCGGCGACCGGCGACCGGCGACCCAAGTGTCAATGACCCTCAAGGGAGCAACAGTTGATCACATCGCAGACCGCGACCCGGCTGGCATGGGGCCATTCGGCGTTGAGGCTCGTGGTGGACGTGTCCCCGGACGGTCCGGTCTCCGTCGCGTCCCTGTCGGACGGCGAGCCCGACCACCCCGCGCGAGCCGCCCAGCCGCTGGTGGAACTGCTGACTCCCGGCACGGGCCGGGCTCACGTCTCCAACCGCTTCTCCGAGACGGTCGTCGGCCGGCGGCTGGTCTACCAGGGCAGCGAGCAGAACCGGGACGGGAACTGGCATCTGCTGCGCATCGACCTGCTCGACGAGGACACCGGGCTGGGAGCCGAGGTGTTCTTCCGTTCCGCCGACGGGGTCGCCGCCTGCCAGGTCTGGACGCGGGTGACCAACCATGGGCCCGAACCGGTGTTGTTGCTGGCCGTCACCTCCTTCGCCGCCGGATTCGCGGGAGGCCCGGTCGACACCCTCGACGTCGTTCAGGGCGACAGCGAGTGGCTCGGCGAGGGCAGGTGGTCCCGTCGGCGCCTGCGGGATGGGGCGGCCGTCGATCTGAGCCTCCCGCTGCATGGCCAGGATGGACGCGGCGGTCTCGACGTCGTCAGCACCGGTACCTGGTCGACCGGCCGCAAACTGCCGACCGGCGGTCTCGTCGACCGGGACGGCGGCCAGGCCTGGCTGTGGCAGATCGAGCACAACGGCGCCTGGCGGTGGGAGGTCGGCGAGCGGCGGGACGGCGCCTACCTGGCGCTGCTCGGGCCGACCGACCTCGACCACCAGTGGCGGCGGAGACTGGAACCCGGCGGGTCGTTCACCACGGTGCCGGTGTCGGTCGCCGTGTCGTCCGCCGGTCTGGACGGCGCGGCTGCGGCGCTCACCGCCCACCGGCGGGCCATCGTCCGGCCCCACCCGGACCGCGCCGCACTGCCCGTGGTCTTCAACGACTACATGAACACCCTGATGGGCGATCCCACCACCGCGAAGCTCCTGCCCCTGATCGACGCGGCGGCCTCGGTCGGAGCGGAGGTGTTCTGCGTCGACGCGGGCTGGTATGACGACGGAGGCACCTGGTGGGACAGCGTCGGCGAGTGGCAGCCGTCCCAGACCCGGTTTCCGCACGGCATCGAGGAGGTCCTCGCCCACATCCGCCGTCGCGGCATGGTGCCCGGCCTGTGGCTGGAACCCGAGGTGATCGGCGTCCGCAGCCCGATGGCCGACAAGCTCCCGGCCGAGGCGTTCTGGCAGCGCGACGGAGTCCAGGTCGTGGAGCACGGCCGCTACCACCTGGACCTGCGCCATCCCCGCGCGGTCGCGCATCTGGACCAGGTCGTCGACCGGCTGGTCGAGGAGTTGGGCGTCGGGTACTTCAAGCTCGACTACAACGTCAATCCTGGCGCGGGCACCGATCTGCACGCCGACGGCGTCGGCGCGGGACTGCTGGCGCACAACCGCGCGCACCTGGCGTGGCTCGACGGCGTTCTGGACCGGCACCCGGAGCTGATCCTGGAGAACTGCGCGTCCGGCGGCATGCGGATGGACTACGCCCTGTTGTCCCGGATGCAGGTGCAGTCCACGAGCGACCAGCAGGATTTCCTCCGTTACCCGCCGATCGCCGTGGCGGCGCCGATGTCGGTGCTACCCGAGCAGTCCGCCAGCTGGGCCTACCCACAGCCCGAGATGTCGGACGAGGAGTTCGCGTTCGCCGTGTGCACGGGGATGCTCGGCCGCCTCTACCTGTCCGGGCGCCTCGACGCCATGCGGGACGACCAGTTGGACGCCGTGCGCGCCGCCGTCCGCGTCCACCACGAGATCCGCGCGGACCTTGCGACCGCCGGACCGCTATGGCCCCTCGGGCTGCCCCGCTGGGACGACTCCTGGCTCAGCCTCGCGCTGCGCTCGGCCGACGCCACCTATCTAGGAGTGTGGCGGCGTCCGGGGAACGGGGGTGACGCCGTACTGGACCGCGAAACCGTACTGGACCGCGAAACCGTACTGGCCCGCGAAACCGTACTGGCCCTTCCACACCTGGTCGGCCGGCAGATCGAGATCGAGACCCTCTACCCGCGGCACCTCCCGGAATGGACCTGCCGCTGGGACGCCGCGACCGGACTGCTCACCGTCGCCCCCACCGGCACCGAGCCGGTGGCTGCCCGATTCATCCGACTTCGTCCCATCTAGTAGATTTCGCCGACCCGCGTCGCAGGTCGGCCCACCCCCCAAGGAAGGTCAGCGCGATGAGAAGAAGGAAGTTTCTCGCCGCCACTGTGGCGCTCACCCTCGGACTCGCGGCATGCAGCGACCCCTCGGCCAGTACCCCCGCCGGTGACAGCGCGGTCACCTGGCCCGACGCCGGCACCAAGCTCGACGGCGTCAAACTGACCATCTGGGCCGCCCAGAACAGCAACACCGTCCCCAAGAAGGTCATCGCCGACTTCCAGCAGGCGACCGGCGCGACGGTCCAGGTCGTGACCATCCCCGACCCGTACGAGCAGGGCATCCAGACGAAGGTCGCCACCGGTGACAAGCCCGACCTGGCGTTCTGGCAGCCCACCGCGTCGATGCTGACCGCGATCAACGCCCGGGCCAACCTGCAGCCCCTCACCGGCGCCCCGTGGCTGTCCAAGCTCGACCCGAAGCTGCGCGACATGACCGGGCTCCTTGACCAGACCCGCTACGCCGCGCTCGTCACCAGCCCCGCGGTCGAAGGCGTCTACTACAACAAGGAGGTCTTCGCCGCCAACGGGGTCACGGCCACGCCGAAGAACTTCGACGACATGGTCAAGCTGGCGCGCACGCTCAAGGGCAAGGGCGTCACCCCGTTCTACGAGATGGCCGGCGACCGGTGGTCCACCCAGTGGTGGGTCCAGGTGCAGCTCGCCGACGCCGCCAAGGACGGTCTCTGGGAGAAGGTCAACACCAAGAAGGAGACCTTCAGCAGCCCGGTCGTGCTGGACGCGATCAAGAAGTACAAGTCACTGATCGACGAGGGCCTGTTCAACTCCGACATCAAGACCGCGAAGTTCGAGGACCAGGGCAAGGCCCTGCTCGACGGCAAGGCCGCCATGGTCGTCCAGGTCAACTCCTTCTTCGGCCAGCTCCAGGCCAGTGCCGACACCGCCACCCTCGACAAGAAGATCGGGTTCTTCCCGATCTCGCCGTCCGGCAACGTCGGCACCTTCATTCCGGACCAGTCCAACGCCCTGGTCGCGTTCAAGACCGGCGACGCCAAGCGCGAAGCCGCCGCCAGGCAACTGCTGTCGTTCTGGATGGGGACCGGCTACAAGGACTTCATCGCCGACCGCAGCACCGTCTCCCTGCAGCCCGCCGTCCCCAACCCGCCCGGCGTGCCCAAGGCGCTGGTGGACGTGCACGCCTCACTGGCCGGTTCCGTCGGCTCGATGCAGGCCCAGGCGGTCGCCAACCCCGACCTGTACATCAACCTCGCCGACATGATCAACGGCACCATGTCGCCGGAGAAGGTCGCCTCGACCACCCAGAAGCAGTTCGAACAGCTCGCCAAGGCCGCCGGGGCACCCGGCTTCTGACGGCCTACATCCTGCAAAGGACGTGGCGGCGACCGTACAGGTGTCCCGCCGCCACGTCCCCCGCACGAAAGGGAGCTCTCATGGTGATGGCCGAGGACACGGCCGTGCGGCGGGTGTCCGGCCCGCCCCCGTCGCGTACGCCGACGGCAGGCAGGCGCAGCACCACCTCGCGGATCAACCGGCGCACGCACCCGATGTGGTTCATGGCTCCGGCATTCGCCATCCTCCTCGTCTTCTTCTTCCTGCCGACGCTGTTCAACTTCATCTACGCCTTCACCGACTGGTCGGGATTCAAGAGCGAGATACACCCGGTCGGGTTCGACAACTTCGGCGACCTGACCTCCGACGGGACCCTGTTCCGCGCGCTGCGCATCACGGTCTTCTACGCAGTTTTGGTGGCCGTCTTCCAGAACCTCTTCGGCTTCGGCCTGGCGGTCCTGCTGGAGCGCGATAACCGCGTCAACCGGATCCTGCGCACGTTCTTCCTGATCCCGGTCCTGATGTCCGCGCTGGCGGTCGGCTACATCTTCCAGGCCCTGCTCAAACCCGAGGGAAGCGTCAACCAGCTGCTCGGCGCCGTGCTCCAGACCGACGTCGACTACGCCTGGCTCGGTGACACGACCTGGACGCTCGTCGTGGTCGCCGCGATCCACTCCTGGAAGTGGATGGGCCTGTCCATGCTGATCTACCTGGCCGGGCTGAAGACCATCCCGGAGGACATCATCGAGGCGGCCCGGATCGACGGCGCCTCCCGCATGCGGACGTTCTGGACCGTCAAGTGGCCGCTGCTCGCCCCGGCGGTCACGTTCAGCGTGTCGTCCGCGCTGCTGGGGTCCATGAACGGATTCGACATCGTCCAGGCGACCACCGGCGGCGGCCCGGCCCGCACCACCGAGATCCTCAACATCTTCATCTACCGGACCTTCGGGCAGGGACTGTTCGCCCAGGCCACCACGATGAGCCTGATCCTGTTCCTGCTGGTGTCGATCATGGCCTTTCCCGTCATCTATGTGCTTCGCAAGCGGGAGGAGATCCTGTGACCAAACGCAGCATGAGCGACGTGCCGTTCTGGTCCCGGCTACAGCCCTTCGTCGGCACGGCTCTGGCCGTCGTCACCATCGGGGTCCCGTTGTGGCTGGTGCTGGTCACCGCCTCGAAATCCCGCGGCGAGGCGCTCAACCCGGATCTGTCGCTGCCCGGCCATTGGCAGTTGATGGACAATCTCCGCGAGGTCTGGGCCGACGGAGAGGTCGCCGCGGCCTTCTTCGGGAGCCTGCTCATCGTCGTTCCGGTCGTGACCGGCGTTCTGATCGTCGGCTCCATGGCGTCCTGGATCCTCGCCCGCCGTGCCACCCGCCTCAACGCCGTCCTGTACGCGCTGGCCATCAGCGGGATCGTGCTGCCCCCGGCCGTCGTCACCGTCGTCCTGCTCCTGCGCCAGCTGGGCCTGGCCGGCAGCGCGGTGGGCATGATCGGCGTCTACATGGGGATCTACATGTCCACGGTGATCTTCTTCGTCACCGGGTTCGTCCGAACCATCCCCGCCTCCCTGGAGGAGGCCGCCCAGATCGACGGCGCAGGTCCGATCATGGTCTTCTGGCGCGTCGTGCTGCCCATGCTCCGGCCCGTGCTCGCCACCGCGACCATCCTGGTCTGCCTGTACGTGTGGAACGACGTCTTCTACGCCTTCTTCGTCATCGGCGGGCGGATCGACACGCTTCCCCTCAACCTGTTCCGCGTCGCCAGCGCCGGGCTCTACCTCAACAACTGGCACCTCATCTTCTCCTACGTCATCCTGATGAGCCTGCCCCTGATCGTCGTGTTCGCGATCGCCCAACGCAGGATCATCTCCGGCATCACCAGCGGCGCAGTCAAGTGAGCTCCACGCAGCGTCGCCGGAGCGGAACGGACGTCGGTCACCTAGGGCAGTCGTCCGTCTCGTTGGGCTTGAGCTCGCCGGCTGCTCCTTGGGCAGACGCCAACACCTCGTAGCGCGAGCTGCGTTGGTGTTCCGCTTTGATGTGCTCCGCGGCTGCCAGGGCAGCTTCGGTGGGGGTCGGGCAGAACGTCTCGTCGGTGGCCGGGGTCACCGCGAGAGGAGTGTGGCGCTGCCTAGAATTCCACCCACACGGTGGTGCTCTCGGCGCCCCATCGCTGGGAGAGCGCTTCGACCAGCCGTAGGCCCCGGCCGTTCTCGCCGCAGAGTTCGTGCTGGACGGAAGGCTTGGTGTCGGCGCCGCCCTCGTCTATCACGCTGACGCGCAGCCGGTCGCGCCCCCTCGCCACGGTCACCGTCACCCGGCCGCCCAGGCCCGAGGCCGTGTGCTCGCAGGCGTTCGCGACCAGCTCGTCCACACAGAGCTGCATGTCGGCCAACGTCTCGTCCGTGAACGCCAGCTCCGACGAACCTGCCAGCCGTCGTACGAACGCGCGTGCCTCAGGAGCCGACCTGGCGACTCCCGGCAGACTGATCGCCCCCAGCACGTTCATGCAGCGCATCCACTTTGCACGAACGTCGCGATCCGCCGCGCCGCCAGAATCACGTCGTCGCCAGACGCAGACATGCTGGGGCTCCACATGAGGAGCCAGCGCCCGTTGTGCTGGACGGCCAGTACGGAGAGAAGCGCGCCCCCAGGGCGGCGTACATACAGCACCGCTTCGCCTGTACGAGGCAGCGTCACGTACGACCCAATGGACATCCGCCGCAGTTCCCAGGCCAAGCCGGTCAGAAGGCTGAATCTTCTCTCGTCCGGTGTCATCGCTCAAGCATGAAAGCCCTGGTGAAGCCGCACAATCGCCTTCCCAGACATGGGGAATCGCGGACCTCGGGAAGCGCGGAAAGTGGGATTTCCCGATTTTGAACGGATCCCTCGAAAATCTGTGACCGATCGATCACAATGCGTGTCATGGCCAAGCGACCCCCGACCTTCCGCATGCGGCGACTTGGTGCTCAGCTGCGCAAACTGCGCGAGGAGCACGGCCTAGGTCTCGACGAGGCCGCCGACCTCCTCCTGATGTCCAAGTCCGCCCTCCACCGAATTGAGAACGCCCAGGTCACGATCCGCCCACGCGAGGTCAACTACATCCTGATGACCTACGGGGACGTCGAAGCCGATCTTCAGGAATCCTTGTTGGGACTAGCTGCGGCGGGCCGCTCCAAGGATTGGGTCAAGCGCTACGGCGATCTCGCTCAGGCTCCGGTTGTCGGAGACTACGTGCGCCTGGAGCAGGACGCGTCCGCGTTGCTGGCCTACCAACCAAACGTGATCCATGGGTTGTTCCAGACACCCGACTACGCGCGAGCGATCATGTCGTCGTTGAAACGGCTCTACCCCGACCGGGATGTTGATCGATCCGTTGCCTTCCGCATGGCACGGCGAGAGGTGTTGGAAGGCGCCAATCCTGCCCGGATGGAAGCCGTAATCGGTGAGTCGGCCATCCGGCATCAAATCGGCGGTCCGGCAGTGATGCACGAGCAGCTTCATCATCTGCTGGACGTTTCCCGCCGTGGGAACATCGTGTTGAGAATCCTGCCCTTCGAGATCGCGAACCACCCGGGCGCGGACGGTGCGTTCAGCCTGCTGGAGGTTGAGGCGGGCAGCTTCACTGTCTGCGCCGTTCACAGCCTGACGCAGGTCGTCTTCGTGGACGATGAATCGGAGGTGGCGAGCTATAGCGTTGCCTTTGAGGAACTACGTGAGGCGTCGCTCTCCGTCGAAGAGACGCGTGAGCGGATCGCCCAAGTGCTCCACGAACTAGGAACTTGGTGACGGAGAGCAGGATGACCAACTGGCGGAAGAGTAGTTACAGCGGCATGGCTAATGACTCCGACTGTGTGGAGCTGGCAGCGTTGTGGACGAAGAGCAGCCATAGTGGCTCGGCTAACGACACCTCCTGCGTTGAGCTGGCGGGGTTGCCCAGCCGGGTGGTTGGGTTGCGGGACTCTAAGGACCCCGAGGGGCCGAAGCTTTATCTGGATCAGGCTGAGTTCGGGGTTCTGTTGGGTCGGCTTAAGAGCCTCCGTGGTGGCGGAGCAGGTTGAGTAGCTCCTGGTTGCGCATGGGGGTGCGGCCGTAGGCGGTGTAGCCGTCGTTGTTGCGGAGGGTCGGGTCGGCGCCTGCTTGGAGGAGGGCGCGGGCGCAGTCGAGGTGTTCGCCGTTGCAGGCCCAGATCAGAGGGGTTCCTCCGCCTGAATCTCGCACGTTCACGTCCGCGCCGTAGGAGAGCAGTAGGCGGACCATCTCGGCGTTGCCTCGGGTCGCCGCCACGCTCAGCGGCGGCCAGGCGAACGGCGGAGGCCAGCGTGGATCCACGGCGTTGGGATCGGCGCCCTGCTCCAGATGCCACTGAACGGTCCTCGCGTCGTCCGCCTCCAGAGCTTCGAAGAGTGAAGGTGTCACACGGACATTCTGCGGCCGGTTGGATGGTGGCGTTTGTCAGCTGGTGGGCCGACAACGGACCCTTGAGCCGCTTGGGGCGGCATGGGCACGGTTTGGCGGGCGCGGGACGGAACTCCGGCTCTCCGAGCACATTGGCGACGAGGAATGCCGTGCCTGGTACGCGCGGATGGAGCGCGAGGCATGCCGCACTGCTCAAGCACCCGGATGGTGCACGAACGGGTGGCGGAGGAGGACGGACACGCCCATCGGGATCCGCGGTGGTGGGTTGCCCTCCCGCTCGTAGCGAGGCGATCGCTGTGGAGGGTGAAGTGGTGCTGGTGGCCGAGCCGGTGAGGGCACGGGACACTAACTGGGCGAGAGGCCGTCCCACCGGATAACCGATGACGACCATTCACTAAAGTTGGCGGAATGTCAGACCCGACATCGCCCCCTCCGCTGATCGGGACCTTCAGGTGGGACCGGGAACTCGTGGACATCGGGCTGGACCGGCTGCGTGTCGACGCCGATGTGGATCTCGTGCTGGAGACCACGGACGCCCACGACGAGTTCAACCCGCACGGGCTGAACCTTCTCGGGACCGATGCCGAGAACGCCGCAGCATGGGTCCTGCTGCACCAGATGTTCCCGTCCTACGGGATCCTGATGTACCTGCGAATGTGCTGGTTGCATGGTGACCACGTACTACAGGACTGGATCGTGCGCCAGTTCGCCGCGATGCTGATGCACGGTCCGGGCCCGGTGGCCGAGTCGGCCGAGTACGGGCTCTGGGTCGACTACTTCGAATCGCGCGAGGCGTCGCGGGTCTTCACAGCGCTGACCCTCCAGTTGCCGCGGTCCCACTGGGATCGCCTGATCAGCGGTGCCGGTCCGGTGCCCTGGGAGGCCAAGCGCCACGTGTTCCGGGAGGCGGCCGAGATCCCGGCGCTGCATCCCGCGCTCGCCAGGGGTCTCGCGGGTTCGTTCTATGACGTGTACGGCGAGGTCGACGCCGTGGACGCGTCGGCGCTGGTCGAGCTGATCACGGTCGCGGACGAGGATCTGCTGGAGGCTTTGACCGAGGCCACCACGCAGCCGCTGCGGCTGCGGACAGGTTCGGCCATGGTCGTGGACGAGTCCGATCCGGGCTGGCCGCACCCGGGGAGCTTCCTGCTCCGCGCGGTGGTGCGCAGCCCGCGGAGCCGGTGGGTGGGGCGGTCCGAACTGGTGGCCGACGGCCGGGTGTACGGCCGGCTGGTGCACTGGGACTTTCCCTTCGACGCATCGAAGATCGCGTACCGTACCGTGGTCGCTCCAGAGCCGGAGGGGCGGATCGTGCTGTTCCGGGTCGAAGGGGCCCCTGAGCACGCCGAGCTGCTGGTGAACCGGGATCTCGAGGCATGGCCGCCCGGCCTGAGGGAGCATCTCGCGCGCTGACCTGCACTGCGCAGCAACCCACGCGTCCCTGACCCGACCCGGCGTAGTGACACCACGATCAGCCGGACCAGCTCACATCAGCGGATGCTTTCTCTCGATGCGAGCCCGCACAAGGCGATAGTGGAAGTAGCTGATCTCAACGCGCTGAGTGTCCGTGACGCAAAAGATCTGGTATCCGTTTCGGCCGTCTTCGTCCGGCTCCTCGAAATCCTGGGGATCGAAGGCGCCCCGCTCCTCCATCTCCCTGAACCAGCGCATCAGCTCAAACTCATCCTGGAAGCGCTCCACAGAGAAGCCACGCCTGCCAAGACTGTAAGAGACCTCATAGGTGCAGCCGTCCGGCGGATAGCTCATACCTTCTAGCTCCACCTCGCTCGCCCCTGGGACCAGCGACGATGCTACGCCTCCAACGCCATCACCGGCTGAAGGTTTCCCCAGCGCAGCTTCGCAGCCGACTAGGAAGACGGGCACACGACGCGGAGGGGTGTCGGGCCACATAGAAGGATGTGGCACTGCCCGCCCGGAGGCAGACCTCCACGACTCGCTCTCCGGCTGCGTCCAGGAACGGGCGAAGTTGAGCAGGCGGCAGTAGCCGAACGCCTCGGCGTGCACCGGGATCACGCCGATGGGTCGCCTACGGCGTCGGCGTAGTAGGCGGACTCTGTCAGGTGGAAGGCGATCTGGCGGAACGTCCAGCCGTCGCCGGGCGAGTGGTCGAGCTGATCGGGCGACAGTGCGTCCAGCCGGACGGTCCAGATTTGCGCGAGCCGGGTGAGACGGCTGCGTGCCTCGTCCAGGTCCTTTTGGGTGAACGGGGCGAGGTCCGCCGGGTCGGTGAACGACGATGCGTGCCAGTGGTCGGGGATCGGCCCCACCCCGGCCAGGCGCGCTTCGATCTCGGCCAGGTGGTCCACCAGATGGTCGACCACGCGGCGGATTGCCTTGTGCGGGGTGTAGGTCCGGTCGTCGATCGCGCGCGGGGTGCCGTCCCAGGCCGGCCAGGTGGCCGCGAGACGCAGGACGTGATCGACCATCTCGTTGACGACCTGGGACGGTGGCCGGTCGTCGGTGGCCGGTGTTTCCTCTGCCATGGCCCGACGCTAGGCCGCCGAAAATTCGACGCGCGTCGAAGCATGGCGAACGCAGACGGTCTCCTCCTCGGCGAGCGCCGGGTGCGTGGTGGATCTGCCCGGCGGGGCGGTCTTATGTCCGATTCCGACAAGACGGGACTCGGGCGGGGCTGGTCTTGTGGAGTCATGAGTAATGAACGAGAGGACCTGGTCACGTTGGCGAACGTCGGCCCGGCCATTGCCCGCAAGTTCGCGCGGATCGGGATCACGCGGATCGGCCAGTTGGCAGGGCGGGACGCGTTCGAACTGTTCGAGGAGATGTGCGCGGCGGACGGAGTGCGGCATGACCCGTGCCTGCTCGACACCGTGATGTCGGCCGTGGACCAGGCCGACGGGCTGCCGGGCCGGCCCTGGTGGGAGTACACCGGTGAACGCAAGCGCATCCTCGCCGGGAGCCGCTGACTTCTAGCATGGCCGGGTGGAGAAGCCGTCCTCGTTGCGCACACATTCCGCCGAGCCGTTGTCGGGCGGGTCGCACGGTCTGACCCGGGAAGAGGTCGCCGCCCAGCAGCGAAGCCGTCTGCTGGTGGCGATGGTCGAGGTGACCGCCGAGAAGGGGTACGTCGCGACGTCGGTCGCCGATGTGCTCAAACGTTCCCGGGTGTCGCGGCTGACCTTCTACGAGAACTTCGCCAACAAGGAGGCGTGCTTCATCGCCGCGTACGAGCTGGTCACCGACATCCTGGCGGAGCGGATGGAGGAGGCGCTGCGGCTCGGGGGCACTCCGCTGGAACGGTTCGACCGGGTGGTCGGGGCGTACCTGGCGGGGCTGGCGGCGGAGCCCGAGGCGGCCAGGGTCTTTCTCGTCGAGGTGTACGCGGCGGGCGTCGAGGTGCTGGGCCGCCGGCTGACCGTGCAGGCCACGTTGACCGAATGGGCGGCCGAGCTTTTCGGCGCCACCACCCCGGAACAGCGACTTGCGTGCGAGGCGGTCGTGGGTGCGCTGATCTCGCTGGTCACGACACGTGTGCTGACGGGGGATAACGCGGCGCTGGCCGCACTCAGGGAGCCGTTCGTCGCCATGGTCGCCCGGTTGATGACCGGCTAGCCATAGACATTGGTGTCTACGGCTATAGACATCAATGTCTATAGCCGTTTAGGTTGTGCGCCGTGACGAGTTTGTCCGGCAAGACGTGCCTGATCACCGGCGCGGCAGGCGGGCTGGGCCGGAGCACGGCGCTGGTCGCGGCGGCGCGCGGCGCCGACCTGGTGCTCACCGACATCGATGCCGACGGCCTGGAAGAGACGGCCGGCGCCATCCGCTCCACCGGCGCGAACGTGGTCCTCGCCGAGCCCGTGGACGTCACCGACCACGCCGACGTGCTGCGGCTGGCTGAACGCGTGCACGCCCAGGTCGGGAGCGTGGACGTGGTCATGAACGTCGCCGGAGTGTCGGCTTGGGGCACGGTCGACCGGCTCGCGCACCGGCATTGGCGGCGGATGGTGGACGTGAATCTCATGGGCCCGATCCACGTCATCGAGGCGTTCGTCCCGCCGATGATCGACGCCGGGCGCGGCGGGCATCTGGTCAACGTGTCGTCAGCGGCGGGCCTGTTCGGGTTGCCCTGGCACGCCGCGTACAGCGCGAGCAAGTTCGGCCTGCGCGGAGTGTCGGAGGTGCTCCGCTTCGATCTGCGCCGGCATCGGATCGGCGTGAGCCTGGTGTGCCCCGGCGGCATCGACACACCGCTGGTGAACAGCGTGGACATCGTCGGCATCGACAGGGAGGCGCCCCGGGCCCGGCGTGCGATCGCGCTGTTCCGCAAGCGCGCCGTCTCGCCTGATCAGGCGGCACGGGCCCTCGTCCGGGGCGTCGAACGCGACAAATACCTGATCTTTACGTCCGGCGATATCCGGTGTGTCTATTTGGTCCAGCGCCACGTTCCAGCGGTGTACAACTTGATCATGCGGGCACTGAACACCGCGATGACCAGATACCTCGACCCGCCGGAGAAGGATGCCCGTGTCTGACCCCCGTATCCCGCCCGGCGGACTTCGTGAGGTCGGGCTGCCCAACTGGGTGGCCATCCAGTTGGTGGGCCTTTCGGGCGGCACGACCGCCCCGAATCTCTTCCTGACCTTGGCGAGGCATCGCAAGCTCTTCCGGGCCTGGGCCCGGTTCGGCGGCCGGCTGATGCCACGCGGCATCCTCCCGCGCCGCGAGACCGAGCTCGTGATCTTGAGGGTCGCCCATCTCCGGGACTGCGCGTACGAGTTCGAGCACCACATCCGGATCGGCCGCCGTGCCGGTGTGGACGCGGACGATGTCACGCGGCTCGGCCTGGGCCCGGCCGCCGACGGCTGGACGCCGCGCGAGCGGGCCATGCTCACCGCCGTCGATCACATGCATGCGCACGGCGATCTGGATGACCCGGCCTGGGAGGGGCTGCGCCGGCACCTGTCTCCCAGGGAGTGCGTCGAGCTGTGCATGCTCGCCGGGCACTACGAGATGCTCGCCACCGTGATCAAGTCGCTGCGAATCGAGCTCGACCAGCCACGCCGGTGATCGCTACACAGGGAGGCCGGGAACAACTCGGAGGCGACCGCGGTTACATGTGATGGTCGGTGTGCCTGGTGTCCCCCGGGCCCTACCTATTGCCTTTGCGGAATACCGTTCGGCTGGAGCCGCATTGTGCCTTTCGCCGTGAGGCGACCCGCGCATCGGCCCCGACGAAGGACCCCGTGTCGAGCGGGGTCCTTCGTCGTTCAGAGCGACTTCCGACGTTCAGGAGCGGCTTCCGGAACTCAGGAGCAGCCTTCGAACTCCGGGACCGACTCGGTCAGCTGGAGCCCGGCGGGGCCGAACCACTTGCGCAGCAGGCGGGAGGCCGTGCCGTCCTGGTACATCTGAGTGATCGCCTTGTTGACGCGCTCGCAGCCCTCGATGTCGCCCTTGCGCAGACCCACCCCATACCGTTCGTCGGTGAACGGGGTGTTGGTGATCCGTACCCGGTCCTGCGCCCTGGCCGCGAACCCGGCCAGGACCAGGTCGCCTGTGGACACCACGTCGACCTGGCCGGCGAGCAGCTTCTTGAAGCAGTCGCTGTAGGACGGCGACGGCACAAGCCGAGTCGCGATGCCCAGCCCGCGGGTGACGCGCTCGGATGAGACTGAACCACTCGCCTCGCACATGCGGCGGCCCGCCAGGTCCCGGACCGAGCGGATGCCCGGCTCGTTCCTGCGGATCATGATGTCCTGGTGGGCCACGTAGTACGGCCCCCCGAACGTGACCTTCGTCGCACGTTCGGCGGTGATGGAGTACGAGGCGAGCACGAGGTCGACCTTGCCCGCGCCGAGCAGCCGCTCCCGGTTCTCCGACGTGACGGTCTCGAACGTGACGCGCGCCGCCCCGAGCCGCCGGGCGATGTACGTGCCGACGTCGACCTCGAAGCCCTTGTGGGAGCCGCCCTCCAGGAGGCCCAGCCCGGGCTGGTCGGACTTGACGCCGACCACGATCGTCTTCTTCTGCGAGGCCGTTGCGGCCGCCGTGCAGCCCGTTAGCGCGAGGGCGAGGATCACCGCTCCTGTCGTGCGGGCAATGCCAGATTGCACAACCTCTACGCTGCCGCGCCCAGACGGCCCTGCAGCGGCCCGTTGGCGGCTCATTGGCGGCCGTGAGGTGAACGGCCGGTGACAGGGGAACAATCCCAGACGGGTGACGGTTACATTTGGTGGCCGGTGTGCCTGGGTGTCCCCGGGCCTCACCTTTTGCCTTTGCGGAATACCGTTCGGCTGGAGCCGCATTGTGCCTTTCGCCGAGAGGCGACCCCGCACATCGGCTGCGACGTGGGACCCCGCCGGACGTGACGTCCGGCGGGGTCTTCGTCATTCCGGGCCCGGTGGGAGACTGCGGGCATGAGTCTCGCGGCACATCTGGAAGCGCTCGGCCTGCCGTTGGTCGAAGAGCAGCTGAAGCATCCGACCGTGGCGGGCATCGCGGGTGGTGACCTGGACGAGGCGGTGTTCCGGTCGTGGCTGGAGCAGGACTACCTCTTCCTCCTCGACTACGTGCGGGTCTTCTCGCGGCTGGCCTGGCAGGCGCCCGCGGCACATCTCGGGGATCTCGTCGATCTCGCGCACGCCACGTTCCATGAGGAACTCTCCCTGCACCGCTCGCTGGCGGCGGAATTCGGCGCAGATCTGGAGGGCGCGAGCAAGGGACCGGTATGCGCCGCCTACACCCGCTTCCTCCTGGACAGCGCCGCCTCGTATGGCGAAGGGCTCGCGGCGCTCTACCCGTGCATGTGGGGATACTCGACGCTCGGGCTCCGGCTCGCCGAGAACCCCCCGGCCGAGCCGCGCTACAGGCGCTGGGTCGACACCTACGCCGACCCCGGCTTCGCCGAGCTGACCAGGCGCTGCGCCCAGATGATCGACGAGGCCGGGCCCGATCGGGAGCGCGCTGAGAGGTTCTTCCTTGAAGGCATGCGGCACGAGATCGACTTCTGGAGCGTCCCGCTGTAACCGCCGTGATCCCTCAGATGCGCGACTCGGAGAGGGCGGGATAGTCGATGTAGCCTTCGGCGCCGCCACCGTAGGCGGGACCTCTGTCTGGCGGGCTCAGGGGTGCGCCTGAGGCGATGCGCGCGGGCAGGTCGGGATTGGCGATGAAGTGCCGCCCGAACGAGAAGAGGTCGGCCAAACCGGCACTGAGGGCGTTCTCACCCGCGCTCGGCGTGGTGGGCTCCGGGCCGTTGAAGTTTCCGATCAAAGTGCCCGACCAGCGTGGCCGCAGGTCGGCGAGGGCGCCGTACGCGCCGCGTTCGATCACGTGCAGGTAGGCGAGCCCGAGCGGATCCAGCGTGTCCACGAGTGTCCGGTAGGTGTCCTGCGCGTTCTCCTCCGCGATCTCGTTCTCCGGGTTGTCGGGGGAGATCCGCAGCCCGGTCCGGTCCGCCCCGACCTCGGCCGCGACGGCCTCCACGACCTCGATCGCGAAACGCAGCCGCCCGTTGCGGGAGCCGCCGTAGCGGTCGGTGCGCACGTTGGTGTTCTCGGCGAGGAACTGCTGGATCAGGTAGCCGTTCGCACCATGGATCTCGACGCCGTCGAACCCGGCCGCGATCGCGTTCCGTGCCTCGGCGGCGAAGTCCGCGACCGTCGCCTCGGCTTCGGCGGTCGTCAGGGGACGCGGCGTGACGTGATCAACCAAGCCCCTGGACGTGAAGATCTGCTCACCCTCGATCCGTACGGCGGAAGGGGCGACGGGCTGCTGCCCGTCCGGCAGTACGTATGGGTGTGACATCCGCCCCACGTGCCAGAGCTGGGCGTAGATGCGGCCGCCGGCAGCGTGGACGGCCTCGGTCACCTCGCGCCAGCCCGCCACCTGCGCCTCGGTCACCAGGCCCGGGATGCCGGGGCCGCCCTTGCCCAGCACGTTCGGATAGACGCCCTCACTGACGATCAGTCCGGCGCCGGCGCGCTGCGCGTAGTAGTCCTTGGTCAGCGGGCTCGGCACCCCGGTCAGATCGTCGGCCCTTCCCCGGGTCATGGGGGCCATCGCGATGCGGTTGGGAAGATCGAGGGTGCCGCGTCGGTACGGGCGCAACAAAGGGTTGGTGGGCATGAAGGGGTTGGTGGGCATGGTGGTTCTACCTCTCTCGGGTCAGAGTGATCACAACGGGTGCGTGGTCGCGGGCGTCTGCGGCGAGCGCGGTCGCGATGCGGGCGAGTGCAGTCGCGTTACGAGGCGAGTGCGGTGACCTCGACCTCGATCTGCCAGTCGGGCTGGGCGAGCGAAGAGATCTCAAGCAGGGTGTCGGCCGGGTAGGGCTCGCTGAGGAACTCCTCGCGCAGCTGGATCACCTTGTCGAGGTTGGCCGCCATGTCGGTCACGAAGATCCCGACCTTGACGACGTCGCCGAAACCGGCGCCGGCCTCGGCGAGGACGCGCTCGATGTTGGCGAACGCCTGCCGTCCCTGGGCGAGGAAGTCGCCGGAGACGGTCTTGCCCTGCTCGTCGATGCCCGCCTGGCCCGAGACATGGATGAGGCCGCCCGCCTTGATCGCCTGCGAGATCCGGTACGGCGCGTACCAGTCCGGGGTGGTGGCGATCTTCTCGATGGTCATGGTCTCTCCCCGATGGTGGATTATTCATGCATGTACATGCGTTGCATGCACATGCAGATATTGGCTCTGCATGTAGTCTGTTGTCAACAGGTGAAGGCGAGGACCTCATGGACGCGCTGGTCTGGGACCAGGTCGTGACGTTGCACGGCCGAGTCGAGAACGAGCTGGCGAAGGCGCTCCAGCGCCGCCACGGCATCGGGCTCTCGGAGTTCCGTGCGTTGTGCCGTCTGTCCCGCGCCGACGACGGTGAGCTGCGCATGCAGGAACTGGCCGACCTGATCGGCCTCAATCAGAGCTCGGTCAGCCGCCTCGTCGCGCGCCTGGAGACCGCCGGGTTCACCCGCCGTGACCTCTGCGCGAACGACCGCCGCGGCGTCTACACGGTCATCACCGACGAGGGGCGCGCAACGGTGGAGAACGCGTCGCCCACGTACTACGAGACCCTCAGCCAGGCCCTGGACGACGCCTCAAGCGACCCGCGCGTATCCGGCTTGGTCACGGCACTCCGCACTGAGGCTCCAGTCGGCTGACGCGACGGCACGTTCTGCGGCGAACTTCTGCGGTGACCTCGTTTGGCCAGATCAGGCCCAGTGAGCCCCTGGCTGCGATGGGTTGGCCGGTTGTGGGCGCACCAGCGTGGCCTACGGGGTGATTGCGCCCTTTCCTCTGTTGCTGGTCGGCGTTACGTTCCAGGAACGGAAGTTCCGGGGGGTCTACGTCGATTCGTCCTAACAAAGGAGTTGGCGTGCGTATTCGCCGTCGCAGGCGGGTCGCCGGTGCCGTAGTGGTCGCCGCGGCCGTGATCCTGCCCCTGTCCGTGTCCGCGCCGGCCGAAGCCGGTTCCCTCGACGATGTGTTCGCCAAGGTGCTGGTGGCGAAGGTCAAGGGCGAGAACGTGAAGAAGCACCTGGACGCCCTTCAGGCAATCGCGACCGCGAACGGGGGCAACCGGGCTGCGGGGACGCCCGGCTACAACGCCTCGCGTGACTACGTCGCCAAGAAGTTGCGGGCCGCCGGTTACAAGGTGACCCTCGACCCGATCAACTTCGTGGAGAGCTGGAGCGAGAACACCCCGCCCGTCCTGGCGCAGCAGTCACCGACGCCGAAGACCTACACACCGGGGACGGACTTCGTCACGTTCGAGCCGTCGCCGGCCGGTGACGTGACGGCGCAGGTCCAGGCCGTGGACGTCGTGCTGCCGCCGACGCCGGAGCCCACGTCGACCAGCGGCTGCGAGGCCACGGACTTCAACGGGTTCGTGGCGGGCCGGATCGCGCTGGTCCAGCGCGGCACCTGCCCGTTCGCCACGAAGGTGCTCAACGCCGGGCGCGCCGGGGCGTCGGGCCTCATCATCTTCAACGAGGGCCAGCCGGGCCGGACGGATCCGTTCCCGCTCAACATCGGTGAGTGGCGGGCCGGGATCCCCATGGTGTTCTCCAGCTTCGCCGTCGGCAACGAGCTCGCCGCCAACCCGGGCACGACCGTCCGGCTGAAGGTGGACTCCAGCTTGGTCCTCGGCACCAACCACAACGTCATCGCCGAGTCCCGGCACGGCAAGCCCGGCAACGTGGTCATGATCGGTGCCCACCTCGACAGCGTCCCGGAGGGCCCCGGCATCAACGACAACGGGTCGGGTACCGCGGCGATCCTCGAAACCGCGCTGCAGATGCGGAACTTCCCGGTTAAGAACAAGATGCGCTTCGCGTTCTGGGCAGCAGAGGAGATCGGCCTGCTCGGCTCCGACCAATACGTGGCGAAGTTGTCCCAGGCGGAGCGGGACAAGATCCGGCTCTACCTGAACTTCGACATGGTCGCGTCGCCGAACTACGCCTACAAGCTCTACGACGGTGACGACTCCGACGCCACGGGCGCGCCTGCGGGCCCGCCGGGCTCGGCGCAGATCGAGAAGCAGCTGGAGAGGTTCTTCGATCGCCGAAACCTCGGGCACGTCGGCACCGACTTCGACGGTCGCTCCGACTACGGGCCCTTCATCCTGGTCGGCATCCCGTCTGGTGGAATCTTCACCGGCGCCGAGGGCATCAAGACGCCCGCTGAGGCTGCCCTCTTCGGCGGCACCGCGGGAGTCGCCTATGACGTCTGCTACCACGTGGCCTGCGACACGATCACCAACGTCAACCTGACCGCGTTGGACGTCAACTCCGACGCCATCGCCGACTCGGCGGCCAGGTACGCCTTCAACACGAGAGACATTCCCGACAACCCGCTCGCGCCCAGCGCACGCGTGGCTCCCAAGGCCACCGTGGGTTCCGGCGCGCGATGAGCTGACCTGCCGAAGGCCGTCCGGGCTCGTTGGGGCCCGGGCGGCCTTCGTCGCGTTCAGCAGATCAGAGGTGGGAGCCGCCGGTGGCGTCGATGGTGGTGCCGGTGACCCAACGGCCGTCGGCTGAGGCGAGGAAGGCGACGGCGCCGGCCACGTCGTCGGGCTGGCCGACACGGCCGAGCGCGGCGCGGGAGGCGGCATAGGCCTCGGCCTCGGCGTTGCCGCGGAGCCAGTCCGCGTTGATGTCCGTGTCGATGATCCCGGGTGCCACGTTGTTGACGGTGATGCCGCGCGGGCCGAGGTGCTGGGCGAGCGCGAGGGTGAACGTGTCGATGGCGCCCTTGGTCATCGCGTACGCGATGGCTTCGGGGAAGGCGATCCGGGTGGCGCCCGTGGTGATGTTGATGACGCGGCCGCCGTCGCGCAGCCGGGAGAGCGCCCGCTGGGTCGTGAAGAACGTGGCGCGGGTGTTGACCGCGAAGACCTCGTCATAGAGCGCGGGTGTGACGTCCTCGATCGTGACGGCCGCGCCGACGCCCGCGTTGTTGACCAGGATGTCGATCTCAAGGGCGGCTCCGTGCTCGCGCAGTCCGAGATCGAGCGCAGCGAAGAGCGTGTCGACGTCGCCCTCGGTTCCGAGGCGTGCCTGGACGGCGAAGGCCCGCCCGCCGGCGGAGGTGATCGCCGCCACGACCTCCTTGGCGGCGGCTTCATCCCGCGCGTAGTTCACGGCGACGAGTGCGCCGTCGGCGGCGAGCCGTTCGGCGATGGCCCGCCCGATCCCCCGGCTCGCGCCCGTCACCAGTGCCGTCTTGCCCTCAAGCGTCGTCATCGCCCTGACCTCATTATGTAGTGATCGATACAGATTCACGGTAGCAGTAATCTGTATCGACCGCTACATAAATGGGCGGGGTGCCGTTAGTGGTGGGCGGTGAGGAGGGTGAACGCGGCGGTGCGGACGACATTGCCGTGTTTGAAGTCGAGGAAGGCGCGATAGGTGCCGGGGCCGGGCACCTGCGCGTGGAAGGTGATGCCGGGCCCGGGCTCGGTCACCCCATCGCCTGGTTCGCCGTTCGGGTGGACGTGCACGTACGCCAGATCCCCGGCACGCAGGATCACCAGGTGACCGTAGGCGGCGAGGTAGGGCTGCAGGTCGGTGACCGGCTTCCCGTTCCTGCGGACGGTCAGGGTGAGCTGCCGGGCTTCGGCGTGGGTGAGGCCGCCCTCGATCTCGACCTCGTAGCCGTCCACGGCGTAGGTCGATGCCGGCTCGGGCACCGGCTTCGGCTCATAGAGTCCGGCCACCGCGAGATCGGCGCCCAGCGTGATCGTGCGGCCGAGGTCGCGCGGGGCGATGTCGGTGAAGACCCGGTAGGCGCCCGCCTCGGGCAGGTCCAGCCGGACCGACCAGGTGCCGTCGGCGGCGCGTTCCGGATGTACATGCCAGAAGCCGGTGAGCTCACGCCGCGCCACGATCAGGTGCAACTCCCGGTCGTGGATGGGGGTGAACGCGCTGACCGGGTGCCCGTCCGGGCCGAGGATCCGGAACCGGAAGTCGATCTCGCCGGGCTGAATGATCGTGTCCAGCAGGTCGAGGGTGTAGCCGTCCGCCGAGACCTGGAGGCCGCCGGGACCGCTGCTCGCGTGGTGGTCGTGGTGGCCGGCGTGGTCGGTGGTGTGCGGCGTCGTGGACATGGTGGCCTCCCGTTCCGGAGCGGTTCCGATGACCTGAACCATATACCCGTAGGGGGTATATGACATGTGCAAACGGGCGTGAGATGGGCCACACGAACTAGGTCCGATCGTTACACACAGTAAAGCTTGACCTACACAGCGTTAGGTAAGGTCATCGTTGTGGCAGCACGCCGATGCCGGAAGGTAACGGCCGACCGCAGGACAGGGATGCTGTGGCCGGTCATCTTCGCCGTGACCATCCTGCTGACCGCACTCACCTTGGCGGAATCCGGCGTCTGCCTGGCCGTCCCACCCGTCCAGGACTCGCAGGGCGCCGTCACCGACCCCGGCAACGGGCTGGGACGGGGCGAGCGCGACGGCGAGGCGGGCACCGGGGAGCACGAAGCCCGCACCCGCCCGGCCCTCCGGCGTTTCGGCGGCTGCCGTGACCTCGATTCGACTCCCGCGCGCCACGCGGCGACCACCCGGCTCGCCCTGCGGTGGCACGTGGGCCGCCCGCCGTCCACACCCGGGCTGCCCGCTCGCCCCTCCAGCCGTACGCCTGGCGCCTGCCTGCTCATCGCGCTCAACATCTCCCGGACGTAGACCCGTGGCGCGGACCGTGCGCGCCTTCCGTGATCCATTCGTCCGCAGATGAGCAGAGCGGGGATATCGCAATGCGAACTCGGGAGATTCACGTCATCAAAGAGCGATGGTACTTCTACTGCCTCGACTGCCTTCGGCCCTACGACGACATATACGAGGCACGACACGCCGACGACGGGTTCGGCGGTGATGGGGTCGCCTGGTTCCACGCTGGTATGGCGAGCCAGCCGCCGTGGACCGAGCCGAAGTGTCCCTTCTGCGAGGGACTGCGCGTCAAGGTGCTCCCAAGAGGAACCGTCGTGCCGAAGCAGCGCTGACGAAGGCCGAGCCACCGAGGCCGGTGGAATGGCGAAGGCCGTGCCCTCCCCAGAGCGGAGAGGACACGGCCCTTCGTTGTGACCGTGAGCCCGTTGTGACGTGGGCGCGGTCAGGCGGTGGTGACCGGCTGCTTGGCCGGGGCCTCGGCTCCGGCGACCGGGGCCGCGCCGGTGCTCAGCGGCTTGAACCGGCGGAGCCGCAGGCTGTTGCTGACCACGAAGACCGAGGAGAAGGCCATCGCCCCTCCGGCGATCATTGGGTTGAGCAGGCCTGCCGCCGCCAGCGGGATGGCGGCCACGTTGTAGGCGAAGGCCCAGAACAGGTTGCCCTTGATGGTGGCCAGCGTGCGGCGCGACAGCCGGATGGCGTCGGCTGCGGCGCGCAGGTCGCCGCGGACCAGCGTCAGGTCGGAGGCCTCGATCGCCACGTCGGTGCCGGTGCCCATGGCCAGGCCGAGGTCGGCCTGGGCGAGCGCGGCGGCGTCGTTGACGCCGTCGCCGACCATCGCGACGGTGCGTCCTTCGGACTGGAGGCGCTTGACCACGTCCACCTTGTCCTGCGGCAGGACCTCGGCGATGACCTCCTCGATGCCGACGGCGCGGGCCACCGTGCGGGCGACCGTCTCGTTGTCGCCGGTGAGCAGGACGGGCCGGAGCCCGAGGGCCTTGAGCTGCCCGATCGCCTCGGCGGAGGTGGGCTTGACCTGGTCCGCGACCGTGATCACGGCCCGTGCCGCGCCGTCCCAGCCCACCGCGACCGCGGTGTGGCCGAGCTCCTGTGCCGCGGTCATCGCCCGCTCCAGGTCGGCGGGCAGGTGTTGTGACCACTCCGCCAGGAACTGCGGGCGGCCCACGAGAACGCCGTGACCGTCGACCATGCCCTGGACGCCCAGGCCCTCGACGTTGGCGAAGTCCTCGACCGGGCCGAGCGTGCCGACCCGTTCTGTCGCACCCTTGGCGATGGCCTGCGCGATCGGGTGCTCGGAGGCGTCCTCCAGGGCACCGGCCAGGCGCAGCACCTCGTCCGCGTCCACGCCCTCGGCGGTGACGACGTCGACCAGAGCCATCTTTCCGGTGGTGACCGTGCCGGTCTTGTCGAGCACGACGGTGTCGATCGTCCGGGTCGACTCCAGGACCTCCGGACCCTTGATCAGGATGCCCAGCTGGGCGCCGCGGCCCGTCCCGACCATCAGCGCGGTCGGAGTGGCCAGGCCCAGTGCGCACGGGCAGGCGATGATGAGAACGGCCACTGCGGCGGTGAAGGCCGCGGCGATCCCGCCGCCCGTACCGAGCCAGAACCCGAGGGTCGCCACGGCGAGCATGATCACGATGGGGACGAAGATCCCGGAGATCGAGTCGGCGAGCCGCTGCACCTGGGCCTTGCCGGTCTGGGCCTCCTCGACCAGCTTGGCCATCTGGGCGAGCTGGGTGTCGGAACCGATCCGGGTGGCCTTGACCAGCAGGCGGCCACCGGCGTTGACCGTCGCGCCGACTACGGCATCGCCGGGGCCGACCTCGACGGGCACGGACTCGCCGGTCAGCATCGACGCGTCGACCGCGGAGGATCCCTCCTCGACCACGCCGTCGGTGGCGATCTTCTCGCCGGGACGGACGATGAAGGTGTCGCCGACGGCGAGCCGGTCAACGGGGATGCGCTCCTCGCGCCCGTTCCGTATGACCGAGACCTCCTTGGCGCCCAGCTCCAGCAGCGCCTTGAGAGCGGCGCCGGCGCGGCGCTTGGAGCGGGCCTCGAAGTAGCGCCCGGCGAGGATGAACGCGATCACACCGGCGGCGGCCTCGAGATAGATGTTCATCGAGCCGTCGGACCGGGTCATCGAGAACTCAAAGCCGTGCCGCATGCCGGGCTCGCCCGCGGTGCCGAAGAACAGCGCCCACAACGACCAGCCGAACGCGGCGAGCGTGCCGACCGACACCAGGGTGTCCATGGTCGCGGCGCCGTGCCGCAGGTTGGTCCAGGCCGCGCGGTGGAACGGCCAGCCCGCGTACACCACCACCGGAGCCGCCAGCGTCAGCGACAACCACTGCCAGCTCTCGAACTGCAGCGCCGGGATCATCGCCATCGCGATGACCGGGATCGCCAGGACGACGGAGGTGATCAGCCGCTGACGCAGCGGCCGCAACCCGTCCTCATCCTCAGTGGCGGGCTGGTCATCTGTGCGCTGGGCCTTGGGCGGCGGGGGCAGCTCGGCGGTGTAGCCGGCCTTCTCGACCGACGCGATCAGTTCGTCCGGGCTCACCCCTTCGGGGAACTCGACCTTGGCCTTCTCGGTGGCGTAGTTGACCGACGCGGTCACACCCTCGATCTTGTTGAGGCGCTTCTCGATGCGAGCCGCGCACGACGCGCAGGTCATGCCGCCGATCGCCAGCTCGATCTGCCCGGTTGCGGCTCCGGTAGTCATCGCTCTCCTCCTCGTGATCTGTCTCGGCGTGTGTCTGTATCGGTTGTCAGCCGTGGGTGTGACCGTCGTCGTCGTGCCCGCCGCCCTGATCGCCGGGCGCCTGGCTCGGTGTCTGGGCGGGGGTCGCCGGGGCCTGGGCCGCCGGGGCGGCGCCGGCGACCGCGGTGAACTCGGCGGTACGGACCTTGCCTTCGTGCTGGAAGTCCAGGTAGAGACGGTACGCACCTGAGCTCGGCACCTCGGCGTAGAACGTGATTTCCGGTCCGGGCTTGGTCTTGCCGTCGCCGGGTTCGCCGTCCGGGTGGACGTGCAGGTAGGCGAGGTCACCCGCGCGCAGCGCGACCAGGTGCCCGTAGGCCTCAAGGTACGGCTGCAGGTCGGTGACCGGTCGGCCCGCCTTGCTCACCGAGAGGGTGAGCTTGCTGGTCTTGCCGGGGACGAGAGCGCCGTTGAGCTTCACCTCGTAGCCGTCGACCTTTGCGGTCTGCTCGACCTTGGGCAGTGCGGTGGGCGTGTAGTTCCCGGGTGCGGTGAGGTCGGCGCCCAGCGTCAGCTGCTTCTTGGCGCCGGTCGGCTGCACGTCGGTGAAGAAGCGATAGGCACCGGCCTTCGGGACCTTGACCGGCACGGACCAGACGCCACCCCCGGCCTCGGTTGGGTGGAGGTGCTGGAAGCCGGACAGATCCCGGCGGGCCAGGATGAAGTGGATCTTCTTGCCGTGGAGGGTCTCGAACCGGCTGACGGGCTTGCCGTCCGGGCCGTTCACGGTGAACCGGAAGTCGGTCTGCTCGCCGGGCGTGATCGTGGTGGTCTGCGGAGCCAGGGTGTAGCCGTCCTGCGAGATCTGCAGCCCGCCGGGGACGGAAGCGGCGGCCGTCTCGGTCTCGGCGGCCGTCCCGGTCTTGGCGGAGGTGGACTTGCCGCCGCCATGGGCGTGCTCGCCGCCCTGCCCGCTGCCTTGCCCACCGGTCTCCGCCGTGGCACCGACGGGGCCGACGATCTCGCCGACCCCGACGGCTCCTCCGAAGACGGCGGCCAGGCCCAGAGCGAAGGCCCCCAGCTTGGTCGCGGTGTTCATGACGTCCTCACACCTTCACTTCGTATCCGGCCTCTTCGACGGCCGCCGTGATCTGGGCGTCGTCGACGGGGCTGTCGCTGGTCACGGTCACCTTGCCGGACGCGAGGTCCACGTCGACGGCGGTGACACCGGCGACCTGGCCGACCTCTTCCTTGACCGAGCCGACGCAGTGGCCGCAGGTCATCCCGGCAACGGTGTAGGTGGCGGTGCTCATCGTCATCTCCCTGAGTTTCCGGATTTGTACCCCTGGGGGGTATCTCGTGGTCCTCATCGTGCCATAACCCTGTGGCCGATTCAACCCCTACCCCCTAGGGGTTATTCCGAGAACCTCGTCACGGTCGCGCCGGCATGCCCAGCACCCTTGTTATCCACAGGTCATCGGGCGCATCGGCCGCGAGCTCGGGGATGGTTTTGACCATGTTCATAGAGGTATAGCCCCCGAAACTCGCCTGCACCGCAGGCGATCGTGCCTGTCACACAGAGTTGTCCACAGGAATCCACAGGCCTGTGGACATCCGTTGTCGCGGATACTGGAGTCATGCCTGAGCTACCTGAGGTGGAGGCGCTCGCCACCTTCCTGCGAGAGCGCGCGGTCGGCCATGGGGTCGCCCGCGTCGATGTTCTCGCCATCTCCGCGCTCAAGACGTACGACCCGCCGATCACCGCGCTCGGCGGGTTGAGCGTCACCCGCGTCGCCCGGCACGGCAAGTTCCTCGACTTCGACATCGACGGCCTCCACCTGGTCGTTCATCTGGCCAGGGCCGGGTGGCTGCGGTGGCGGGACGAGGTGCCGACCAGGCCGGTACGTCCGGGGGGTAAGAACCCGCTGGCCCTGCGCGTGCACCTGGATGACGGGTCCGGCTTCGACCTTACCGAGGCGGGGACGAAGAAGGGCCTGGCCGTCTATCTCGTCCGGAATCCCGACGACGTGCCCGGGGTGGCGTCGCTGGGCCCCGATCCGCTCGACGAGTCGTTCACCCCCGCCGCCCTGGGCGAGATCGTCAACGGGCGGCGCACCCAGATCAAGGGCTTGCTGCGCGACCAGAAGGTGATCGCCGGGATCGGCAACGCCTACTCCGACGAGGTGCTGCACGCCGCCAAGATGTCCCCGTTCAAGATCGCCTCTTCGCTCACCGAAGAGGACATAGCGACCCTCCACGACACGATCGTCACCACGCTGCGCGACGCCGTGGAGCGCTCCCGCGGCCTGGAGGCACAGGATCTCAAGGGTGAGAAGAAGACCGGCCTGCGCGTGCACGGCCGTACGGGCGCGAAATGCCCTGTCTGCGGCGACACGATCCGGGAGGTCTCGTTCGCCGACTCCTCGCTGCAGTACTGCCCCACTTGCCAGACGGGCGGCAAACCCCTCGCCGACCGCCGCATGTCGCGGCTCCTCAAGTAGCCCCCCAGGGCAGGCAGCCCCAGGGCAGGTAGCCCCTAGGTCATGTAGTCCCCAGGTCGGGTCCAGGGATGGCGACGGGCCCCGGTCGCGCGCCGACCGGGGCCCGTCTCGAGCTGACAGAGTCCGAACGGGGTGGACTCGTCAGCCGTTCTTGGGAACGCCGCCGAAGAGCGGGGCGAGCTTCTCCCAGCGGGAGAGCTCACAACCGTCAGTGCGGGTGAACTTGGCGTCTACAGGCTTACCTTGCCATGTTCCCTTCACGGTGGCGATCTCGGGGCCACCAAAGATCTTCGTGCACATCTGGCCGGCGGGCGGGGGTTGGAAGGGATCCTTGGCCTTGGCGACGGCCGTGCAGGCTTGTCCCGCCTTGGGGTGATCACCTCCAGCGGGGTCGCAGGACAGCGTCCAGGTCTTGGCGGCGGCCTTGGCGGAGGCCTTCACCTGGACGGTCAGTGTGTCCTTGGGGGTGCCGGAGGAGCCCGAGGGCGAGACGGACGTCGTGGACGAGGATTCACCGGGGCTGCTCGTGGCCTTGTCTGAGCCGCAGGCCGCCATTGAGATGACCATGGCTAGGCCGGGCGTCGTGAAAAGGAGCGTCCGATACCGCATGGGTGATTCGACGCGGGTGGGTCTCGCGCGGTTCCATGGAGGCGTGATGATTTTCGGGGATGACGTCCCGGCCGTGGACGCGGCCGACGTACCGGAGGGCGCATACCTTCTCGATGTCCGTGAGCAGTACGAATGGGACGCCGGGCATGCGCCGGGGGCAGCGCACATTTCGATGGCCGAACTGAGTGACCGCGCCGGGGAGATTCCCCGCGACCAGGACGTGTACGTGATCTGCCGGTCCGGGATGCGGTCCGCGCAGGTGACCGTCGCGCTCAATCAGGCGGGCTGGCTGGCGAAGAACGTCGACGGGGGCATGAAGCGCTGGGCCGAGGCCGGGCGCCCGATGGAGGGCGGCGCGGACGGGCCGCCGCACGTGGCCTGATGTACGATTCGTCCCGTTCTATTCCAGTACCCCACCGCGGGAGCTCGGGCCGACCGGGCTGAGAGGGCGACACGTCCGTTC
The DNA here is from genome assembly GCF_044326415.1 of Actinomadura sp. 6N118. Lineage (NCBI taxonomy): Bacteria > Bacillati > Actinomycetota > Actinomycetes > Streptosporangiales > Thermomonosporaceae > Actinomadura > Actinomadura sp. 6N118. The sequence continues at coordinate 291,744 of NZ_JBIRAZ010000008.1, read as the reverse complement.
CGAACGGGCAGTTCCCAAAAGGGCACAGGCGTCACCGACCGCATGAACCTGTCCGGGTAATGCCGGCGTAGGGAGTGTGTGTCCCGATGACGTCTGTCGTAAAAGAACGCCCTCGTAACGAGGTTCCGTACACCCTCGACGAGCCCGCGCCCAAGGTCCTCAGCTTCTGGGACCAAGGTGCCTTCTGGGCCAACCTCGGGGTCAGCCTGTTCGCCTTCTCCGGCGCTTACACCGTGCTGGCCCCCGGGGCGGACGGCAAGCCGACGCTGTCCATCATGGCGGGCATCGTCGCGATGATCGTCGGCACCGCGATCGGCGGGCTGATGCTGGGCCTGTCCGCGGCGCCCGGCGCGATCACCGGCCAGCCGGCGATGGTGCTCCTGCGCGGGCTGTTCGGTGCGCGGCTGTCGTACGTGCCGACCGCGCTCAACATCGCCCAGCTCATCGGCTGGGGCACGTTCGAGCTGATCGTCATCGCCGACGCGGCGCGGGCGCTGTGGGACGGGGTGCCGCGCTGGACGTACGTGATCGCGGCAGGTGTGCTCACGACGGTCCTGACGATCTGGCCGCTCGGCTCGGTCCGGATGTTGCGCCGGTACGTGACCGCCGCGGTGATGATCGCGCTGGTGTACTTCTACGTCCAGCTGGTGCGGGAGCCGCTGCCCGATCTGACCGAGGGGTCATGGGGCGGGTTCTGGATCGGCGCCGACGCGGCGCTGGCCGTCTCGATCTCGTGGGTACCGGTGGCGGCCGACTACACCCGGCACGCGCGCACCGCCCGCGGCGCGTTCGGCGCGGCGGCCGTCGGCTACTCGGCGACCCAGATCATCGCCTACATCCTCGGCCTGCTGGCGCTGGCCCTGGTCGCGGGCGACTCCACCAAGGTCTTCGACCCGTTCCTGGGCGTGACGCTGGGCGTGCTCTTCTTCGCGGTCTTCGTGCTGCGCGAGGCCGACCAGTCGTTCGCCAATGTCTACTCCACCGCCGTCTCGATCCAGAACCTGGTGCCCCGCGCCGACCGGCGCGTCCTGTCGATCGCGCTCGGCGCGCTGATCACCGGCCTGGCCCTGCTGCTGAACATCGGCGACTATGCCAGCTTCCTGTCCCTGATCGGCTCGGTGTTCGTGCCCATGCTCGGCGTGCTGGCGGTGGACTTTTTCCTGGGTCAGGGCAGGCGTTCATGGGCGAAGCCCACCTGGTCGCCGCGCGGGGGGCGTGGGGAGTCGTCTCCTCTCAAGGAGCAGAGCCGGCGTTCAGGGGCGAAGACCTCTTCCTCGGCGGGCGGGGGGCGTGGGGGGTCGTCCTCCCGCGAAGAGCAGGGCCGGTGGGACACGTCGGTCTCGGCGCCGTCTCGCTGGGGGATGATCGGTGCCTGGGCGGTCGGGTTCGTCACGTACCAGCTGATCAATCCGGGCACGGTGAGCTGGTGGGCGGGCTTCTGGCACGACGTGCAGGAGGCGATCGGCTTCAGCACGCAGAGCTGGATGAGCGCCTCGCTGCTGTCGTTCCTGGTCGCCGGTCTGGCCGCGTTCCTGATCGGGCGGGTCGCGCGGGGCGGGGGCGGCCGGGCGGCCGGGCGTTCCGAAGGCAAGATCGACTCTTCGGCCGCCTGAACGGGTGGCGGACGCGCTGGACGACGAAGGTTTGCGGGCAAAGTCCCCGTCAGGTGGAAACGTTTCGGCGGTGGTTGTCCGGCGCCAGTGCAAGATCCGGTGGCACGATACAGACGTGCAGCTTTCGGTCCACGATCCGATCCTCCGTGCGGTCATCGAGTGCGCGGCCGATGCGATCGTGGCCGTGGACCACTCGTTCCGGGTCACGGTGTGGAACCCGGCCGCCGAGCGGATGTTCGGCTGGCGAGCCCAAGAGGTGCTCGGCAAGGTGCCGCCGATCGTGCCGGACGAGCTCAAGGCCGAGCACAACGCCGTCCAGGAACGGCTGCTGACGCGGCGGGCGGGTGAGGGCGACAGCGGCCAGATCTCGATCGCCACCCGCCGGTTCCACCGCGACGGCCGCCTCATCGACGTCCGTATCGACACCAGTGCCCTGCAAGACCGCGACGGCACGCTCCTCGGCTGGGTCGGCGTCTACCACCCGGTCGAGGAGGACGAGGTCGCGCAGCACCATATGGCTGAACGCGCACGCCTCGTCCGGCGGCTGAACGACATCGTCGCCGACCTCAACGCCGAGCTCGATCTGGACGTGGTGCTCGACCGGATCACCGCGGCGCTGATCGAGCTGACCGGCGCCGACGCGGGCGGCTTCGTCCGGATCGACGGCGAGCGGCTGCGCCTGGTGAGCATGTACGGGCTGCCCGACCACATGCGCGGCGCCACGGCCGACCTGCGCTCCAGCCTGGTCGGCGAGCTGCTCCGGTCCGGCAAGACCGTGATGCTGGCCACCGGCGAACGCCGGCTCGGTGACCTCGTCTGGTCCGAGCTGCCCGGCCTGCACACGATCGCGCTGGGCCTCTCGTTCCTGCAGAACAAGCCGTACGGGGCGCTGTACGCGCTCTTCTCCGGCCGCAAGATCGGCCACACCGAGCTGGAGCTGCTGGAACTGCTCGCCGGGCACGCCGGCGTGGCGGTCGGCAACGCGGTGGCCTACGCCGAGGTCGTGCGCCAGCGTGCCCACGAGCGCGCGGTCATCGACTCCAGCGCGGACGGCATCGCCGTGCTCGACCGCGACGGCACCGTACGCCAGTGGAACCCGGCCGCCCACGCCCTCACCGGCCTCCCCGCCCGCAACGTGATCGGCCGGCCGCTGCCGTTCCAGAAGCCAGACCCCGGCGAGATGATGACCTTCCCGCTGGAGTCGGGCGTCTGGCTCAACGTGCTCGCCGCCGAGATCGAGGAGACCGGCGAGATCGTGGTCGACTTCCGCGACGTCAGCGCGGCCAAGGCGCTGGAGGAGGCCAAGGATCTTTTCCTGGCGACCACCAGCCATGAGCTGCGGACCCCGATCACCGTCGTCCAGGGCTTCGCGAGCACGCTGGTCAACCGGTGGGACGAGCTCAGCGACGCCGACCGCCGTTCCGCCGTGGCCACGATCGCCGAGCGCGCCCAGTCGCTCGGCCGCCTGGTGGAGCATCTCCTGCTGGGATCACGCGCCGGTGCCGACGAGCTCGCCGTGACCATGGAGTCGTTCGACCTGTCCCGCGTGGTGACCGGCGTGGTGTCGGGGTTCCGCTCGTTGTCGAGCCTGCACCGCGTCGAACTCGACCTCGCCCCAGACCTCCCGCCGGCCGCCGGCGACGCGATGGCCACCGACATCGTCCTCGGGCAGCTTCTCGAGAACGCCTTCAAATACTCGCCCGACGGAGGCACGGTCACGGTCCGCGCGTGGGCGGAGGGCCCCGATGTGCTGGTCACCGTCCAGGACGAGGGCATCGGCATCGCACCAGGCGATCATGAGCGTATCTTCGAGCGCTTCGTCCAGGGCGAAGCCGGCGACCGGCGCCGCTTCGGTGGCATCGGCCTCGGGCTCTACATCGTCAAACGCCTCACCGAGGCCCAGGGCGGGGCGATCTCCGCCCATCCCGGGCCTGCGACCGGCACCTGCATGCGCCTACTACTGAAGGCCGCGTCGTGAGGCCGCGTTGTGAGGCCGTGTCGTGAAGGCGCGTTGTGAGGCGGCGTCGTGAAGGCGTGTCGTGAGGCCGTGTGGTGAAGGTGGCGTCGTGAAGGCGCGTTGTGAGGCCGTGTCGTGAAGGCGGCGTCGTGAAGGCCGTAACGTGACGGCCATATCGTGACGGTCGTCATGCTGGCCACGGGGTCACAGGTCAGGGGGCCGATAGTGGTCAACGGCGACGGGATCGGCGCTCTTTACCGGCTTTTGGAGCGATCTTGATGGGGCCGGGCCCGGTATTTCTGCGGGAAAGGTCAGTGTGGCGGCAGTGTGACGGACGAAACGCGCGTGCGAGGAGTAATCCTTCGTTGGCTGGATAGATCTTTAGTTGGTGTTGCGTTGGGGGCGAGGTTCCGTTAGACGCCAGGTACAGGAGTGAGATCCGTGACCGGATGGTCAGTCGCTCGTTGTGCGAGTGGTGGGCCGTTTCCAGGAGGTTTCCAGGCATCCCCACCTGGGCATTTCGGTCATACCGGAAGACAGGTCGTTAGAGGAGGAAGGATGACGGCGAGGTGAGGGCATCGAGCGTCGTAATGTTGCCGCACGCGCCGTCCAGCGTCGCGATCGCGCGCAAGCGCCTGAGCTCCGACCTGACCGCCTCGGGGGTCTACGACTCCGTCGTCGACGACGCCAGCGTCATCCTCAGCGAGCTTCTCAGCAACGCCCTGCGCCACGCGCGGGCGCTGCCGTCCGGGCAAGTCCGGGTGACCTGGTCCTACCAGGGGGAAATGCTCGAGGTCGCCGTCAGTGACGGCGGGGCCATGACCGTGCCGCGGCGAGGCCCCGGCACGCTCTCGTCCCTGGGAGGCCGCGGCCTGGGCATCGTCGAGGCCCTGGCCGAGGGCTGGGGGGTCCGCCATGAGGAAGGCGCCACCACGGTCTGGGCCCAGCTGCTCGCCCCGCATGCCTCGGGTTTGAACGGTTCGTCGCCGCGCCACGCGGCCCATGCGGCCCTGCCCGAGTTCAACGAGCACCCCGACATGCAGCCTCGTGCGACGGGCAAGGTCTTCAACGAGCCGTGGTACGGCGCCGCGACCGGCCGGGCCTACCCCGGCTGACCAGCCCGGATCGTTCCGGCCGACAAGTCAGGCATACCCCGACTAGCCGGACCTTTGCCTCACCTTGTATGGTCCTCTTCAAGCTCGGGCGCTGTCGTGCCCCCGTCGACACCGCCCGAGCCTCCAAACATCGAGAAAGCCCCGGGACGTCCAACGCTCCCGGGGTTTTCTGCGTTCCAAGCCGACCCACCGTTTTGTTCGGGTCTTGGGCGGGTTGGCTGGTGCGGGCGGGTCAGGCTGCGGGTGGCGGGTCGCGCAGGATGGGGCAGGACATGCAGCGGGGGCCGCCCCGGCCGCTGCCCAGCTCACTGCCGCTGATGCGGATGACCTCGATGCCCGCGGTCTCAAGCTGGGCGTTGGTCTCGATGTTGCGCTCGTACGCGACGGCCAGGCGCGGCGCCACGGCGAGGGTGTTGTTGCCGTCGTCCCACTGCTCGCGTTCGGCGGTCACCGGGTCCAGGCCGGTGTCGATGACCTTGAGCCGGTCCAGGCCCATGGCCTCGGCGGCCGCTTCGAGGAAGGGACGCGGCTCCGAGACGCGCAGGTCGCCGTTCGCCGCGGTGACCGTGAACGCGGTCAGCGAGTGGGCGATTGGCGGGTACATCACCACCGTGTCGACGTCGACCATGGTGCAGACGGTGTCGAGGTGCATGGTCGCCCGCTGCTGCTCGATCGGAACGGCGAGGACGGTCTGCGCAAGACCGGCGGTGAAGACCTGGCGGGCGAGGCGTTCGACGCCGGCGGGAGTGGTGCGTTCGCCCGTGCCGACGGCCACCACGCCGGGGGAGAGCAGGAGGATGTCGCCGCCCTCGACGTGTTCGAGCGACGGGTTGTAGATCGGCACCACGCCGGCGAAACGCGGGTGGTGGGCGTAGATCAGCCCGGTGAGGGCGGATTCGCGGCGGCGGGCGGGCATCGCCAGGCTCGTCACGGCGACCCGGTCGCCGATCCAGGCGCTGTTGTCGCGGGTGAACAGCAGGCCCGGCAGCGGATCGATGACGAAGTCCAGCCGGTCCATCAGGCGGTAGACGAGGCCATGGCCGGTCTTGAGCTCCTCATGGGCCAGACCGTCGATCAGCGTGTGGGAGAGGTCTTCGGGGTCGAGGTCACGCAGATAGCCCTCGACAACGCCGCGCAGCTGGCCGCCGAGGCGGTGGTCGCTGAGGACATTGCTGATCGCCTCGTGCCGCGCCACCTCGTACTCCAGGGCGTCCTGGAGGAGCTCCGTCACGTACAGCACTTCGACGTCGCGGTCCCGCAGCGCCTGGGCGAACGCGTCGTGCTCCTCCTGCGCACGGCCCACCCACGGAATGGCGTCGAAGAGGAGCTTGTCGCTGTTGCGCGGGGTGAGGCGCTTCAGCTCCGCTCCAGGGCGATGCAGCAGTACGGTGCGCAGCCGCCCTACCTCGCTGGTGACTTGGTGCTCATGCGCTTTTGGTTGTGCCACGTTTCGCAGTCTAAGTCGGGTTGATGCCGGTCTTCTGGGCGGCCCTGACCGTATGTCACGATCCAAAGGTGATCGGCAGACCGACCGCGCTCCCGCTCTACCTGTCCACGGCGACCCTGTTGCGGGTCTCCGCGGAGGGTGCGGCGACCGCCATCGTCCTCGCTGTCCACGCGCGCACCGACCACGCCGCGACCGCGGGATTCCTGCAGACCGCGATGACGTTGCCGTACATCCTGAGCGGGCCGGTCATCGGGCATGCGATGGACCGGGTGACCCGGCCCAGGCCGTTCGCCTTCATGCTGACCGTCGGCTATGCCATCGCCATGGGGCTGCTCCTGCTCATCGCGGGTGACTCGCCGCTCGTGTTCGCCCTGATGGTCGCGGCGGTCATCGGCTGCGTCGAGCCGATCGTGGTGGCGCTGACGAGCCTGCTCCCCCGTTTCGTGCCCGCCGAACGGCTCACTCGGGCGTACGGGCTGGAGGCGTCGAGTTACAACCTTGCGGGCATCGCTGGTCCCGGCTTGGCGGCCGGATTCGCGGTGTGGCTGGGCGGGGGCGGGGCGGGGATCCCGATCGTCGCCTGTGCCTTTATCGGACTCCTCGCCTTGCCGCTCCTTCCGTTTCGCGCTCCTGCCGAAGGCAAGGCCGTAGACAAGAGGGCCGCAGACAAGGAGGCCGCAGACAAGAAGGCCGTTGACGCGGAGCTGAGTGGCGGTGGCGGTGGCGCTGGTGCGGAGCCGAGCAGGAGTGGCGCCGGCGGCGCGGGCTCAGGCTCGGCGCGGGCCGTGCTGGACGTGGTGATCGGCGGGTTGACCGTACTGGCGGACAACCGCGTTCTGCGTGCGTTGACGGTGGCGACGACACTAGCCTGGCTGGGGTTCGGCGGGATCGCCGTCACGGCGGTGCTCCTGGCCGAACGGATCGGGGTCGAGGCCAGCGCGGGCGGGCAGATGCTCGCGGCCATGGCGGTCGGATCGCTCATCGGGTCGCTTGCCTGCGCGCGGTGGTTGTCGGTCCGTCACGCCGAGAGGGTGATGCTGGCCGGGCTGTTCGCGTTCGGGACGGCCTTGGGCAGTCTCGCGCTGGCGCCCTCGCTGCCGTGGGCCATGCTGAGCTTCCTGCTGGCCGGGATCAGCGAGGGGCCTGTCTTCGCGGCCACGCTCATGTTGCGGCAGCGCGAGTCGCCGCCTGATCGGCTGGGGCAGGTCAACACGACAGGGGGGAGCCTGAAGATCGCCGCTTCGGCGGTGGGGGCCGCGCTGACGGGGACGTTCGCCGACCGGATTGGGCCAGTGGGGTTGGTGTTGGCCATCGCGTTCTGCCAGTTCGCGGGCCTCGCCTTGGGTTACGTGATCCTTCGCACAGAACGAACATCCGCCCGGGTGCGTCCGTAAAAGCAGGTGTGTTCCATCTCCACCTGTCCATGATGGTTTGGACAGGTATCGTCGTCATGATCCTGCGGTGCTTGGGGGCAGCTCGATCAAGGCTTGAAAGGCAACAAGGGTGAGTTCAGCGGTTGATCAGGGACATGACGGGGGCCGGCGTGGACGCAGGTCTCGGCGGCCGGACCCGGCGTCGGGGCCCGTCGCCGGGCTCGCCGAACGGTTGTGGCGGCTGAAGCAGGAGGCCGGCGACCCCTCATACGCGGAGATGGCCTCGCTCGGCGCCGCAGCGTCGAAGTCCTCGCTGGCCGCCGCCGCTCAGGGCCGGAACCTGCCGACATGGGGAACGACCTGGGAGTTCGTCCGCGTCCTCGCGGTCGACCGGCTGGGGCGCGACGCGGAGGAGACCGAACGTGAGTGGCGCGTGCACTGGCAAAGTGCGCGCGACGCCGTGCAGGCGGCCGAGGACGCCGAAGAATTCGGGAAGGCCCCGCCGGACCCCGCGCGGCCGGCTCCCACCCCGTCGCACACCCGCACGACCGCGGAGATGGTCCTGCCGCACGCGCAGGTGGACGGCTACCACGGGCCTGTGGACGACCTCACCGGGGCGCCCGCCCGGATCGTGCACATCGGTTCGCCGCGCCCCGGGGCGCGGCGGTTCCCGTTCGGAGTCATCGCCGCCGCGGCGGCCGCGGCGATCGTCGTCGCGGGCGGCGCCGCCTACCTGGTCTGGCCGGAGGAGAAGGCCGCGCAGCAGAACAACCCGGTGGTGAAGAAGTCGCCGGACGACATGACCGCGATGAACGTGACGCCCAAGGACGACTCGCAGTTCATGGGTGACATCACCATTCAGGACGGAACGCGTGTCAAGGCCGGCAGCACCTTCACCAAGGTGTGGCGCCTCCGCAATTCGGGAACGGTGCACTGGAAAGGCCGCAAGATGATCCGCCTCGGATCGTCTCCGTGCCCCGCTCCCCAGAGCGTGCCCATCCCGCCGACCCCGCCCGGCCAGCTCGTCGACATAAGCGTCCGCGTGCAGGCCGCCAAGCGGCCGACCCGCTGCAAAATCTTCTGGAAGATGGCCGACGAGTCCGGGCGGGTGGCCCTGCCCGCCAAGCGCCCCATCTTCTTGGACGTCCGAGTCGTACGCGCCTGACCTGCGGCTCCTTTTGTCCAGCGAGAGCTGTACGCCTCTTGGACGAAGTTCTCTTGGCGTGGGACGGCGGCTCGTGTCAACGTTGCCGTGCAGCAACCGGCCGGTCGCTCTCCCCGCTCAGGGCCCCCATTCATTCCGCTCGGGCCCGATGCGTACTCATCGCAAAGTGTTCGCTCATATAACGGAAGGAATCGTGGCCCTAATATGCCTGCCCCCGCCATATCTCGATGGCCACGGCGGTCGTGGTCAGGCGATGTCGCCGAGCGGCTCGGCGACATCAATGAACTGGTCATCGTTTAGCGCAGGGCCTGGCGTCAACAGGCCCCCCGCGTTGACTCGCGGGACATACATAGATGGCTCTTAGCCAATAAGCAGGACCACAATGTCCCCTCCCAGTGGGATGTGGGACCGCCGTTATCCCAGAGACGCGGCGTGCCTGGTCGTTCGGCGCGGATGACCAGGCACGCCGCGTCTCGACGTCTCGACGCGTATCGGCGGAACGCGTCACGACGCGTCACGCGGCGTTCCGCCAAATAACCGATCGACTTGGACGAGGGCCACCCGTACCCTCGGACCCATGTTCCTCGCAGCCGGCACCCGCATGCTTGCAGACCTCGGTCTGCTGAGCGCGGTGTCGGCTGCCTTCCTTTCGGCAGCTTCGGCAGCAGCAGCAGCAGTCGTCGTCGACGGCGCGCGAAGCTGACCCCTCTCCGTCCCACCTCCGGAGAACCAGCGGAGGGGGGTGGTCAAGTCTCACGGGCCCACCTCCCGTCTGGCACGCGGTGACACGCGATGCCTGGTGGCGGTGCGCCCTGAGGGTTCTCGCGTTCCTACTCCGTACGTGAGGACGAGTTTCATGGCCAAGCAGCTGTACGAGCGCAGCAAGCCGCATCTCAACATCGGCACGATGGGTCACGTCGACCACGGCAAGACCACCCTGACCGCCGCGATCACCAAGGTGCTCGCCGAGCAAGGGCTGGCCTCCGCCGTGCCGTTCGACGGGATCGACCGAGCCCCGGAGGAGCGCGACCGCGGCATCACCATCAACATCGCGCACGTCCAGTACGAGACCGCGACCCGGCACTACGCCCACGTGGACATGCCGGGCCACGCCGACTACGTCAAGAACATGATCACGGGCGCGGCCCAGATCGACGGGGCGGTGCTGGTGGTCTCGGCGCAGGACGGCGCGATGCCGCAGACCCGGGAGCACATCGTGCTCGCCCACCAGGTGGGCGTCCGCCACATCGTGGTGGCGCTCAACAAGGCCGACATGGTCGAGGACACCGAGCTCCTCGACCTGGTCGAGCTGGAGCTCCGCGAGCTCCTGGGCGAGTACGGGTTCCCCGGCGACGAGGTACCGGTGATCCGGGTGTCCGGTCTGCGGGCGCTGGAGGGCGACCCGTACTGGACCGCCCGGATCGGTGACCTGCTCGACGCGATCGACGCGTACGTGCCGGTGCCGCCGCGGATCCTCGACCGGCCGTTCCTGATGCCGGTGGAGAACGTGCTCACCATCACCGGTCGCGGCACCGTCGTGACCGGCGTCGTGGCGCAGGGCGCGGTTCGCGTCGGCGACCACGTCGAGGTGGTCGGGCTCGGTGACGGGTTCGGCTCGGTCGTGACCGGGCTGGAGACGTTCGGGCAGGCGATGGACCACGCCGAGGCCGGTGACAACACGGCGATGTTGCTGCGCGGCGTCCGGCGGGACCAGATCCGCCGCGGCCAGGTCATCGCCGCACCCGGCTCGATCCGGCCGCACAGCCGGTTCCGTGCCAAGGTGCGGGTGCTCACCGCCGACGAGGGTGGCCGGAGCAAGCCGTTCTTCCACGGCTACCGGCCGCAGTTCCACTTCCGCACGACCGACGTGGTCGGCGGCGTGGACCTCGGTGGCGAGGGCGGCATGGCGCTGCCCGGCGACTCCGTCGAGATGACGGTCGAGCTGGGCAAGCCGGTCGCCATGGCCGAGGGCCTGGGCTTCGCCATCCGTGAAGGCGGCCGTACCGTCGGCGCCGGAACGGTGACGACCCTGCTCGACTAGGGCCCCCCAACGGGCATCGGCGCGGCCCGAACGGGCACCGCCGAGGCACGATACGGGCATCGCACGCGCCCGCCCCAGCAGCGTTCTGCTGGGGCGGGCGTTCGGCTGTGGTCGGCCGGTTGGCTCGTTCCAGCAGGTCTGTCACTGGACGCGGACAGAACGTGAAATTGTATGGCGCGGGTAGTCTTGTTTTCGTAGCGCGGGCGCCGGTTCATGTGGTGAGATTCGTCGTGATCTTCCCCGCTTGATCCATTGATGGAGACCGTGTGCGAGCCCCCCGCGCTCTTATCCCTTTGCTTGCCGTCTCTGGAGCGGCCGTCGTGGTCGTCACCGCCGGAGCCGGAGCGGCCATCGAGCATGGGGACGACCCCAGCCCGCCTGCCAGCGACGTGGCCGAGGGGACGCAGACGACGGCGGTCAACGTCCTGAACTGGAACGTCTGCGGTGACACCGATCCCCGATGCCCGGTCGGCGCCAAGCCCGCCGAGGTGGTCAGGACGGTCTCCACCCAGATGAAGAACAATGTGGTCGGAGGCCGCAAGGTCAAGGCGAACGCGGTGTTCCTGCAGGAAGTGTGCCTCGGGCACGTCAAGGCGATCGCGGGTCAGGCCGGAATGAGTGGCTGGAGTTGGCAGTTCGCCCCCGTTCTGCAGCCGAACGGCAAGCCGGTGGCCTGCGCTAACGGGCAGGGGCAGTTCGGTGTGGCCATGGGAGCCCAGCAGGAGATCGCCGGTGTGGAGAAGGTCTACCTGCCTTCGCCTCGAACCCGGCGGCAGGTGTCGCTCTGTGGGAACGTCGCAAGTTGGAACAACACCCGGCTCTGCACCGCGCAGTTGAGCGACGAGCCGAACGGCGAGTGGCGTCGCAAGCAAACGCAGAAGCTCACCGAGCTGGCGGGGGTCGGCCGCGTGGTCTTCGGTGGTGACTTCAACGACCAGCCGCAGAAGCCTGCTCTCGACGTCCTCTACCGCTCGTTCGGCGAATGCGACCAAGCTGCGGGTGCTGCTCGCGCGGGTGAGCGCACCTATCAGAACGCCCAGGGGCGGGCCGTGGCCAAGACCGACTACATCTTCGCCAGCAAGAGTGCGGAGATCGCCTGCGAGGTGCCTAACCAGCCCGTTCGCTCATCCGACCATCGCCCCATCGCGGCCGTGGTCAACTTCCGCTGACCGACTGGTCCCGCACGCCGAACAACTAGCCCCGGACGCCCGGACGCCCGGACGCCCGGACGCCCGGACGCCCGGACGCCGGTGCTTGGGTGCCGGATGCCGGGCGCCGGGATGCCGGGCGCTGGAGCGCCGGGCGCCGGGACGGCGGGTACTGGGGCGCCGGGTGTTTGGGCGCCGGGTGCCGGGACGGCGGGTGTTTGGGTGCCGGGTGCCGGGACGCGGGTGCTTGGGGGCCGGGCGATCTCGTGTGAACGGATCGCCCGGCGCTCGACAGGTCAGTGAACGGCGCGGTCGTGGCCCTCCCAGTACGGGGTCCGGAGCTCACGCTTGAGAATCTTGCCGGTCGGGTTGCGCGGGATCGCGTCGCGACGTTCGACCGACGTCGGGCACTTGAAGTGCGCCAGGCGTTCGCGGCAGTAGTCGATGAGATCCTGCTCGGAGAGGTCCTCGGACAGCACCACGATCGCCTTCGGCGTCTCGCCCCACTTGTCGTCCGGAACGCCGATGACCGCGCAGTCGGTGACGGCCGGATGGCTCATCACGACGTTCTCGACCTCGGCCGGGTAGATGTTCTCCCCGCCAGAGATGATCATGTCCTTCACGCGGTCGTGGATGTAGAGGTAGCCGTCCTCGTCCAGGTAACCGGCGTCTCCGGTACGGAACCAGTTGTCCTCGAGGAGAGCGGACGAGGTGGCTTCGGGCATGCCCCAGTAGCCCTGCATGTTCTGCGGGGTCTGGCAGAGGATCTCGCCGACCTGGCCGAGCGGGACCTCCTCCATCGTGGCCGGATCGACGATCTTCAGCTGGCACTGCGGGTTGGGGATGCCCGCGCTGCGCAGGCGGTCCGGCTTGGGCCCGCCCGGAACGTGGTCCGCAGGGGGCAGCGTCGTGATGGCCCCGGTCGTCTCGGTGAGTCCGTACACCTGCATGAACTCCGTGCCCGGCAACATCTTCATGGCGCCGCGCATGACGTCCTCGCTGATCGGCGACGCCCCGTACAGCAGCAGCTTGAGGCTGGACATGTCCGCCTCGGCCACCTCCGGCATCAGCTGCATGAACTGGAGAAGCACCGGTACGAGGAAGACGTGCGTGACGCGGTCGCGTTCGATCGCCTTGGCGATGCCGACGGGATCGGGTTCGCGCACGATGACGCCGGTGATGCCGTCGAAGACGACGCACACCGCGAGCGCGCTGCCCGCCACGTGGTACATCGGCATCGCGACCATCAGCACCGCGTCCCCGGTGATGCCCCAGAGCTCGTTGGTCAGCGGCAACACCGAGGTGAAGTTGTCGTGGCTCAGCATCACGCCCTTGGGCAGCCCGGTGGTGCCCGACGAGTAGAGCTGGACGAAGGTGCTGGCGGTCTCGATCGTGCTGTCGTCGACGGGTGCGGGGTCCTCATGGGCGCCCACCCAGGTGGCGTAGTCGAGGTACGTGTGCCCCGAACCGTCGATGACCACCATGTGCGTCGTGTGCTGGAGTTTCCCGGCGATGGCGTCCAGTACCGGGAGGAAATCGGCGCCGACGATGAAGACCTTGGCCTGCGCGTTGTTGACGATGTAGGCGACCTCGTCGGGCGCGAGGCGATAGTTCACCGGCACCTGGACGGCACCGAGCCGGGCGGCGCCGAAGAGCTGCTCGACGTACTCGATCGAGTTCTTGTCCAGGATGGCGACCCGGTCGTCATGACCGACGCCGGCCGCGGCGAGCGCGGCGGCGGCCCGGTCGGCCCGCCGGTCGAAGTCCCGGTAAGTGACCTTTGTTTCGCCCGCGATGAAGGCGACACGGTCAGGATGTTGCCGCGCACGGTCGCGAAGCACTTCGGTAAGGCCTTGCACGAGGGCCCCTTTCGCCGGTGAACCGCCTGCTCGTTCAGGCATCATGCGGTCACCGGCGAGCGGGGGGCAAGGGGCCCCGCGTGTTCGCTCAGTCTTCTCTCAGCTGTCCCGTCAATGGTCGCGGGACATCGTCAATGGTTGCGGGACATCTTCGAGACGATGGTCACCGCCAGCACGACCAGCACGGCGACGAAGCCGATGAAGAAGAAGAGCTTCAGCATCGAAATGATCGCGCCGATGACCGTCATGAGCAGCCATACGGCGAGCACGACACCAACGATTGTCAGAATTGTCCGACCCATGCCCACACCGTACGCGCGGCCGGAGGGGGTCGTCATCACCCTTCGGGACGATCCGCCTCAACCCTGAGTATGTCCCGGGAGGCCGCCATCGGGGCGGCACGTGCGTGATCAACTCTTACGGAGTTGTGACGGGGAACGTGGATCGGCCAGGTCAGACGTAACGTGAGAACGTGATCCCAGCAGCAGTCCCTGAACGACGACCTCGTGAGGTTTCGATGGTGAATCCCGCCGAGACCACCGGCCGGATCCTGGTCGTCGACGATGACCCCACGGTGGCCGAAGTCGTGGCTCGCTATTTGCTGCGCGACGGGCACCAGGTCGAGTGCGTGGCCGATGGGGTGGAGGCCCTTCGGAGGGCCCAGCGTGATCTGCCCGATCTGGTCGTTCTGGACCTCATGCTGCCCGGCATGGACGGTCTGGAGGTCTGCCGCAGGCTCCGCGAGACCTCGCCTGTCCCGGTCGTGATGCTCACCGCGCTGGGCGAGGAGACAGACCGGCTGGTCGGGTTGGAGACGGGGGCCGACGACTATGTGACCAAGCCGTTCAGCCCGCGTGAGCTGGCGCTTCGTGTCCGGTCGGTGCTGCGGCGGGCCCGGGGCGCGCTCGCCCCCACCGGCACGGAGGTGCTGCGGGACGGCGATCTCGTGGTGGACGTCAACGCCCACGAGGCTCACCGAGGTGAAGATGAGCTCGCCTTGACCGCCCGCGAGTTCGATTTGCTCGCGTTCCTGTTGCGCCATCCGCGGCAGGCGTTCGGCCGGGACCAGCTGCTCCAGGAGGTCTGGGGCTGGTCGTTCGGCGACTCCTCCACGGTCACCGTCCATGTCCGGCGGCTGCGCGAGAAGATCGAGGACGATCCGACCGTGCCGCGGCGGATCGTCACGGTCTGGGGAGTCGGCTACCGCTACGAGCCGGAGGCCGGATGAGCATTCCGCCTGAGGATCTGTTCTGGATCGCCTGGTACGCGACGCTCCCGGCGGGGATCGTCGCCGCCGTCGGCCTGGTCGTCCTGCAGCGGCTGCGGAGCCGGTCCGTCGCCACCCAGCTGATCGTCGTCGGGGTGTCGACGGTGCTGGCGACGATCTCCGGCATCGTCGTGATCGCGCGGATGATGCTGATCAACAAGCATGACCTCGCGGTGGTGCTCGCGGTCGTGACCGCCGCCGGGATCGTCGCCGTCGGGGTCTCGGTCCTGCTGGGCCGCCGGCTTGTCGCGGCCAACCGGCTGCTGGTGGACGCCGTACGATCCGACTCCTACAGGGTCCCCGCCAAGCCTCTCCCCGCCGAGCTTGCCGAGCTTTCCCGCGAGCTGGACGCCGCGTACAGCCGCCTGGCCGCCGCGCATGCACGTGAGCAGGCCCTGGAGGCCTCCCGCCGCGAACTGGTGGCATGGGTGAGCCACGACCTGCGCACGCCCCTCGCCGGGCTGCGCGCGATGGCGGAGGCGCTGGAGGACGAGGTGGTCGGGGACCCCGAGACCGTCAGCCGCTACCACCGGCGCATCCGCGTCGAGTCCGACCGGCTGACCGAGATGGTCGACGATCTCTTCGAGTTGTCCCGTATCCATGCCGGGGCGCTGCGCCTGTCACGTCGCCGGATCGGGCTGTCCGACCTGGTGGCCGAGGCGGTCGGGGGTGCTGAGGCGCTCGCTCATGCGAAGGGAATCCGGCTGCATGGCTGGGTCCAGCCGGGCCTGCCCGTCGAGGCCGACGCGGGGGAGCTGGGCCGGGCCCTGCGCAACCTCGTCGTGAACGCCATCCGCCACACGCCGAGCGACGGGACCATCGAGATCACGGGTGAGGTCCGTGACGGCGCGGCCTGTGTGACCGTCGCGGACGCGTGCGGTGGCATCCCGGAGGCGGACCTGCCGCGTGTCTTCGATGTGGCCTTCCGCGGTGAGGCCGCCCGTACGCCGGGCGGTGGCGCGGGACTGGGCCTGGCCATCGCCCGCGGCATCGTGGAAGCGCACTCGGGTGAGATCGGCGTCGTCAATGCCGGCGCCGGTTGCCGCTTCGTCGTCCGCCTCCCGCTCGGCACCTGACACCACGCCGGGGACGTGCCGATCGATTTGTCGACAAATCCACTTGTTGGCGATGATCGGTCAGCAGTCCACTGCAGCGGTCAGCCGTCAGCCTTCAACGGTCAGCCGTCCACGGCCTCGGTCAGCGGTCGACGGCCTCGGCGATGGCGCGGAACGTGGGGCAAGGCCAGCGCCACATGCACGCCCGGCAGCGGCGAATGGGGCTGTTGGGGTCGCTGGTGATGCCGCCGGCGTCCTGGGGCTGGTGCAGGTCGAGGAGGCGGACGCCGAGCTCCGCGAACGCGATCACCTCGTCGCGGGCACCGGCCAGGAAGGTGAGGTCCTCGCGGGAGAGCCGGGTGCGGATCGGCACGAAACCGGTCCTGTTGACCAGGCGGGACAGATACTGCGTGGACGAACGCCATGAATTGGACTTTTCCGAGCGGACTCTGATGGCCTCCAGGCGTTCCCGGAGCCGTGTCTCCCGCGGATCGGTGTGTCGCTCCGCCTTCATCCGCGGCGCACCCCCCGGTGTGCGACGGACGTCGCGTGCGCTTGCCGCTGTTTCACTTGTTCACCCTCCCTCACTCCGCGTGGTCATGATGGAGGAATCCCGTAGTTCGCTGAGCCGGTGACGGCCAAGTATCCGGGTGGTCATCCGGACCGGCGAATCGCCATCTCAAAGCGGGTGGCGGCAGACGATACGGGCGCACCCGGGACACAAAGGCGTGTAATCCGCGAAACGTTCTCGTAGACGCCCATCCCTGCTTGCCTGAACGGATCGCGCCACACGGGAGTTGGTGAACTCCCTGGCCCGGTGGCCGTCAGCCCGATAGTGTGCCGGGCGTGGAGCTAAACGTCTCGACTTCGTCGCAGGGAGGTCACGCCGTCGTCACAGCGACCGGCGAACTGGACCTGTACACCGCGCCTCGGCTGCAGACCGCGCTGGCGGGGTTGCTACGCGATCAAGTCGACCGCATCGTGGTCGATCTGAGTGGCGTCGAGTTCTGTGACTCGACCGGCATGAACGTGCTGCTCGCCGCCATGAAGCGGCTCAAGGAGCAGGGCGGCACGCTCGAGCTCGCCGCACCGCGTCCCGCAGTCAAGCGGATCCTGCAGGTGACCGGTCTGGACACGGTCTTCACCGTGACCGACGCGGTACCCGCCGCCCTGGATGCCGGCTGACCGCTCCGAACGTCTCGGCGTCCAGAGCCCGGCCGGCACTTACCGATCCGTCCGCATATCCAGTGATTCACGACCCGCGGGGGACCTTCCCCCGCGGGTCTCACGCGTTCGGGCCGTGCGCTCCGGCGTGTCGTCGCTACGATCGCCTCTATGCAGGATGTAGCGGTGATCATCCCGGCCAAGGACGAGTCGGAGCGGATCGCGGCCACCGTCAAGGCCGCACTCGAACTGCCCGGTGCCGACCTGGTCGTGGTGGTCGACGACGGCTCGGCCGACGGCACGGGGCAGGTGGCCCGGGAGGCCGGGGCCCGGGTCGTGCGGCACAGCCGTAACCGCGGCAAGGGCGCGGCGATGGAGAGCGGCGCCGAGGCCGTACGGCTGCTGGACGAAGGCCGTGATCAGCCTCGCCACCTGCTGTTCCTGGACGCCGACCTGGCCGGGACCGCCCGGGACGCTGCGCCGCTCGTCGAGCCGGTTCGGGCGGGCGAGGCGGACATGACCATCGCGGTGTTCTCATCCACGGTCAAGCTCGGCGGGCATGGCTTCGTCATCCGGCTGTCGCGCGACGGCATCCGGCGGGCGACGGGCTGGACGGCGACCGCGCCGCTGAACGGGCAGCGCTGCCTGACCCGGGCCGCGTTCGAGGCCGGCCAGCCGCTCGCCGCCGGATTCGGCGTGGAGACCGCCCTCACCATCGACCTGCTGCGCCAGGGATTCCGGGTGAGGGAGGTCGAGGTGCCTCTCGCGCACCGCGCCACTGGGACGGACTGGCGGTCCCAGGTGCATCGCGCGCGGCAGTTCCGCGACGTGGCGCGCGCGCTGGCCGTCCGTGATCCCGCCGTGGTCGGACGGGTGGGCCGGCTCCTCGGCCGCCGCCCGTGACCTCTGCCGGACGGGATCCCCGCAGCCTGGGCACGGCCGGGCTGATCTCCATCGGGGGGAGCGTCGGGTGCTTCCTGCTGACGGCCCTGCTCGGCCCGTCCGCCATGGAGCCCGCGCTGCCCGGCGAGCCGGGGCAACCTCCGTACTCGCTCACGGTCCACCCCTCGCCCTATCTCGTGATCGGCCTGGTGGTCGTGGGGATCGTGGCGGGGGTGGCGGGCCTGGGGCTCTGCTTCACCGCCGTCCAGCGCGGCTGGCGTCCCCGGCCGTTCCCGCTGCTCATCGCGGGTTTGCTCGTGACGGCGGCGTTCACCCTCGCGCCGCCCATCGGCTCCAGTGACCACCTCAACTACGCCGCGTACGGGCGTATGGCGGCCACCGGGCACGACCCGTACACGACACAGGCAGTGGATCTTTCCGGCGACCCGGTGATCGGCGCGGTCGAGGAGTGGCGGACGACCCCGTCGGTCTACGGGCCGATCGCCACCGCCCAGGAGGCGTTCGCGTCCTGGATCGGCGGCGGGTCGATGCGGCTGACCGTCTTCGTGTTGTCGTTCACCAACGCGCTGGCCTTCGTGATCACGGCGGTGATCCTCTACCGGAGCGCCGGAGGCCCGCAGCGGCGGCTGCGGGGGGTCCTGCTGTGGACGTGCAACCCGCTGCTGCTCTTTCACCTGGTCGCAGGTGCGCACAACGACGTCTTGGCGATCGCGCCCATGGTGGCCGCCGTGGCGCTCTACTCGGCCAGCCGTGGGCGCAAGGGCGCGGTGGGCGTGCTGCGCGTACTGGCCACCGGCGCTCTCGTGGGAGCGGGAGCCGCAATCAAACTGCCCGCCGCCCTAGTGGGCGGAGGACCAGCCTGGGTCCTGGCGCGCCGTGCTGTGCGGGGGCGCGGCGTGCGGGGGCGCGTGGATGGACTGTGGGGGGTGGATCGGGGGGCGTTGCTTCGGTTGGTGGCGCTTTTCGGGGCGGCTGGGGGTGTGGCGCTGGTCGCGTTCACGCTGGCGGGACCGCACGCGTTCGACCAGCTTGAGAGGGCCAGCAACATGGTCTCGTTCGCGACCCCCTGGCATCTGGTGGACATGCTGCTGGGCAAGGGCGGCCAGCGCACGATCATCAAGATCGGCTTCTTTGCCCTGACGGTGGCGCTGGTCTGGCTGCTCGCTCGTGGCCTTCCGCGCGGCGGGGACGTGGAGGAGAGCAGGCGGATCGCGGCCGCGCTGGTGTTGGCGTGGCTGTTCGCCGCGCCGTACGAGCTGCCCTGGTACGACGGGTTCGGCTGGGCGGTGCTCGCGTTCCTGCCGTGGTCGCGGTTCGACTGGATCCTGCTGGCGCACACGGGCGCGCTGAGCCTCGCCTACCTGCCTGCGCGCGATCCCAAGCTGATCGGTCTGCCGGGCGGGCTGTCGTGGTTGTTCACCGTGGTCCGGCCGGTGGTCATCCCGCTGGTGCTGACCGGGCTTCTGATCGTTCTGGTCCGGGAGTGCCGCCGTTCCGGGAGTCCAGCTCCAGCGCCCGGATGCTCCCCGCGAGCATCAGCGGGATCGCGAGGCTGAACGCGACCGAGATGATCACCACGCCGGAGTCGTTCACCAGCGTGCCGATCACGCCCACGGTCAGCGAGCAGATCAGCGCCGGGCGCATGGTCTCGCTGCGCGCGTACGCCCGTTCCATCAGCGAGGCCTGGCGGCCCGTCGGCCGGATGAGCACGAAGAAGAGGAAGCCGACCGCGATCGCCACGGCGATCGTGTAGGGCAGGCGTTCGATGCTGCCCACCATCGACGTGAACTTGCGGGCGACGATGCCCCAGGCGTCCCCGTTGACCAGGTCCTGCCAGAACCGGCCGAGGTGGGTCGGGTTGGCGCTCTGCGCGTTCACGTACGAGATCAGCAGCACCAACGCCGCCGCCACCAGGCAGAACAACCCCACCTTGACAGCCGACACCCGGCGGCCCGAGATCAGCAGGCCGAGGATCGCGAACGACGGCACCAGCGCCAGCACGCCGCCGAAGTCGGCACCCCAGGCGGGCAGGCCGTCGACCGCCACCGCCAGCACGCCGACCCCCGCGACGGCTGCGACGGCGGCGAACCGGCGGCCGTCGCGGAGCGGGTATTCGGCCAGCCATGCCGCCGTGAGGATCGACGCCACCGCGAACAGTGAGAACGCCTGGTTGCCGAAGCCGTAGAAGCGTCCTGCGACCGTGGCGGTGTAGCCCATCAGTGTGTCGATCTGCAGCCGCGACCCGGTCATCACGTCCACCGCCAGAACCAGCGCGGTCACCGCGGCGATCACCAGGCTGGGAGCGGTCACCGACCGCCGCCACGGACCGGCCAGCGAGAGCGCGGTCAGCAGCGCGCTGAACGCGAGCACGGTCAGGACGAGGAGGGGCGACGGGTGACCCGCCTTCCACCACGGGACGAGCCCGGAGAGGAACGAGGCGCACGGCACCGATCCCCCGAACAGCGCCATGATCCTCATGCCGCCCAGGATCCTGGCTCGGGACCCGGGCGCGTGCCGGCGGCGGCGCAACACCAGCGCCGCCACCCCGAACACGATGAGCTGCGCGCCACCCAGCACCCAGAAGTACAGGCCCTGGACATTGTGGATCGCCTGCGCCGCGGTGTCCTGCTCCGTGAGCCCGTCGATCTTTTCGGCGGCCGTGTCCTTGCTGGACTCGTTCTTCCACACCGACCCGACGGCGTCCTGGGGCTTGGGAAGCCCGAGGAGGTGCAGCGTGGTCGTGGTGAGGTCGGTCAGCGTGACCAGGGCGCTCTGGCGGGTGGCGGGCGACGTGAGGATGCCCGGCCCGTATGCGGGGCCGCTGGCGATGGCGACGCGGAGATGGGCCTTGACCCCGACGTCGGCGAGGCCGGCGACCAGCACCGTCGCGTTCGCCGGGATCCCGGCCAGGACCTTGGCGACGTGCCGGTCGGCGATGGCCGCGGCCTCGCTGCGTTTGGCGGCTGTGACCGGGACCTGGACGCCCTCGGCGTCGACCCCCGCCGACATGAAGACGCGGAAGACGTCGTCCACGTCGACGGCGGTGAGCGAGCACCTGGTCCAGTCGGCGGCGGTGGCCTTGTCGGCCGAGGCCACGTAGTGGTCGACCTTGCCGGAGCCGTCGGCCAGCCCGAAGACCGCGCCCGGCCCGACCGCGGTCGTGCACTGGCCGCCCTTGTGCACGGCGTCGCCGAGGAGCCCGACCTGGGCGTGGTACGAGCTGTCGGCGTTGTCGTCCTTGATCGACGGCCAGCCGGGGGCGAGGGCCCCGCCCGGGGGAGGCGTCACGCCGCCGGAGGTCTGGGGGGCGACGACGGGAACCGACGGCAGTGCGCAGTCGGCGTTCACGAGCCTTGCCCGCTGGCCGGCGGACAGCGTCAGCCATCCGTCCATCGGGCACGTGTTGGGACGGGTCGTGCGCACGCTGAGCGCGCCCGCGCCGCCCTTGCCGGTCAGGCCCCAGAGCGCCGGGGTGTCCTTCTCGGTGATGTCGTTCCACCGCAACCCGGGGACCCCGATGATCACGGTGGGCGAAGGTGCCGCCGCACCGGAGTTGGAGCCTGAGCCGGAGGCGGTGGGCGGGCCGGAAGCGGTGGTTGCGTGCGAGGGTGACGACGGGAGAACGATCAGCGTGCCCACCCCGAGCAGCGCGGCCAGTGCGATCATGCATCTGACCACGGAGGCTCTGTACATGCCGATTTCCGCCCCCCGTTGCGCCATGCGTCAAGGGTAGTGGGCGGCTTACGCCAGGATGGGTACATGCGTGCAGGCAACGGCGTTCGCGGGGGAGCCCTCCCGCCGCGTGCACCCCGGCGGCAGGGCGGCCCAGCGGATCTTCTGATCCTGCTCGCGGGTGTCGCCCTCGCAGTGGCGGCGATCACGCCGATCGTCGTGCACTGGCTGACCAACCCGCCTGACCAGCGCATGGTCGACCTGGAGGTCTACCGGGACGGCGGGGCCGCGATCCTGCGCGGCGCACCGCTGTACGAGGTGCTGACGCAGCCGCCGCAGTTGTTGCCGTTCACCTACCCGCCGTTCGCCGCCCTGCTGGCCGTGCCGTTCACGCTGCTGCCCTGGCGAGCGGCCCAGGGGCTGTGGACGGTCTTCATGTACGCGGCGTTGGCGATCATCATCTGCTACGCGTTCCGCGACCTGATCCGGCGTGCCGGGCGCTGGACGCCCGTCGCGGTCGGCGCGCTCGTCGGGGCGGGCGCCTGGATGTGGCCCTCGTACGACCAGATGCGGTTCGGGCAGGTCGGGTTCTTCCTGATGGCGCTGTGCCTGGCCGACTGCGCGGCCCGTTCCGCCCGCTGGCCGCGCGGCGCGCTGGTCGGCATCGCCATCGCGATCAAACTGGTGCCCGGCGTCTTCCTGATCTACTTCCTGATCACCGGCCGCTGGGACGCGCTGCGCAACGCGGTGCTGACCGCCGTGGCCGCGACCCTCGGCGCGTTCGCGCTGTTGCCGTCAGACTCGGTCGACTTCTGGTTCGGGGCACTTCTGGAGGGCGGCGAACGGACCGGATCGATCACCGCCACCACCAACCAGGCGCTCAACGGGATGATCGCGCGGATCATCCCCGAGAGCCCGGTGCGGTCGCTGATCTGGCTCATCTTCCTGCTGGCCGTGGGGTACGCGGGGTTCAAGTTCGCCCGCCGTGCCACCTTCGCCGCCGGCGACCTGGCCGCGTCCAGCGCCCTCCGCCCGTTCAACGGCACGGACCTGATGCGGGCAGCCGACCCGGCCGCCGGTCCCGGGGCCTACAGCCTGCTGCTCGCCGGCATCGCGATCACCGGCCTGTTGTCGGTCCTGCTGTCCCCTGTCGGCTGGATGCACCATCTCGTCTGGATGATCGCGGTGCTCGGCGCTTTGGCCGGGGACGGGCGGGACGCGCGAAGATGTCTGGTCGCCGCGGGGCTCTGGATCTATTTCCTGTTCCCGCTCCCCTGGTACGGCGCCGCGATGTCGGGCACCAACCACCTCCTCATCACACGTTTCTTCGGCCGGATCGTCCAGGACGCCTTCGGTCTGGCGGCCGTCGCCATGATCGTGGTTCTGGGGATCTGGCTGGTCAATCGGCTGGTTGCGGCCAAGGATCGGCCAGATTCTTCTCGATCGGAGCCTCCGGTCGGTACGCTCACCCCGTGATGCTTGTCGCGGTGGCCGTCGCCGGATTGGTTGCCGGGGTGGCCGGGCTGTCCATCGCGGTGGTGGCCCATAACAGGGTCAACCAAGTCGTCGAGGAATGCGCGGGCGCGCTCCGGCGGCAGTTGAAGGTCGCCAGCAGCCCGGTGGACCACCAGGCGCTGCGCGATCTCGCCATCGTGCACTACGACGCCCTCAAGGAGATGTCGGGGCACCGATCGTTCTCGCTCGCCCTGATCAACGCCGCCGGCGACGGCGTCGTGATCAGCTCGATCAACGGCCGTACCGAGACCCGTACGTACGCCAAGGTCGTGCGGGACGGCCACGCGGTCGAATCGTTGTCCCCCGAGGAGAACCAGGTCCTCCGCGCCGCCCGGCTCGGCAAGGGCCCGGTGGTCACGATGGACGACCCGCTGCCCGACTTCGGCCGGACACCGTCCCCGCAGACCTGACGCGTACACTGGGTCATCTCCATCACGGGGTCATCTCGACTCGATTCCTGCCTCACACCCGCCGTGCGGTCGCACAGGCGGAGGAGTAGACGTTCATGCGATACGCGTATCTCGGGCCTCAAGGCACCTTCACGGAAGCTGCGCTGCGCTCCCTGCCGGATGCCGCCGGCGCCGAGCACCTTCCCTACGCCACCGTGCCCGCCGCCCTCGACGCGCTCCGCCGCGACGACGTGGACGCGGCCGTCGTGGCCTTGGAAAACTCCGTCGAGGGCTCGGTCCCGACCACCCTCGACGAGCTGGCCATGGGCGACCCGCTGCAGATCGTCTCCGAGATCCACCTCCCGGTCTCGTTCGCCCTCCTCGTCCGGCCCGGCACCGACTTCGGCGACATCAAGACGGTCGCCTCCCACCCGCACGCCCAGCCGCAGTGCCGCCGCTGGCTGGCCGAGCACATCCCCGACGCCGAGTGGCGCGCCGCCACCTCCAACGCCGAGGCCGCCCAGCACGTCGCCGACGGCCACTACGACGCCGCCCTCGCCGGCTCGTTCGCCGCCGCCCGCTACGGCCTCGGGATCCTCGCCGAGGACATCCACGACGTCGCCGACGCCGTCACCCGCTTCGTCGAGCTCCGCCGCCCGTGCGCTCCTCCCGCCCCCAGCGGCACCGACCGCACCACCGTCGCCGCGTTCATCGGCGAGGACCACCCGGGCGCTCTCCTGGAGATCCTCAACGAGTTCGCGATGCGCGGCATCAACCTGACGCTCATCCAGTCCCGCCCCACCGGCGCCGGCCTGGGTTCCTACCTCTTCTGGATGGACTTCGAGGGCCACGTCGAGGACGCCCGCGTGGGCGAGGCCCTCATGGGCCTCCGCCGCGTCGTCGCCGACGTCCGCTTCCTCGGCTCTTATTCCCGCGCCGACCAGGTCCGCCCCGAGATCCGCCGCGGCACCCACGACGCCGACTTCACCGAGGCGGCCGCCTGGCTGACCGCCATCCGCCAAGGCCACCCCGAACCCTGACCCAAGTGATCACTTCGTGATCATCCGGATGTCAACCCCGCATAGGGCCCCAACGTCATCTTCATGCCGATCACAAGCATGGAGGTCATGGTGCGGAGGCTCTTCACCCTTCTCGTCGTCCTTGTCGTGGCGTCCGTCGCCATGCCGCCGGCGCCCGCCTCCGCCGAGGACCTGACCGTCTACCCGGTAAGCCGGTACGAGTACTACGGCTGGTCCAGCCCGCTCACTGTCAGCGTCGCGTCGGGTCACGACGTCACCCAGGTCAAGGTCTGGATCACTCCGGCGGGGGCCACCCAGCCCGTGACCTACGTCGATGACTTCGCCCTGTATTCGGGCACCGCGCGCCAGGGAGCCTGGCGCAGCGCCAAGCCGGTGGAACTGCCTTGGGGCAGGGCCGATGCCACCGTCGAGGCGCAGGACGCCTCCGGTGCCAAGGTCACCAAGAGGTTCCCCGGCGGCATCCACACTTGGGCCGAGACGCACTTCAGCGAATTCACCGTCACGCCCAACCCCCTCAGTGTCGACCACGGCCCGCTCACCTTCCGGGGGCGCCTGATCTACAAGGACCGCGAGGGCGACGAACGCCCGGTCGCCGGAGTCCCGGTCGTGTTCAAGAGCGACGGGATCGTCAGGACGAAGACGACCGGCGCGGACGGGGAGTTCAGCGGCTCTGTCTTCAAGAGGCGCAGCGGTCAGGTGACCATGACATTCGACGGGACCGCTGACCACTACCTCGCCGAGTATGCCGCTCGGACGGTGACCGTGGCCCATGCGGAGACGCGACTGCGCGCCGCCCTCGACTGGAAGCCCACCGTGGTCGGCCAGCCCATCATCGTCACGGGCACACTCGAACGCAAGTCGTCCACCGGCGAATGGGTCCCCCTTGTGGGAGGACACGTCCAGCTCAGGGACGGCTCGGGCCAGAAACTCATCACCGCTCAGTACACCCCTCGCAAGGGCACGTTCCACCTGAAGGCCCGCGCCCAGGCGAAGATGGTCCTCGTTTATGAGCCGTACGGAGAGTCGTTCGTGCCCACACGGCTGAACCTGCCGGACGAAGGCGCTTTCGCTCTCCGCTATCGACCCCGCCTGACGAATCTCGCTGTGACGCCACGGCCCGTCGGCCACGGCGCACGGCTGAACGTGCGAGGCAGGGTCCTCCGCCAAGGCGTCGACGGCTCTGCGGAAATTGCTCCGGGCGCGCGGGTGGAGGCGCAGTTCTCCACCGACAAGCGGACCTGGCGCACGCGCTCAGCCGGGACCGCCGACGCGAAGGGCGACTTCAAGCTCGCTCCCGTCGCGGACAGGGACGGCTACTGGCGTGTCATCGTCGACGACCCCCACCGCTACCTCCCGGGCCCCAGCGCCCCGACGTTCGTCGACGTGCGCCACCGGACGGCTTTCACCTCGTTCAACGCCTCTCCCGAGCCGGTCAAGAAGGGCCGCACGCTGACGATCTCAGGCAAGCTCAACCGTCACGTCGGCTCCTGGAGGCCGGGCCCCGGCGCGAAGGTCTACGTGTACTTCAAGGCCAATGGAACCTCTCAGTGGATCCGCATGGCTGTGGTCAAGACGGGCCGCGACGGCTCGTTCAGGAAGGGGTTCAAGGCCTCCCGCGACGGCACGTGGCAGGCCGCCTACAAGGGCGGCACCGCCTACCTCGGCGTTTGGAGCACCACCGACCACGTCGACGTCCGGTGACGTCTGAACAAGTAAGCCCTGGCCATTACGTGGCCGTTCGCTAGTTGACCTCAACATCGAAGATGGAGACGCAATTGCGTAGGGTCCTGAACCTCTGGGCCGCAGTGTTGGTTGTCTTGTGCGTCTCGGCGACAGCAGAGGGGACTGTGCTGGCCGCCACCCGGGCGGAAACGACCATCGTCAGCTACGAGGCTCTCGTCGAGAGTGGGTCGCGGCGAACGTTCTACGACGAGCCGTTCCGACTCATCGCCCGTGTCTCGTCGGACCGTGAGATCTCTCGTGTAGAGGCGCGTCTCTATGCGGAAGGTGCGAGCGACCCCGCCCTGAGCCTTACGGACTTCACCCGCACGAGCGCTTCCGACGGTACGAGCGTCTGGAGGTCGGACCGCTATGTGGATCCACCGGTGGCCAAATATCGGGTCGAGATCAGTGCGGTGGATGCGGACGGCACCAGAACCGACCGGGTGATGGAACGGCCCCTCCACAAGCGGCTGAAGATCAACCTCGTCGAGGTCACCACCGATCGGTCCCATGCGGACGTCGAACATCCCGATGTCACCGTGACTGGAAGGCTTGTGCACATCGACGGGGAGGGAACCCGGCAGCCGGTGTCCGAGGCCCGAGTGAACACTGGGAACGCCGACGGCTCCACAGCGGTGACGAATCCCGACGGCCGGTTCAACCTGAGGACTCGTATAGCCCCAGAGAACCCGAGCCTTTATCTCTGGACCAGCCCGGGTGCCCCCTACGGGGAGGCATATCACACGGTCAATGCGGGCTACCGGCTTGTGTCCACCCGGCTTTTCGCCGAGGTATCGGGATCGGGCGTCATCGGCGAGAAGCTCCTCGTCAGAGGCAGGCTCCGGCGCTGGACCGGGAACGGCGTCGGCACCGGGATCGCCGGGATGACCGTGGTGCTCCAGTTCTGGGAGGCGAGTGGGCGTGCGGGCGTCGCTCACCCGGTGAAGACCGATGCCGACGGCGACTTCGAGTTCTCTACGATCACCACTGGCGTGGGCGAATGGCGTGCCTACTTCAACAACCATGGCGCCGCTCCCGAGGCACCGGGCTATGAGCGCGGGTTTGCGAGGGCTTCGACGCCGGCCGCACACCGCACGGCTGTGAGCGGTATGACCTTCGCGGCGCAGCCGACCGCTGCCGGTGACCGATTGACCGTCAAGGCGCAGATCCGGCGGCTCAAGGCGGACGCCACATGGTCACCCGTGTCCGCTGGCCCGATGTCCCTGTTGTTCTCCCCCGATGGGAAGCGCTGGGGTGTCGAGGCCAACGGCCTGACGGGGCCACAGGGCTTCGTCTCCATCTCTGCGAGAGTGCCGCGCGACGGGTTTTGGCGGCTCGACTATGACCCTGAGTTCGGAAATGACTTCAGCGCGCGCTCCGCGGTCCGCTATGTGAACGTCAAGCACCGCACTTCGATCACTGGTTTCGACGCTTCGCCGGAGCCGGTCAAGAAGGGCCGGATGTTCGCGGTCCAGGGGCAGCTCAAGCAGTACTTCAGCGGTACGTGGAAGCCACTCTCGGGCGCCACCGTTCACGTCTACTTCAAGGCCAACGGCACCTCGAAGTGGACGCGGATGGCTGCGGTGAAGACCGGTCGTTACGGGGGATTCCACAAGCCGCTCAAGGCATCCCGCGATGGAGCTTGGCTGGTGACCTACCAGGGTGACTCCTCTTGCCTTGGCGTGCGAAGCGCGAGCGATTACGTGGACGTTCGGTAGGGCTTGGGCGCGGGCCGTTTGGTTGGGCGGTCCGCGTCTTTTGGGGCTCGGTGGGGCGGGCATAGCCTGCTTTGCATGGTGGACTTTGATGCTTACGAGCGCGACCTCTGGGCTGGGCGGGCGCCGGCGTATGAGCGGGGGTTTGCTCGGCTGACCCCGTACACGGTGGAGCCGCTGCTGGACGCGGCGGGGGTTGGGGCCGGGACTCGGGTGCTGGACGTGGGGACCGGTCCCGGGGTCGTGGCTGCGGGTGCGGTCCGGCGGGGGGCCAAGGTCTCGGCGATCGACGCGGAGCCGGGGATGGCCGAGACGGCGGAGCGGAACGTTCCGGGGGCGGACGTGCGGGTCGCGGTGCTGCCGGAGACTCCGTTCGGGGACGAGACGTTCGACGGGGTTGTGGGCAACTTCGTGATCAACCATGTGGGGGAGCCCGGGGCGGCGCTGACGGAGCTGCGGCGGGTGCTGCGGCCGAGCGGGCGGCTGGCGCTGACCTGCTGGCGGATGCCGGCGAGCGGGGCGCTGGCCGTCGTACGGGACGCGATGGAGGTGGTGGGCGTGCCGTGGCCCGAGGACATCCCGGTGACGCCCTTCATGGAGTACGGGGAGCCTGAGGCGTTCAGGGAACTGGTGGCAGGGGCGGGGTTCGAGGACGCCGGGGTCGACGAGGTCAACTGGGAGCACGTCGTCGACCCCGAGGAGTGGTGGGAGACCGGCGTAGTGGCCAAGGTGGGGTCGAACGCGGTGATCCTCAGCCGGCAGAGCCCGGATGTGGTCGCGGCGGTGAAGGCGGCGTACGACGAGATCATCGGTCGGTACGCGGTGGGCGACGGAACGGTTTCGCTGCCCGCGTTTGCGCTGTTGGCGTATGGATCGCGGTGAATTGTCCCCGGGTGGCATGCTCCGGGGATGAGCGATAAATCCCCCCTCGGCGACGCCGACCCCAACACGGTGCTGTCAATTATCACGACCGAGCATTTCAACCTGCAGTCCGTCCGGTCGTCCACGACCTCGGAGGCGGTCGGGCGAGCCAGCATGTTCCTGGGCACGGTGTCGACGGCGTTGGTGGCGTTAAGCTTCGCCGGGCAGGTGACCGACTTCGGTGGATCGTTCGCTGTTTTCGGCGCCGTGACGTTCCTGTCGTTGTTCTTTCTGGGCGTGGTGACGTTTGATCGGACGTTGCAGATCTCGATCGAGGACGTTCAGGCCGCGCAGCGCATGAACCGGCTCCGGCGGCTGTACTTCGAGATCGCGCCGGGCCTCGCGGACTACATGGCGCCGGCGGCCGACAGCGATGAGGTCGGAGCGGTGCTGCGGAGCAGCGGGATGCGGGTGGCGCGGGGGCAGATGTTGCTCACCGTCGCCGGAATGGTCAGCGTGGTCAACAGCGTCATCCTCAGCGTGCTGGTCGGGATGGTGGTGGCCCGGCTGGATCCGGATCTGATGTGGCTGGCGGTGAGCCTCGGCGGTGTCGTGTTCGTCGGGAGTGTGATGATCCACGAGCGGATCCAGCGCGTCCGGCGTTCCCAGGCCGAACGGCCGGTGCCGTAGGGCGATACTCGCGCGCGGAGGGGGTGCCGGGGCCGGTAGCCTCGGGTCTGTGATTGACCTGCGAGCTCTTCGAGAGGATCCCGAGCGGCTGCGCGCGTCCCAGCGCGCCCGCGGCGAGGATGAGGCCGTCGTTGACACGCTGCTCGACCTGGACGAGCGGCGACGTTCCGCGCTGACCAGCTTCGAGTCGCTGCGCGCCGAGCAGAAGAGTTTCGGCAAGTCGGTGTCCAAGGCCCAGGGCGACGAGCGGCAGGCGCTGCTGGCGCGGGCCAAGGAGCTGGCGCAGCAGGTCAAGGAGGCCGAGGCCGCGGCGGACCGGCTGGCGGCGGAGCTCGACGCGGTGCTCAAGGTGGTGCCGAACGTCATCGAGGACGGCGCCCCGGCGGGTGGCGAGCAGGACTTCGTCACGCTGGAGCACGTGGGTGAGATCCCCACGTTCGACTTCGAGCCCAGAGACCACTTGGAGCTCGGCGAAGGCCTCGGCGCCATCGACATGGAACGCGGCGCCAAGGTCTCGGGGGCGCGCTTCTACTACATGACCGGGGTGGGCGCGCGGCTCCAGCTGGCGCTGCTCAACCTGGCGATGGAGCAGGCGATCGAGGCCGGCTTCGTGCCGATGTACCCGCCGGTGCTGGTCAAGCCGGAGGCGATGGAGGGCACCGGGTTTCTGGGCGCCCACGCCGCGGAGGTCTACCAGCTGCCGCAGGACGACCTCTATCTGGTGGGCACCTCCGAGGTGCCGCTGGCGGCCTACCACATGAACGAGATCATCGACGCGCTGCCGCGACGGTACGTGGGCTGGTCGTCGTGCTTCCGCCGCGAGGCCGGGTCGTACGGCAAGGACACCCGGGGGATCATCCGGGTGCACCAGTTCGACAAGGTCGAGATGTTCTCCTACTGCGACCCGGCGGACTCGCACGAGGAACACCTCCGGCTCCTCAACTGGGAGAAGGAGATGCTCGCCAAGGTCGAGCTGCCGTACCGCGTGATCGACGTCGCGGCCGGTGATCTGGGCGCGAGCGCGGCGCGCAAGTTCGACTGCGAGGCATGGGTGCCGACCCAGAACGCCTTCCGCGAGGTCACCTCGACCTCCAACTGCACCGAGTTCCAGGCGCGGCGCCTGGCGGTCCGGCACCGCGACGGCAACGGCAAGACCCAGCCGGTCGCCACGCTCAACGGCACGCTGGCCACGACCCGGTGGATCGTCGCGATCCTGGAGAACCACCAGCAGGCCGACGGTTCGGTGCGGGTGCCCAAGGCCCTGCAGAAGTATCTGGGCCTGGAGGTCCTGGAGCCGATCAAGCGCTGACGAACGCGCAGGCCCCGCCGAAGCTTGATATCGGCGGGGCCTTTCGCGCGCCTGCTGAGCTCGCCTGGTTCCTGGGTCTGCTTGTCGGATCCGCATGGTTGGTCGCCTGGGGCCTGCCCGGGAAGTCGCCTGGGGCCTGCTCGGGGAAAAGGTCCGTTGTGAGCTATGGGGCGATCGAGTCGCCTAGGGTGGGTTTCCGCTGCGGATGGGGCGCGGGGATGCGAGGAAGATCAAAATGCGGCGAGACTGTAGGTGTCATGTCTGATGTCACGCCGCGGCTGATCGCCACGGATCTCGACGGCACGATCGTGCGCTCCGACGGGACCATCTCTGCCCGTACCGTCGCCGCCCTCGCACGCGTGGAACGTGCCGGTGCGACGCTCGTCATGGTCACCGGCCGCCCGCCGCGCTGGATGCACGAGATCGCGAACGCGGTCGACCACAACGGCATCGCTATCTGCGCCAACGGAGCCGTGGTCTACGACTTGCACACCGAGACCGTCGTCCGTTCCCACATGATCGAGCCCGACGTGATCGCCAAGGCGGTGGAACGGCTGCGCGCCGCCGTCCCCGAGCTGCGGTTCGCGGTCGAATATCCGACCGGCTTCGTCTTCGAGGCCCGCTACAACCTGGGCCGCTGGGACGCCGAGGCGCTCGGCGGGCGGCCGGTCGACGGCGAGACCCTGGTCAGCCGAGGCGGCACCAAGCTGCTCGCCTTCCATCCGAACGCCGATCCCGACTCGCTGGCCGAGAAGGCCGAGAAGGCCGTCGGCGACCTCGTGACCGTCACCCACTCATCGGGACGCGGGCTGCTGGAGATGAGCGCCCAGGGTGTGACGAAGGCCAGCGCGCTGGCTGAGTTTTGCGCCGAACACCAGATCACCGCGGCCGACGTCGTCGCGTTCGGTGACATGCCGAACGACCTGCCGATGCTCACCTGGGCGGGAACGTCGTACGGCGTCGCGAACGCCCACCCGCTCGTCCTGGCGGCCGTCACCGGCACCACCGCCCGCAACGACGACGACGGCGTAGCCCAAGTCCTGGAACGGCTCTTCCCCTGACGCGGTATCGCCCGGGGCGGAGGGGTGCTTGGCGGCCGTGTCCTGTCGACGGCACGAACGATGCTGCGAACGCCACGACGTTCGCACGTCGACGGACCGCATATCGGCGTCCTTGGCGCGGTGGCTAGCCGGCTCACCGGACGCGAGTACGGCGAGCGGTCGGCGGTGCTGGGCGAGTTAAGAGCTCGCGCTAGCGGTGTTGGAGTTCGAGCCGTGGAAGCCGCAGATCACCCGCGCACAACCGCCCCTGAGCTGGTCGGGCATGCCCGATGGGGCGTCCATTCAGGGATGGTCCCGTCGTGGGTCCGCTCATAGATTCAAGCGATCGGAGATCGGAGAGCAGGTGAGTCACCGCCTGCGGACAGAGTGGAGGCAAGCATGAGAGCGCGTTGGGCGATCCTCTGTGTGACGACCCTTCTGGCTGGCCTGTCGGTGTCGATGCCGCCTGCTGCGGCCGAAACCGGCAAGGCAGACCCGACTCCCTGGTCAGCCGGCCACGGGACGGCCACCGCCTCAGGCACCAGGTGGTACGAGAACGGCTACCTGATGGCCCAGGGCAACCTGGAGAACACCAGCTCCGAGTGCTTCACGCTCTGGGGCGTTTGGACCGTCGACTTCTCCTACTTCCACGTCAAGCACGCCACCTTGTGCGGCCCCGGATCTGCGCCGGTCAACATTCGGCAGGACGCCAGCATGCTGACCTCGGCGAGACTGATGATCTGCCGCGGCAACCAGGACATCAGCGACTGCGGCCCGAAGGTCCGAATCGACCGATAGCCTGACCGGCTTCCGGGCTACCGGCCGCTGGCCGAGGGCGGGCCCGTGCGCCAGGGACTGTGACCGCGCGGTGGTGGACCCACCGGCCATCGACCGACACCGGCCTTCGACCGACCGGAGGTGGCGCTTGGCGCGCTGGTTGGCTGGATTACCAGCCGTGCCAAACGTCGGGGGGAGAGCTTCGCCCTCGCGGGCGCTCTCCCAGACGCACGGGCCTTCCTCGGTGTCGTCGGTGTCGTCGTAGCGCGCCCAGATGCGCACGGCGCGCACGGCGTCGTCATGGGCGTTACCTCGGCCATGGACCGCACGACAGATCGCTCTACCGCGCTCCCGAGGTGAGTCAGGAGCCCTTACAGGTAGGGGCCGGAGTGGCGGGGGTTCTCTTCGGCTGCTTCGGGCGGGATCATCCCGGCGGGGAGGGCGCGGCGCATCTGCTCAAGCTGCGCGCGGGCGGCCATCTGCTGGGCGAACAGCGTGGTCTGGATGCCGTGGAAGAGGCCCTCCAGCCAGCCGACGAGCTGGGCCTGGGCGATGCGCAGCTCCGACTCGCTCGGCACCGTGCCGTCGGTGAACGGCAGCGAGAGACGTTCGAGCTCCTCGACCAGCTCCGGAGCCAGACCGTCCTCGAGTTCCTTTATCGACGACTTGTGGATCTCGCGCAGGCGGGCACGGCTCGCCTCGTCGAGGGGAGCGGACTTCACCTCTTCGAGGAGCTGCCGGATCATGCCGCCGATCCGCATGACCTTGGCGGGCTGCTCGACCATGTCGGTGATCGATTTTTCGTCGCCGTCGCTGTCCCCGGGCCCTTCGAGCGCGATGCCGTTCGGGCCGACCACGAGAACCTGAGGCTCCTGCTCGGACTGGTTGTTCGAAGGCTCGTTCATGATGTCTCCAGTTTCACACGGTCAGCAGAATCTTGCCGATGTGGTCGCTGCGCTCAAGGATCCGATGGGCCTCGGCAGCGTCCGACATGGGCAGCGTGCGGTCCACCACCGGCCGCACATCCCCCGACTCGATCAACGGCCACACGTGCTCGCGCACAGCGGCCACGATCGCGCCCTTCTGGTCCAACGGACGAGACCGGAGTCCCGTGCCGTGCACCTTGGCTCGTTTGCCCAGCAACTTGCCCATGTCCAGCTCCGCCTTCGTCCCGCCCTGCAACCCGATGACCATCAGGCGGCCGTCGGCGGCAAGGGAGTCGACATTGCGGGCCAGATACTTGGCTCCCATGTTGTCGAGGATCACGTTGTACGGGCCGGACATGACGAAGTCGTCCTCGCGATAGTTGATGACGAGGTCGGCGCCGAGTTCACGGCAGCGGGCAGCCTTCTCGTCGCTGCCCACTGTGCAGGCGACCTTGGCCCCGTTCGCCCGAGCGAGCTGGATGGCCATGGTGCCGATGCCACTGCCGCCGCCATGCACCAGGAAGGTCTCCCCGGCCCGCAGCTCGCCAAGCATGAAGACATTGGACCAGACCGTGCAGACGACCTCAGGCAACGCGGCGGCCTGAACGAGGTTGACGCCCTTCGGTACAGGCAGCAGCTGGCTGGCCGGAACGACGACCCGTTCGGCATATCCACCACCGGCCAGCAGCGCACACGCCTCGTCGCCGACCTGCCAGCCGGTGACACCTTCGCCGAGTGCCGCGATGCGTCCGGATGCTTCCAGCCCGGGATACTCGGGCGCGCCCGGCGGGGGCGGATAGAAGCCGAGCCGCTGCATGACGTCAGCCCGGTTCACGGCGCTCGCCACCACGTCGAGGAGGACCTGCCCAGGCCCCGGCGCCGGATCGGGGACCTCTGCCCACTCCAGAACATCGGGCTCGCCGGGCTCACGGATCACGATGGCGTGCATACAGATCACGCTACCGGGGAGCGCGGGGGTGGTGGTGGCCGCGGAGGAGCCAGGAAGCCCGGCAAACAGGGGGGAAACGGCCGTACGTCTGTGGATGCGTGGTAAAGGACCACAGGTATCCTGCCGTGAGGCTATTGCCGACCAAACTCCGGAATTGATCTACACAGGCATGGCCGAGGGGAGAAATTCGGTGGCAAAGAACGATCACGACGGGCGTTCGCTGGAGGAGCGCCTGGCCTCCCTCGACGCGATGAACAATGAGGCAACAGGTCCTGCCGCCGTACCGCCTTCTCCCGAAGCCGACGATGACGAGGCGACGCCTACAACCGTCGTCAAGCGTTCCGGCGGTGCCCCGGCCTCGGAGTCGGCCTCAGCGTCGCAGGACGCCGAGCGCGCCGACCCGCAGGGTGTCGAGCACGCCGACCCGCAGGATGCCGGGCCTGCGCCGGAGCTCGAAACCACGCAGCCTCCCCCGCAGGGTGCTCAGGCACCGCCCTCCGAGGCAGAGCTCAACCCGTGGCTGGCCGCGCCGCCGCCGTTCCAGGACCCGGCCGGGACCGGCCAGGCTCAGCCGCCGCCGCCTGGATCCGAGCCTGGTGCGATTCCGCCGCCGCCCGGCTTCCCGCCCTACGGCGAGCTGCCCGCCCCGCCGCCGTATGGCGCGACTCCCCCGCCGTTCGAGGGCCCGCAGCAGCCGTACGACGGCAGTCCTATGCCGCAGCCTTTTGACGGGGGCATGCTGCCGCCTCCCTATGGCGCTTTCCCGTCGTACGAGCCGGCGCAGATGCCGCCGTACGAGGGCGGTCAGGTTCCGCAGCCTCCTCATGACGGCAACAACCAGGGTGGGCAGCCTCCTCACGAAGGTCCCGCGCAGCAGCAGTACGAGGGTGGTCCGCAGCCCGCGTCACAGCCGCCGTACGGGGGTGGTCCGCAGCCGCCCTATGAGGGTGGGCCGCCGCAGCCTCCGTATGACCCGGCTCAGCAGACGCAGTTCGACGGCGGGTCCGTTCCGCAGGGTCCTTACGAGGGCGGTCAGCAGCCGCCGTACGACGGTCCAGGGGCGCTTCAGCAGGAGGCATTTGGGCCGCACGCTCCGCTGCCCTATCCGCCGGAGCAGTTCGGCGCACCCGACCCTCATCAACAGCAGCAGCCGTACGCCTATCCGCCCGCGGATGGTCCGCAGCCGCTGGGTCCGCCTGCAGGTGAGCCCCAGTACGGGCCGCCCGGCAATCCCGCACCGGAATACGGCGGCGCTGGTTACCCCGGCGCTCCCGAAGGAAATCAGCCTGGCCCGCCAAGGCCGCCTGAGGGATTCGAGGGTTACGCGCCCGGCCCGGCAGAGGGCTACCAGCCAGGGCCTCCTGAGGGCTATCAGCCAGGCCCTCCTGAGGGCTATCAGCCAGGCCCTCCTGAGGGCTATCAGCCAGGGCCGCCAGAGGGATACCAGCCAGGGCCGCCCGCTGAGGGGTACGGTCCTGGGCCTGCTGAGGGATATGTCCAGGGGCCACCTCCGCCGCAGGGGCAGCCCGCTGCTTACCCGCCGCCCCCTGGACAGCCGTACGGACCGCCCCAAGGGCCGCCGCAGGGGCCTCCGCAAGGTCCACCCCAGGGACCGCCGCAGGGGCCACCCCACGGACCGCCGCAGGGGGCGCCGTATGGATATGGCCACCCACAGGCTCAGCATCAGTACCCCCCGCAGCAGCAAGACCCGGAGAGCCTCAGCTCGGAAAACCTCCTCGGCGAGCGGCGCATCGCGCCGTCGGCCGGGTGGCGCCGCGCGGTCTACAAGGCCACTGCGGGCAGCATCCACCCGGGCGAGTCGCAGGCCGAGATGCGCCGCAAGGACCTCATCGCGCGGGCCCGCACCAACGTGGCCGGCGGCCACCACCGGGTGGCGGTCATGTCGCTGAAGGGCGGCGTGGGCAAGACCACGACCACGACCGGCCTGGGCTCGATGTTGTCGTCGATGCGCGGTGACCGGGTGATCGCGGTGGACGCCAACCCCGACCGCGGCACACTGTCGGACAAGGTAAGGCTGGAGACCGCGGCCACGGTCCGCGACCTGCTCAACAACCGCGACAAGATCAGTCGTTACGCCGACGTCCGTGCGTTCACCTCGCAGAACGAGGCGCGTCTCGAGGTGCTCGCGTCCGACCGTGACCCCGCGGTCAGCGAGGCGTTCAGCGCCGAGGACTACTCCGCGGTCGCGGTCGTGCTGGAGCAGTACTACTCGGTCTGCATCACCGACTGCGGTACCGGACTGCTGCACTCGGCCATGGCGGGCGTGCTCGCACTGGCCGACCAGCTTGTCCTGGTCAGCTCGCCCTCGGTGGACGGTGCCCGGTCCGCGAGTGCGACCCTGGACTGGTTGGAGGCGCACGACCACGGTCACCTCGTTCGCAACGGTGTGGTCGTGCTGTCCATGGTCCGCAACCGCACGCGCAGCCAGGTGGACCTCGACAAGCTGCAGTCCCACTTCGAGAGCCGCTGTCGCGCGGTCGTCCGGATCCCCTACGACGACCACCTGGAGGAGGGCGCCGAGGTCTCGCTGGAGCAGCTCGCTCCCGCCACTCGCGAGGCCTACCTCATGCTGGCGGCCGTGGTCGGCGACGGCTTCGCCTACCAGCGCCCGTCCGAGTGATTAGCCGGCCCTCATCTGAGTATGCGTACTCAGGTGGGGGCCGCCGGATCACCGGACCATGGAGGTATGTTCAGACGACTTTCGGAAGCCGCCGCTGCCCGTTCGACCGGATGGTTCGGGATCATCGTCCCAGCCGTCTACGCCACGCTTGTCGTCGTGGTGACCCTGGTGGTCCTCGCTGACAGCCTCTTCGTCGACCATGAGGACGCGAGTCTCATCGGCGTCTGGCTCGTCGTGGTGACGTTGCCATTGTCGGGGGCAAGCCTGCTCGGGTTGTCCGGCCTCGAAAGCCTGCTGGGCGACATGCCCCAGGCTCTCGACACCGTGCTTTTCTATCTGTCGACAACCGGCATCGGTCTCGTCCAAGCTTGGCTGCTCCGGCTCGCCACCCGTGGACGGCTGCTGGATCCCGACGTTCGCCCTAACGTGCCGGTACCCTGACCCGCCCGCCCCGCGATCCGCCGCCCAACGCGCGATCTCCACACGCGCGATCCGCCGCCCGAGCCGCGATCCGTTGGGCTGATTCACGGTCCGGTGGATGGGTGGGCTAGCGTCACCGGACGTGATGGATGGGGTGTACGTGGGGAAGGCCGCCGTCGACGCCGCCGGCGACAACGGCTGGTTGCTGGGCCACTTCAAGCCCGAGGGCGACATTCGGCACAGCGACGAGGTCGAGATCAAGTGGGGCGTGCACCCACGGGGTGAACGGCGTGCACAGTGGGCCACAGGGGAGAAGCGCACGGCTCTGCTGGTCCTGATCAGTGGCCGTTTCCGGATGGAGTTCCCCGAGGGCGACGTCGTTCTGGCGAATCAGGGCGACTATGTGGTCTGGGCTCGCGGCGTCGATCACTCCTGGTGCGCCGAGGAGGAATCGGTCGTCATGACGGTCCGCTGGCCCTCCATCCCCGGATACAAGGTCCCCGGGGCGTGAGGGGAGTGCGCGATGACGACGGTGGCGCTCGAAGGCGAGTGGGAGCGGCACAGACCGGCTGTCTTCGGTGTCGCGTACCGGCTGCTCGGCGGTGTCGCCGACGCTGAGGACGTGGTCCAGGAGGTGTGGCTGCGCGCGTCTTCGGCCGATCTCTCGGCGGTCCGCGACCTGCGTGCGTGGCTGGTCACGGTCGCCGCGCGCCTCTCGTACAACGTCCTGAAGTCCGCACGGGTGCGGCGGGAGTGCTATGTCGGCCCGTGGCTGCCCGAGCCGCTGCTGACCGGGCCCGACGCGGCCGAACCGGTGCTGGTCGACGAGTCGGTCGGCACCGCGATGCTCATCGTGATGGAGGAACTGACCCCGCCCGAACGGGTCGCGTTCGTCCTGCACGACGTCTTCGACGTCCCCTTTGACCAGATCGCCGAGGTCCTGGACCGTTCACCCGCGGCCACCCGCAAACTCGCCTCGCGGGCTCGGCAACGAGTGGCGGAGACCCGGGAACGTCCGCTGGTGCCGCGGGCCGAACACGATCGGGTGCTCGCCGCGTTCAGGGTCGCGACCGAGGCCGGTGACCTGGACGCGCTCATCAAGGTGCTGCATCCCGAGGCCGTCTACATCGCTGATGGCGGCGGCAAGGCCCTGGCTGCCCGCAAGCTCGTGTGCGGTGCCGCTCGTGTCGCGGCGCTGCTGGTCGGTGTGGAGAAACGCCGGGTCGGCCCAGTCAAGGCCGTCGAGGTCAACGGCGAGCCGGGCCTGGTGACCTATGGGGCCAGCGGCGAGGTCCTGCGAATCGACACGTTCGAGATCGCGGGCGGCCGCGTGGTGTCCGTACGGCGGCAGTCCAATCCGGAGAAACTTCAGCACATCGGTCACACCTGACGCCCGCGTCTTGTCTCCCTGGCGAACTCCAAGGAGAGGGAGATGAGGATGTCCCACATCGTTGTCATCGGGGGCGGTTTCGCCGGGGTGTGGAGCGCCGCTGCGGCGGCGAACGTCCGCGCCACCGCTGCGTCCAGCGCCACTGCGGATCTTCGGATCACGTTGATCGCACCCAATGAGGATCTCGTGCTGCGGCCGTATCTGCATCAGGCCGACCCGGATCGGGCGCGGGTACCCCTCAAACGTTTCCTGGGGCCGATCGATGTCGATCACCTGCGCGGCGTGGTCACCGGGATCGACGCCGAGCACCGCCGGCTGACGCTCGACGACGGGCGGGCGGTCGGCTACGACCGGCTGATCTTGGCGACGGGAAGCCACCTCGTTCGCCCTGATTTCCCTGGTGCGGAGCGCATGTTCGACGTCGACACCCTGGAGGCGGCCCGACGGCTCGACGTCTACCTGCGTACGCGTTCCCCGTTCCGGGCGGTCGTTGTGGGCGCGGGTTTCACGGGCCTGGAGGTGGCGACCGAGCTGGCCGAACGCGGCGAGGTCGTACTGATCGACCGTGACAAGGTGGTCGGCCCGGAACTCGGGCCTGGACCCCGCCCGCAAATCGAGGCGGCGTTGGACGAGGTCGGCGTGGAACGGCGGCTCGGTGTCACCGTGACGGAGGTCGGTGACGGCTACGTGCGGCTGTCGGACGGCACCAGGCTGGACACGGACGCCGTGGTGTGGACAGCCGGGATGCAGGCCAGCCCGTTGACCGCCCAGGTCGGAGGGGTCCGTGACCGCCTGGGCCGCCTGGAGGTGGACGCGGCGTTGCGCGTGTCGGGGGAGATCTTCGCTGCCGGGGACACCGCGGCGGCACGCGTCGAGTCCGGCCAGGTCGCCGTCCAGAGCTGCCAATATGCGACTCCCCTCGGTAAAACGGCTGGTCACAACGCCGCGGCCGACCTCCTCGGGCTGCCGCTCAAGGACTTCGCGCCCTCCCCGTACGTCACCTGCCTCGACCTCGGCGCGGCCGGAGCGATCTACACGCAAGGCTGGAATCGCGAGGTCCAGGCCGCGGGCGCCGAAGGCAAAGCGATCAAGAAGATGATCCTTGACGTGATCCGGCCGCCGATGGACGACCCGGAGGCGATCTTCGCGGCCGCCACCCAGGTGAGGACGCGCTAGGCCGGACGTACGACAACCCGGGCCTACGGCGACCCGGTACCGGGCAGGAAGGCGCCGGGGCACACCCCATATGAAGTCGATGCCACTCGTGCACGACCGCTATCGTGGTCTCCGGCCAGGAGAGTTCGCATAGTGGACTAGTGCAGTCGCCTTGAAAGCGACCACGGCTGGGGACAGTCGTCGTGGGTTCGAATCCCACACTCTCCGCAGGGCTGTGCGCCCCTGGCAGGCTCCGTGCCTGCCGGGGGCGTCCCGCGTTTCGGCTGGTAGCGTCGGTGAACGTGGGGGGAATCGGGGGATCGACTCACGTGACGTTCCCGGCCGGGACCGTGTCGGGACGCTCCACGGTGCTCACTGCGCCGCCCCTGGACGACGGTGGCTACGGCGTGGTGACGGAGGAGACGCCGTTCCACCCGCTCGACCACACCTGGCCGGACCAGCCTGGAGACATCGGGTTTCTCCAGGTGAACGACATCGAGCAGCGGGTCGTCGACTGCCTGACCGGTGGGATGCCCGTCGGGGGCGACGGCGGGATCGCGGTCGAGGACGCGGGCTGGATGCCGGGCGAGGGCGTGTTGCTGCTCGGGGACGACATCCCGGCCCGGCGGGGCGACGCGGGATGGCACTGGCTGGTCGTCCATGTGGTCGAACGGGCCGTGCCGGTCCAGGCCGAGGTCGAGCTGGTCGTGAACGCCGAACGGCGGCGGGCCTTCTCGGCGGGGCACACGGCCTGCCATCTGATGGCGCTGTCCCTCAACGCGGCGCTGGCCTCACGCTGGCGCGAGGGTGCTCCCCGGACCGACGGGCTAGGGCATCCCGACTTCGACACGCTCGCGATCATGTCGTCGCGGATCGTGCCTCACGGCAGCAGGGACGTCTATCGCATCGGCAGGTCGCTGCAGGAGGACGGGTTCACGGCTGAAGGCCTGGCGGAAGCGCTCCCGGAGATCACCGCCAGGCTGAACAGCCTGCTGGCCGGCTGGATTGCCGTAGATGCTCCTGTACGTATAGACGTACCGTCGCCGGAGTTGAGCGCACGCCGGATCTGGCACTGCGAGCTGCCTGGGGGAACGGCGGAAATCCCTTGCGGGGGAACGCATCTGAGGCGCTCAGGGGAGCTGTCGTCGATCATCGCCGACCTTGAACTCTCACCCGAGGGGGACGAGCTCGTGGTCGAGACGAAGGCCGCTGAGGTGGAGTGATCGGGTGATCCGGCATGAAAATTGCATAAACCATCCGTTACCCTCTGGGCCATGTCTCAGAACCCGCAAGATCCAGCTGGCACGACCCAGCAGTTCCAGCGCTTTCAGCAGCAGGGCCAGACCGAGAAGTCCGGCCCCAACATCGGCCTCATCATCGGCGCCGTCGCCGTGGTGGCCATCGTCGCGGTCCTCGTCGTCGCCCTACTCGCCCTCGGATGACGGCCTGAACGGGACCGCCCCGCTGGCCAGACGCCCGTTCACGCCCAATGCAGGCCCCGGGCCCGCGTTCACGCCCTTCGCAGGCCTCCGGGCCCGCCTTCACACCCATCGCAGGCCTCCGGGCCCGCGATCATGCCCAGTGCAGGCTCCACGGCCCGCGTTCGCCCATCGCAAGCCCGCCGCCCGCGTTCACGCGGGACCCCGTCGGCGGGGGCGGCTCAGCGGCCGCTGCTAGAGAAGTGCTGGTAGTCCTTCGTACCGCTCCAGTCGCCGCCCCAGCCCCAGCCGATCGCCGCGAACGCCCGCACGACCTGGTCTCCCTTGTGGATCACGCCCGGGTCGCGGTTGGCGCGGTTCTTGTATTTCACGCAGTCCTTGTGGGCGACCTTGCCGCCCGCGGTGACGTAGGGGTTCTCGCAGGGATTGATGTCGATCGCCAGGCCGTACGCGTGTTGTGACCAGTTGCCCGAGCCGGTCGCGGCCCGGCAGTTGAACGCCGAGGTGTTGTCGGCCTCGATCGAGTCGAAGTCGCTTCCCTTGTAGACGTCCACCGGCTCCATGCGCCGGATCGGGTAGCGCTTGTCGAACAACGTCCGGAAGACCCCGACCAGGTCCTTGGCCTCCTTGGCGTTGACGACCAGCTTTCCGCCCTCGTGGGGCTTGCGGTCCATGCCCCAGTAGGTCATCTCGATCATCCGCAGCCCGGACGGGCTCACCGGGCAACCCTTACGCCAGGAGTGCTTCAGGTCCGCGGCCGAGACGTTCTTGATCTCGGCGCGGAATCGCGGCGGGGTCTTGCTCGGCGAGGGTGCCGCCGGAGGCGCCGCCGATGTGGCGGTGGGAGGCGTCGCGGGCGCGGAGGACCCCGGCTCGGAATCAGATCCGTTGCCACATCCGGTCATCCCGGCCGTCACGGAAATGAAGGCGGTCAAGAACGCTGCGGAGTGCAGTAGCCGTCTGCCTGCCATAACACCAGGATCGCACGTCAGGCCGTTTTCGTGTTGGACCTTGGGTTCGCTACGGTGCGTCTGTGAGCACGTCCGTCATACAAGGGGACGGGGGCGGACGCGCGCCACGTTTGTTTGGCTGACCCCCCACCGGGCATCGTCCCGGCGTCCCCGGCCCAGGGAGCCGGCATGACGGAGCCCGAAAATCTGCCGAGTCTCGAAGAAGTCCCGAGTCTCGAAGACGAGATCTTCTCTGTGGCCTCCAGAGTCGAGAACGCGAGGGACTCGTCGCCGCGCATCCGGCTGCCCTGGGACAAGGCCCCGCAAGCGCCCGACGGCCGCTTCATCCTCGTCGTCGGGGCGGGATTCGGCACGTTCGTCCTCGTCGACGTCATCATGATGTGGGCTCCGCTCATGATGAGCCGCCGTCCGAGCCTGCTGCCGCAGATGATGACGCTGCTCCTGCTGGCCTTCGGCCTGGGCAGCCTCCTGATCTGGAAGGTCGGCGGCTCATGGCGCCCGTTCGGGATCGGCATGATGCTCGCCTGGATCTTCCTGACCCTGGTCTCGGTCGGCTTCCTCACCGGCCTCACCCTCTGACCGCGCACGCTTTGGCCGCGGACCCTCTGACCGCGCATGCTCTGACCGCGGACGCTCTGACCGCGGACCCTCAGGCCGCGGACCCTGTGACCGCGCACGCAAGGCTGCCGAGGAGGCCGGCTGGGTGCGCTGCCGCGTGGGGTCAGCCTGCCTCGCCAATGCGTTTGTTCACTGCGGTGAACGCGCGGCCGATGGCGGCCAGGTCGGAGGGGTCGATGATGTCGATGAAGTAGTCCCGGACCGTCTCGACATGGTCGCGCGCGGCGCGGTCCAGGGCGTCGAAGCCCTCGTCGGTCAGGTGTGCGTAGACGCCGCGTTTGTCATTCGGGCAGCCGCCGCGGAAGACGAGTCCTTTGGACTCGAGCCTGCTGCAGGTATGGGAGAGGCGGCTGCGTGACTGGCTTGCGTGTTCGGCCAGCTCAGCCATGCGGAGACGGCGCTCGGGGGCTTCGGACAGCCGTACCAGGATTTCGTACTCCGACACCGACAGACCGTGCTTGGTCTTGAGATCGCGATCGAGGAGTTCGGTCAGCCGGACGCTGCCGTCCACGAACGCCCGCCAGTCGCGCTGTTGGTCGGCATCGAGCCAGCGTGGTTCGCTCATATCCGCAGTATAGAACACCTGTTGAAGGTTCAACTAATTTTGTCGGCGTGGGGATCTACCTGGGGTGGAGCTGCATCGAGGAATAGTTTATCTTTCAATCAGGTTGGGGCTGGTGTACATCGGTTGGCCCCTAGCGGAGGAGACGAGATGCCTGCTGTGAGCGTCGACAACCCCCTGACCCTGCCCCGCGTGGCCGCGTCGGCTGACGCCGTGGCGCGTCCCGTGCTCGCCGTCACGACCGCGCCGAGCGGATTCGAAGGTGAGGGCTTCCCTGTTCGCCGGGCGTTCGCGGGGATCCACTACCGCCACCTCGACCCGTTCATCATGATGGATCAGATGGGTGAAGTGGAGTATCAGCCTGGGGAGGCGAAAGGGACCCCATGGCACCCGCACCGCGGTTTCGAGACCGTCACGTACATCATCGACGGGATCTTCAACCACCAGGACTCCAATGGTGGTGGCGGCACCATCACCAATGGCGATACGCAGTGGATGACGGCGGGCGCGGGCCTGTTGCACATCGAGGCGCCGCCGGAGCACCTCGTCATGTCGGGTGGCCTCTTCCACGGGCTCCAGCTGTGGGTGAACCTTCCGGCGAAGGACAAGATGATGGCCCCGCGCTACCAGGACATCCGCGGCGGCAACGTCCAACTGCTCACCTCCTCCGACGGCGGCGCGTTGCTGCGCGTCATCGCTGGTGAGCTGGACGGTCATGCCGGTCCCGGCATTACTCACACCCCCATCACGATGATCCACGCGACCCTCGCCCCCGGCGCGGAGATCAACCTTCCGTGGCGCG
The DNA here is from genome assembly GCF_044326415.1 of Actinomadura sp. 6N118. Lineage (NCBI taxonomy): Bacteria > Bacillati > Actinomycetota > Actinomycetes > Streptosporangiales > Thermomonosporaceae > Actinomadura > Actinomadura sp. 6N118. The sequence continues at coordinate 247,034 of NZ_JBIRAZ010000008.1, read as the reverse complement.
AGGACTTCAACGGGCTGGCCTACGTCCTGGCGGGCGAGGGCTCGGTCGGTGCGGAGCGCCGCCCGGTCCACCTGGGCCAGACGGCGGTCTTCGGCAAGGGCTCCTCGCTGACCGTCCGTGCGAACGAGAAGCAGGACTCCCGCACCCCAGACCTCGAGATCGTCCTCCTCGGCGGACAGCCCATTCGAGAGCCGATGGCGCACTACGGGCCGTTCGTCATGAATACCAAGGAAGAGCTTCAGCAGGCGTTCGAGGACTTCCAGAAAGGGCGGCTGGGCACGATCCCGGCCGTGCACGGGATGTCTGAGGGCGGCCTGTAGGGCTCGCTAGGTCCACATGCCGAGATCCAGCGCATCGAGCAGCTGCCGCCCGAGCAGCTGCCGCCCGAGTAGCCGCCGCCCGAGCAGCTGCTGCCCGAGCTCGTCACCAAGGGCGGGCCTCGGCGGACGAGTCGCTTTCCTGACGGACGGCGGATCGACGGATCGGAGGCGCGACGGATCAGAGGCGCGGCGGATCGGCGGGCGGAGTCATCCGTTCGCCGATCCCTTCTTCGAACGTATTGGCGAGACTTGGGTGACGGGGATGACGGCATGCGCTAGTGTGTTCGAATGGTCGAACAGAGATTCGACAGATCTTTCGAACGTGCTCGCCCAAGTGAGGCCAAGCAGAGCTTGTCCCTTGATGGGCGGTGGGCCGGGGGCTGAGGGAGGGCGGCATGGTGGCGGCGGTTTCCACGGGCCGTCCAGTGGCCGGGGGCGGCCACGACGGCCATGACGACCTCGAGGCGCGTGGGGCGCGGTGCGGGGCGGCGCGGCCGAACGCGACACGCCGTACGAGTTTCTACGCAAATCTACGGCCACAGCTATATCGCCTCATAGAGTCCGAGACCGTGGACCCCGTGCGCAATCCCTACGCCCCAGGCGCCGGGCAGCGTCCTCCCGAGCTGGCCGGCCGCGACCGTGAACTCCAGCAGTTCGAGGTGGTGCTCGAACGGGTGGCCCGTGGCCGTCCGGAGCGCAGCATGATCATTACGGGCCTGCGCGGGGTGGGCAAGACCGTGCTGCTCAACGCGTTCCGCTCGATGGCGATCCAGCGGCTGTGGGGCACCGGCAAGATCGAGGCGCGTCCGGACCAGTCGATCCGGCGCCCGGTCGCGTCCGCGCTGCACATGGCCATCCGCGAGCTGGCTCCCCGGCATCGCGCCCCGGAACGGATCGAGGAGTTCCTCGGCGTCCTCAAGGCGTTCGCCCAGGCAGGCGAGGAGCCGACCGGCAAGAGCAAGGCACGGGTGCACCGCTGGCAGCCCGGCATCGACGTGCCCGCCGCGCGCGGCCGGGCCGACTCCGGTGATCTGGAGATCGACCTCACCGAGCTTTTTGTCGACGCCGCTTCTGTCGCCACTGATGTCGGCGTCGGGATCTCGTTGTTCGTGGACGAGATGCAGGACATCCCCGCCGATGACGTCTCCGCGCTCTGCGCCGCCTGCCACGAGCTGTCGCAGAACGGCGGGCCGCTGATCGTTGTCGGCGCCGGTCTGCCGCACCTGCCGGCTGTGCTGTCGGCGAGCAAGTCGTATTCCGAACGGCTCTTCCGTTACGCCCGCATCGACCGGCTCGATCGGGATTCCGCCGACTTCGCGCTGCTGGCCCCGGCGCAGCGCGAAGACGTCACGTTCACCGATGAGGCCCTGGATGCGCTCTATGGCGCGGCCGACGGCTATCCCTATTTCGTGCAGGCCTACGCCAAGGTCGTCTGGGATGTCGCCCCCGACACCCCGATCACCGCGGACGACATCAAGGTCGCGGCTCCCGAGGCGGAGAGCGAGCTGGCGGTCGGGTTCTTCGGCAGCCGCTACGAACGCGCGACCCCGGCCGAACGCGACTACATGCGGGCGATGGCGACCCTCGGCGACGAGCCGGTGCCCACGTCCGCGGTCGCCGACGAGCTGGGCCGCAAGCCCTCCAGCCTGTCGCCCGCCCGCGACGGCCTCATCAAGAAGGGCCTCATCTACAGCGCCGAGCGTGGTCTCGTCGCCTTCACCGTTCCGCACTTCGGCAAGTTCCTCAGGGCCCAGCCCGCCTAGTCCCACCCGTCCTCGACCGCCCGCTACACGGATATACCGCTCTCTAGCTTCAGGGCTAGAGGCCTCTATAGAGCTGCATCGAAGTGGCTCCTCACAAGAATCTACTGATCTCTAGTCTTATCTCTAGAGACTCGTAGATTCTTCTAGCGGTGTTCTCTGTCGTTCTCTAGTGCTCTATGGGGCTGGAGCTAGAGAACGCAATAGAGGTGAGATCGCGGCTCGCACGGTCCGGTCACGGGCGGCCGTGGAGACCGCGAACACGATCTCCACCTCTTGCTCGTCCACCCGCGCCGGAAAGACCAGGAACCGCCAGCAGCCCTCCCGCCAGACGTCCAGCGGCGCCGCGCTGGACACCGACTCCTCGTACCGCAGCCACTCGGCGCTGTCATAGAGCGTCGCGTACGTCTCCGCGAGCGGGCTGCGGCGTCGCTCGCACGGCTCCAGGGGCTTGTGCCGCAGCCCGAGGAGCCCATGCCGTTCCAGCAGAACGGACAACTCCGGCGAGAGCGCCGCGAACAGGGCCAGCTCCAGGGCCAAGACCAGGATGACCTGGGCGGGGCCATTGCGCAGCACGTCGATACCCGTGCGCGGTGCGCCGAGCGAGGCGACCGCGGCCGCGGTGAACAACACCGCGCGGATCACACTGCGGCGCCCCACGCCCTTGGTGCTCAACCCCCCGAAGCACCCGCACCCCGCGTCCGGACGGCGCACGCGCAACTCCCCGACCACCCACGCGGCGGCGGCGAACGTCACCGTCGTGGCGAGCCGTACGGAGAAATGCGAGGTGATCAGCAGGCTCAATCCGAGGATGCCCTCAGCGAGCCCGAGCCCCACGTTCACGGGCCTGCCCTGGCGCAGCGCCGTCGCCCGCCTGAGGCCCGCGGGCATCGGCACGCCGTGCACGTGCTCGGGTGCAGCGCCCACCGGCTTGCGGATCATCAGCTTGGCCAGGCACGCCGCCAGGAGCACGGAGGCGAGAAGCAGGACCTGGGTGTTCTGGACGACGGTGACCATCGTTCAGCCCCTCATGCTCGGGGTCATGGGGCGCACGACCGCGTTGAAACACCCTGCGTCCAGGTCACCGCCCAGGCTCACGAACGCAGCCGGCGTCAGCTCGACCACCCGCCCGCGCGGCGACGTGCCGCACTCCACGCACCGGTCGCAGTAGAGGGCCGCCGTACATCCGCACTCGATGACCGGGACGGCCGCCGTACGCCCCGTGCACTCGTTGCGGATCGACAGCCCACTGCCCAGCGACAGATAGGGGAGCGCGACGCAACCGGAGGGGGCATCGAGACACCCGCCCGCGTTCCCCTCAGAGTCGACCGCCGGATAGGCCGCGCCGCTCAAGGCAGACGTGTAGCCGACGATGTCGCCTAGGACGGAACGATCTGCCGCTTCGCCTGAGGCGGAACGATCTGCTGCTTCGCCTGGGGCGGAACGATCTGCTGCTTCGCCTCGGGCGGAACGATCTGCTGCGCGGGGACGGAGCTTAGGCGTCGTCGCTGGCTTGCCGGCTCGCTGCTGATCGCTGGCGCCGCCGAACCATGTGGCGCCGCCAAACCATGTGGCGGTGCCCTGGATGGGGTCGGGTATGGGGGCGTCCGGTTCCGGGGAGGCGAGGTCGTCGGCGCGGTAGCCGGGCTGGGACGTGCCGGGGCGGACGGCGTGCGGGCCGCCGGGCGAGCGGACGCAGATGACGTCGATGAGGTAGCCGGGTTCGAGCCGGGGGTGCCGGACGAGGATCCGTCCGAGGGCGTGCGGGGGGATCACCACATGGGCTCGTCCGCGGTGAGGGCCCATGTCCACCTCCACGGTGTCCCGCCCGCACGCCAAGATGATGCCGGTCACCCGGCCGATGTCCACCCAGACGCGGTCGGCGCGCAGGCCGTCGGCGGCCGGTCGTACGATCACGTCGCGGCCCGGTCGCAGCGCGGCGGGGCCTCCGCGCCCGCCGTGCCAGACGGTGGTGGCCTCGGTCATCGGCAGCCGTATCTCGCCGTCGGCCGTGTGCAGCACCAGGAGGTGCGGGCTGGCGTCGAGGATGGTCCCGGTCACGGGACTGAGCGGGGCATGGCTCGCGTCAGCGGGAGCGGTGCGCCAGATCGACGGCACCCCGAGTACGGCCTCCTGCTGACTGCGACGCCTGGCTCCATGGCGGGCGAACGGCATGGCGGAACTCCGGCATCGAATCTTCACTCACGGCCACAGCTGTTAGGACAGTGAGTCAAGAGTCACGCGCGGTGACCCGGCTGTCGACGGATTTATCCGATAAGTCATACAGCGGGTTGAGATTTACGTACCAGGGTGATGCAATCGTCTCCTGGTTGACCCGAATATGCCTTTTCTGTTGGCCCAGAATTACGATCTTCGTGCCATCGTCAAGAGCATCAGGATCTTGCCTACCAGAGATCAAAATACCGGCGGCTCGATGGAATCCCCTTAACCCCTGGCTCGGTGGTGATTTGAACACGACGCGGCATGAGGAGTTCCGCGAGTACGTGGCGGCTCGAGGTCCGGCGCTGCTGCGCCACGCCATGCAGCTGACCAGCGATCGCGCCGAGGCCGAGGACCTCCTGCAGGCGGCACTCGCCAAGACATATCTCGCCTGGGACCGCATCAACGATCGCGCCGCCGTGGACGGCTACGTGCGGCGTGCCATGGTCAATACGCAGATCTCGTGGTGGCGGCGCCGCAAACTGGAGATCTATCCCACCGACGAGCTGCCCGACCAGCCCATTGATGACCACACCCGGCGGAGCGAACTGCACGACGCACTGAGCCGCGCACTCGACCGGCTTCCGCCCCGGCAACGGCTCGCCGTCATGCTTCGCTATTACGAGGACATGCCCGAGGCGGAGATCGCCGAAGTGCTCGGAGTGAGCGTCGGCACAGTCAAGAGCACTGTTTCGAGGGCCATGGCCAAGCTCCGCGACGACACCGGCCTCGGCAGCGACTTCCCGGAGATCCCGCCCCAGCGCCCCTGACCCTGCCGGTGGCGGGTCCTCGAAAGAGGGGCCCCAGGTGCTGACAATTCGGGGCGATTGCGGCAAGAATCCCATTCTGGAAACCGCGAAGCTTGCTGCTGGAGGCGCGCCGTGTGGAGCACGATGCAGGACTTCCCGCTGACCATCACCTCGATCATGCGCTACGGCACCGATGTGTTCGGCGCGAGCGAGGTCGCGACCTGGACCGGAGACGGCACCCGGCGCCGCACGTACGCCGAGGTCGGTGAACGCGCCACCCGGCTGGCGGGAGCACTGCGATCTCTGGGCGTCGACGGCGATCAGCGCGTCGCCACGTTCATGTGGAACAACACCGAGCATCTGGAGGCCTACCTGGCCATTCCCTCCATGGGGGCCGTGCTCCACACGCTCAACCTGAGGCTCTTCCCCGACCAGCTCGTCTACATCGCCAACCACGCCGAGGACGAGATCGTCCTCCTCGACGGCTCGCTGATCCCGCTCATCGCCCCGATGCTGCCGCAGCTAAAGACGATCAAGCACGTGATCGTCGTCGGTCCGGGGGACACCGCGCCGCTCGTGGAGGCGGGCAAGGAGCTCCACTCGTACGAGGACCTGCTCGCCGCCGCGCCCGCCACGTTCGACTGGCCGGAGATCGACGAACGCCAGGCCGCCGCCATGTGCTACACCAGCGGCACCACGGGCAACCCGAAGGGCGTCGTCTACTCCCACCGTTCGGCCTACCTGCACTCGATGGCCGTCTGCACGGGCAACGCGATCGGGCTGAGCGCCGCAGACCGGGTGCTGCCGGTCGTTCCGATGTTCCACGCGAACGCCTGGGGACTCCCCTACGCCGCCGTGATGGCCGGCGCCGATCTCGTCATGCCGGATCGGTTCCTGCAGGCCGAACCCCTTGCCCGTCTCATCGAGACCGAACGGCCGACGGTCGCCGGTGCGGTGCCGACCATCTGGGCCGACGTCCTGCGCCACGTACGCGAGCACGGCTCCGACCTCAGCTCGCTGAGGCTGGTGCCCTGCGGCGGCTCCGCGGTGCCGGAGTCGCTGATGCGCGGCTTCGACGAGATCGGCGTCCAGATCGTGCAGGCCTGGGGGATGACCGAGACGTCACCGGTGGCCACCTTTGCGCATGCGCCGGCCGGCGCCGAGGGCGAGGAGATGTGGCAGCGCCGGGTCACGCAGGGCCGGTTGCTGGCCGGGCTGGAGATGCGCATCGTGGGGGACGACAACACCGTGCTGCCGAACGACGGCGAGGCGGTCGGCGAGGTCGAGATCCGCGGGCCGTGGATCACAGGCGCCTACCACCTGGACGAGGATCCGGCCAAGTTCCATGACGGCTGGTTGCGCACCGGCGATGTCGGCACGATCTCGTCCGACGGCTACCTGGTGCTCACCGACCGCGCCAAGGACGTCATCAAGTCGGGCGGCGAGTGGATCTCTTCCGTGGAACTGGAGAACCACCTCATGGCCCACCCGGACATCATCGAGGCCGCGGTGGTCGGCGTCCCGGACGACCGCTGGCAGGAGCGACCGCTCGCCTCGGTCGTCGTACGTGAGGGCGCGACGGTGACCGCCGACGAGCTCAAGGAGTTCATGTCGGACCGGATCGCCAAGTGGCAGCTGCCCGAACGCTGGACGTTCATCGAGGCCGTACCCAAGACCTCAGTCGGGAAGTTCGACAAGAAGGTGCTGCGGCGGAAGTACGCGGATGGCGAGCTCGACGTGACACGAGTGGACTGAGCCCGGCCAGGGTGGTGCGCAGTGCGGGTGCGGCGTGTGCCTGCGGGATGGAGTTTGCTCGGCGTTTGGACTCGGGGACGACGGACCTTTGGGTTGTGCGGTTGACCCATTGCCGCCCTGGAGTTGACTGATCACGTTGGGCATCGGCATCATCACATTTTGTTTTCGACACGTCGTTTTCCGTCATTGGCGTACTGAACATCACAGGCAACACACTGCTCACCACCAAGTCACCCTTCGTCGCCATTTCCGAGGATCATGTGGTGCACATGGGGCGAATGGGTGTATGCAAGGTGGGCCGATTGTCCAGATGGCCCGTGACGGGCAGGCTCGCCCGTCGGTGCCGGGAGCTCAAATGCCGAGGTGGTCCTCCTTCGACGTCGCTGCAGACCGCACGTTGGTGCAGCGGCTCAACGAAGGTGACGAGGAGGTCCTGGGCGCGCTGTACGACGCGTACGCAGAGCGTCTCTATGACTACTGCGTGACCATGACCGGGGACCACAAGACCGCTGCCGATGTCGTTCATGACACGTTCATCGACGCTTTTCGCCGCGCTCCGCGAATGCGGGATCAACTGCGACTGCGACCCTGGTTGTACGCGGCGGCCCGGCGGCGTTGCCTTCAGCGTGGCCGGGCCCGGGGATTGACCTGGGAGAAGGACGGCGAATTCCCGGAGACGTCCCATCTCGAACTGCGCGAGTTGCTGGAGACCGCACTGGCGCGCCTGGGCTTTTCCGACCAGGAGACGCTGCTGCTCGCCATGCGGCACGGCCTGCGTTCCATCGAGCTCGGTGCGGCGCTGGGGCTCTCCCCCCGGCGCGCGACCGCCCGGCTGGTCCGAGCCCAGGCACGGCTCAAGACCGCGGTCGAAGTGGAGCTCCTCGTCCTCGAACGTCGCTGCGCCGAGAGCGCGCAGCCGGCCCGCGCAGGCAAGACGGGCGACGCCGAACGCGAGCTCATGAATCACGTCGAGGCCATCGAATCCTCGCCCGATGAGGGGAGCGAGGAGGACGAGAGTCGTGCCTCGCGCGAAGTAGCCGTGGTCCTGGCGGCAGCCGCTGAGGTCGCCGTGCCCTCCGGGTCTGCGGCATCCGCGGCGTCTGCGGCGTCTGCCGCGTCCGCCGTGCCTTCCGCGTCCGCCGTGCCTTCCGCGTCCGCCGTGCCTTCCGCGTCCGCCGCGCCTTCCGCGTCCGCAGAGCGCGCAGTGGCGGAGGGTCAGCGCGGGCACGAGGACGTGGAGACCGTTCGGCAGACGCCTGCCCAGGTGGAGCGGAATGGCTCATTGACCGACCGGCTGCTCTCCCCCACGGGGACGTCGGCGCGCCTGGACGAAGCGGCCCTGGAACGGCACGCCGCCGAGGACTGCTCCACCTGCGATGAGCGCCGCCAGCACGCGCCGGTCGCGTTGCTCGTGATGGCACCCGCCCCCGTGCTGCCGGCAGCGTTGCGGCATCGCGTCATCCACACGGGCTCCGACCCGGAACTTGCCAGCTACCGGACCGACATCGTCGCGCGCGGCGGAACGCTGACGCCGGACGGGTTGCCCAGCCAGCCCGACGTGCCGTCGCCGGTGACGCGGCGCTGGTTGTTCGCCGGGGGAGGGATGGCGGGGGCACTGGCCACCGCCCTGCTTGTCGCCCTGGTGATGGGCTCGGGCAAGTCGATCATCAACTGGTCGCCACTCGACATGAAGCCGCTCCCCGGAGTGAGCGAGCACCGGCCACCCACTGGCGGCGTGGGGCAGGGGCAGCAACCGGGCCAGGGACAAGGCCCTGGCAACGGCCAAGACGGGGGACCGGGCAACCCGCCGCAGCTCGGCGGCGAACGCAGGTCCGTGCCCTCACCCGGCCCGCAGACCCCCGGGAGCCCGAGGTCTCCAGGACCGCCGTTGCCGCCCGTACAGCCGAAGATGCCCGGCCTCCTGACGGCCGCGCCAGGCAAGGTCGAGCTCTACGGGACCAAGACCGCCCGGGTCGTGCTGACCGCCCACCGCGGCCCGGTGACCTGGAGTTCGGCGACGTCGACCGGCCAGGTCACCGCGTTCCCCTCCCAAGGCAGCCTGTCCAAGGGAGACTCGGCCGAAGTGACCATCAAACTGAGCACCGGCCTGGTCAACCTGCCCGGCCAGAGCACGCTCACGTTCACCGACACCGAAGGCCGCCGCCAGGAGGTCACCGTGGTCTGGGGCATCTCCCTGCTCTGACCGCTCCGAGCCCACCCAATGCCGTTCAGCGACCGTCGCCTGCCATTGCTAGTGCAGCGTTACGCGATCCGTTCCGCCATAGCGCCGGGTCGTCGTCCGGAGGCCTCAGCCTTCGGCGGCTGAGGGGGGCATTTCGGCGTTCAGGTGGTCACGGATGAGTTCGAGCTGGGTGCCGAGGGCCGCCTGGACGCGGGTCTCCATGGCTCGCGCGATGAACGGGTCGACCACCATCTTGACCAGGGGACGCATACGGCGTACCACCGCCGCGACCTCGGAGATCTCGTCGGTACTCGGGTTCGACTCGTCGTGCAGGGGCGCGAAGACGTGCTCGTGCACCAGGTTCACGAAGCGGCCGGCGATGACGTCGCAGTCGTCACGGATCTGGGCGGCGATGTCCAGGACCGAGTCGAGGGGGATTCCGGCCGCGACAAGCTCGGCTCCGACATGGAGCAACCGCGGGCTCGGCACCTTGTAGTGATCGCCCTCCGGCTCGATCAGTCCGAGCTCGACGGTGCGCTGGAGCATCCGGGCGACGCCCTCGTCGTCCAGCCCGGCGGCGAACGTCGCGATCAGTTCCTCGACCCGGGCGGTGCCGGGGATCTCGTCCGACCACGGGTCGGTGAGGACCTTCTCCAGCCCGAGGACCTCGCTCACGTCCTTGCCGGTCTCCCAAGCGGAGATGAGGTCCTTGATGATCGCGAACGTGTAGCCCCGGGCGAGGAGGTTGCCGATGAGGCGCAGCCGGGCCAGGTGCGAGTCGTCGTAGATGCCGACCCGGCCCTCGAGCCGCGGCGGTGGCAACAGCCCACGGTCCTGGTACGCACGAATGTTGCGGACCGTGCTGCCCGCCGTGTGTGCCAGTTCGTCGATTCGGTACTCGGCCATGCCCCGCCCGCCGGACTCGTCCACCTTGACCAGCAAGATCCTACGCGCCACGATTGTGACATCAGTCAATGACACATAAGAGGGCGGCTCCATGGCGGACCCACGGCTCCCCGCCGATCTCGAGGTGACCCTGCTCGGCGGGCCGCTTCGGTACACCCGCAAAGAGGTTGAGGAGCTTTCCGGGATCAGCGAGGACTACGCCCGCCGCATCTGGCGAGCCCTGGGCTTCCCCACTCCCCCGGACGAAGAGATCGCCTTCACGGACGGTGACGTCGAGGCGCTGCGCGAGATCAAGGACCTGCTGGGCAACGACCTCGTGGACGAGGACCTGGTGCTGCAACTGGCCCGGGCGGTCGGCCAGACGATGGGGCGCCTGGCGAGCTGGCTCGGTGACGTCTGGCTGCAACGCCTCAGCGAGCAGTCGGTCACCCCGGAGGCCGTCGTCGATGCCTTCGCCGCCACGGAGGATCTGCGTGCCCCGTTCGAGCGCCTCATGCTGCACGGCTGGCGCCGCCAGCTCACCGCGGCGGGCCTGCGTGCCGCCGCGAGCACCGCGGCCGCGAGCGCCGACCCCATCGCCGGAGTCGCTCACCTGGCTGTGGGCTTCGCGGACGTCGTCTCGTTCACGCGCATGAGCCGGAGCATGGACGGCGACTCCCTCGCCGAGTTCGTGGAACGTTTCGAGTCGGCCGCGACCGAGATCGTCGCCGAGCTCGGCGGCCGCATGGTCAAGACACTGGGCGACGAGGTCCTCTTCACCGCCACCGCCCCTCACTCCGCAGCCGAGATCGGCCTCCGGATCGCCGAACGCTGCGAGGAGGACCCCGAATTCCCCCGTGTACGGGTAGGCCTGGCGTACGGCGAGGTCCTGCTGCGCCTCGGTGACGTCTTCGGCACGCCCGTCAACCTGGCCGCCCGTCTCACCGCCACCGCGTACCCGGACTCGGTCCTCATCGACAGCGCCCTCGCCGCCGAACTGACCGACTCCGACGCGTACGAGATCACCTCCCTACGCCCCCGCCCCCTCCAAGGCCTAGGCCGCGTCCGCCCACGCCTCCTGACCAGGAAGCCGCCCACCAGCGAACACCCACCCCGCCGCAGCCACCCACGCCCGCGCCGCGCCAATCCCACTCGGGCCTCCCGCCCGCCCAATCCCCCAAACCACTGACCCCAAGGCAGCTGGCCACCAAGGCTGACGTCAAGCTCCCGCGGGCCGCCTGGTCTCTGGTGAGGAGAGCAGACGGCCCCGGTGAGCGGTGTTGCTGGGGTCAGCCGACGCGGGTCGTGCCGCTGATGCTGTTGGGCGCGGGCACGGGCGGGGTGAACGGCGTGAGGAACGACTGGATGCCCGCCTGGCGCTGGGAGCCGGGGAGGCCGTAGGTGTCCACGTACTTGTCGTTCGGGGAGCCGGTGGCCCAGAAGTTCGCCGCGCCGTGGAAGAGCGCGGCGTAGTAGCCGTCGCCGTAGGCGCGGACCTTCTTGCTGAAGCGCCCCTTGCGGTCGGTCTTGTCCCAGGCCAGGTGGTACCAGGTCTTCTTGCCCTTGTAGCGGAAGATGATCCGGACGTTCTGGCCCCCGTACGCGACGAATTTCCGGCTCGTCGGGGAGTAGCGGACGAGCGAGCCCTTGGCCGTCACGTACTTGAGCTTGCGGACCTTGCCGGGCGACACCGAGATCTTCGACATCTTGGTGGTCCAGCGCCACGTCTTGATCGACTTGCTGGTGGCCGGCATCGCGTCCGCGGTCCCGGCGAAACGGAATCGCCAGTAGCTCGACTGGTTGACGGTGAACTGTGCGCTGACCCGGCCGTAGGAGCCGGCGCGCAGCTTCTTGTGCGTCCACCAGCTGCGGCCGTTCCACGAACGTTCGAGCAGGATCTGCTTGCCGTAGAACTCGCGGTAGACGGGGCTGGTGGCGGCGGCGCCGGAGGCCTTCACGAGCCCGTACGGGTCCATCGTGACCTTCACGTCGCGGAAGGAGGAACGCGGCCGGACGATGGCGCCGTTCTTAAGGGCGGCGTAGGTCGTTTCGAACCAGGGCTCGGCGACGGAGGCATTGGCGTTGATGGCGCTGCTGCAGGGAAGTTTGACCTGCGTCGCGTATTGGCCGTCCTTGCCGGTCGTGACACTGCCTGGCACAGGGAAGCCCCCGGTGCACTCGGCGTTGATGAAGCTGATGTTGACCTGCGCGCCGGCCAGCGGCTTCCAGGTGCCCGCCGCCTCGGCCGGCTCGTACTCGACCAGCCCGCTCAGGGTGAACGGAACGCCCACGTCCTTGCTGGCACTGCCCGGGGCGGCGATGGTCATCCGGGTCTTGGACCGCACGGCCTTGATCGGCAGCGGGCCCGCCTCCCCGGCCTCCAACTCGCCGGTCACGCCGGTCTTCGCCGTGATCTCGTCGTCGACGCCGGGCGAGCTGTACGTGGCGGTGAACTTGCCCTCGGCGTCGGTCGTCGGATCCTCGATGTTCGGCTGCCCGGTCGAGGAGAGATCGACCTGCACGCCCGCCACCGGCTTGTTCTCCGCGCCTGCGGTCACGACTCCGCTGATCGTCACGTCGCGGTGGTCTGCGTCGACGGTGGTCCGGTCACCGGCCAGCGTGATGGTCACCTTCTCGGCGGCCAAGGCGGGGGGAGCGGCGATCGCGGCGGCCGCGAGGGTGAACGCGCCGGCGATGGCCAGGGTGGTACGTCTCAAGGGTCACCTCAGGAAGATGTCGCAACGCGAAGCGATCATTCGCGTGAGGGGACGCGCGGGTTGCCGGGCAGGTTGACCGCTATGAGACGCGGCATCCAGTTTGAGACTCTTCTGTGATCTTTTAGGTGCCGGGGAGGAGGGCGGTGGCCTGGTCGCGTGCCTGCTGGAGCCAGTCGGCCCGTTCCGCGTCAGTGGAGTCGGTGACAGTACGGAACACCACACGCCGCACGTCCGCGACCCCCACGTACGGCAGAACACAGGCCGCCCAGACCCGCTGCAGCGGATCGCCGAACTCCTCGCGCTCACGATCGGCGGGTGTATCGGAGGTGTTGAGCACCAAGGCGCGGCCTGCGCGCAGCAGCCCGGCGGGCTCGCCCTCGGCGGTGCCGAGCTTGTACGCGACGCCCGGGGCGAGCACGCGCTGCACCCAGCCGGCGAGGATCGCGGGGGGCATGCCCCACCAGTTCGGATGGATGAAGACGAGCGCGTCCATTGCGGCGATCTCCGCGCGGTAACGGGTCACGTGGTCGTCAGCCGAGGGAGTGGCCGCTTCGACCGTGCCGGTCTCGGCCGCGGTGAGCGCCGGATCGAAGCCCTCGGCATACAAGTCGTGCGAGACGACCTCGGCGCCGTGCCTGCTGAGCTCGTCGATCACGGCCTCGGACAGGGCGTGGTTGAAGCTGCCCGGCCGGGGGTGGGCCAGATAGACGGCGATACGCATCTGCGAGCTCCGGGGGTCGGGATGTCGAACTGATGGTCGGGATGCCGGACTTGATCACGTTAGCTGGACTGGCCGGGCGGAGGGAGGAGCCGACCGGTCAGCACGCCGCGGAGGGTCCGTGTCGCGGTGACCGCCCAGGCGGCCAGTAGGAGAAGGTAGAGCCCGACCGCGATCGCCGCCATCGCGCCGAGGTCCAGTCGCCGGGCCAGCGCGGCGGCGCCGGTGACGCAGGTGCCGAGCGGGAAGGTGTACGCCCACCAGGTCATGGCGAACGGCATCCCGTCGCGGAGGGCCCGAACGGACGCGGCCGCCGCGATGGCCAGCCAGAGGAGTGCGAAGCCGATCACCGGGGTCCCGTAGAGGACGGCGAACGCGGCCATGGCGTCCGCGTACTGCGGCACGGCTGCCGGGGCGGCGTCGGCGAGCTGGTTGACGGCGGTGACGGACTGCCCAAGAGGCCCGAGTACCAGGAACAGCGTCGGGACGAGAGTGATCGTGAACGAGCGCTCATCCACCAGGCGCGACCAGATCCCCGGCAAGATGATCAGCACGGCCAGCAGGCTCCCGCCGAACATCGCGTAGCAGGCGTACACCATCAGGGCCCGCGGCTCGCCCGCCGGCAGGTGGGGGACCAGCGCCGGGCCGAGCGCCGCAGCCACCATCGGCGCCACGACCGGCAGCAGCCACGTGGGATTGGCGCTGCCGACCCTGTGCCGGGTGATCATCAGGTACGGGATGCCGAACGCGACGGCCAGGGAGTAGAACGTCCCGGCTGTCCACAGCACCGCGTTGATCCCCACGGCGGCGGTGGTTCCGATGACGTCGGGTCCGAGCACGAGCGTGCCGTACCCGACCGCGAGCAGGGCCATCGGCGGGCAGCCGTAGAAGACTGCGGTGGCCGCATCGTCGAAGAGCCGGACCCGAGCCTCGTCGCGGTGCCAGACGAGATGAACGCCACGGGCGGCGACGACCGCGATGAGCAGGACGAACGACATGATCCAGACAACGACCGCGAACGCATGGAGCCCGGGCACGCGAACCGGCAGCGCGTTGGCCCCGTTAGCGATGATCGCCGTCCCCATCACGCACGCGTACCAATTCGGCCCAAAGTGCCGGAACCTCCCCACCGAAAGACGCCCCAAGCCAGCCCGCAGCCCCGCCCCCCGCCCGGTCGGAAGGGCTGTGGTCGCCGGGTCCGTGGACGCCGGGCCCGCAGTCACGCCAACGGCGGCCGCCGGGACTGTGGCCGCCGGGACTGTGGCCGCTGGGGCCGTGGTCACGCCAACGGCGGCCACCGGGCGCGTGGCGGTTGGGCCCGTCGCCGCCAGGCCCGTTGCCTTTGGGGCCGTGGTCACGCCAACGGTGGCCACCGAGACCGTGGCCGCAGGGGCTGTGGTCGCGAGGGCTGCGGCGGCCAGGCCCGTGGGCTCTGGGGCCGTGGTCACGCCAACGGTGGCCGCCGGGATCGTGGCCGGTTGTCCCGTGGTCGCCGGGGGCTTGTTGGCCGTAAGCGTGGGCGCTGGAGCAGTGAGGGGCGGAAGTCTGGAGGCCGTGGAGGTTGGTGCGGGTGCTGGAGATATCGGGGTTACGGGAACGGCCGTGGTCATATCTCGACGATCGCTCGGTACTGGAGGCATCAGTAGAGGTCATCGACCTATGAGTACATAAGCTCAACTTATGACTGCGCCTACACTGGGATCATGTCCCTGTCGCACCGCGTACCGGAGCTGAGTGCTCTGGAACTGCTGCTGGCCGTCGTCCGGCTGGGCAGCCTTGGCCGTGCGGCGGACGAGCTGGGCATCACCCAGCCGGCGGCCAGCGGCCGGATCAAGTCGATGGAACGGCAGCTCGGCGTGGCTCTCCTGGAGCGTTCACCCCGCGGCTCGCGCCCCACCAAGGCGGGTTCTCTTGTGGCGGAGTGGGCCCAGCAGGTGATGGACGCCGCGCACGCCTTGGACGCCGGGGTTGAAGCCCTGCGCGAGCGCCGTGACAGCCATCTGCGGGTTGCCGCGAGCATGACGATCGCCGAGTACTTGGTCCCGGGGTGGTTGCTGGCGCTGCGCCATGCACGCCCGGACACCGCCGTCACGCTCCGCGCCGCCAATTCCGCTGCCGTTGCGGAGCAGGTCCTCGCCGGTGAGGCCGACCTGGGCTTCGTCGAGGGCGTGAACGCTCCCGAGCGTCTCGGAGGCGCTGTCGTGACGACCGACCGGCTCCTCGTCGTGGTCTCCACCGCCCATGCGTGGGCCCGCCGTCGCAGCGGTGTCGGTGCCGCCGAGCTCGCCGCCACTCCGTTGCTGCTGCGTGAGGAGGGCTCCGGTACGCGCGAGGTGATCGATCGTGCGCTCGCCTCGTACGGCGGAACGGCTCCGCCCCTCCTGCAGCTGGGATCGACCACCGCGCTCAAGGCTGCGGCCGTCTCCGGCGCGGGCCCGGCAGCCGTCAGCGAACTCGCCGTTGTGGAGGAACTGGCCGACGGCCGCCTGATCGCCGTTCCGGTGCCGGAGCTGGACCTCAGCCGGCCGCTGCGTGCCGTCTGGCCGATGGGGCAGCGGCCTGCCGGTCCCGCCAGGGACCTGCTCGCACTGACGCGCCGCTCGCGCCGCTGACACCACGATTTAGGTATCCGGTGAATTCTTTTGTTCTGCGGCAACCGGCGTCATTACTCGACGGGCCGTCTGTGCCGTCTTACACTGCGAGACGTGGTCGCCGATCGTGTGAGGATCTGCAATGGTCGCCACGCGAGCAGCCGGGCCGAACGGCCACGGGGGCAATCGCCGATTCGTGCACCAGGCGTTTCTGTACGACTCAGACCGCACGTTCGCGGAACGAGCGGGTGCCTTCCTGCATGACGGTCTCGCTCGCGGCGAACCCGCGTTCGTCGTCGTCACCCCGCACAACATCTCGCTGCTCCAACGCACTGTGCGGAATCCGCACAACATCATGTACGTGAACGCGGCGGACTGGTACACCTCGCCCGGCCGAACGCTCAGCGCCTACCTTCGCCGCCTGCGCGAGCACACCGGCCCGGGTCGGATTCGCCTCATCGGCGAACCGAGGTGGGTTGGCCGTACGCCATCCCAGGTCCTCGCCTGGCAGCGCTACGAATCGGTCGTCAATCTGACGCTCGCGCAGAGCTCCGCCTGGATCCTGTGCCCGTACGACACCCGTGTCCTGCCGCGTGACGTCGTCGAGGGCGCCCGGCGTACACATCCCGAGATCGTCGACCGTCACCGCACTGCCTGGAGCCATGCCTACGTCGAGCCCGTCGTGTTCTCGGCCGAGTGCGACCAGCGGCCCTTGGCACCGGCTCGTCCTCCAGTCACCACCCACTACATCAGCCGTTCTGAGCTGAGGCGTGCACGCCGGTTGGTGATGCTGACCGCACTCGACCATGGGTTGAACGGAGAGCGGCTCGACGACTTCGCGGCCGCCGTGCAGGAGATCGCGACGAATGTGGTCGAACACGGCGGCGGCGACGGAACGGCCAGCGTCTGGCTCGACGGCGACGTCGTCGTCTGCGATGTGATCGATCGCCGCGGGACCGTCTGGGATTACCACGCCGTCGGTCACCGGCCCCCCTCCCCGGACTCCACCAGCGGCCTCGGCGTGTGGATCGCCCGCCGGCTCTGCGACGAGGTAGAGATCCGGACCGGCCCGAACGGCTCCCTGGTACGCCTCCGCATGGCGCTGACCTGACCACGGCTCTTTTTCAGATCACTGATCCGAAATCCGCTACGGTGTCCGCATGGTCTCTGAGGGCTTCGTTCCCTGGCACCGGCCCAGCCCACTGCTCACTGCGATCGGCGGCTTCTCCCGTCATCCCGACGATCCCCTCCGCGCGGGCTTCACCGTCGAGGGTCCCAAGATGAACGCCCGCGGCCTGCTCCACGGCGGCGTGATCGCCACCATCGGCGACGTGGTGATCGGGCACGCCCTGGCCGTTCAGACCGACCCTCCGGCTCGCCTCGTCACCATCAACCTCTCCTGCGACCTTCTGGGTACGGCTCGCGAGGGCGAATGGGTCGACATCACGGTCACTCCGACCCGCGTAGGCCGAAAGCTCGCCTCAGGTACCGCGACGTTCACGACCGGCCGTGTCATAGCCAACGTGACCGGTCTCTTCATGCCAGTCCCAGCCTGACCCTGCCCGCCAACAGCCTCCGCCCCCTTGGCGGCGCCGGTGCCACTAGACCTGCGCTACTCCGAAGGAGCTGCTTCCGTTACTGCGGGCGTTGCTTCACGGCCACTTCGTTCGCAGTGCAGGAAGCCGCCGAGCGCGCAGGAACACGCGTGACAGGGCAATGAGGGATGGTGCGCAGTTCCTGTGGCGCGGATTCGTGTCGATCCCGGCGAAGCCGCCGCGGTGATTGGGCGACGCGCAGATGCCGGCGAGCGGCGGCTCGGTGCGCAGGCCGGGCTGTGGCACGTCGGTCGTTTGCCGATGCCGTGGTGTCTCTCGGTGATGCACCGTCGTCGGAACGGGTGTTGTCCGAGCTTGGGAGCAGGGCCGATTCCAGATGCTCCATCAAGATCATCAAGAGCAGGCCGGCTGCCGGAGTGAGGAGTGCTGCGACGATCGTTCTCGCCTCCATCCAGGACGGTGGATGTCTGGCACGTTCGCTGATGGTGCCGAGCAGATGCGTGCTGGCGTACCCCTGTGCACGGGGCGAAACATGCACCGAACGACAACAGAGTGTCGTTTGTGGTGATTGTTTCCTGCATAGGGCTTTTGTAGCGGGGCACCACGTATCGAACTCGACGGCCCTGCTAGCGCCGCCATCGCGATCGAAACGAACTGGACGTCGCGTGAGAGAAGGCCGATACCGCGAGGGATGCGTTCATCGCGGCCGTTCACGCTCGTCGGCCTGGGCATAACGCGGAACGGTAGGTTGGCGGGGATGCACTTGCCGATCTGGTACGCCGCCTGGGAGTACGAATGCTGCGGCCCTTCCCTCGAGCCTGGGGCCGAGCTGAGCGTCAACCTGGTGCTGGAGGGTTTCACCGCGGAGCCGACCGACCGTGGGCAGCCGCTCGGCTGGCGGGCGGCCGAATCGGGTGCGGTCGAGTTCGTCGCCGATTTCGGCCGACGCGAACCGTATCCGCGAGCCGACTTCGGAGGCATCTCGTCGGCGGTCGACGGCCCGGTTCAGACCGGGCGTTTTCAGGGGACCGGTTTCCTGTGGCACCGTGCGCATGAGGACTTCGGAATCGGCGAGCCGTACCGGGTTGTTGTGCGCAGGGTGTGCTGCGCTCGGCAGATCCTTCAGCGGACGGACTCGCGCACGGTTCAGGTCACGGGGCACGAGCGGCCGACCGAAATCGGCGGGGCGGACGACTGCCCGCCTCCCGCCGATTTCGTTCTCATGGCCGAAGTAGTCAGCCACGGGCGGTGAGGGTCATCGGTCGCAGGAGCCGCCCTTCTTGTCCCAGGTGGAGGTGATGATGCCCGTGTCGCCGGTGGAGGTCCCGGGGACCTCCTTGGTCGAGTAGACGACCTTGAAGTTGTACTTGGCGGTGCTGATGTTGTACCTGCGGCAATAGATCAGCGAGCTGCCGCTCTTTTTGATGCGCTTCGGTGCCTGCAGTGTCTTGGAGATGTTGCGCTCGAAGCTCTTGCTCCAGCGCTTGCTGAAGTGCCGGTATCCCCACTTCTTGGTTCCGCATCGCAGCACGGCCCCCTTGGGCGGGGAGCCCTTCTTGACGAACCTCCAGTAGTCGGTGATCGGCGTAGCAGCGGGCTTGCGCTTGCAGTTCGGCTTGGCGGCGGCGGCGTCCACCGATGATGACTGGCCTGCCACTCGCTCGGCGTGCGCTGTTGCGGAGCCGACGGGGAGGGCGGTGACGCCGATCGCCGAAGCGATGAGGGTTGAACAGACCAGGGCCGACCTTCTACGCGCAGTCACTATGAGAATCCTCTTCATGTTCTCGGGGTGTCGTTCTGGCGGATGAGCGAACCATGATCACAGATGACCGCCGCCGGGTAAAAGATCTTCAGGGGGCCCAATTTGTGGTCCGGGCGCCTCCCCCCGTACCGGAGCACGGCAACGAGCCAATTCCGGGGGAAGCCGGTGTGGTTGCGGCGCCGTGGCTGACGTGCTGGACCGGTGGCACGCGGCGTCTGAACGGCGACGTCGTGACTGACAACCAATGGAGGAGGTACGCCAGCGCGTATGACAAGGCCGACATCGCAAGGAAGGAGTTCCCCGAGGCGGGCGCTTCGGCACAGGCCCCCGCCCTGTCTCTGCAGATCACGCGTACTCCTGGGTGAGACTGGGGCCAGGCGGCCAGGAGTGTCGGCCCGCCAGTCGTCGAGCATGTCGACGGTCCGGTGCGTGTCCATGTCCAACAGCAGCGTCGCCTGGGCGTTGATGACCAGCACCCGCCCAGCACGTCCCTGCTGATCCGCCGTCCGCTGCGCGACCGGGCAGAGGCTGCCGTTCTTCCCGTGTCACAGCGCCCGGCGGGTCACCTTGCAGTGTCCGGTTCAGGTGGCTGGAGCCCGTTGGAGCATCGCGGAGTTCCAGGCGGCCAAGAACGAGGCTGCCGTGTACCGCTACCAGTCCGTCGCTATCCGGCCTGGTATCGGTAGATCACCCTGGCCATGCTCGCCCTGGCCTTCCTGGCCGTCACCCGTGCCACCACGGTCAGCACCACGCCCCGCCCAGCCGGGCAAACACCCGACCACAGTCCGACACCGGTCTCAGTCAACGAGATCCGCCGCCTGTTCGCAGCACGCACCCGCTCGCCCACCGACATCCGACACATCCAGCACCGACATCCGACACATCCAGCACTGGCCCCGCTGGCGGCTACGCCACCAAACCCGAGCCCGACAAAGCCACTACCAATAACGACACGCCAAAGATCGTTAAGTACAGCTGGAATACCAATCTGCCGCCCCAGCCGCTTCTTCGTCTGCTGGCCGAGATCACTAAGCTCACTTCTGGGCCTCATTGCGCCGTCAGGGTTGAGCGCCGCTCAGACTCGTCCGCGCAAGATCTACCCTTCCGAGCGCGGAACCAAATGTCCAAGCAATTGATTCAGCTCTTCATCCGACAACTGGCCGCCCCAACCGAGCTCCTGCCAGCAGAGGGCCTTCTGCGCAAGAGGGAGGTCGATTTCGAATGCCTTGATCAGGCAGGTAGTAAACGTGAACGCACTCAGGTCCCTGCCCTGGATCGTTATCAACCTCGCATGGAGCCGACGGAGGATGTCGGCGCCACTAGACCCCTGCGCAGGATATCGCCTGAGCTCTCGGACTAGTTCCTGATAAACCTCGCTAGACGTCATTCCGGCAACCGAAATCGTGCCGTGACGTCGACATAGCTACCGGGAGTTCCTTTCATTTCCCTACTCTCAGCTTGACGCTCCGTCACCATCAGATATGCACCAGAACCGTTGATGCTTGAATAGACCTCATTTCACCCGTGCGTGAGCTGGTCCAGGCACATCGGCGTAGCCGGGCCCTGCGTCAAGAGCAAGCCGATCCATCGCTGCGCGAGGCATGGCGGGGACGCTCACTATCGTGCACCTGGACGTCCCGCCGACGCGCACGCTGCGCAGCACGAATCCGATCGAGTCGGTGATCGGGATCTGCCGTGATCGCGCCGCCAACGCCCGTGAACTGGCGCAACGGGCAGATGGCGCTGCCGTGGTGCGCCGCCGGGATGATCGAGGCCGCCAAGCAGTTCCGCCGCGTCAACGGTTTCATGCATCTCAAGAACCTGCGTGCCGGGCTTGAGCGACACGTCGCCGGTGATGGCGAGGGCCGGAGGTCAGCTGCCTGAGCGTTGACGGGCTCAGGTGGTGGGCTTGGTCTCTGCCCGTGGAGTCTGCTGGGTCAGGATGGTGGTCGCTCGTTCCAACAGCTCGCAGAATGCGGCGTGTTCAGCCGGCGTGAACGCGTCGGTGAGCGCTCGCTCCAGCACGATCACCTCCTGATAGGCGTGGTCCAGTAGCTGCCGGCCCTGCTCGGTTGGTGTCGCGATCATGACCTTGGCGTGCACAGGAGACGGCTGGCGCCCGATGAGGCCCTTGTTCTGCAGGCCAGTGAGGACGGTGGCCATGGTCTGCTGGGTGACGCCGCAGGCACGGGCGAGCTGGGCGCCGGACATGCCGCCCTCGCGTGAGAGCGCCAGCAGCACCGTGTACTGCGTCATGGTGAGCCCGTAGCCGCGCAGCACCGCCTCGTGGTGGCCCATCAGTGCTTGTTCGGTGCGCCTGATCCGGGTGCACAGGTACTCCTCGACCGGGATCTCGGTCATCATCCCCACCACTTTCACAGCCCACTGGGTTGACTCAGCATCCTGATACTGGCTACGGTCATTCGATATCAGGGTACTGAGTCAACTCAGGAGGCTGCAATCTTGAAGGCCATTGTGCTCGACACCGACGACCAGTTCCGTCTCACCGACCTCGATGAGCCCACCCCCGGACCCGGCCAAGTGGCCATCGGCGTCGCCTACGCCGGGATCCAGTACGGCGATGTGCTGGTCCGCAACGGCCACTTCCCTGTGCCGCGGCCGTTCGTGCCCGGATTTGAGGCCGCCGGACGCATCATCGCGGTTGGTGACGGCGTCGACCAAGCCCGCATCGGCGAGCAGGCCACCGCGCTGACCAGCGCCGGCGCCTATGCCGAAGTGGTCCTCGCGCCCGCCGCGCTCACCTTCGACGCAGCCGCCCTCGACCCGCGGGTCGCTGCGGGCTTCGGCTGGGTCACCCCCACCGCCTACGACTTGATCAACACCCTCACCCGCGTGCGCCCCGGCGAAAGCGTGCTCATCCACGCCGCGGCCGGCGGCGTCGGCACCCTGGCCGTCCAGTTCGCCAAAGCCGCTGGAGCCGACAGGATCGTCGGTGTCGTCGGCAACAGCGACCAAGCCGACTACGCCGCCAACTTCGGCTACCACCAGGTGCTCGTGCGTGAGGAGTTCCCAGATGCCCTGGCCGACGAGCACTTCGAGATGATCCTCGATCCCATCGGCGGACCTACCCGCCACGCCAACCTAGAACGCCTCGCCCCCCACGGCCGACTGGCCGTCTACGGCAACATCGCCACCTTCGAACCCGTCGAGATCTCCGTCAACGACCTGCTCATGCAGGGCAAGTCCCTGCTGACCTACAACAGCAACTTGCTTAGCCAAACCCACCCCGACCGCCTTGCCGACAGCGCCCGCCAGGCACTCCAGCTCGTCACCGACGGCCACGTCCACATCGACATCACCGCCGAATACGAACCAGCCGACCTGGGCGCCGCCATCCAGCGACTCGCCGACGGCGCCACCCGCGGCAAGAGCATCCTCCGCATCGCCTGACCAGACCCGACTGCCGCGCCAGCTGGAAGACCGCAAATCCGATGAACCGGGGCGGCCTTCCAGCCCACCACCCCCTCCACCTACCTGCTAGAACGAAGTCCGGGCATCCACGATGAGCGGGGCATCCTCAGCACCCGAACCTCGGGGTAGTCGTGCACAGGACGACCTCCAACTTCGGGTCGTCCGGGGACGACTATCGCGCCCACGACATGAAGGTGATCAGCGCCACTCTCGGTCATCATTCACCGCAGACACTTGCACCTCGCTGCTGCCTGAGGTGGCCGCCGTTGTGCCCCGTCGTCGCGATGTGCCCACCAGAAGCCGAAAACGCCCCCGCCGAAGTCATCAACTTCAACGAGGGCGCTTCTACCGGCGGAGGATCGGGGATTTGAACCCCGGATGGGCTTGCACCCAAACCGCATTAGCAGTGCGGCGCCATAGACCGGACTAGGCGAATCCTCCAGGAGGCCAACAGGCCGAGAACAGGTTACCGGGTGTTCGCATCACCCGGCAAAGCGGAGCCCAGCATAGCGACGGTCGGCCGTCCCCGCACGACGGGAGACGGCCGACCGCATGATCAGCCGAGGCGGAAACCGGCGATGCCGCAGGCCTTGGAGAGGGCCTGACCGCTCTGCTGCATGGAGCTGATGCTGGACATGCTGCTCGAGGCGCTGCTGGGGTTCGAGGCCATCTGACGCATGGCGTTGGCGGCGCCGTCGACGTCAGCCGCGAACTTGGTGGCGGCCGACTCGACGTCTCCACCGGCGTTCTGGCCCTCGGTACGGACCTTGGCCGCGAAGTCGCTGAGCTTCTGCGCGTTGGCCGAGATGCTGGCGGTCGGGTTGTTCATGTCCGGCTTCGCCATGCCGGCGCTGGCGAACTGCTCGGCAGCGGACTTGATGTTGTCGCAGGCAGCCTTCTTATCTCCCCCGCCGGTCACCGCGTCCAGGGGGCCGCAGGCGGTGGAGGTGAGCATCGCGCCACCGATGGCGAGGACGCCGACCAGCTTGGTGGCAGACATGCGCATGGGAGTTCTCCTTTGAGGGGGGTTTGATCCGGATGACAGTAGACCCCTCAGGTCACTGCCGTCTCAGTAACCCTTTCGGCGCTCCAGCTGACCGAACGGTTCCATGACCCACGTCACACAGTCGATCGCGTCGTCGAAAGCCCGGACGCGCGGTCCTGGCAATCGATTCGCGGTTAGGTCCAAACAGCCGGTACAGTAATCCCCGGCAAGCACCCGTAGCTCAACGGATAGAGCATCTGACTACGGATCAGAAGGTTAGGGGTTCGAATCCCTTCGGGTGCGCACAGGTCAAAGCCCCCTTGCGATCATCGCAAGGGGGCTTTGTATTGGTCGTACAGCCGCAAAGTACAGCTACGCGGCGCTCTGAGGGGGCGATCCGCCCTGGTCGTCGGGGCGCCGGAGGTGATCTCCGAGGCGCTTCAGGGCGGCCCTAGTGTCCTCTGAGGGAACCTCCGTGTAGATCTCCATCGTGATGCTGATCCGGCTATGCCGAAGGATCTGCATGGCGACGCGCGGGTGCACGTCGAGCGCCGCCAGGAGCTTGCCGCACGTGTGGCGGGTGTCGTGCACTCTGATCGCCTTGACGCCAGCGGCGGCACACCGCGTCTCGAACGCGCGATTGACGTTGCGAGGCTCGATTGGGCGGCCAGTCCGCGTCGTGAACACCAGGTCACCCTTGTGCCAGCCCTTGCCGCTCGCCTGGCGAGCCACCGCCTGTTGCCCGTGCCGAACTCGGAGGGCCGCCGTGCAGAGTGACGGCAGCGGCAGCACATCGGTTGAGCCGTCGGTCTTGGTGCGCTCCTTGTGGATGAGGCGTGTGCCGACGCGTTGCAATTGCCAACCGATGGACAGTTCCTCGGCTTCGAAGTCGATGTCCGCCCAGCGAAGGCCAAAGACCTCGCCCTTACGCATCCCCATCACGAGGATGAGCACCCATGCGGCATACAGCGGATCATCGTTCTCGCGAGCGTATTCAAGGAACCGGCGGGCCTCCTCGACGGTCCACGTAGACGCCTTGCGTGTCCGCTTCCGTGCGGTTGGGAGCTTGACGAGACTGGCGACGTTTCGGGACAGGATCTCTTCGGTCTGGGCTTGGGTGAGTGCTGCCCGGAGGGTGTTTCGGGCGGCTTGGATCGTGCGCCGACTCGGGAAGTCCTCGCAGCACTTCCCGATTGCACAGCACCGTTGCCGCTTGCGCGCGTCCTTGTGATCAGTCGGGCGCTTGGCGTCCTTGCCCTGGGCGCAGCACTGGCATGCCCCCGGCACCTTGTTCAGCCATTGCTGTACGTCGCGCACGCTGAGCCGGTCCAGTCGCTTCTTGCCCAACCCTGGCAGGACGTGCAAGCGTGCCATGAGTTCGTAGTGCGAGTACGTGTTTGGCTCACGATTCGGCTCGATGACCTCTTTTAGCCAATACGCGATGTACTGCTCAACAGTGGGGACGGTCGTGGCGATGGGGCGTTGCTTGGCCTCGTTGAGAAGCTTGACGTACTTGCCATGGACGATCTCGCGGTTCTTGCCGTAGACCCATTTTTTGCGGCGTTCTCCGGCCGGAGTGGTGACCCATGCATAGGCGGCATAGCCGTTGCGGTAGGGAAAGATTGATCCTTCGCCGTTGGCGCGCTTGGGCATTAGGCCGCCCTCTCTTCGAGCGCCAGGCGCTCTAGGTTCTCGATGTACTCGATGATTGCGGCGCCGGAGATTCGCCGAGCACGGCCAACGGTGACCGAGCGGAGACGCCCGAGACGCATTTCCTCGAAGATTGTGTTGCGTCCTAGAGAGAGAAGTTCCATAGCCTCTTCGACCTTGAAAAGCCGCATGTTGGGCGGGAAGTCGATGGGCTGCACCGTCAAGGCGTGTACCTCCGGGAGTTGGGCTGAAGGCGGCGAGAGCGGCGATCGCGGAGCGTCACGAGCGGCGGGGGCAGGTGGCCGCCGGACGGGGGTTGGTGACGCGGTGACGTGGTGACAGAAGTCGACAGAAGTACTTCTGTCGACTTCTGTCACCGTGTCACCTTGTCCCCGGACGTCGGAGCGGCCCGCCAGGTGGTCACGGTGGGTTACCTCGGGAGTCATGGAACGTTGGCCAGCTCGGGGTGCGCTTCGTAGGCCGGTGCGGCGGGTCGACTACGCGTGTTAGGCGGGCTGGGAAGACGCCGAATCCAGCCGTGAGTTTCCAGTACACGCAATGCGGGTTCGGTATCGGCGGCCTTCTTGAAGCGGCTCTTGAGGCCACTTCGCATAAGGTCCCGCGCGGTGAACCGAGTCGCCCTGGTGCGCTCGATCCATTCCGCAACGGCGCGCGCGTCATTGACGGCAGGATCGGCACCGATGGCGTCGTAAGCGGCTTGGGCGTGAAGGGTGAAGTACTCGCCGATGAGCCGAGCGTTCTGGAAAGTCGCGAGCGTGATCGCGCGGTCCCACCCGTCGCGGATGTGCTCGGCCAAATGGAGTAGGGCGGCGATGCGGACGACGGCGCCGACGTATTTGCCTGCCCAGTCGGTCATGTGGGCTAGGTCGCCGGTGCCTGGCCGTAGCCGGATCTCGTGTTCGCGGGCCAGGTCGAGAATGGCGGCTTGGGTGTCCGGCGCGAAGTGCAGTGTGGCGGGCTTGTCGAGGGCGGCCAGGGACAGAATGAGCGCTTGGACGTTGCCGTTGTAGGTGTCGTGGATGTGCTCGGGAACGGGCTCAGGGCGTTCGTTGCGGAAGCCCAGCAGTGACGCGGGCACCGAGTACAGCAGGCGCCCCAAAAGGCCCTGCTCGCCGAATTGGGGGGTCTCGCCGAGGCGGGCCAGGACGCCCGGTTGGGTGCAGATCCCGAGGGTGATGGTTGCGGCGGCGATGCGTTCGCTTGGACGTCCCATGCGGTCGATGCGCATCTCTTCGCCCGCGTGCCCGGACTTGAGGATGGCCAGGTTCGGGGCGCCTGAGTAACGGCCAGCGGCGATCGAAAAGATCTCGCCCTCGGGTGACAGAATCGCGAACCGGCCACCCTGCTCAGCAACCCGCGTGGTCAGCACCTCGACTGTCGCGTCATCGGAGAACAGGCACGGCTCAGCGGGGATCGGGGTGTCTTCCAGGTCCAGGCGCGCGGCAGTGGCCTCATCCATGGCGACCGCGCGTTGGGTGGGGTCTTGGGTTGTGGTGGCGGCTTTCTCGGTCTTCTCGACGTTGGCCTCGGCGACCTTGCGCGCTACGGCAGCCTCGGCGATGCGCGGGCGGGCCTGCTCGATCAGCATCGCTTCGGCGGCCTTGATGGGGGCGGTCATGTGCTTGTAGACCTCGGATTTGCGGTTGCCCGGAGGCAGCACGACGAGGGTGAACAGGTTGGTGGGTTCGGTCCAGGTGGTAGCGCGGACCCACACCTTGCCGCCGGCGGCGACGCCGAGCACCGCCAGGGCCAATGATCCGGCTAGGTCGGGCGGGGTTTGGGTGACCTCGGCCAGTCCGGCGGTGTATTCGCCGAGCCAGTCCGGGAACGCCCAGACCGGGAACGGCGGTAGCTCGGGCGTGGCCGAGAGCGGTGTGGAGTCGGGCCATCCCTGGGACTGGGAGGCGGTGACGGCGGCCAGCTCGGCGACCACAGCGCCGCGTAGATCGGTGTCGCTGTCTCCGGTGGAGGCGTAGCCGAGTTGCAGCAACCGCGTTCCGGAGGCGACAACACGGCGTGCGTAGGCCAGGTCCCGAACGAGCTGGGCGTAGTAGGTGGCGTTGGTGGCGGTGGGTACTTGACTGATCAACGTGTGCAGGTAGGGAGCGCCACCGAGGGCGGCCAGGTCGCGGGGGTCGATGGCGGCGGCCACGGTGACGGGTTCGACCGGGGCGCCTCGGCCGGCCAAGGCGACGATGGCGGACCAGATGACGCCGTGGGCAGGGCGGTAGAACTCGGTGCCGTCGAGCAGTCCGCGCACTTCGGGCAGGGCGGTGGGGTCGAGCATGAGGGCGCCGAGGGTGTGTTGTTCGGCTTGGATGTTGTGGGGCAGTGGCCGGACGAACTCGGCCAGGTCTGCGGCGGGGCCGTGTGGGTCGTCGCCGTGGATGACGTGGAGGCGGGGCGTGGTCAAGGTGGGTTCCTCCCGAGTGAACGGAGTGGGGCGCGGCGGCGGGCCTGCGGTCAGTGCTTGTTGAGGGCGTTCCAGAGGCGGCGGCCGTGGCGGAGTTGGGCGCCCTTGCCCGAGCAGCGGTTGCAGTAGCGCCAGGTGCGGCCGGACGGTGAGCGGAACTTGCCGGTGCCGTGACAGCGCGTGCACGCTCGGAAGGGCCAGATCCAACAAGCGACGACGTATCCGGCGGCGATCAGGAGGCCGATGGCGAGCAGGGCGGGCGTAGCGTCGGTAGAGGTAGCGGTAGCGGCGATGAGGGGGGTCATGGTGCCTCCGGGCGCGGTTTCCGGGCAGGGAAAGCAGGGCGCGCTACCCGCTACCTGCGGGTATCGACGCTGATCAGTGGGGTAGCGGGGGCGGTAGCGCGGTCGCTACCGCTGTGGGGTGTCCGCTACCGTCCGCCCGACCACGGGTGACCCGTGATCGGGCGGACGGGGGTCACGTCGAGCGGGTCTTAAGGGCGTCGGTGATGGCGTCGTGCTTGGCGCCCTTGAGGACCTGGCCGTCGCGCTTGCCGTTCACGCTCGGTACACCGAACGAGCGAACCTGAGCCGAGATCGCCTCGGCGGTCAGGTCGCCGTAGGAGGCCGGAAGCTTGTCGGCCAGACGCGCGGCGAGTTCTTGCCAGGGCAGGAACCCTTCACCCGGCAGGAACATGGCGTGCACGTCGGCCAGCACGTCCCGCACCTGCCGCGCGGTGCGGTCACCCGCCGCGTGCCCCGACAGCGTCCCCGTGCGCTCGCGGAGTTCGCGGGCGGCGGTCAGGATCTTCTCGGCGTCTTCGGCGTCGGCCAGGTGGGAGCGCACGGTGGGGGTGTCGTCGGAGGCGCCGCGCAGGATGCCCACGCCCTTGTAGGAGGGCAGCAGCAGCGAGGAGTCCAGCCCCTCGCCGTAGGCGCCTGCTCCAAGGACAAGATCGGACACCTGCCAGGAACCGGTGCGCAGGCTGAAGCGGGTCTGGTGATTGTCGCGGAAAGAGTTGAACGACGTCGCCACCTGCCCCGCACCGATACCGGACGGCTTCTGGGTGGCGTCCACCATGAACACCCCCGCCGCCGGAGCGGTCTTGACCAAGAACAACAGCAGCGAAGCGATCTCCTTGTTCGCCTCGGCGTCAGGGGTGTCGTAGTACTCCTGGAACTCATCCAGGAACACCCCACGGACCGGCATCCCGTAGGAGGGGTCACGGGCGATCTCTCGCGTGAGCTTGCCCTCGGGGCATACGTCGGTGGGCAGGTCCGACAACCGCTGGTAGCGGTCTTGGACGTCGGCCTTCAGTTCGCGAAGCGCCTCGATGAGGATCTCGACGGGGTCGCCGTCGCGGGTCATCACCAGGCCGGAAGAGAACTGGTGGGCCACGAGCGCGAACTTGCGCCAGTCCGGCTTGCCGGAGGCGTCAAAGACGCTGAGCCGGACGTAGGGGTCCAGCGCGGCGTACAGCGCCAGCAGCCGAGCGAAGAACGTCTTCCCTTGGCGAGGTTGCGCGCCGACCATGGTGGAGTTCCACAGCAGCGGCACCGTGACCGCGCGGCCTCGCTCGTCCATGCCCACCGGGGCGGGCTCCCAGATGTCGGTGGGCTTGCAGCGCAGCAGCGGTGTACGTCCCACAGGCACGGCCAGGGGGTCACGGTTGGCGACCCACAGCGTGTGACGGCGGTGTGAGGTGGCGTCGCGGGTGACGAACACCTGAGAGATCGCCACGTCCAACCCGGACGCGAGCGCGTCCTTGGCCTTGATGACGTCGTTGAAACCCTTCCCGTACGGCAGGTCCACGGTGACCTTGGACCCGTCGCCATCGGCGGCCAGGCCGGGCGCGGCGAACTGGACCTGTTGCTGGGGCTTGTCGGGGTGACCGAGCCCAGCGGCGTAGTAGGCGCGCAGCACCACGTCATGCGTGATGACGCGGTACCGCGACGGGATGACCGCGTGCCCCACGATGCTGAGGCCGGCGGGGCGGCCATAGCGGGCCAGCAGCGGCACGACCACCGCCACCGCGCCCGCCACCGCCCACGGCGACCCGGCCACGAATACCCCTCCGGCGCCGATCAGGGCCGCTTCGCCGAGGACGGCCAGGCCGCGCCCGGTACGCACGCGGGCGGCCTCACGGTGCAGTTTGAGCCACAGGTCCGCATCACCCTTGCTCGCGGCGGCTTGGCGCAACGGCTCTTGTTCCAGCAACCACCACCAACGCACCTGCTTTCCCGCGAGTTTGGCCGCGCCGAGCAGGGCGTAGCCGGTCATCTTGACCGCGTACCAGGGTGCGCGTACGGCGTGATAGCCGGTGATGTGCAGCCATCTGCCGACCAGCTTGCGGACGGCGGCCTTGAACGTCACGCGGTCACGGAACACCGGCGGGATGATCGGTCGCCGCGCACCCTCGGTAGTGGTGTCGTCGCCCGCAGGGGGCAGGACCGTACCCGTCAACACCGGGCCGGTGGAGGTGTCGCCGGTCTCCTGCTCCGGCTCATCCAGCGCCACCGCATAGGAGGTGTCCTGCATCTGGGGCGCGGTCTCCTGCGCTGTGGCGTCCTCGATGGGCTGAGCGGTCTGGGGGATCGTGTCGGGATCGGGCGTGGCGGACGGCAGGGGCAGGCGGAAGACGTCGGCCATGGGCTCGGGGGTGGTGCCGTTGATCCTCATCGGGCGTCGTCTCCCTCGGTCGCGCTCACGGCCACGGCGGCAGGCTCGGTGGTCTGGGCGGTGGGGTCGGTCGGCGCCTCGGTCTTCAACCGGGCCAGCAGGGCACCGACGCGTTCGTTACCGGCGCCGCTTCCGGCCTTGCGCAACTCGGCACGCAGTGCATCCCGAGTGAGGGCCTGGCCCTGCTTGGCCAGGTCGGCGGCGATCCGCCAGCCCAGCGGCATGAGGTCGTCCACGTCCGGGACCGAACGGGCCTTGCGGCTACGTCCGCCCTTGGCGCCGGTCCGGGACCGGGCACCGGACGGCGAGGCGGACCGTCCACGCGCCGTCTTGGGTGCCGTCTCGGGCTCGGTCTTGGACGGCTCGGGCTGAGCGTCGGTGGACGGTCCCGCATCGATCGCGGGACGGTCCGGGATGGCGGTGTGGACGGTCTCGGGCGCGGCGGTGAGTTCGCCGAGGCGGTACAGGGCGCGGACGCGGCGGGGTGCCTTGCGGCGCCAGGACCACCGGCCGTAGGTGTCTTGCAGGTCGGTCAGCGCCAGGACACGACCGCGCTCACGGTGCAGGGCCTCGGGGTAGGAGCGGATCTCCCACAGCACCATGCGGCGCCAGAGCTTGAGCGTCGGCCACGGCGCCAGGAACCATCGCGAGGGGCGGATGCCGTCCATGCGGGTGCCTGCTTCGATGCCTGCGCGGATGCGGACGACGTGTGAGCCGATCTCGACGGCCAGCACCCACAGGCACGGCAGGACCGCATGCGCGACCGCACCGAACGCGGTGGCCTCCTCGGCCACGTTCAGGTAGATCGTGGCGGCGGTGAGCGTCCAGGGGATGAGGCGCAGCCATCGCACCCGCATGTCGAGGCGGGCAAGGACGATGTCCAGCGCGGCGAAGATGGCAATCCCGAGGTCGATGCCGAGCGGGACGGTCCAGGCGAACCAGCCGAACGAGGGCCGCGCGGCCTGCTCGACGGCGGCGAAGCTGTTGACGAACCCCAGCAACCCCAGGACGGTCACACAGGCGGCCACGGTGGCAACGGCAGTGAACTCGTTGCCGCTCAGCGCGCGGGCCTGCGGCCGAGGCTGGTCAGGATTTCCGAAGGATGGCGGGGGCGTGGTGACACCGTCGGCCATGATGGGGGTGCTCCTTGTGTCCTTGTGAGAGGGCTGGGAGTCATCGGGGCGGCCGGTTTCTTGGCGGGAACAGGGCCGCCCCGATGCTGCGAACGAGGTCATGATGCGGGGCGCCGTGGCATCGACGCTGATTCGCCTCTCACGCCACGTCCCCGAGCCCGATGACCGCCAACTCGGCGATCTGCTCGGCGGTGCAGCCCGCCCAGATGCCGAACTCGGGCAGCGTCGCCACCGCGTACTCAAAGCACGCTCGGCGCAGCGGGCAGGTCTCACAGACACCGATCGCGACCGCTTCGCGCACCTCACGGTCCTCGGCGCTCTCTTCGGCGAGGATC
Organism: Actinomadura sp. 6N118; assembly: GCF_044326415.1. Lineage (NCBI taxonomy): Bacteria > Bacillati > Actinomycetota > Actinomycetes > Streptosporangiales > Thermomonosporaceae > Actinomadura > Actinomadura sp. 6N118. The sequence goes on along the minus strand of NZ_JBIRAZ010000008.1, from coordinate 215,171 downwards.
GGGCCGGTGTGCAGCTCGGGGTCAAAGCGGCACTGGGCGCCCTCGATGGGCTCGCCGCGCAGATCGGTGGTCTCGGCCAGGTTGGTCAACGCGATGTGGATCATGACGTGGGCTCCTTGCTTGGGGGGTGCGGAGAGGGATGAGCGGAGGAGTCAGCCGAGGGCGTTGGCGAAGCGCTCGATGGCCATGAGCCCCTGGTCAATGAAGTTGGCGGCCTTCTCGGGGTTCTTGAAGGCAAAGACCACGAGCACGACGCTCGCGAGACTCGGCCAGATCTTCTTCGGCTGCTGCAACATCGACATGCCTCCTTGCTGAGGGCCTCACCTCGGAGCGGCCGTCCGTGGTGCGATGTGAGGAACCTAACAACTGATATGAATCATGGTCAACTGTTAGGCTGAAGAAACTTTGGAACTGGACTCTGACCAGCATGTTTAGCGATCAACAAGGTAGCTAACATCTGTTATCTGCCTGATAGCCTGCCTATCAGCATCAAGGTCGGCACCTCAGAAGGGAGACCCGATGTCGCCTCCACGTCCGCGCCTGGCGCGCTCCGAAGCGCTTCACCAGCAGGTAGCACGCAACATCCGCAACGAGATCGAGGCCGGGGTCCTGCGCGACGGCGACACACTTCCCTCAACGCGTGAACTCGCTGATCAATGGGGTGTCAGCGTCTTCACGATCAGCGAGGCAATGAAGGTGCTCGCCCAAGAGGGGCTCGTGGTCAGCAAGTCGCGGTCCAAGCGCGTCGTTCACGCGCCCGACCAGGCCCAAACCAACCGCGTCCGGCTGGAACGACCGCACGTGATCCTCATCGGGGGTTACGCAGGCAGCGGCAAGACCGAGCTGGGTCGCATCCTCGCCCGCGAAACAGGATGGCCAATGCTCGACAAGGACACGCTCACGCGTCCCGTGGTCGAGGCCGCCCTAGAGCTACTCGGGAAGTCACCGCACGACAGGGAGTCGGAGACCTACGTCAAACAGATCCGGCCCCGTGAGTACGAGGCGCTCATCGCAGCGGCGAACGAGAACGTGGAGTGCGGGACAAGCACGATCGTCACCGCACCGTTCATCCGGGAGTTCAACGATGGCGCCTGGGTGAACCGGACACAGGCATACCTCACCTCGATCAACGCGATCACCACGCTGGTGTGGGTGTACTGCGACGCCGAGACGATGCGCACCTACGTCCGCCATCGTGGCGCAGCCCGTGATGCCGCAAAGGTCGCTGACTGGGATGGCTACCTGGAAACCGTGGATCTCAACTTTCGGCCTACGGCGCCGTATGTCCTGATCGACAACAGCGCTTCCAGCAGCCCCTTGCAGGATCAGGCGCGGGATCTCCTGAAGGCGGTCTTCAGCGGCCAGGCGGAGACATGACGCACGCCGGCGTCATCCTCTACGGCCCCCCGACCTCGGGAAAGAGCACCGTCACACAAGCTCTGCACGCTCTGAGCCCGACGTACACCCTCTTCCAAAGGATCAAAGTAGGCACTGGCCGAACGGACGGGTACCGGCTCGCGAGTGCGACCGAGGTAGAGAAGCTTCGGCAAGCCGATCAGATCGTGTGGGAGAACCATCGATACGGCAACACCTACGTGGTTGACCGTCCGGCCCTGGCAGAGCATCTAGCCCATGGCGTGCCTGTCCTGCACCTTGGCCAGGTAGAGGCTGTTCACCGGGTGACGAGCGCGCTGCCAGAGGCCCGATGGTTGACGGTCTACCTGTGGTGTCCGCGCAGCATCGCCGAGAAACGCATCTCGGCCCGTGGCACCGGCGACACAGAAGCCCGCCTGAAGGCGTGGGACGAGACCGACCCTCTACAAGACGCGGACGTTGTTCTAGACACCTCACTAGTCCAGCCACACGAAGCAGCACGCGAGATCAACCACCAGCTTGGTTTCCCCAGGCACCTATCGCCGTAGTGACTAGCTGGGTGTGCCACGTTCGGGCACACCCCCAACCTGGGAGGGCGTCATGGCGCTACGTTTCCTCGGCAAGGACCCGGACAGCAAGGACGGTGACTCGCCCGCGTTCTGGTACGACGACAAGGACGGCAGCGTGGCGGTACAGGGGTGGAAGGAGGAGGATCCGGCAGTGATCGCTGAACTCCTGGCAACCTCTGGCAGCGACCACGTTCCCTCTCATGAGGCGATCGTCCGGATTCCGGGGCGCCTCCTGCCGCTGCTCAGGGAGCTACCGCATGAAGACACCCTCGACACCCGCTGAGCTCCTCCAGTCGGCGCGATCGAGTGCTGTGCACCTGGAGATGCGTGACGTCTACTGGGTGAGCCGGGAAGACGAGGAATTCAAGGCTTGGAAGGCTGGGGAGCGGGACGACCCTGCGGATCCGGCGTCGTGGTGGCGACCGTGGCTCACCCTCGTTCAACAGGTGTCCGCCCGAGGGGTTGAGGTACGCCGCGCCCGTATCGTCTCCGAGCCGGTGAGCGAGTACATCCGGTTCGAGTACGACGGCACGTTCACCAACGTCTACGCAGGCGAACGGGTGCGGTGGCTGCCTCGGCGGCACGCGGTTGACCTCTGCCTACCGGGCACCGACTTCTGGGTATTCGACGGGGAGTTGGTGCTGTGGAACCACTTCGACGGCGACGGCCGTCCTGTGCACAAGGAGACCACCACCAATCCGGCCGTGCTCAAGCTGTGCTCATCCGCCTTTGATGCGGTGTGGGAACGCGGCATCGATCACGCGGAGTTCCGGCCGGCCTGAAGCATCGTGTCCACCACATCGCCCTCATCCAGCGCTCAACAGGCGCGGCAAGCGTTGGCTGACCGTCTTCGCGAGCTTCGTCTTGACGCGGGCCTGACCGGCCGCGCCCTTGCGACGGCGGCCGGTTGGGACCGCACCAAGGTCAGCAAGATCGAACATGCCGCCCGTGCCCCCAACACCCAAGACATCAAGACTTGGTGTCGCGTGTGCGGCGCCGAGGACCAGACCGGCGACCTCATAGCGAGCCTGCGCGCCGTCGAGGGCGCGTTCGTGGAGTGGAAGCGCCTCCAGCGTTCGGGCCTTCGCCGTCTGCAAGAGTCCCGCGCGGCCCTGTACGAGCGGACGCGCACCTTTGGAATCTACGAACCGGGCGTCGTACCGGGCCTGTTGCAAACAGCCGGCTACGTCAGGGCGGTCCTCACCAAGGTCGGCTCGTTCCGGGACGTCCCCACCAGCGACTTGGACGAAGCGGTTGCCGCGCGTATCGCCCGCCAACGGGTGTTGCGGCAAGGGGCACGCCGGTTCGCGTTCATCCTGGAAGAGTCGGCCATCTGGACCCGCCTGGGCGGCGCCGAGGTGGCCCATTACCAACTCGGCCACCTGCTCCAGGTGATGACGTTGCCGAGCGTGTCTCTGGGAATCATTCCGGCCGACGCCGACCGAGAGCTATGGCCCGTCGAGGGCTTTTGGATGTTCGACCGAGAGCGCGTCACGGTCGAGACCGTGTCCGGCTGGTTGACCATCACTCAGCCCGCCGAGGTGGCCCAGTATGCCGCCGCCTTCGAGGAGTTCGCCGAGCTGGCCGCCTACGGCGCCGCCGCACGCGCACTGATCACCAAGGCACGGAACGCCCTGGACTGAAGCTCGCGCGCCACACTTCGTCACACCCGTGGGCCCTGCCAAGGCGCGCGACCTAGCGTGCAGGTGACGCAACGTTCCGGCATGCCAACCCCGCGAGGTGTACCGCATGGGTTTCCCGCCACCCCCGTCACTACTCCCGGTCCTGGAAGGTGTGCACACCGAACGCCTGAACTACCTCGGTGGGCTCCTGGAGGCGCTCAAGCCGGAGACGCGTCTAGCGGTCGTGGTCGTAGAGCGTGACGGCTTCCCCGTGCTCTCTGTCGTCCGCGAGGTGGACTCGTGGTCGCTAATCGTCGAATGCAGGTACAGGCACGGTGATTGGTGGTTTGGCGTTCCGGGGTACGAGGCGTTCGCGCGTGCCGATCAGCCCGCCACGGCTGCGAACGAGGTCAAGCGGGGGATGCGGCTATGAACGGGCCGGAGACAGCCCACGCCATGACGGATGCGTTGGTGACCGAACGCAAGCCGGTCCACGTCCTGTCGATTGTGATGGACGCGTTCGAGGAGGCTGCCAAAGCCCGCCTTCACCCCCGTCTTGCGCAGATGGTGCGGAGCTTCGCGTTCGAGGAGGCGGAGACGCACCTCAAGCACTATCCGAAGACGGACGCGACCCTGGCTATCCGTCAAGGGTTCGCCGCCGTCCGTCCGGTCCTTCGCCGCTATCTGTCACAGCACGGGGTCTTGAACGGCACGGCGTCCGACGTGATCGACGCCATGGAAGCGAGTCTGTACTTCCTCACCACGTCCGGCCCCGAGGTCGACCCTCCACCCCCGCCGCCCCTGGAAGTATTCGAGGCTGCGATCCGGCACATGCTGAAGACGATCAACACCACGCTCGTTGACGAGCCGTTCGCCGCGTGGCCTGGCCATCTCCGGCTGACCTCCGCCGAGGTCGGACCGTTCTTCGTCGTATGGGACGAACACGGCAAGGTCTTTCGGTGGGCGACTGACGATCCCCACGACTCGTGCGACGACGAGATCATTTGTGGGCTGGACGATCTCATGAACGGCGTGTGTACGGTCGCGAACCACTTCGGCATGCCCACGCTTCCCCAGGAGCCGAACTAATGGCGGACGAAGTGACCGGGGCGTCGAACGGCGACCACCGCGCAGACGACGCGGTCATGGTCGCGATGCAGCTCCCCAGCGGCGTACTGCGGGAGCTGGAGGACGAGGCAGCACGGTGGGCAGTCAGCACCAACGACATGCTCGTAATCACGTTCCGCGCGTGGATGAACTTCCAAATCCTCCAGGCGCAGGGCGTGCGGACGCTGCTCCTGCGGCCCGATGGGTCCCTGGATCAAAGCGTCCTTGTAGCGGGGTCCAAAGCACCGCTCGGCGGCTTGTGGCTCCCCGGCAAGCGACCGAAGGACCGCTAGAAACGCCTGCGCGGGAGTTGACGCGTCCCTGAGGCTCCCGCGCAGGTTTCCAGTTTCCCGCGCGCAGCAGGCAAGCCACCCAACCGCGCCGTTACCGGCGGCGCGCGACGTGACGGTGGCCAAGCCTCCGCACGGGTCATGGGCCCCAGGGACTTCCCCACATCTCTCCCTGAGGCCTATCCAATGCGCCGCATGCCGAGGGCCTCACGGAGAATGGGCACCACGCGGCTCAGAGGGCCGGCACGCAGGAGGAGCGGCCGGAGGATGGGGCGGAGGCAACGCCCGCCAGTAACTCACGATCACCCGCTCGCAGACGATCCGGACGGTGAGCAGCACCACCAGGCCCAGGCCGACCACGATTGGCGCGGCCCGCCAGATAGCCGCCCCATCCACGCGGCGAACGACCACACACCCACAAGCCGCCCGAGTCTGGCTCGTCTGAGCGCGCTCAACGCCGGTACCAGTCGGGAGCAAGCCCCAGGGTATCTGCTTCTATGCCTCCGATTGCGAATCGTTTCGTAGAAGGCCCTCGGTGCCTTCCGAAGGCTCGATCCACCATCCCAATGGAAGAGTGTGCTCCAGGTCGCGATTCGCTACCTTTGGCCAAGGGCCGTGGTCTGAAAGTATCACGCGTTCGTCTTCAAATTCAGCGCCTGTGAACGTTGCTCTCCGCTGAATCTCCATGCCAGTAAACTCAACAAAGCTGGTGAATTTAGTATTGCTAAATTCGGCGAATTCGCATTTCATGCCAGAGAAGCGCACGCCGCCGTGGAAGGCGGCGTCATGAAACGAAGCCCACTCAAAGGTTGCACCCTCAAAGTGTGCTTGGTGATTGAAGATGGCACCCAAGAAATTACCGGCAACTCCTCCAAAAATCGCACCGCTGAACTCCGCCCGCCGCATCGAGCAGTAGTTGAAAGGAAAATCTATTAGCAGGGCGCCCTCTAGATTGATATCAATGTCCTCCCAGAAGGGAGGCCTGCTATGCCCACTGTCTCTGGCCAAATGACTTGCAAGTATCAGCTGTGCTGTTTGTCTGACTTGAATCTCCTCGTCGGGGTCGGGGTCGGGGCCAGAATGGGCGGTGGCCTCAGTTGGCTGACTTTGGCCCAGGCGTGCCGAGCGGTAGCGTATGACATGCTTCCGAACCTGCTCCACATACTGCCTGTCAGCATCATTAGATGGTGGAGACCATGGCATCCGGAGATAGGCGCATACAATATTTACAATTGTTTGTCGATGTCTCGGGTTGTCGTTGGCGAGTCGTTCCAACGTATACAGTGCAGTCAGTCGAACGGGTGCTTTATCTGAACCGAGTTGATCCGCAGCAGAGTTATATAGTTCGGTCACGCGCCGCTCTGTCGCATCGTGGTCGCCGAGAGCGGTAGCAATTTCTTGGTGACGCTGTCTATGGAAAGCAAGCATCAATCCCACAGCAGCGCCAGCGCCAGCGCCAGCAGCGAGACCGGTGCGTACCGCCTCTATTCGAACCTTGGCCCGGTCGGTTGCAGTTTCTGCTTCATTTGAACTTTCCAACAGCCAATATGTGGTAAACCATGTGGCACCAATGGCGCAAATTCCGGCGGCCAACATCCAGAACCCAGCTGCGAGGGGCCGGACTCGCAGTCGTTCCTCTGATCGTCTTTGCCTTCTGGTGACTCGCCTTCGACGGACTCGGCCTATCATCGCTACCCCAGCGTTGAAAATGGAGGGAAACTGTCATAACTTTACCGGCCTCACGCCTCAGGTCAGCATGGTTCAAAGAAATCCGTGTTTGCACCTGCTTCGAGGTTGTTCAGTAGTCTTCAGACTGTGGTGACAGCCGACCTGGACCATGCCGTTCCACACGTTGATCAACTGGTCCGACCGGTTCTGTGGAGCGGTCAGGATGTCCCTGAGGTCACCGGTGACCTGAAGCTCTGAAATCCGTGTGGAACGACTGGTGTATGGAACCTAGTTGAGCGTGCTTCCGATGCAGGTCAGGTTGCTATGGGGTGGGGCTTGCAGGCATGGTCCCTCTGTAGATCCGCTCTCGATGAACGGCCAGCGTCGCTGTGTTCAGTTCGACGCCCGCAACACGTCCTTATGACAACTCCGCTGCTTCGGGCGTCCTGCCATCGCAACGTACAGCCGGGAAGTACAGCAACCTGTGCGGCACAGTGGGTACCGTCGCGGACGCCCACGGACGTAGTAACAGCAGGTGAGAGGGGTCGTTCCATGATCGCCGGTAGCTACGGATCAGAAGGTTAGGGGTTCGAATCCCTTCGGGTGCGCACATGATCAACCTCTGACCTGGGCGTTCTCCCTTTCTGGGAGGGCGCCCTCGTCGCTTTCGGGGGTCGGTGTGCCCGAGCGCCCCGGGGACCGGTGCGTCCTTGGTGGTGTCTGGTGGTGCCGGTTGATGACGTCGGCTACCTGACCGATGGCCGCGGCGGCCAGTTCGGGGAGCGCGGATGTGTAGGTGTCGGAGGTGGTGGCGCGGTCGGAGTGCCCGAGGATCTCTTGGACGATTTTGATGTCGATGCCGGCGGCGAGCATGACGGTGGCGGCGTCGTGCAGGCGGATCGGGGGTAGTCCGGCCTGGCCGGAGAGGTCTTTGAAGTGTTCGGAGATCGACTGCGGGTGGACTGGCCGGTTTCGGTGGTGAACACCAGTCCGAGGTCGGACCAGGCATCGGGTCCGGCCAGGGCCTTCAGCGCTGGCGTTCGGCTTGCTGGCGGAGTTGGTGGGCCCGCAGGATGGCGATGGTGTCGGCATCGGGTGGGATCTGGCGGGCGCCGGACTCGGTCTTGGGGGCAGTGAGGATCGGGGCCCATTGCCCGGGTGCGGTCAGTTGCAGGCGCAGTCGACAGCGCCCACGATGGTCAGCTCACCCAGTACCTGGCCGGAGGCCCGGAGTTGCTGGAGCGCTTCCGCACCGCACCGCTGGCGGCCAAGGCGCTCATTTGGGCGGCGTTGGACGCCCGCCGCATGAGCCACCGCAACGCCCTGCCCCATGCCCTGCTGGAGCAGGCCACTGTCACACGACCTGGTTGACGCCTTTGACGTGCGCTGACACCGATGACCAGAGACCTTGCCGCTTGGACGCAGCCGACTGGAAGCCTCGGGCGGAAGTTCTCTGAAGGCCCTTGGATCATGACGTGTACGGGTGTGTGGCGCGTAGCGAGGCGACGAGTGATCGGGCGCGGGCTGATCCCACGCCGAGGGTGATGCGCAGGGTGTCGGCGGATATGGGGCGGCTTGCTCGTGCCGGTGTTGTTGATCGATCTCGCGGGCTCGGGTGAGTCGGTGTGTCCGGCGGGCAGCGCCAGGGCGTGGACCCAGTCCTCGGCCGCGTCGTCGCCCGGTGAGTGCAGATCCCAGGCCGCTGCCTAGAGCTTTTCGATCACATGAACCAAGTCCAGAATGATGTGGATTGGTGCCTTCCGCCGGGCGGCCGGACCACAGCCTCCCGCCGCACCAGTTCCTTAAACAGTGAGCCCATCGTGGTCGCCTCCACCCCGAACGGCAGAAGACCTTACCACCCACAGCGACCCAACGCTCAAAACCCCAGCTCACCCACGTCCTTCACGCAGAACCACATTCTTTTGCCATGACCCCTTAGGCCTCCACGATTGCCGAGCGGGGGTGTCCAACCGTGGGTACGGTATGCGCCGTATAGCGGCCGATGTCCAGGCGCGAAAATTGACAGCTGAGTCGGCGGCTGGCTCAATGAGCGTCCGCGCCTTGGAAGGAAACCCGTGCGTCTCGCTCGCCCTCTCGCCGCCATCATGCTCGTGGTCGGCGCTTTTTCCGTCCCGCAGCCCGCGCAGGCTGCCGCGTTCAAGCATCCCGGCGTCCTGGTCAGCCGCGCTCAGCTCGACTTCGTCAGAAAAAACCTCGGCAACGAACCGTGGAAGTCTGCCTGGAAAGCCCTGCAACGCAGTTCCGTTGCCTCGCTGTCCTACAAGGCCAAGCCCCGCGCCGTCGTGGAGTGCGGTATGTATGGGAAGCCCGACCACGGCTGCTCGGACGAGCGTGAGGACGCCAATGCGGCCTACACACACGCCCTGCAGTGGTATCTCACCAAGGACTCCCGCTACGCCAAGAAGGCGATCCAGATCATGGACGCCTGGTCGGCCGTAATCACCAAACACACCGGGAGCAATGCGCCGCTACAGACCGGCTTTGCGGGCGCCAACTTCTCCCGCGCCGCCGAGCTCATCAAGCACACCTACACCGGCTGGACTCGGGCCGGCCGGTTCGCCGGCAAGCTGCGCACCGTATATCTGCCGACCTTGATCGCCGGAAAGCCCAACAACCAGGGCAACTGGGAACTGATCATGACCGATGCCGCCATCGGCATCGCCGTGCATCTGGACGACCGTGCCTCCTTCAACCGAGCGGTCACGACCTGGCGCGGCAGGTTGCCCGCGTACATCTACCTCAAGACGGACGGCTCGCTGCCCAAAGCGCCACCGAACAGCAAGCACGACACCAAAGCCGAGATCATCGACTACTGGCACGGGCAGACCAAGTTCGTGAACGGCCTGGCCCAGGAAACCTGCCGTGACTTCGGGCACACCGGATGGGGGATCGCGGCCATCTCCCACGTCGCAGAGACGGCCCGTCACCAGGGCGTGAACCTGTACGCCACGGCAAAACACCGGCTGCGATTCGCGATGGAGTTCCACGCTCGCCTGCAACTGGGCGCGACGGTGCCATCGTGGCTGTGCGGCGGAAAGGTCGCCCTCGGCCTCGGGCCGAACCTCGAAGTCGGCTACAACGCGCTGCACCAGCGTCTCGGATACGACATGCCCTATGCCGAGAAGTGGGTGAAGCAGAAGCGCCCGGTCGGTGCCTCGCGCTTCCTGGCCTGGGAGACCCTCACCCATGCGAAGAACCCGCGCTAAGGGGCGGTTCTGCGTGAAGGACCTGGGTGAGCTGGCGTTTTGAGCGTTGGGTCGCTGTGGGTGGTGGGGTCTTCTGCCGTTCGGGGTGGAGGCGACCACGATGGGCTCACTGTTGAGGAGCTGGTGCGGCGAGAGGCTGCCGCATTGTCGTGGGGAGCCGGCGCTGGTATGCGTCGGCTCGCCACGACCAGCCTTGGCCAGGTGGGGCGCGGGATCGTTCAGCAGCTAGAGGACATCGATGGCGGGCTCGGTGTCCTGGGTCGGCGGGCCGAGGGTCTGGGAGTGGACGACCACCATCGCAGAATTGCGATCATGGTACGTTCTGCCGTGCTAGCACTGGTTTCATCCGTGCGTGACCGAAAAGCTCCCCCGGTCATCCCGGCCAATCGGAGTTCCCTTTGCGTCTGTCGTCTCGCCCCGCTCGCGCGGTCCTCGTCACCGCCGCCGCCGCGACCGCCGTCATCGCCACGTCCACGACGGCCTCCGCCGCCTCCTTCTCCGTCTCCGCGAGGGTGAACAAGAGCTCCTGCACGTCGCAGAGCTCCCCCTATAAGTGGTGGGGCGGCGGTCCGTCGTCTGCGTCCGCCTACACCTACCGGCCGCGCGGCACCGTCTTCATCTGCTTCACCAAGTACAAGATCTCCGACAGCGACCGCAGGTACGACTACTGGGCCGTCCAGATCCAATCGAACTGGCGGTTCAGAGACGGCGACGCCAAGGCCGGTGCCCGGATGTTCCAGAACATCAAGTCCAGCATCGAGGCCCGCGGCAACGTCTATGCCGCCACCCCGACCCACAAGTCCAACCGCAGCTGCAATCAGTCGTTCAGCGTCGGCGTCCAGGCCGGCTTCTTCGGCGCCTCGGTCTCCCCCAAGATCTGCAGTGGCTACACGGTCCAGCGCAGCAGCTACTCCGCGAAGTACGCCCGCTACACGTCCACCAAGGCCGGTGGCCTCCGCCGCGTCGAGACCGTGTACACCCAGAAGGTCCCCCAGGGCAGAGTGCCCAAGTACAACCTGTCCGTCGGTGTTCCCCGCTACCAGTTCGACTGGAACGGCTTGTATTGGGATGTCACCGCTCGCATCTCCTACATCAACCGCACCAACTTCTGATCCGGACGAGCTCAAGAGATCCAGCTCGATCTCACACGCTCGCCTTGGCCTGCCGCTCGCCCATGCGTGGGGCATACCGCGGGCGCCCGGTCGGCCGGTAGACCTGGATCGTCACGCCCTGGAGCCGACGCGCGACTCGACCAGGTCGAGCGCAAGATCCGGGCCGTCGGTGAAGACCGGCTCGTCGCCGCGGCCGCCGATCACGGTCGAGATGGCCGGGTCGGCCAGGCCGGCGGCGAACACCCAGTGGCCGCCGTCGCGGAGCCTGTCGTTCAACGCGTCGGTCGCGTCCGCCTCCTCAGCGGTGCCCGAGTTGCTGCGGCTGCCGATGACGTTGACCAGACACTGCATGCTCAATCCTCTCGGCCCTGTCCCCGCCACGCTGCGTTCCGGCCCTGCCACACCTAGCCCGCGTTTCGGAGCTGTGGCCCGACGCCCTCGGGGATTTCGCCGTGAAGGTGCGGGGTGTACACGAGCTTCTGCGTCCGACCGTCGAGCACGGTCGACTCGATGAGCTCCAGGTCGAACTCCGCCCCGTCGTGGAGGAGCGCCGCTCCGCCGGCGCGGCCTGAGACGGCGGGGAACATAATGATCTCGAGTCGGTCGACGAGGCCGGCGGCGAGCAGAGCGCGGTTCAGCGAGATGCTGCCGTGTGAACGCATCGGGACGTCGGTGGTGCGCTTCAGGCGCTCGATCGCCGTCACTGCATCCTCGTTGAGAACCGTCGAGTTCTGCCACCCGAGCGGGTCTTCGAGCGTGCTGGAGAACACGATCTTCGGCAGCTCGTTCAGGCTGTCGTAGTAGGGCTCGTCGAACATGCCCACGAACTTGCGGAACTGCCGGAACGTCGTCGCGCCGAAGACGAGCACCTGGTCCTGCGCGAAGGTGCGCACTCGGTCCTCGATGAGCTCAGGGCCTTCCTTCCCCCAGTACCCGGGCCAACCTGTGGCCATGCCGTAGCCGTCGAGGCTGCAGAAGAAGTCGACAGTGAAGGTGGTGCTCATGGTGCTACTCCCTTTTCTTGCGCCACCTCCGTTGGGCGGCTTCACCACTTCCACGAACACGACTGACCCGATCCGACACCGCCTTCGAAAATTTCTTGAGGACTTCTCCCGCACGCCGGCCGTCACCGTGGCGGCTCCAGTGTTGGGTCAAGTCCTCGGATGAGGGGCGGAGAAGCCGATCTCGAACTCGTGGTCTAGGCCTACGCAACGTCTATCGACTCGAAGCTCACCACCTACAGCAACCAGCGAAGATCTCCGAAGACCTCACCCCGCCTCCGCTCTCACCCCAAGCGAAGCCAGCGTGGCCGACCTGTTCGGTCCTGCCTTCCGCCCCAATACTCCAGCCGTAGATCGTGGTCTGGCTGCCGTCTCTCGGTGGAGTGTCCGTGTGGGGGATCGCGTCGGCGGAGCGCGCTGCGGCGCGCTCCGCCGGGGTCGGCTACTGCGCGGATGGCGGCTGCGTGAATCTCAGGATATTGCCGTACGGGTCGATGACCTGCAGCGTCGGCCCTCCGGGCGCGTCCGGATCGATTCCGGGTCGTTCCGGCGCGTTCGGTCGGGCGAGCAATTCCTTGTGCAGCGCGGCCACGTCGCGCACCGATCCAGACCGCGCAGTTGGGGCTGCCATCGCCGTGGTGCTCGGAGAGATGCAGCACGGCTGATGAGCGCGATACCTGCACGTACATTGGCAGCCCGGGCTTGAACCGGTGTTCCCAGTCCAGGGCGAAGCGGCCGGGCTAAGCGGGAGGCAGACGCCGTGCGCGACGACGTCCGCGAGTACGTGCTGGAGCACCTGCGCGACGAGGACGCGGTCCTGGTGGTCGACGAGACCGGGGGGCGTGAAGAAGGGCACGCACACCGTCGGGGTGCAGCGCCAGTACACCGGCGCCGCCGGGAGGATCTCAGGCGCCGCCGGGCGTGCACTTCTTGGGAGAGGTCACCTTCATGATCCCTGCGAGCGGACGTTCGTGTCCGCAAGCGGAGGAGGCGCTGCAGGCACGCTCCCAGGGCTCAGAGGCCCAAGGCACGACGGCATAGGTAGTGCTCAGGCACCATCTACGCCGGGCTACTGAAGATGACGAACGCTGGCCGCCTCCGCCATCGACAGGCACGACGAAGCGGCCAAGCGCCTGGCGGGAAGTTAGCGCCACTGGCTGGATGGATGCGCCCGCTGGAGCCATGCCAGGTTGAACAACAACGTCGGCGAATCATGCTCAATAGCCCGGTCCAGGGTGTTCCTTAAGGACCCTGTCCTCTGAGGCAAACCGCGATGATCTGGAACGGTTTGTGGTGACTGTCGGGTAAGTCGGACATCGGCGACCACCCCGCCTGAACGCGCTCGTTCGTGCCGCGGGCAACCGTTGGGGCGTGCCGAGGCGTGGTTCCCCGCGAGGACCTGCCTGAGGAGGAGATCTGGTGCGAGAGAGTCCGGAGTTCGCACGCTACGCGGCCGAACGGTCGCCGCGGTTGTTCAAGACGGCGTTCCTGCTGTGCCGTGACCGGGGGCAGGCCGAGGATCTCGTTCAGATCACGCTGGTGAAGGCGTGGCGGGCGTGGCGGCGGATCCAGGACGACCCGGATCCGTACGTCTACCGGATCCTGGTGAACTCCCACGCCTCGTCCATGCGGCGGTTGTGGCGGCGGGAGATCCCGACCGATGTGCCGCCGGAGACGCCCTCGGCCGACGAGACCGGCCACCTGGACGACCGGACCTGGCTGCTGGAGGCCCTGGCGAAGCTGCCGGAACGGCAGCGCGCGGTGATCGTGCTGCGCTTCTTCGAGGACATGACCGAGCCGCAGGTCGCCGCGGTGATGGGCTGCTCGGTCGGGACAGTGAAGAGCCAGGCGAGCAAGGCGCTGGCCAAGCTGCGCGTCAATCCGCAGGTCATGGAACCCGTGAGCGAGAGGAGCAACTGACATGACGACGCTCGAGGAGCTTCGTGACACCCTGCGTTCTGCTGCCGACACGGCCGTGCCGCCGCCCGGCCTGATGGACGGCGCCCGCCGCCGGGTGCGACGGGAGCGGCGGGCGCGCATCGGCGTCGCGGCCGGGCTGACCGCCGCGGCCTGCGCCGCGGCCCTGCTCCTGGTGCCGGACGGCGACCTGGGGGACCCACCCGGACGGCATGCACTCGGCCCCGGCGGGCCGACGACGACACCCGGCATGACGCTGGCCAACCGCGTGACGTTCGGCCAGGTGGCCAATCAGGAGAAGGTCGAGTTCACCGCCACGGGACCCGACGTCGTGGTCCTGGCGAGGTGCCGCGGCCTCATGGTGGTGTCCCCCGACGTCGGCGACGCGACCAACTGCGGGTGGCGGACGATCCGCCGGGCCACCGCCGGCGCGAAGGTTGTCTACCAGTTCGTCGCCGTGCCGGACACCGTCGAGATCCCGGGCAGCGTCGAGTCGATGGTGACCGCCTACCTCGCCGAGCACCGGCCCGGCCCCGGCGAATGGACTATCGAGATCTACAGCGGCACCTGCGACGTCCGGACCTGCGGCCCCCGCTCCGCGCCGTCCTCCGAGCCCGCTGGCCCTCCGACGACCGGTCTCAAGGCGTTCGCCACGGTGCGCGGCACCGCCGACGCCCGCGACAAGGACATCCCCCTGCGCGGGCGGCCCGCTGTGCTGCGGCTGACCTGCCTGGACGGCGCGGGATGGGCGATCCTCTGGCGGAACGGCGTTCCCGGGCGGCCGATCGACTGCGAGAAGGCCGAGGCGGCAGGTACGTCCTGGAGGATCCCGGCGACCGAACGCGTCCGGATCACCGTCTACCCCGCCTCGGTGACCAATCCCGCGCTGACCAAGACCCCACGACCCGACGGCGAGCGACTCCGCACTCTCGCCCGGAACGTCCGGCCCGACGGCCAATGGACCCTCACCGCCTACGAGGAACCCACCGGGCCCGGGCGGCGCTGAGCCTGGATACGCAAGTGCGGCGACCCGTTGGGCTCGGAGCCCAACCGGGTCGCCGGGCACCCCAACGTGGGGTGGTGCTAAGAACGCTGACCCCTGAGGCAAACGGCGATGATCTCTCCTGCCCCGCGCCGAGGTGGATTCCACGGCTTCGACCTGATGGCACCGCAGGCGGCCGTGTCCCAGGCGGCCAAGGCGGCCCGCACATCGTGGATGCGCCGCATCTTGAACGCCTGAGCTCGTCCTACCTCCAAGCACCGCCCTGAGGCGGTCGATCGTCGGGCCCAGGGCTCTGGGTATGGCTGTTAGCTTGTCGCCGTGTCGATGGCTCAAATGATTCGCCGCCCAGAGCCCCGCGACGACTCGACCCGCTGACCACACCCAGCACCGTTCCTTCGACGAAGGATTGTTCACCGGGGCAGTCGCTGCGCCGCAGCTTTTGAACTGGGCGTCCTGACGGGTGTCATCCCACCCGGATAGAAACAAGGTGGCCTAAGGACGGGCAACAGCCTTCCCACCACCAATGTGATGACTCAGACTCATTCCGCAAGCTTTCCGGTAGGTTCTCCGTGCCCTCACGCAAGCGGTGCGCCACGATTTCTCCCTGCGCCGCATATCAGGAGCCCGTTAGGTCACCGGGGTCAGCCATGCGCGGACGCGGATAAGCCCGTCGGGAGTGGTGGTCATCCACTGCGCGAACGCGGGCAGCACATGAACGACATCAATAGTCACCAGCACCTGCCCATCGGCCGTCGCCGTCATCATCCACTTATAGGCCAGCCACTGCTCGACCATGTCCGCCTGCTCGGTCACGGCCTTGAGCTGCGCCTGCGACCAGCGGCTGGGCACCACGCACAGCCGCTCACCATAACGAGGGCCCAGGACCTTCCGGGCCTGCTGCGGACGTTCAGCAGCCAGCACCAAAACAGCCTGGCTCGGGCTCGGCCGGAAAGTCACCACGCACGTGATCCCCAGTGCGGCACACTCCTGCTCCGACGGCCCCTCCAGCCGACGAGCCTGGTGCGGCCAGCCACCGGCCGGAGCCGGGCAAGGCGGTAGCTTCCATTCGGGAACGACCGGGCTGTGCCAAACGGGCGGCTCCTGCAGATCGGCCACCAGATGATCGCCGAGCCACGTGCCGGTCAACCTCGCATATCCCTCGACAGCGCCGTCCTTATCCCGCCGGCGATCCAGACGCCGCACATCCACACCAGTGACCCCGACCCCGTAACCACTCCGGCAGGGCGCCGGCTCCTGCCCCGGGGGATACAACGGCTGGTTCTGCGGCAGCGGAGGCTCGAACCAGACTGCGTCATCGAGCGACACCACACGGCCCGACGCCCGCACACGACCACCAGAACGAAGGATCAACTCCCGGACATCCACACACCCAGTCTCAATCAGCTCCCCGCCAACCGCGAGCCCCGACCATCTCGACACAGCACTCGCCGATACCACCGCTGCATCCGGACTCCGGCACCGGTCAAGTTGCCAAACGACGGCGAGCCGACAGACCAAGTGGCGTACCTCTGAGGTCTGTCCAGCTAACGGCTCTGTCCCGTAATCGGTGGTGGCTGAGTGATCGCCTGCCAGGTCGAGACTTGCGGGAGGTCGACGCTCTTGTGAGCGTGGTGTCCTCCGGGTTATCTGCCCTGGTCAGCGAGGATGTGGAAGACGAGAACGACCTCATTCGGGTCATGGCCCGTACTCGGGATCGGTATTCCGTCGCCCACTGGCACAGCTGGCCAAATCCTGCCTCATGATCAATGGGGCATCCGCTCAGCGTCGTCCCACCTATCTGAGGCACCGTGGTCAGGGCCGGTGTCCTGCCTCATGTTCGACGGGACGCAACAGCGAGCTCGTGATAGCCCCATGTGGCCACCCAGTGGCGGTGCGCTGGCATGGCTCGTTAACTGATCGTCGTGGATCGGATGAGGCGTGTTCGGCGCCGGACAGAGTTCGAGCTCGCGCGGCCGGCTGTGCGCGGTGCGGGGAAGGTGCTGGCCGGACTCGGACTAGCCGCCTTTGCAGCCACGTATGCGGTGGCGTTGTGGAAGATGCCCGCCTGGATGGGTCTGCAGGGCAAACAGGGCGATGCCAAGGACCGGCACAATGCCAGGTTGCTGGTGGTATCGGCTGGCGGCGCGGTGGTGGTGGCGGTTTCGCTGCTGTACACCGCCCGCTCCTACCGGTTGTCGCGCCGCGGGCAGGTCACCGACCGTTTCGCCAAGGCCCTGGAGCGGCTCAGTTCCACCGACATCGACGCCCGCCTGGGCGGCATCCACGCCCTGGCCCACGTCGCCGCCGACTCCCGGACGCACCATGACGACGTCGTGGAGGTGCTGGAGGCTTTCCTGCGTCGCCGCACGCCTGTCGCGCGCCCTGACGATGACAGCCCCAGCTTGGCCCCGCGCCCCCCGCTCCCCGAACGACCCGCCGCCGACGTCCAGGCGACGCTGACCACGCTCGGAGCTCGCCCCCGCCTGCTCGAACGCCGCACCTTGGATCTCAGCGGCCTGCACCTACGCCAGGCCCGCCTGGCCGTAACCAATCTCCACACTGCGAACCTGCAGGGCGTGGATCTGATGCGGCAAACCTGCAGGGTGTGGACGTGGTGCGTGCGGACCTGCAGGACGCGGTTCTGCGGGGCGCGCAGATGAGGAACGCGAACCTGGCGGGTGCGAACCTGCGGGGCGCGGATCTCCAAGGCGCAGTCCTGGAGGGCGCGAACCTGCAGGGCGCGGACCTGCAGGGCGCGGTTCTGCGGGGTGTGCAGATGAAGGGGGCAAAACTGAAAGGTGCGACGCTGCGGGGCGCGGATCTCCAGGGCGTGGTCCTGGAGGGCGCGACTCTGCGAGGGGCGCATCTGCCGGGCGCGAAACTGGAGCGCGCGAATCTTAGGCGCGCGCATTTGGAAGGCGCGAACGTTCACCGGCCGGTTGGGGGCCAAGGCCCGGTTTCTTTCAGCGGCGGAAGGTGATGTCCAGTTTCCGCTTCCAGTCGCCGACCATGACAGCCACCTCTTCAGAGACGGGTCGGCCCTCGTCCCGCTCGGCGGGAGTGATCTGCGTGGCGAGTTCGGCGGCGTGACCGTCGTAGTCGGGGACGGCCAGCCGCAGGGACTCCAGCACGAATTCGGCGTCGATCAGATGCTGCACGGTCTCGGGGTCATCGAGGCGGCGCAGCGCGAGGCCCCGCTGGATCATGGCGTCGACCAGCTGCCCGGCGACGAAGAAGTGGCCGTCGTTCATCAGGCCGCCCAGCCGTTCGATCACCTCCTCGGCGACGTCCCGCGACTCCGCCGCCGACGGTGTCGCCTTGGCCAGGTTGAGCAGGATGGCGCAGTAGAAGCCCCATGCCTGCGCGCCGGGCGTGCCGCCGTACGAGCGGAACGCGGCAGCGAGCTCGCGGTCGACGGCGCAGGCCTCCTCATCGTCGCCGATCATGTGCAGCGCGGCGGCGTACGGGCTCAGCGCGCTCACCGCAGGGGGGATCGCGTCGTCGCTCAGGTTCGGCAGCCGTGACCGGTAGGCCGTGAAGGCGCCGTGGTCCATGGCCCGGATCTCCTCCGCCCGGTCCGCCAGAGCCAGGATCTGGACCAGGCTGGACTGGACGCGGACGATCGTGATGTCGTCGGTGTCCGGCAACTCCGCCAAGAGGGCCATGGCGCGGCGGCCGTCGGCGATGGCCGGGGAGAAGGCCCCTTGCCGGCCGAGGACGTCCGCACGGACCGCGAGCGCGTTGACCAGCATGAGGTCCCGGTCGGCGGAGGGCGGCTCCCGTTCCAGCACCGCGATCAGCTTCTTGGCGACGGCGAGGACCTTGCGGTGGTTTCCGCGTCCGCCGTGTTCCAGAAGCCGGCCGTGCAGCCGCCAGGCTCGTTTCGACACGTCCAATGGCACACCCGTCCTGTCGAGTCCGCGATACCGGGAATCCTTCCGATCATGGCGGCTTGACCGGTCGGCTGGGAACCTGTGCCGCTACGTCTGCAAGGTCCCCGGCTGCGCCGACCGCCTCGTACTCGATGTCGCGGTTGGGAACCCGCGATGTCTCACTCAGATACCCCTGGGGGTATATTGGGCTCCGGAGGTGGAACAGTGGAGATGGATGCGACGGTGCTGGCCGATGCGTTGACCCGGTTGAAGCGGGCCCATGGCCAGTTGGGCGGGGTGATCGCGATGATCGAGAACGCCGAGGACTGTGAGCGGGTTCTCACCCAGTTGGCGGCGGTGTCCAAAGCGGTGGATCGCGCCGGCTTCAAGATCATATCGACGGGGTTGCAGCAGTGCCAGGCGGCGCGGGAGCGGGGGGAGGACCCGCCGATCACCCCTGAGCGGCTGGAGAAGCTGTTCCTGGCTCTCTCCTGATCGCATAGGGACTGCGCGCCGGATCGGCGCGGGCTCTGGTTCGCGAGCGGACGAGCCGTGTGTCTTGCATATACCCCCGGGGGTATGCACTTAGAGGAGTTGGAACTGATGGTCCGTGAGATTGGAGTTGCACACCGTCGGCCTGGCTGGGCGACGGTGCTGGATGTGCGCAGCCGGGCGGAGTTCGCCGGTGAACGTGCCATTGGAGGAGCTGGCGAGCCGTCGCTGCGGTCTATGCGGGGATAACGGGAGTAGCAGTACCCCAATCGGCCGGGAACGGCGTGCTCGCAGCCCAGGCAAGGCAGCAGGCCGGGCCGGCGGAGCGGTCGCTGGCTGACGGGACCGCAGTCTGGCAGCAGGCAAGCCTGCCGGTGGAGCACCGCCGCTGACGCCGCAGCCACAGACCTCCGAAATCAGGCAGACCCGGCGCCGGATGGCCTGAACGCCGGACACTGCACAGCCAGAACGAGCGTGAAGGTGGCAGATGATGAATACGATCCACGTCGAGGTGGTGGAGACCTCCTCCCTGGGAGACCGGTCCTACCTGGCCCATGACGGGCGGGTGGCGCTGGTGGTGGACCCGCAGCGCGACATCGACCGGGTCCTGGCGCTGGCCGGCCGACTGGGGGTGCGGATCACGCACGTGGCCGAGACCCACATCCACAACGACTACGTCTCGGGCGGGCTGGCGCTGGCGAAGGTGACCGGTTCGGCCTACCTGGTGGCGGGGGCCGATGAGGTCGGCTTCGACCTGGTGGCGGTGGCCGACGGCGACACCGTGGCCGTCTCCGAAGCGATGCGCTTGGCGGTGGTGGCCACCCCCGGGCACACCTTCCACCATCTCTCGTACGTGCTGGAAAGCGCCGATGGGCCGGCGGGGGTCTTCACGGGCGGGTCGCTGCTGTTCGGCACCACCGGCCGCACCGATCTGCTGGGCCACCAGCACGCCCACACCTTGGCCCACCAGCAGCACGCTTCGGCGCGCCGGCTGGCCGACCTGCTGCCCGACGGCGCGCAGATCTGGCCGACCCACGGCTTCGGCAGCTTCTGTTCGGCCAGCCAGTCCGACGCGCTGGCCTCTACGATCGGCCGCGAGCGCACCGCTAATCCAGTGCTGCGGCTGGAGGCCGACGACTTCGTCACCCAGACTCTGGCCGGGCTGGACGCCTTCCCCGCCTACTACGCCCATATGGGCGCCCGCAACAGCGTCGGCGCCGACCTGATCGATCTCACCCCGGTCCAGGCCGCGGACGTCGATCAGCTTCAGGCGCGGATCCAGGCCGGGGAGTGGGTGGTTGACCTGCGCTCCCGCAAGGCCTTTGCCCAGCGGCACCTGGCTGGCACTCTCAGCTTCGGGCTGGACGGACCGATGTCGACCTGGCTGGGCTGGATGGCTCCCTGGGGTGCCCCCATCACCCTGCTCGGTGAGGGCCCTGAGCAGATCGCCGCCGCCCAGCGCGAACTGGCCCGCATCGGCATCGACCGGCCGGCCGCCGCCGCGACCGGCGGCCCCGTCCAGTGGGCCGGCGGCGACCAGGCCCGCCTTGGTGAGCTGACGACCGCCTCCTTCACCGACCTGGCTGCCGCCCAGGCCGGACACGCCTCGCACGGCCTGCCCGCACCTGACGTGCTGATGGACGTGCGAATGGGCAATGAATGGAAGGCCGGGCACATCGCCGGTGCCCTCCACATCCCGCTGCCCGACCTGCCCCGCCGCCTGAATGAGGTGCCCGCCGGGACGGTGTGGGTGCACTGCGGGTCCGGCTACCGGGCCGCGGCCGCCGCCAGCCTCCTGGCGGCCCACCCCGACCGCACCGTGGTGCACATCGACGACAACTACGCCGACGCCGCCGACGCGGGCCTGACCATCACCACCCCCTGAACATCACCGCCCCTGGCACACCGTGCCCCGCAGCCCCCGGTCTGAGCCGGCCGGCGCGCTGCGCTGCCACCAGACAGAGGAGACACCGTATGAGCACCACTCCCGCTTCGACCGGCCTGGACGCCCCCGCGCTGCGGCGACTCATGGAGGAAGGCGACGGGCCCCGGCTGATCGACGTGCGTACCTCTGGGGAATTTGAGGCCGCGCACATCCCCGGCTCCTACAACGTGCCGCTGGACCTGCTGCGCGAACACCGCGCCGAACTGCGCGCCCACCTGGACGAGCCGGTGGTCCTCATCTGCCGTTCCGGCCAGCGCGCCAGCCAGGCCGAACAGGCCCTGGCCGAAGCCGGCCTGCCCAACCTGAAGGTCCTAACCGGCGGCCTCACCGCCTGGCAGTCATCCGACGGCCCCCTGTCGACCGGCAGGCCACGCTGGGACCTGGAACGCCAGGTCCGCCTGGTCGCCGGAACGATCGTGGCGACCTCCATCCTGGTGAGCACCGTCGTCCCGCCCGCCAAATGGGCTGCCGGTCTCATCGGCGCCGGATTGACGTTCGCCGCCCTCACCAACACCTGCGCGATGGGCCTGGCCCTGGCCAAGCTCCCCTACAACCGCGGTCCCCGCACCGACTTGGACGCCGTCGTGTCTGCCCTGACCGAAGGACGCCCATGACGCTCTCGCACTCATCCGCACAACCCGGCCGGCCAGACAGGGTGAGCCTGCCGGTGTGCTTGGCGGTCGCGCCGACGCGACGAGGCCGACGATGTTGACCGCGTTGCTACTGGGAGCCGTGATCGGGATCCTGCTCGGCCTGCTGGGCGGTGGCGGCTCCATCCTGGCCGTGCCCGCCCTGGTCTACGGCGCCGGTCTGCCGCTGGCAGCGGCGATCCCCACCTCCCTGCTGGTTGTCGGGATCTCCTCGGCCACGGCCGTACTGCCCCGCATCCGCACCGGACAGGTGCGCTGGCGCATCGCCGCCGTCGTCGGCGGCACCGGAGCGGTCACCGCGTTCGGCGGCGTCGCCCTCAACAGGCTCCTGCCCGCCTCCGCCGTGATGCTCGGCTTCGCCACGATCATGGTCGTGGCCGGCTGGCGCATGCTCTCCGAGCAGATGGCGCGAGGCGGGGCGTGCGCGCTGCCCGGCGGCGGCGTCAACTGGCGCGGTTGCCTGCCCAAGGCCGCCACCGCCGGAGCCGCCGTCGGCCTGCTCACTGGCCTGTTCGGCGTCGGCGGCGGCTTTCTCATCATCCCCGCCCTCGTCCTCGGCCTCGGCCTGCCCATGACCACCGCCGTCGGGACCAGCCTGCTCATCGTCACCGCCAACGCCGCCGCCGGCCTGGCCGCCCACGGCGACGCCCCTTTCACTTGGGCCATCACAGGTGCGTTCACCATCGCCGCGATCAGCGGCTCCCTGACCGCCGCCCGTCTGGCCCGCCGTCTGCACGCCGCCCGGCTGCGCCGCTGGTTCGCCTACCTCGTCTTCGCTGTGGCTGCACTCATCGTCGTCCAAACCCTGACCAACCCCGCCGCCCTCACCAGCTGAACCCGCCTCACACACCGGCCGCCCCGTCCGGCGTACCGCTGCTCACCTCTCGAAGTTACGAAGCACCCGCCGCCGCTTATGCGGTTACGCCGAACGTGCCCGTTTCCGGCCGCATACCGGGGGACAACCGCATACCGGGGGACAACATCGTCCCTGCACTCTGCAGTCTGCACGGTGGCAATCTTGTCCGGACAACGACCAGACCGACCACCCGCCCTGGGGCCAAGCCTGCTCTGCGTATCTGTGCTGGGTGTGGGTGGATCAGGTCCGGGTGCCGGGAGCAGTCTGTTGCTGCGGCGCTGTCGGTCATTTTGTTGCGGGCGGGTCAGCAACCTGCATTTCGTCCAAGGGGGTGGGCGGTTGCGGGAGTTGCTGCGCTGCCGGGCGGAGTCCGTAGCGGCGGAGTTCGAGTGCGGCGAGGGTGTGGACGGCGGCTGGTTGCCGGTGGCGCCAGGCTGCGGCGGGGTCGGTGTTGAGTTTGGCGAGTTTGCGCAGTGGTTGGGTGGCGAGGGCTCGCAGGGCGAGCAGATCGGTACCGGCGGGGTGGTCGCGCAGTTTGGCCGCGGTGGTCGCCTGGGTGATCCATCGGATCCGGCGGGGTAGCCAGCGCAGCGCCACGAGAGCTGCGGGGCCGATGAGCAGCAGGACAACGAGCGTGATGGCCAGGTTGTCGACGAGGCCTTGTTCGGCCTGTCCGGCTGAGGCGAGTGATCGTGCTGCGGCGCCGGCCCGGTTCAGGGGCTCGGAGGCCTGGCCGCCGATGAGGGGGAGGTTGTGGAGTTTGTCCTGGACAGTGGCGATGTTGTCCGCGATTCGTTGTCCTGTGTCGTGGATCGTGTCGCCGATGGCGCCGAGTTTCGTCACCTGCTCGTGGAGCTTGACGGCTAGCCATGCCCAGGCGCCGACCCAGGCCAGCAGCAGAATGTCGGTCGCCATTTGGCGGGCCCGGCGGGTGGGCGTTTCGGGGTAGAGGACAAGGCGTCGTCGGCGATGGAGGGTTTGCTCGGTCACGAGTGCGCCTCTCGGAGCGGATGGCTTACAGGCCTGGCGGAGTGGGCTGTACGAGGCCGGTCTGGTAGGCGATCACGACGAGCTGGGCGCGGTCGCGGGCGTCGAGTTTGGTCATGGCGCGGTGGATGTGGGTGCGTACGGTGAGCGGGCTGACGACGAGCTGGTCGGCGATCTCGGTGTTGGAGCGGCCTTCGGCGACCATGGTCATGACCTCTTTTTCGCGCGCGGTCAGGTCGGCCAGGCGTTCGGGCGGCGCCAGCTGGGTGTCGGATTCGGGTGCGGCGAGGAAACGGGCGATGAGGGAGCGTGTCGCGGCGGGCGAGAGGAGGGCTTCACCGGCGGCCACGGTGTGGATGGCGGTGAAGATGTCGTCGGCGGTGATGTCCTTGCCGAGGAAGCCGCTTGCGCCTGCGCGCAGCGCGCGGGCGACGTGCTCGTCGGTCTCGAACGTGGTGAGGATGAGGACGCGGGTGGCCGACATGTCCGGGTCGCTGCAGATGGCGGCGGTGGCGGCCAGCCCGTCCATGCCGGGCATGCGGATGTCCATGAGGACGATGTCGGGATGGTGGGCGCGGGTGAGCTCGACCGCTTCGGCGCCGTTGGCCGCCTCGGCGACGACCTCCATGTCGTCGCGGGAGTCGATCAGGGTCCGGAAGGTGGTCCGCAGCAGGGTCTGATCGTCGGCGAGCAGGACGCGGATGCTCACGGGTTCCCCTCGTGTAGGACGTGCGGTTGGAGTGGCAGTGCGGCGGCGACTTCGAAGCCGCCCTCGGGCCGGGGGCCGGCGCGCAGGTCGCCGCCGACGGAATGGGCACGCTCGCGCATGCCGATGAGACCGAAGCCGTGGCCTGGGTCAGGGTCGGTGAGGACGGGGCCGTTGTTGGTCACGGTGATGGCCAGGCGGGTGCCGGAGTAGTCCAGCCGTACGTCGGCTTCCGCCGAGGTGGCGTGCTTGGCGATGTTGGTGAGCGCTTCCTGCACGATTCGGTACGCGGTCAGATCGACCACCGGGGAGAGCGGCTGCTGCTTGCCTTGGGTGGTCACGGTGACGTGGAGTCCGGCTGATTCGCACGCTGAGATCAGCTCGGGGAGGTGGTCCAGGCCGGGGGCCGGTTCCAGGGACTGGGATTCGGGGTCCCCGGTCTGGCGTAGCAGGCCCACGGTGGCCTTGAGTTCGCGCAGCGCCGAGGATGTGGTGTCGTTCAGATCGGTGAGCATCCTCTGTACCTGCTCGGGTCCGGTGCGCGACAGGTAGGCGGCGGCGGTGGCCTGGGCGTTGGCCAGCGCCAGGTGATGGGCCACGACATCGTGCAGTTCACGGGCGATGCGGACGCGTTCCTCGGCCACGCGCAGGCGCGCCTCCTCCTCACGGGTCTGCTCGGCATGTTCGGCTCGGGCCTGCACAGACGCCAGATAGGCGCGGCGGAACCGAGCCTGGCTGCCGCCGACCAGCGGCAGCAACAGCCACAGGACGGGGCCGGCCGTCTTGAGCAGCAGCGTCATATCCGAGGGATCGTTGGCCGCTGCCATGAGCACCAGTACGGCGATGGTCGTCAAACCGTAGACGCGGGTGGTCTTTTGATCGGTGAGAGCGGCCAGCCAGTAAAGCGCCGCCATCACGGGCGCCAGCAGCAGCGGGGTGAGCAGGTAGCCCAGCACGCTCATGGCGGCGGTGCAGATCGCGGTTGTCGCGACGGCTGCGCGCGGGTGGCTGCGAGCCCGCAGCAGAGCGACGCACGAGACGCAGGCCAGGAGGAAGGCCGGCCAGTCCTTGTCCGGAATTTGCGCACCCGGCGTGCTGATCGCAGCGCCGATGGACGCGCAGGCCAGCAACGCCAAGACCACGACCGCGTCGATGGCGCTGGGATGGCGCTCGGTGAATTGCTCCAGCTTGTTGGTGGACATCGGAATCCCCCATAAGTGCACTGCGTCCATGATGGATGACTCCCTGTACCGGACCGTTGCGGGGTCGCCCTCGGGCCGTGGCCTCATGGCCACGGGCGACCCCGCAACGGAGATCAGACGCGCGCCTCGGCCGTGTCGGCCGGGACTGCGGCCGGGGTGTCCTCCTGCCGGCGGTTGAGGGCCTCGCCTTCCACGTCGACGCGCGGCAGTATCCGGTCCAGCCAGCGGGGCAGCCACCAGGCGCGGTGGCCGAGCAGGGCCAGGACGGCGGGCACGATGGCCATGCGGACGACGAACGCGTCGAAGAGCACGGCCGAGGCCAGCCCGAACCCGATCATCTTGATCATGGAGTCGTTCTCGCCGACGAAGCCGGCGAAGACCGCGATCATGATCAGTGCGGCGGCGACCACCACCCGGGCGCTGTGCCGGAAGCCGGACACGATCGCCTGGGCGGGCTTCTCGCCGTGGACGTATGCCTCGCGCATCCGTGTGACCAGGAAGACCTCGTAGTCCATGGCGAGCCCGAACACGATGCCGACCAGGAAGATCGGCATCAGGCTCATGATCGGCCCGGTCTGTTCCACCCCCAGCAGGCCGGCGCCGTGGCCGTGCTGGAAGACGGTGACGACCGCGCCCAGCGACGCCAGCACCGACAGCAGGAACCCGGCGGCTGCCTTGATCGGCACGAGCAGCGACCGGAAGACCACCAGCAGGAGCAGCACGGCCAGTCCGACGATCAGTGCCAGGTAGGGGATCAGCGCGGCCTGGACCTTGGCGGCCATGTCGATGTTCACCGCGGTCAGCCCGGTGACCTCGAAGGTCGCCCCGGTCTGTGATTCGAGCGCGGGGCGTTCGCCGCGGATCGTCTTGACCAGGTCCTTGGTCTTGGCGTCGGTGGGACTGGTGGAAGGGGTGGCGGAGAACACCGCGGTGTCCCCGGCGTCGTTGAACTGGGCCCGCGACGCCTCGACGACCCCGGCGGTGGCGCCGATCCTGTCGGTGATGGTCTTCACCGCGGCCTTGGGATCCGCGGCGCCCTTAGCGTCCACCACGATGGTCAGCGGCCCGTTGAAGCCGGGACCGAACGCCTTGGCCAGGTCGTCGTAGGCGCGGCGTTCGGTGCTGGAGGTGGGCTTGGCCTCGTCCCCAGGCATGCCCAGCTGCAGACCTGTCGCCGGTATCGCCAACGCACCCAGCCCCACCACGCCCACAAGCAGCACGGCAACGGGACGGCGCAGCACGAACCGGGCCCACCGCACACCCCAGCCATCCTTGCCGGTCGCGGCCTCCTGGCCGTTCCCGCTGCCCTGACTGCTCTCGCTGGCCTGACTGCTCTGCTCGGTGTCGTAGGTCGATTCCTTCCGTGCGCTCCTTCGCGCACCTCTGCGCGTCCCCTTCCGGACGGCCCGCGACAGGACGGCGTTGGGCCAAAAGCCCAGCAGGGCCGGGACCATGGTCAGCGCGATGACGACGGCGACCATGATCGCGGCGGCGGCGGCCAGGCCCATCTTGGCCAGGACCGGGATGCCGACCACCGACAGCCCGGCCAGCGCGATCACCACCGTCAGCCCGGCGAACACCACCGCCGAACCGGCAGTGCCGACCGCCAGCCCGGCCGCCTCATCAGGCGCTCGTCCCCGGGCGCGTTCCTCGCGGTAGCGGGAGACCACGAACAGGGCGTAGTCGATACCGACCGCCAACCCCAGCATCATGGCCAGCGTGCCGGTGTTGGTGGACAGGCCGAGCGCGTCGGCCAGGGCCATGATCGAGGCGAAGCTCACCCCGACGCCCAGGATCGCGGTCAGCAGCGGCAGCCCCGCCCCAGCCAGCGAACCGAAGGTGAGCAGCAGCACCACAGCGGCAACCGAGATGCCGACCGCCTCGGCCACGCCGCCCGGACCGCCGCCGCTGTCCAGCGCATCCCCGCCGGCCTCGACGGTCAGCCCCGCATCCCGGGCCTGATCAGCGGCCTGCTCGACGGCTTTGCGGCTGGCATCGGTGACCTCGTCGGCCTTGACCTTGTAGGCGACGGTCACGTACGCCGTCGAGCCGTCCCTGCTGACCGCCTTCGCCGTGAACGGGTCCGTGGCGTCGGCGACCTGCGAGCCGCCGGCCAACTCGGCCACGGACTGCTCGATGGCCGCCTTGTGGGCCGATGCGGTCACCTTCTGCCGGTCCGGGGCGACAAAGACCACCCGTGCGGTCGCGCCGTCAGCCGTGGCCCCCGGGAAACGCTGCTCGATCAGATCGAACGCCTGCTGCGACTCGATGCCCGGCATCGAGAACTCCTCGTCGGGGGCATCCGGCGCCTTGAGGAACGCCCATCCGACAGCAACCATGACGGCCACCCAGAACAACGCGACGTACCGGCGCCACCGGAACGCCCAACGGCCCAGTCGATAGAGAAAAGTAGCCACGGAAAGGAACCCCACTTCTTGGGTCGGATACCCGTCCATGCTGGTCAAGGCAAGGTCGGCCTGTCGTCGTGCGACTGCCGACAATCCCGGCTACTAGAAACGCAGTACTTTCAACGGGAACCGCCCCGAGCGCTCAACGTGTGCAGTACATGAGGCCTGCACCCGCCACGCTCCGCAGCCGTCTCCAGCCGGCCGATGGTGCCGGCAACGCCGCTCAGCCTCCCACCGATCAGCTCACCCCTCGAAGCCCTGACGTCCTTCCAGACAGGCGGCCGCACCCGTTGGCGATCACGGTCCCTTGGTGGGGGACCGTGATCGCGAACGGCTTCGATCTGCAGCGGTGATCGTCCCTGGCTGGTTGTTTCTCAGGTCGCGCGGTCGTTCGTCGTGGGGTGGTAGGTGGCCAGCGGCGCATCGCTGTATTCGTCGCGTTCTCGTGCAGGTCAGGCCTGGATTCGCCAGCGTTCGGCGGTCTCGTCGTCGGAGGGGAAGAACGCTTCGACGCGCAATTCCTGGGCGGTGACGTCCACGGGTGTGCCGATGCTGGACACGACCGAGAAGAACCGCAGGAGATCGGCGCCGAGGCGGAAGTGCACGTCGATGACCGGGACCAGCGGCGCGATCGTCGGTGCCGCAGCGATGAGCGCCTCGACCTCGGGGCGCGCCCGCAGTTCCTGGACGAGCTCGGCGGTCGCCAGGTCGAGCACCCCGCCCACCGCTTCGCGCCGTGCGCGTTCGAGCAGTGCGGGCGCGACCTGGTCCCAGTTGGCGATGCCGTCCCGGACCGGGCCCGGTTCCAGGATCAGGCGCAGCACGTTGACGCCGTCGGGGATCGGGTCGGGAGCCATCAGCCCGCCGAACAGGCGCGCCGCGCCGTGGTTGGCGCGCAGCAGATCCCAGCCGCGGTCCAGCACGATGGCGGGGAACGGGTCGTGCCGCTCCAGCATCCGCCCGATGGCCATGGTGACCCGGTCGAGGGCCGGATCGTCGAGGCTGCGATGCGGGAACAGCGGAGCGAAACCGGCCGCCAGGAGCAGGCCGTTGCGGTCGCGCAGCGGAACCTCGAGCGCACCGGCCAGGCGGAGCACCATCTCCCGGCTCGGGTTCGAGCGGCCGGTCTCCAGGAAGCTCATGTGGCGCGGGGTGGTCATCGCGGCCGACGCGAGATCGAGCTGGCTCATCGCCCGCACGCGGCGCCAGTAGCGAACCAGGGTGCCGAAAGAGACCTCGGTCATCGTCTCGGACATGAGTCGACCCTATGGCGGCGCGCGAGCCGCGGCGCTTCCCTCCGAGGGAATCGTGACGGGGCGCGGGGCGGGAGAAGGTCTGTGCATCACCACCCGTTACCAAGGAGCTCCGATGCACCTCTCGATCCTCACCTCCGATTCCGTGCCGGAGGCGTCCCGGCCGGTCCTCGACGGGATCGCCGCCGACCTCGGCTTCGTCCCCAACCTCGCGGCCGTTATCGCGGCCAGCCCGACGCTTCTGGCGGGCTTCGACGGGCTGCGCCGCGCCGTCGGCGGCGACTCCTTCGACCCGGTGCACCGGGAGATCGCGGGAGTCGCCGTCGGGGTCGCCGTCGACAACGCCTACGGCGTCGCCTTCCACTCCACGGTTCTCAGCGCCCTGGGCATGGATCAGCAGGACATCAAGGCGATGCGGGACGGGGCCGAGCCCCGCGGGCAGGTCCATGGGGCCGTCTACGCCTTCGCCAGGGCGCTGGTGCTCGAGCGCGGCGCAGTGCCCCAGGAGGTGGTAGAGCGAGCCCGCAATGCCGGGTTGCAGCCGGCCGACCTGCTGCAACTGGTCACCGAGTGCGCGTTCGCGACCCTTGTTGGCCTCGTCGACAACCTCGCCGGCCGCATCGAACTGGACGAGCCCCTACGCCCGCAGGCGTGGAAGTAGCCGGGATCACCGGCTGTTCCGACCGATGTGGATGAGCAGCTCGGTGCGCACGGCGGCGATGTCCTCGCGGATCTTGGGGCGTGCCGCTCGTTCCACCGAGTGATAGGTCCAGCCTGCGCCACCACGTCGCACTCGCCGAGCACACCGCCCCGCTTTTCACCGACGGCGCCGCCGCGCTGCACGAAACCGCCTCTGGCTCCGCCATCAACGAGGTCATCGCGACAGAGTGACCACCACCCCGCCAGCCTGCACACCACGGCCCCGCCAGGACGCCCCTGGCGGGGCCGACGCCCCTGGCGGGGCCGACGCCCCTGGCGGGGCCGACGCCCCTGGCGGGGCCGACGCCCCTGGCGGGGCCGACGCCCCTGGCGGGGCCGACGCCCCTGGCAGGCCCACGCGCATAACCACGTCCTCACCAGCAATGGCGCCGTCATCCTCAACTTGAATGATCGCTAACACCTGGCGCACCGCGGTAGAGGTCGAATGAGAGGGAATCCTTACGGGCCGACGGACCGCTCGACGTAGGGACGCAGGGCGGCGCGCAGCTTCTTGAGGTCCGGTGCTTCGAAGACGGCGCCACCAGCGCCGTTAACTACCCCTACAGGTCGACCGCGACAGTGCCTAGGACCAGGTGATCGCTCCGAGGTCGTAGTGTTTGTTGAAGTCCGGTGACGGGTCTTGTTCGAACTGAGTCTCCTTGCCGTACGGCGGGTCCTCGTACCCCACCTCCGTCATGGGGCGGGAACGTGATGACACGGCGAGCAAGCAGGTCTTCCATTCGGCGCCCTTGCGGTCGAACTCGTCGGAAGCGGGTGGGTACCCTTCTCGGCAGCCCGGCAGCCGCATCTCGCCGGACACGGTGACGGTGGGACCGAAGTCGCCGAACTCGCCGGTAAAGCGGGGCGTGCCCGGCGAGAAGGCATTGCCACTCTCGTTGGTGATGATGATCTTGGCGTGGTACGCGGTGTGACGCTTCAGTACCGCCCTGCTGTCTTCGCCGAAGTTGCCCTGGACCTCCGAGCCCGGGGTCGTCCGGATGCGCTGCACCACGATGCCGAGTACACCCTCGACGTAGGTCTTCAGCTGGGGGTAGTAGTGGCGGACGGGCACGATCGCCTTCGCGCCGAACCGCAGTTGCGTCCCAGGCCGGGTCATTTCATCGGTCAGCCGGAGCGGTTCGGTCGGAATCGCGGTCGTCCCGGGTGCCGGCGCCGACGTGGCGGGTGATGGGGCCGGTGACGCGGTCGTGGCAGGAGCCGCCGACGGTGCGGTGGCCTCGCCCGCGGAACAGCCGGCCAGCAGCACGCAGGGGAGCAAGGCGAAGGCATGGCTGCGCATACGCGAAGTATCCCTGAACCCCACCGGGACCAGCCCTAAGGGGGATACTGCTCAGCTCACGCTTTGTCGGACAGGCCCGCCGTCACCGCCAAGACCAGCCCGAACGCTCCAGCGCACATCGCCGCAATGAGTCCCGAGGACGTAGCCCGGCGGAGCCACCACCGGCTGACCGCAGCCGAGCCCGGATGCCAGCCCGCATCGCCTCCAAGCGGCCAGTCTCGTCCTCTTCGCGGCTGGGCAGGGAGCGTCAGGGAAAGGTGGTATCCAGAGTCTCATGGACGTTGATCAGGCTGGCCCTGCTGAACTGGACGCGCTCCGCGCGGCCTTCGACGTCGACTTGCGCGAGCCTCCGCTGGGCTGGGACGCGGTGCGCGCGTTCGAGACCGAGCACGCGATCGTCCTGCCCGAGCCGTATCGGACGTTCGTCGCCGAGATCTGCGACGGGGCCGCCCAGGGACCACCCGACTACGGGCTGTTGCCGCTGGCGGCGGTTCCCGGTGACTGGCGGGACCTGGACCAGCGCGTGCTCGCCAGGCCCTTTCCGCTGACCCAGCCGTGGCTGTGGGAGGACGATCCGCGTCCCGCGGAGAAGATCCAGGCGGCCATCGAGCAGGTTTACGATCACGGCACGATCGTCCTGGGCACCGACGGCTGCGCCATGTATTGGCACCTCGTGGTCACCGGACCGCATCGCGGGCATGTCTGGAATATCTGCGGAGAAGGCGCTCAACCATTCGGCGCCGAGTTCGGATTCACCACCGGCCACAGCGGTTTCGCCGGATGGGTCGGGCACTGGGCTACCGGCAAGTGGTGGTGGGACGCCGAATAGGCACTATGGCGAACGGCGGGGAGGAGACATCCTCCCCAGCCGATCGTTCGATCAGGCCCTGGCCCAGACGTAGCCAAGCGGTCCGTTCAGCTTCCAGCCCTGCTTCACCAGCACCTTGGCCTGGGCGACGGTGACGGCGCGCCAGCTGTTCTTGGACACACGCACGAGCTGGAACTTGCCAGCGCCCTTGGTCGGGGCCGTGTAGCCCAGGACGCCCTCATAGACGAAGCGCTTGGAGGCGACGAGCTTGTTGCGCTCCTTGACGGACAGCGTCACGAGGTAGGCCGAGCGGTGCTTGTAGCGCAGCCGGTACATGGTGAGTGCGCCCTTGAAGCGCTTTGTGGAGACGTATCCGAGGTTGCGATTGGTCGGGGTGAATTTGTAGATCTTCTTAGCGCGGTCCGCTTCCTTGCGGTTGGTCGTGTAGAAATACCCCTGCTTGCTCTTGGTGACGAATTCATAGACTCTTACGCGAGTTGCGGCGGTCGCCGCAACGGCAACCGCGTTGTTCCCCGCAGACTCGTTCTTCGCCTGTGGCTTGGCGGTTCCGCAGCCGGTAAGGGTTGCCCCTGCGACTGCGAACGCTGTCACGGCGCTGATTGCGCCGATCCGGTTGACCATTGAAAAGTCCTCCACTTGGAAGTATCCGAGACGAGCCCCATTGGCCTCATCGCACCCCAGACGTACCTGTGGACCAGGCGGTTCCCTGATCGTGGCGATCCTGCGACGGGTGCCACGTTGATCGTCCGGATACCGTCGACTGCACGCCGACGGATCGCTGTGCCAGGGGGAAAGGCGATCATTGCATATGTCGAATGGCGGTACCCGTCGGGGCACTGCCAATTATCGCTGGATTCCTGCCAGCTTCCCGGCTGCGGCTACCGACGTTGCGAAGCGGGCATCGGGAACGGTCCATGATTGCGGCCACGCGCGCCAGAGGCTAGGCGGGGCGGAAGGCTTCGGCGTGGTCGCGGGCCCACTGGGCAAAGGTGCGGGCGGGCTTGCCTGTGATGGGCTCGGCCGTGGGAAGGCTATTGGGGAGTTGGAAGTCTTTGACGGCGCTGGGATCGGAGTCGTTGCCCGAATAATCCTCAAAGCCGAGCAGGAAATCGGCGTTGGCGGCGGCGAAGCCGCCTTGCTTGCGGTAGATCTCGCGGGCTTCGGCGGGGGTGACCTGTTGTAGGCGGATCTCCTGGCCGATGGCAGTGGAGATGGCACGGACCTGGTCGCGATGCGAGATCAGTTCGGGGCCGTTCAGGTCGTACGCGACGCCGACGTGGCCGTCTTCAAGGAGCGCGGCGGCGGTGACGTCGGCAATGTCCGCTTCGTGCACGGGGAACCAGGCGACGTCGGGGTTGGGGTCGCGGACCACGAGTTCCGAACGGATCGACGGCCCCCAGAGCCACACCTTGTTGAGCATGAACTCGCCCGGTCGTACGTGGGTCCAGTCGAGGCCCGACTCCTCTACGGCCTGCTCGACGGGCAGATGGAAGTCGGTGTCGTAGCCGCCGGTCACTGCTCCCGAGGAGAGGACGACGATTCGGCGCACACCTGCTTGCTTGGCCGCGGCGACGACCTGCCGGGCCGTCTCTGGGACAGGGAAGAGGTACATGCGCTCGACGCCGCGCAAGGCCTCGGTGAGCGAACGGGGGTTGTGGAGGTCACCCTTGACGATGTCGGTGGTGGGCGGGAGCGCGGCGGTGGCGGGTGAACGGGTCATGGCTCGTACGGACGCACCGGAACGGACGAGGCGCTCGACGACAAGCCGGCCGATATTGCCCGTCGCTCCGGTGACCAAGATTGTCATGACTTCTCCCTGAGCTGCCGTTAGCGGGCATGCCGAATAGACCCTTCGGGGCCTCTTTGGTGATAGTTCATCCTTAGCGATCTGTGCCAGATTTGCAAACACGAACAAGTTGTTCATGTTTACTATCTGACCTGCAAGGATGGCGGTTGGGTGCGGGTCGTCAGAGGATTGTTTTCGTGCGTGGCGGGCGGCGTTATTGCGTGCTTCGATGCCGCTCGATGGATCTGTTCTGGTCGCTTAATGGCCTCGACGTCGTGCTCATCGGGGGCACTGCTACGACCATCACGGCACTGCTGTGACCATCGGCGCCGCGATCTCGGTTGACCCGCTGACGCCGGTCCCTGTCGGTCGCCGGGACGTGCCGGTTACGGGCCGTGCCGGTCAGGCGTCGGCGGCCAAAGTCTCCAGGACTTGTTCGCCGTACTTGGCCAGCTTGTTCTCGCCGACGCCGCTGACCTTGCCGAGCTCGGACAACGAGGTCGGGCCCAGGGTGGCGATCTCGCGCAGGGTCGCGTCGTGGAAGATCACGTACGCGGGGACGCCCTGTTCCTTGGCGGTGGCGGCCCGCCAGGTGCGGAGCCGTTCGAAGATCGGCTTGGCCTCGGCCGGCATGTCCACCGGCGCCTTGCGGGTCTTGGCTGCTTTCGCCGCCTTGGCCGTCGCCGCGGCGCGTTCGGGCTCACGGCGGAGCCTGACCTGCCGTTCCTTACGCAGAACCGCGCTGCTGCCGTCGGTGAGGACGAGGGCGCCGTAGTTCGGCTCGACGGCGAGCAGGCCCTGTGCCAGCAGCTGCCGGACGACGCCCCGCCACTCGGTGTCGCGCAGGTCGGCACCCACCCCGAACACGCTCAACGCATCATGATCGAACTGGATCACCTTGGGGGTCTTCTTGCCGACCAGGATGTCGATGATGTGCCCGGCGCCGAACTTCTGACGCCGTTCGCGGTCCAGCCGTACGACCGTGGACAGGACCTTCTGCGCGGCAATCGTCCCGTCCCACGACTCAGGCGGCGACAGGCAGGTGTCGCAGTTGCCACAAGCGTCGCCAGACTGGCCGAAGTAGTTGAGCAGCTGTACGCGGCGGCACTCCACCGTCTCGCATAGCGCGAGCATGGCGTCGAGGTGCATGCTCAGCCGGCGCCTATGCGCGTCGTCGCCTTCCGACGAGTCGATGAGCTTGCGCAGGTTGACGACGTCCTGCAGCCCGTACGCCAGCCAAGCCGTAGACGGCAGGCCGTCACGTCCAGCGCGGCCGGTCTCCTGGTAGTAGCCCTCGACCGACTTGGGCAGGTCGAGATGTGCCACAAACCGCACGTCAGGCTTATCGATGCCCATGCCGAACGCGATGGTCGCCACCACCACCAAACCGTCCTCACGCAAGAACCGCGATTGGTTTGTGGCACGCGTCCGAGCTTCAAGCCCGGCGTGATAGGGAACGGCCTCAACGCCGTTCTGCACGAGCCATTCCGCAGTCTTCTCGACGGAGTTACGGGACAGACAGTAAACGATGCCTGCGTCCCCATCGTGCTCGTTCCGGATGAGATGCAGGAGTTGACGCTTGGGGTCGGTCTTCGGCTCTATGCGGTATTGGATGTTGGGCCGGTCGAAGCTCGCGACGAAATGCCGCGCATCCTCTAGATCGAGGCGCCGGGCGATATCGGCGCGCGTCTCCTGCGTCGCCGTCGCCGTCAAGGCGATGCGCGGAATGTCCGGCCAGCGCTTGTGCAGCTCAGAGAGCATCAGATAGTCAGGGCGGAAGTCGTGGCCCCATTGTGAGACGCAGTGCGCCTCGTCGATCGCGAAGAGCGCGATCGTGCCGCGTTCGAGCAGGCGAAGGGTCGACTCCACCCGCAGCCGTTCGGGAGCGAGATAGAGCAGGTCGAGGTCGCCCGACGAGAACTGCGCCTCCACTACGCGCCGCTCGTCGAGGTCCTGCGTGGAGTTGAGGAATCCCGCGCGGACGCCGAGCGCCTGCAACGCGTCCACCTGGTCCTGCATGAGGGCGATGAGCGGCGAGATGACGATCCCGACGCCCTTACGCACGAGCGAGGGAATCTGGTAGCACAGCGACTTCCCGCCGCCGGTCGGCATCAGTACCAGCGCGTCGTTGCCGTCGACGACGTGATCGATGATCTCCTGCTGGCCGTCGCGGAACGAGTCGTACCCGAAGACGCGCTGCAGAGCCTCAAGCGCCGTGCCGGGGGGCTGCCCGGCGAGGGGCGGAAGCTCCGCCGAGGCCTGCCCGCTCGCCTGTTCCGGCGCCTGGTAGTCGAAGTCGTCCGGAGGGAGATCCTCATCGAACCAGGGGTCCGGCGGCGGCTCCTCAGGCAGCGCGTACGCCTCGTTCACATCGGGTCCGCTCTCGGGGGATGCCACCGGTTCATCCTAATGACATCCCAAGCCCGCGATTTGCTGATCGCGGTTTGTTCAAAGCTGAGTCACTGCTCAGGGCGTGGTGCGGCGCCGACCTTGGCGA
Organism: Actinomadura sp. 6N118; assembly: GCF_044326415.1. Classification (NCBI taxonomy): domain Bacteria; kingdom Bacillati; phylum Actinomycetota; class Actinomycetes; order Streptosporangiales; family Thermomonosporaceae; genus Actinomadura; species Actinomadura sp. 6N118. The sequence continues at coordinate 178,799 of NZ_JBIRAZ010000008.1, read as the reverse complement.
CGAGTTCCGTGGTCACGGCGTTGAGGTCCTCGGCCACGTACGAGGCCAGGGCCAAGGCGTCGGCGTCGGGCGGATAGCGCGGGTGCGGAACGGCGATCACCCGCATGCCCGCCGCGTATGCCGAACGCAGGCCGTTGCTGGAGTCCTCGATCGCCACGCACTCCGTCGGCAGGACGTCCATACGTGCGGCGGCCGCGAGGTAGCCGTCGGGCTCCGGTTTGCCCCGGTCGACCTCCTCGGTCGAGACGGTCGCGCGGAACAGGCTGTCCACGCCGAGCCGTCCGAGCACCAGATCGATCAGGGCGCGCGGGGACGAGCTGTTCAGGCCCAGCGGATACTGCTCCGCCATCCTGCGCACGGCCTCGATCGCGCCTGGCATCAGCGGGAGGTTCTCGGCGTACCGCCGGCTCATCCGGTCGACCACCTCGTACGCGACCTCCTCGGCGGTGAGGCCCTCGACGAGGTCGGTGGCGAGGTAGTCCGCCCACTCCAGGGTGCTCATACCCATCAGGCGGTCCTGGGTGTCGGGAAGCCAGCGGCCGCCGTGGTCGGCGACGAAGGCGCGGCGGACCTCCTCCCAGACCGGTTCGGTGTCGATCAGGACGCCATCCAGGTCGAACACGACGGCCTGTACGGACATGGTTCCTCCTGGACGGGCGGCGGGGTACCCGGGTGTCACGCGCCCTGGCAACAATCACTACCCCGGCGAAACCGGACGCAACCTCCATGCTGCTTCCGGATGAATCCCCACTGACCTGCAGATATCTGGCAAGTAAGGCAAAAAGGTGCAAAGGTCTGGCATGGTGGTGGCGCTCCGGCCCCCGCCTCCGGAGCACTGGAGAGGAGACTGCCCATGGTGTTCCTTGGACTGGCCTTGGCCGTCGCCGCCGCTGTTTTCGGTGTCGGCATCGCAATGGAGAACACCGGCTCGGCCGAGCTGGTCGTCTTCGGCGAGACGGTGCCTGGCGTGACGAACGTCTGGCAAGTGTTCTTCGCAGGCGCGGCCGTGGCCGTCGTCTTCGTTCTGGGCCTGGTGTTCACGTTCGTCGGGATGGGCAAGATGGTCCGTACCCGCCGCGACCTCCGCTACCTGCGCGAGGAGCACGAGGAGTCGCTGACCACCTTGGAGCTGGAGAAGCGCGAGCTCCAGCGAGAGCTCGCCCGCATCCGCCAGGCCGGTGGCGCCCCTCGTCCCCAGCGTTCGGACGCCGCTGCCCAGCGCCGAGGTGGCCCCAGCCGCGCACCGAACCCTGCCGCCGCCGCCCCCACTGCCGCCCCCACCACCGCACCCGCCAGCCGTTCCCAGGTCACCACCAATTCCGCGTTCTTCGAACGCGCCGACTGACGCAGCCGCGCCCGGTCGTTCTCGGAGATGAGATCGGCCGGGAAGATATGGTCACCCAGTGCGATGGGACCGGGCCCGGCCCCGACGCATGATCGTGGTGTGCGGATACTCCTCAAAACAGCCATCACCGCGGCGGCGCTCTGGGTGGCCACCCTCCTGGTCGACGGCATCGCGGTCACCGGGGACACCGATCTGCGGCGCGCGGCCACCCTGGTCGGCGTCGCGGTGATCTTCGGTCTGATCAACGTCGTCATCAAGCCGATCGTCAAGACCCTCGGCTGCGCGTTCTACGTGCTCACGCTGGGTCTGATCGGGCTCGTGGTGAACGCCCTGCTGCTGTTGCTCGCAAGCAACCTGGCCGAACGCCTCGAACTCCCCTTCCACGTGAACGGCTTCTGGCCCGCGTTCTGGGGCGCGATCGTGGTGGGCGTCGTCGGCTGGATCCTCAACCTGCTGCTGAACGACGACTGAACCCGATCACCGCAGGCCCTGCCGATCGGCAGGGCCCTTGCGCGTTAGCTGATGGCGCGTTCGAACGGGCTATGCGTCAGGCGCTCGGTGTCTCCGACTTCGGCGTACTCCGCGTACTCAGGCGGCGCCTGGCCAGGGACGCCGATCAGTACCCGGCTACGAGCGTGTACGGCGCCGACGAGAAGATCCGCATCGTTCAGCCGACCGGCGCCGACGACCACCAGCGTGTCGTAGTCCGCCGTGACCACTGGTGAGGCGCCGATCGTCTCAGGGGTCCCGCAGACCAACCCGGCCATGTCGAGGAGCAGCTGGCCGGAGAGCTCTTTGGCTTCGAGATAACCGGAGAGCTCCTCGATCCGCGCCATCGCCTGCCTCTGGTGTGCCGCGATCGATTCCGTGCCACAGATCTGTTTCACGTTCGCCTGGGAACGGGCCTCGGCCTCGGCCGCGGTGTCGATTTCCGCACTGAGGGCGTCGAGTTCTCTCTCCGACTCGGCACGCCGTCGTTCAAGCGCGGTAGCGGCTGCGGCGGCCTGCTGCGCCGCCGACTCGGCCCGCGCCTCGGCCTGTTCGGCCGCCGTCACGGCGTCCCGGTGTGCGCGGTACGCGACGGCCAGCTGTTCCTCGGCCTGCCGGGCGACCTGCTGAGCTTGCCGGGCCGCCATGCTCGCCTGCGTGGCGATGTCGACCGACTCCGCCGCCTGGTGCGCCTGCTCGCGGTGCCGGGCGACGGCGGACTCCCGGTCCGCGGCGAGACGCGTGAGATCTGCGGTCAGCCGCTCCTGAGCGGCCCGAGCCGCCGCCAGGCCAGAGCCACCCTCCGAGATGAACCTGACCAGCCCCGCGTGCTGCGTCACCGCCCGTTCCGCTGTCTCGTGGGCCTGGCGCGCGCGCATGGAGGCATTCTCAGCCTCGCGAGTCTGCGCCTTCACTTCGGCGCGAAGCTCCTCCAGCTTGGCCGGTGGGGCCGATACGTGGAGGCGCTGGCCAAGCGTCAGCTTGCGGCGCTGCGTAGCGAGGGCGGACTCCGCGGACTTGAGGCGGTAGTAGCGGGCGTGCCACTCCGCCTCCGCGTCCGTTGCGGCCTTGTTGAGCCGTTCTGCCTCCTCGGTCGCCCGGGGCAGATCCCCCTGTGCCTTGGTCAGCTCCTGGACAAGCGACGCCTCGGCTTGGCGCGCCTCCTGGAGCTCCGTCTGACAACGGGCGGTCTCCTGATCGAGTGCGACGCAGCGTGCGAACGCCTCGTCGGCGGTACGAGTGTGCATCCCGGCCTCGGCCGCCGCCGCATCCGCCACGGCTTGGAGCCGATCGGCCTCAGCGCGCGGGCCGGCCGTCTCCTCGACCAGCCGCTCCTCCTCGGCCGCGAGCTCTTCGCGCTTCTCGTGGGCCTCGGCGATGGCCTGCTCCGCGTGCGTGGCCTCTGTACGAAGGTCGGTGAGCTCTTGCTTCAAGCGTTCCAGCTCGGCCTTCACCTGTTCACCGAGCCGTTCGTGCGCTGCCTTGACCTTGTTGAGGACCTCGGCGTCACGCGGCCATTGCTCCAGCCAGAGGAGTTCCCGCTGGAGCTGTTTGGCCTCGGCCCGCCAAGCCTTCCGCCAGGCCTCCCCGGCCGCCTTGACCACGGCACCCCGGATGATTCCCGCAGGTGCGGGCTCAGCCTCCGGGTTTGTCGGCGGTTCCATGTCCATGACCGTCCCGACATCCGCCTGAACGGGTATGGCCGCGTCAACCTCCAGTACGAACACCACGTCGCCGACGGCCTGCGCAACACGATCGGCCAATTCCACGGTCGGCGCGAGGAGCAGCACCTTCTCGCCGCCCTCCAGGACGGCCTCGCACGCCGCCGCCACCTCGGCCTCGTCATCACCGACCTCGACCAGCCGCGTGTGCTCCCCTGTCTGACCCCCCACGAGGAACCGAGCCAGTTCCTCCCAGTCCCCGCTGACCCGCGCCTCCCGGAACGAACGCATCGCCTCCAGATGCGCCACCCATCCAACCGGCCTGCCCCCGCGTGTCGAACTCTCCCGAAGCCGACCCTCCAGTTCCTCATAGACCCCGATCAGAGGCACGTACACCTCATCGACCGACTCCTCCAGCGGCCCCTCGACAGCCGACAACGCCAGAGTCGAATCCCCACCCAGCTCACCCCGACCAGAGCCGTCCGCCCCAGCCCCGCCCGCACCGGTTTCGCCCGTCCCTGCCTCGCCCCCGCCTGCCTCGTTCGTGCCTGCCTCGCCCGGGCCGGACTCGCCTACAGCGGTGACGTCCTCAATGGACTCCGTCGCTTTGGGGATGTCCAGCCCAGGCACGCGCACGCCGGTCTCGTCTGCACCGGGCCCGCCCGTGCCGGTCTGGCTGGGGCCAGTCTCGTCCGCCCCGGTCTGGCCCGTGCCAGCCTCGCCGGTGCCGATCTTGCTTACGCCGGGGACGTCCTCGCTGGACTGAGTTGCTTTGGGGATGTCTCGCCCAGCCACGCGCGCGCTGGGCTCGTCTGCGTCGGCCTCGCGCGTGCCGGAGTCATCCACATCGGGCTCGCCCGCGTCGGAGGGGTCCTCCGAGCTAGAGATGTCCTTGCCGGGCTCGCCTCGGCTGGAGTCGCCCGGACCGGGAAGGCTCATGCTGGATTCGCTCGCGCTGGGCTCGCCCGTGCCAGACTCGCGGCCACTGAGATTGTCCGCGCGAGCCTCGCCTGCGCTGGCTTCGCCTCCGCCGGTGACGTCCTCGCCGGACTCGGTCGCTTTGGGAATGTCTGGCTCAGGCACGCGCGCGCCAGGCTCCGTCGCGCTGGGCTCGTTTGCGCCAGACTCGCGTGTCCCGGGACTGTCCGCGTTGGAGTCATCCGTGCCGGAGCCCTCCGCGCTGGGATCACTCGCGTTGGGCTCGCTTGGGCTGGACGTGTCCGTGCCGGGGGCGTCTGTGCCAGGAGCGTTCGGGCTGGCCTCGTACGGGGCGAGGTCGTCCGTTTTGGTCTCATCCGGGGCGGGCTCGTCTACGTCCGGGATGTCTGCCTTGGGGGCGTCTGTGCTGGACTGGTCGTTGGGCAGGTCTGGGGCGAGCGCATCCGTGTCCAGCTCCGCTGCGTCGGGCTCGCTCGCGCTGGACTCCTGAACCTTCGATTCGCTTGCGTACGGCTCCGGGCCTGGTTCGCCCGCCCCCGGCTCAGAAATGCTGGGCTCAGCAGGACTTAGCTCGCCTGGATCAGACATGGTCACGTTGAGTGAATCTTGGCTACGTTCGGCTGGTGTAGCCGCGGGGTCGCTTACGTCCGGCTCATCTGGGCTCAAACCGCTCGCGTCAGGCACGTCTCCCCTGGGTTCGTCAGTGCTGGGCAAAGCGGGGGCGGGCTCGTTGGCCTGAGGTAGGTCGAGTTCGTCTGCGCCGTGATCGTCCGCCTGGGGCTCGCTCGCGCCCGACTCGGCCGAGCTGGATTCGCTCATGCTCGCACCGGACACGCTGGGCTCGGCTGGCTCTGTGGCACTGGGCTCGTCGGCGGTGGGCAGTCCCGCGTCAGGGGCGAGCGGGCTTGGGCTGGGTTCGTCCACATCCGCCGCGTCCGTGGGGTTGTCTTGGTCTTGCTCGCCCAGGGTCGGGAGTGGCTTGGTCTTGTCGAGCGGGGCTGGCGGGAGGGGCAGATCGGCGGTGTCCGCTCGGCCTGAACGGGCAGTCAGTTTGGGCCGAGGCTCGCTTGCCGGCTCGGTCTGGGGCTCGTCGCCCGGTCCGTTGGTGTCTCCCGGATGTTGCACCGCGGCCATCCCCGTTCTTGTTCGGCTCGTGGCCGTCGTCTCCATTCATACCCAGGACTAACGTCTCACAGGTCTTGGATCACCGGTGGTCTGCTGGGGCGGCGTGGTGAGCCAGAGAGGGCCGCCACCACGGCCTGGATGACCGTGGTGGCGTTCAGAGATCCGCACCGGTTGTGGCTCGTTCAGGTGGTCGCCGGCGATGTGACTAGTGCGGGTTGGTGGCGAGGAGCTCCGCGAGTAGGTCGTCGAGGGTGACGATGCCGGTCAGCTCGCCGTTCGCGTCGGTGACCACCGCCAGCTGTGCGCGGGCGCGGCGGAGGCGGCTGACCGCGTCCAGCACCGTGGTGCCTGCGGTCAGGGCCGGTGCCGGAGTGGCCAGCTCCAGCGCGCGGCGGTCACTGGTGATGGCGGCGCGGACGTGCACGATGCCGACCACCCCGCCGTTCGCGTCGCGGACCACCAGGCGGCTGTGCCCGCGTGCGGTCGCCGTGCGACGGACCTGGGCCGCGGTGGCGTCGGCGTCGATCGTCGTCACCGAGCTGGCCGGTACGACGAGGTGATCGACCGTTATCTCGCGTGCCGAGATGGCCCGGCGGAGCAATTCGTGGTCGTGCCGCCCGATCAGGCCGAGGCGGCGGGACTCGCCCAGGAGGTGGTTGAGCCCCTGTGCGTCGGCGTGGCTGTCCAGCTCGTCGCGAGGCGTGACACCGATGAGCCGGAGCAAGCCGTTCGTCGTGGTGTTGAGCGCGGACAGCACCGGGCGGGAGATCTTGGCGAACGCCCGGAACGGCAGGGCGAGGATCAACGCCGCACGTTCGGGATGCGCGATGGCCCACGACTTGGGCGCCATCTCCCCGATGACCATGTGCAGGAACGTGATCACGGCGAGCGCGGTGGTCAGGGCGACGGCCTTGGTGCCCGCCTCCGGCATGCCGATGGCGTGGAGGGGCGGTTCGAGGAGGTGCTCGAAGGCCGGTTCGGTGACGATGGCGAGGCCGAGCGAGCACATCGTGATGCCGAACTGCGCGCCCGCCAGCATCAGGGACAGCTCCTTGACGCCCGCGACCGCGGCCCCCGCGGGCCTGCTGCCACGCGCGGCCGCCCGTTCGAGCTGCGGGCGGTTGGCGGCGACCAGGGCGAACTCGGCGGCGACGAAGAATCCGTTGCCGACGAGCAGCAGCACTGTCACGAGCAACGAGGTCAGCGGGTCCATGAGACCTCCTGGCCTGCGGCGACGGACACCACGGCGGGTTCTGGGACCGCAGGGGAGTCGCAACCGGGCAGCTCAGGAGCCTCACCGGTCGAGACGGCGCGCAGGCGGACCTGGCTGGCCACCCGGCGAGCGAGGCTGACCACTTCCAGCTCGACCTGGCCCGGCTCGCCGGACCCGGGGTCGAAGCCGACGACGAGCCGGTCGCCCGGTGCCGGAAGCCGGCGGAGCTCGGCCATGACCAGTCCTGCGAGGGTGTCGTACGCGTCGCTCTCGGGGAGAGGCAGCCGCGTCATGCGGCTGACCTCGTCGATGCGCAGGCTCGCGTCCAGCAGCCAGGAGCCATCGGCCTCGGTGCACGGTACGGCGTCGCGGGCGTCGACCTCGTCGGTGATCTCGCCGACGAGCTCCTCGGCGATGTCCTCGAACGTGAGGATCCCGGCCAGGCCGCCGTACTCGTCGACCACGCACGCGAACTCCTCGCCGGAGTCGCGCATCTGCTCGATCACCCCGTACAGCGGCTGGCTGCCGGGCACCAGCAGTGCGGGCCGCGCAAAACGGCGGACCGGGGCGTCCTGGTCCAGGGTGTCGTCGGCGACCTCGCGGACCCCGGCGACGCCGATGACGTCGTCGACCTCCTGGCCGTACACGGGGTAGGTGGTGTGGCCGGTCTCGCGGATCAGCTCCACCAGGTCGCGGACCGTGGCGTCGCCGTGGAGCGTTTGGACCTGGGGACGCGGCACCATCACCTCGTCGGCCGTCAGGTCGCCGAACGACAGCGCGCGTTCGAGCAGGCCCGACAGGTCGGCGGGCAGGTGACCGGCGCTGTGGGAACGGCCGATGATCTCGCCCAGGTCCTCCAGGGTCGCGCCGTTGTGGAGTTCCTCGACCGGTTCGACGCCGACCGCCCGCAGCAGCCGTTCGGCCGAACGGTCGAACAGCCGGATCAGCGGGCCGGCGACCGTCAGGTAGATCAGGGTGGACGGCGCGAGGACCCGGGCGAGCCATTCGGCCCGGGCCAGCGCCAGGTTCTTGGGGAACAGCTCGCCCAGGACCATCTGGATCAAGGTCGCGAGCACGAAGCCGGTGGCGAGCGCGATCGCGCCCGTCGCCCCGGCGGGCACCCCCGCCACGTCGAGGAGGGGTTCGATCAGCTCGGCCAGCGCGGGTTTGGCGATGAAGCCGACGACGAGCGTGGTCATCGTGATGCCGAGCTGGGCGCCGGACAACATGAACGACAGCCGGCCGATCACCTTGAGCGCCCGGTGCGCACCGGTGTCACCCTGTTCGGCGGCCTGGGCCAGCCGCGCCCGGTCGGCGGCCACGTAGGCGAATTCCTGGGCCACGAAGTATCCGGTCGCCGCCGTGAGAAGGACCACGGCGAGCACGCCGAGTGCCGCGGTCAGCATGGGGCACCGGGTCTATGACTAGGGTCCGGCACTGCGGACTCTCAACTCCTCTCGATCGACAATTTTCACCTTGAGCAACGTCACCTCACACCAGGACGTTCCATGAGCACAAGGGTCCCCGGGGTGATCATCGCCTCAAATCGGCCTCCGAATCCGCTGGTCAGGGCGGAACGGACGGGTTGGTGACTCTCAGTCCACCCACGGTCACGTTTGAGTGCGGCGCCCCCGCACGCGGATGGCAGCCGGGCGATGCCTGTCCGTTGGCCACTGGTGGCCGTCCCCCAGGACGTGATCATCTGTGGCGTGGTCGACGGGCGGTCTTGTCGGGGAAAGTGTCACCGATCACACTGTTCACAGGGCGTACGTCTGATTCTGAAATGGATCGCGCCTTCTGGCCGTTCGGCGGTGACGGCCATGGCCAAGGTGGACGACCGGGATGGGCCGCGACGGACACGGGGTGACGGCTGCGGGGACATGGGAAGAGCGAACACGGGGCCAAGGTGAGTGAGAGCGGGGCCGGGGCGGCCGCGCCCATGAGTCGGGAGGGGATCGAGCACGCCCTGGACGGCCTCCGCGAGGAGAAGGACCGGATCTTGGCCGCTTTGCTCGCCGTGGACGACAACGACGGGTACCGGCTGCTCGCGGGCGCCCGGCTGGCGGGCGAGACCTGGCTCCGGTGGAGCGAGGCGCGCGACCGGTTCGCGTTGCTCTGGCAGCTCTTCGATGAGTACAGCCGGACACTTGAAACCGCGGCGGCACTCCATGGCCGGCTCGGCCGCCGGCCTGATCATGACTCCCTGGTCGAGCTGACCCGGCTGCTGTCCGGTCCCTCGATCGAGCTTCCCGGCGAGATCCCGCTGGACAAGCGCACGCTCCTCGGCCCAGCCACAGAACGGCTCACGCTCGACGAGACGGTCACTTTGATGGCCGACGCCTACGACAAGGCCGCCAGCGTGATCGCGGCTGCGGACGCGGCATGGTCGGCCCTGCTCGTACCGCTGGAGGAGGCCGAGGAGAGCTGGCGCGACACCGCGCGTCTCGTTCAGTCGCTGGAGGACGTCCGGCACGCCGAGCTCGACCGGCTGGGACGGGAGCTGACGGCTCTCGGCCGCCTCGTCCGTACCGACCCGCTGTCGCTGGTACGGAACGGGCAGGCCGACACCGGGCGCCTCGACCGCGTGCGCGAGGGGCTCGACACGCTGCGTGCGGGATTGGCGAACGTGGCGCGGGTCCGCGACGGGTACGCGGCGCACGCCGCCCGGCTCGAAGAGGCGATCACACAGGTCGAGGCCGCCGAACGGGACGCGCGCGAGGCCCGGGAGGTCGCCCTCCTCAAGATCGAGGGCGCGGTGCTGCCGGAGCCGCCGGAGACCGGCGCCGCCCTGCGCGACTGGCTGGCGGCCCTTGACGCCCTCCGCGAGTCCTGTCGCTGGATCGAACTCGCCGAACGCGCCGACGAGCTCGATCGGGCTGCGGGCGCGGCATTGGAACAGGCCCGGGCCGGCCTGCGTCTGAGTACCGGACTGCTCGACCGGCGAGGCGAGCTTCGGGGACGGCTGGGGGCCTACAGGGCCAAGGCCGCGCGGCTCGGTTTCGCCGAGGACGAGTTGCTCACGCGACTGTACGGGGAGGCCCGCGAACTTCTATGGACGGCGCCCTGCGACCTGCGGCGGGCGACCGCCGCGGTGGCGGAATACCAGCGCGCGATCAAGGCGTGTGAGAGCGAAACGCGGAGGCCTGATGACCACGACGCCATGTAACCAGCCCGGTTGCGGTGGGACGGTAGGCGAGGATGGCTTCTGCGACGTCTGCGGGATGGCGCCCCTTCCGGCCCCGCCGCCCGCGAACCCCTCCGAGGTCCCCACGCCGTCGGTGGGCCATGCCCCCACGATGGCGGCGGCAGCCGCCCCCAAGCCGTATTCGGTGGTCGCGGGCTCGGTGATCCACAACTGGTCGTCGCCGGATTCCGGTCGCTCCTCAGGCAGCAGCGGATCCGGCTCGTCAGGCTCCTCCGGTTCGTCTGGTTCGTCTGGTTCGTCTGGGCGGACGGGGGCGTCCTGGGCGACGCGGGGCACCGGATCCAGTGGCTCGTCGAGGCGCGGCATGCTCGGCGCCGGGCTGGTCGAGGTGCCGCCCGTCCCGTACCGCGACCCGGCCTCGGCTGTCATGGACAAGGCCGAGGTGCCGGAGAGCCGTCGCTTCTGCAGCCGCTGCGACGAGCCGGTCGGCCGCGGGCGTGACGGGCGCCCCGGCCGTACGGAGGGTTTCTGCCGGAGTTGCGGCCATCCGTTCTCGTTCACGCCCAAGCTGCAGAAGGGCGAGCTGATCGGCGGGCAGTACGAGGTGCTCGGCTGCCTCGCGCACGGCGGCCTCGGGTGGATCTACCTCGCCCGCGACCACAACGTCAGTGCCCGCTGGGTGGTGCTCAAGGGCCTGCTCGACACCGGCGACGCCGATTCGCTGGCCGCCGCCACCGCCGAACGCGCCTTCCTCGCCGAGGTCGAGCACCCCAACATCGTCAAGATCTACAACTTCGTGCAGCACGGCGGCACGGGGTACATCGTCATGGAGTACGTGGGCGGCCAGTCCCTCAGGGACATCCTGGTCCGCCGCCGCCACGAAGAGGGCGAGGACGCGGCGCTCCCTCTCGGCCAGGTCATCGCGTACGGCCTGGAGGTGCTGCGGGCGCTCGGTTACCTGCACGGCGTGGGGCTTCTGTACTGCGACTTCAAGCCGGACAACGCCATCCAATCCGAGGAACAGCTCAAGCTGATCGACCTGGGCGGGGTCCGCCGCGCGTTCGACGTCAACAGCCCGATCTTCGGTACGCCGGGTTACCAGGCTCCGGAGATCGCTGATCGGGGTCCGTCGATCACGTCCGACCTCTACACGGTCGGGCGCACCCTGGCGGTCCTCAGCTTTCCCTTCCGCGGCTACACCGGCCGCCACCTGCGCAGCCTACCGCCCCGCCAGGACGTGCCGATCTTCCAACGGCATGAGTCGTTCCACCGCCTCCTCCGCCGGGCGACCCACCCGGATCCCGCCGGTCGTTTCCAGAGCGCCGCGGAGATGGAAGAGCAGCTCACCGGCGTCCTTCGCGAGGTCCTCGCCACCGAGGACGGACGGCCTCGCCCGGCCCCCTCGTCGCTCTTCGGCCCCGAACAGTCGGTGGCCGGTACGGAGATCATCGACTCGATAGCCGCCGACGCGTTCTCCCTCGAACTCACCGGAAACGCCCAAGCCGCCGTGGCCGCAGTGGCCACAAGCACTCCGACGGGCCAAGGACCACAGAGCCGCAAGGAATCGCAGGGCCTCAAGGAATCGCAGAGCCCCAAGGAATCACAGGGCCCTAAGGAATCGCAGGGCCTCACAGAATCACAGGGCCCTCAAGGACCGGAGGGACTCAAAGGACCGGAGGGGCTCAATGGAGCCGGACGGGTGCTGGCGGCCTTGGATCCGAGGACGGCAGCCGCGGCGTTGCCCGTGCCGCTCGTCAACAGTGCTGACCCGGCGGCCGGGTTCCTGACTGGGCTGACGGCACGCGACCCCGGCGAGCTGGCGGCGGCGCTGGCCACTCCATCAGTGCCGTCGCTGGAGGTCACGCTGGCGCTGGCCCGGGTACGGATCGAGCTCGGCGAACTCGATGAGGCCACCCGCATGCTCGACGGCATCGCGGACGACAATCCCGACGACTGGCGAGTGGACTGGTATCGCGGTGTCGGGGCTCTGGCCGGACGGCGCTTCGACGAGGCGATCAGGACGTTCAACCGTCTGTACGACCTGATGCCGGGGGAGACGGCGCCCAAGCTCGCCCTCGCGTTCGCCAACGAATGCAAGGCCGCCGCCGAGGCTGCCGGGCACTTCTACGAGCTCGTCTGGCGTACGGATCCCACCTACGTGAGCGCCGCGTTCGGGCTGGCCCGCGTACGGCTCGCCGCCGGTGACCGGATCGGGGCCGAGCAGGTTCTCGACTCCGTTCCGCCGATCTCGAGCCACTACCTGACCGCCCAGCTCGCAGCCGTCGCGGCTGCTGTGCGCGGCAGGGGAACGGGCGAGCTCGGCGGCGACGAGCTCGTGGAGGCCGGACGGCGGCTGGAGACGCTGAGGCTGGACACCGAGCGTTATGCGAGGTTCGCCGCCGAGGTACTGGAGGCGGGCCTCGGCTGGGTGCGGGCCGGCAAAGGCCGCGCGGGCACGAACCAGACGGAGCTGCTCGGGGCGCCGCTCGCCGAGGCCACGCTGCGCCAGAAGCTGGAGGCGACGTACCGCTTGCTGGCCAAGCTGGCCGAAGGGCCCGACGACCGGCACGAGCTGGTCAAACGGGCCAATTCCGTTCGGCCGAGGACGTTGTTCTGAGATGAGTGCGGGCACCGGACGACCCGAAGACGGCGATGAGAGCCGCGCAGCGCAGGCGCGTGCCGGGGAGGCGCGTGCCGGGGAGGCGCGCGCGGGGGAGTCGCGTGCAGCGCAGGCTCGTGCGGCACAGGCGCGCACGGCCGGTGCCGTCTGCCAGGAGTGCGGTGAGCCGCTGAACGCGGGCGACCGGTTCTGCGAGGCTTGCGGGCGGCCGAGTGATCTCGTGGTCGCCGGGGCCGGGCGCAGGAGGCCGGCCGGTGGCGCCAAGCAGACCTGTGCGGACTGCGGCGCCACAGCGGTCGACGCGGACGGCTATTGCGGCGGCTGCGGGCTGCGCCAGCCCAGCGGTCGCGACCGAATTGAGCTCACCGTCGCCCGGGACGGGACGGTCACCCCTCGTCCGGCGCACGATGGCTCGGCGGCCGGTATCAGCGACCGTGGCCTGCGGCGGAGCCGGAACGAGGACGCCCTTGCCCTCGCCTGCCTCGCACTCCCCCAGCCCGTCCCGGCGTCAGGGGGACGGCTGGCGGCGCGAGGTTCGATGCCACGGGACAGAACGCCCACCGAACGGCTCGTCTGCGCGGTCGTGTGCGACGGCGTCGCGTCCGCGCCGGGTTCCGAGGAGGCCGCGAAGATCGCCGCCGACACGGGCATCGCCACGCTCGTCCGCCGGTTGACCCTCGGCGCGGATCCGGAGAACGCGACGCGCGCTGCCCTGACCCGTTCCGCCCGCGCCGTCGCGGGGCTCCCGGGCTCCGACCACAACTCCCCCGCGTGCACGTACGTCTCGCTCGTTGTCGGACCGGACACCGTCACCGTCGGCTGGGTGGGTGACAGCCGCGCCTACTGGCTGACAAACGAGGCGAGCACCACCACGAGCAGCGGAAACGGCGTGGGCGGGCCGAGCACACCGAGCGAGCCCAGCACACCAAGCGAGCCGAGCACACCGAGCGAGCCCAGCACACCAAGCGAGCCCAGCACGCCGGGCGGTCCGAGCACACCACGCGGCGTGCCGAACGGATCGAATCCCGCGCGACCGCCCGCGCTGCTCACGTTGGACGACTCGTGGGCCGTCCAGATGGTGGCGCGCGGCGAGCTGACCGAGGACGTCGCGTTCGCCGACCCGCGGGCGCCCCTCCTGACCGGCTGGCTGGGAGCCGACGTGGCGTCGGTCGAGCCGCACGTCACGACCTTCGAGCCGGGCGGGCCCGGGCTGGTCGTGGCCTGCAGCGACGGGCTGTGGAACCACCTTCCCGAGCCGGACGCGCTCGCGGCCACCGCGTTGGGGGAGACAGGCGGAGACGATCCCCTCGGGGCCGCGCGGCGTCTCGTTCAGGCGGCACTCGACGCGGGCGGGCACGACAACGTCACGGTCGCGCTCATCCCGTACCCGCCGACGTCCGGACATCGACCACCGAGGCCGCCGACCGAACCTCCCAGGGAGCCCCTCACATGAGCGACCTTCCCGAGTTCACGATCAAAGTCGACCAGAATCCCTACCTTCCGGACGGCGGCCGGGAGATGCACGCCGTCGTGACCGTCGAGGCCACCGGCGCCGCGTCCGGCATGCCCAAGCCGTCCACCGCCGAGGCGGCGGAGATCATCATCATCGACACCTCGGGGTCCATGTCGTACTCCGGGAAGATGGCCGCCGCCAAGCGCGCCGCCAAAGCGGCCCTGAACGTGCTCCGCGACGGCGTGCACTTCGCCGTCGTCGCCGGAGCGAACCAGCCGCGCATGATCTATCCCTTGGGTGAACGCCTCGTGCGGGTGACCGACAAGACGCGGCACGACGCGCAGTCCGCAGTGGCCAAGCTGGACGCGGCTGGGGGCACGGCGATCGGCACCTGGCTGAGGATGGCGGACCGGCTGTTCGCCGAGCACCGTTCCGCGATCCGGCACGCGATCCTCCTCACGGACGGCAAGAACCAGCACGAGTCGGCGGAGGAGCTCGACGCGGCGCTGGGGCAGTGCGCGGGCAGCTTCGTCTGCGACGCGCGCGGCGTGGGAACGGACTGGGAGGTCGCCGAGCTGCGCAAGATCGCATCCACGTTGCTGGGGACCTTCCTGGACGTGCCTGACCCTCGTGATCTGGAACGCGACTTCCTGGATATGACCGAGGCGGCGATGGGCAAGGAGGTCGCCGACGTCATGTTGCGGGTGTGGACGCCGCAGTTCGCCCGCCTGCGATTCCTCAAGCAGATGACCCCGACCGTCGAGGACCTGACCGGACGGCATCGGCAGTCCGGAAAGCAGACGTCCGACTATCCGATCGGGGCTTGGGGCACTGAAGACCGCGAATATCACTTGTGCGTTGAGGTGGAGCCCGGGGACGTGGGACGGCAGATGCGCGCGGCCTGGGTGAAGCTCGTCGTTCCTGGCAGCGGCGCGACGCAGCCGGAACAGGTGCTCGCGTCCGGCAACGTGCTGGCCGAATGGACCGACGACGAGGCCAAGTCGACCCGCATCAACGGCCGCGTGGCCATCCACACCGGCCAGTCAGAGCTCGCCGACGCGATCCAGGAAGGCCTCGAAGCCCGCCGCACGGGCGACGAGGAGACGGCGACCGCCCGGCTCGGGCGCGCGGTGGTGCTGGCCAACCGGGTCGGGAACGACCAGATCGCCGGGCTGCTCGACCGCGTGGTGGACGTCATCGACCAGGAGTCAGGGACCGTTCGCCTGAAGAAGGACGTGTCCAAGGCCGACGAGATGTCGCTCGACACACGTTCGGTCAGGACCGTACGGACCCGCCAGGGTGATACCGCGACGGGCGAGCAGCAGGGCGGAGGCTGACCACGATGCCGGTCTGTCCACGCGGTCACAACTCGGACGCCGACGACTACTGCGACGTCTGCGGCGACCTGATGTCGGCCGCGCCATCTGCCGCCGGGACCGCGTCCGGCGTCGCCGGTGAAGCGGAGTGCCCGCACTGCGGAACGCCTCGCAACGGCCGGTTCTGCGAGGTGGACGGGTACGACTTCGAATACAAGGCGCTTCCCCGCGCTGCCCCTCCGGAGCCCGGGGCAACTGGCCAGACCACCCAGCTCCTGCAAGATCCGTTGGCGTCATTCGCTCCGCCTCCCCCGCCTCCCCAGCCCCAAAGCCACCCCCAACCGCCGCCGCTAACACCTTCACCGCCGCAAGCAACTCCACCTCCTCCACCGACTCAGCAGAAGGCCGGCCAGCGCAGGTCCGAGGCGCAACCTGGGGCCGAGGCGCAGCCTCAGCCTGAGGCGCAGGCGGGGCCCGAGGCGCAACCTGGTTCCAAGGCACAACCTGGTTCCGAGGCGCAGGCGGGAGCCGGGGCCGGCCGGGCTCCGGACAGGGTTTCCTCGCCTACGGGGTGGTTGGTGCTGGTCGCCGCAGACCGGGACTACTACGAGACGATGATGGCTCTGGGCGGGCCAGAGGCAGCCGCGCTCACGTTCCCTCCGTACGCTCCCGAACGCTGGCTCCCGCTGATCGGCGAGCGCGTCCGCATCGGCCGCCGGAGCACCTCACGAGCAATCTTCCCGGAGATCGACTTGTCGGCGCCGCCGGAGGACCCGGGGGTCTCGCACCTCCACGCCGTCCTGCTCGCCCAGCCGGACGGGACGTGGGTGCTGGTCGATCCGGGCTCGACGAACGGCACGACGGTGAACAGCGCGACAGACCCGATCGCCGTCAACGTGCCCGTCCCGGTCGGCGCCGGCGATCGGATCCACGTCGGTGCCTGGACCACCATCACGCTGTTCCTCGAAGGAGAGAACCGCCGATGACAGAGAACCGCCGATGACAGAGAACCGCCGATGACAACGAAGCCCGAGAGCCAGACCCGGCCGGAGGCCGCGACCGCCCCGGCGACCGCCCCGGCGACGCCGCCCACCGCGCCCACCGGCCGCCGCCCCGCACGCGGGCGTGGCCGTGAGACCGGAGGCGAACCTCCCGACCTGCGGCGGCCGGCAGGGATCGCCGCGCGGCTGGAAACGTTCCTGAGCGCGCAGTGGCTCGGCACCATCCCCGGCCAGATCCGCGCGTACGCGGCCGTGGCCCTGGCCGGTGTCGCCGTCCTGCTCGCGGTGCTCAGCGTGGCGATCGGGAACGCCCGGGACGGCGTGCAGACGATCGGGCACGACGCCGGGCCGCAGGTCGTGGCCACCGGCTCGCTCTACTTCGCGCTCAGCGACATGGACGCCCAGGTGGCGAACGTCCTGCTGATCGGGCGGCAGCACGACCTCGGGATCGGCCATGACGAGGCGCTGCGGCAGTACGAGCTGCGCCGCGTCGAGGCCGGGCAGGCGGCGGTGCAGGCGGCCCAGCTCGCCGGCGACAACGTCAACATGCAGCGGACCGTGCGCGAGGTGCTCGACGGGCTCGGCCGGTACGAGCGGCTCGTCGGTGAGGCCATGCTCCTCGACCGGCAGGCGAATCACGCCGCAGGTCAGCTCCCGCAGCAGGTCATCGACACATACCGGCGCGCTACGGACCTGATGAAGATGGAGCTGCTGCCCAAGGCCTACAACCTCACGATGGAGAGCGGTGCCACCGTCCGGCAGTCGTACGAGAGCAAGCGCACGGCCATCGAGTCCGGCCGTACCTGGGTTGTGGTCACCGGTGCTCTGCTGCTGGCGGCGCTCCTCGTCCTGCAGGTCTACCTGGCCGGGCGGTTCAGGCGGCTGGTCAACCCGGCGCTCGCCCTCGCGACGGTCGTCGCGTTCGTGCTCGTGGCCGTGAGCACCGGCCTGCTGTCCGGGCAGGCCGGCCATCTCAGAAAGGCGAAGGAGGACGGGTTCGACTCGATCCTCGCGCTGTCGCGGGCCCGGGCGATCAGCCACAGCGCGTTCGCCGACGAGAGCCGCTACCTCCTCGACCCAGGCCGGGCCGACACCTACGAACAGACCTATCTCGACAAGTCGCTCGCCGTGCTCTTCGTCGATCCGAAGGGCAAACCCGTCAACCTGGA
The DNA here is from genome assembly GCF_044326415.1 of Actinomadura sp. 6N118. Lineage (NCBI taxonomy): Bacteria > Bacillati > Actinomycetota > Actinomycetes > Streptosporangiales > Thermomonosporaceae > Actinomadura > Actinomadura sp. 6N118. Next base: position 161,323 of record NZ_JBIRAZ010000008.1, on the reverse strand, counting down.
GACCTACTACGCGCGCCTGCCGGAGGTGCTGCGCGGCTTCGACCCGGTCAGGGACCGCGGCGCGTTCCTCGGGTTCTTCGGGGACGAGGCCAACCGCGCTCGTCCCGGGCAGGAGACGGCGGCGCTGAACGACACGCTTCGCGCGTACCAGAAGGTCATCGAGAACGACCAGAGGATGCGGCGGCTCGCCACCGGCAATGACCGGAACGCTGCGATCACGCTCCGGATGGGCCGCGACTCGGGAGCGATCAAGGACTTCGACGACTACGACCGGGCGCTGGAGCGGTTGTCGGCGGCCCACCGCGACGCGTTCGGCCAGGCCATCAAGGATGGCGACGGCGGGCTCGGCGGCTGGAACCTGATCCCGGTGGGGACGGCCGTCGTCATCGCCGGGCTGATCCTCGCCGGGGTCCGTCCCAGGCTGGCCGAATTCCGCTGACGCTGACAGGAGGAAGACCATGCGCACGTCACGCGTCGCCGTCGCCGCGATCCTGGTCGCCGCGACCGGCCTGGCCGGCTGCGGCCTGAGCGGTGAGGCCGACCAGGGTTCGATCCTGCACAAGCGGTCGCTGGTGATCGGGGTCAAGGAGGACCAGCCGAGCCTCGGTCTCAAACGGAGTGATGGTACGTACGAGGGCTTCGACGTGGACGTGGCGAAGTACGTCGCGGGCAAGCTCGGCGTGCCCCCGAGCCGGATCACCTTCCGCACGACGCCGTCGTCGGTACGGGAGGACGCGCTCGCCACGGGCGCCGTCGACATGATCTTCGCCACGTACTCCATCACCGCCCAGCGCAAGACCAAGGTCACGTTCGCCGGGCCGTACTACGTGCCGCACCAGGACACCCTGGTCCGCGCCGACGACTCCTCGATCAAGAACGTGCGCGACCTCAAGGGCAAGCGGCTCTGCGAGGTGCTGGGCTCCAACTCCTGGAAACGCGTCACCGAGGAACGCAAGATCACCGCGACGACGGTCAAGGCCAAGAACTACGGCGAATGCCTGACCAAGCTGCTCGCCAACCAGCTCGACGCCATCTCCACCGACGACCTCATCCTCGCGGGCTTCGCCGTCGGCCGGCCTCTCAAGATCATCAACTCGCCGTTCACGGACGAGAAGTACGGCGTCGGCCTCAAGAAGGGGGACCTGGCCGCCTGCGAGGCCGTCAACCGGGCCGTCATCCAGATGTACCAGGAGGGCAAGGCCAAGGAGTTCCTCGACAAGTGGTTCAGCAAGTCCGGCCTGCGGATCACGACCAGCGTCCCGCAGTTCGAAGGCTGCACCTGATCACGGCCGTCCGATGCCCGCCGTCGGCCATCCGCCGTTCGCCGTTTGTCGGCCATCGGCCATCGGCCATCGGCCATCGGGCCGTCGGGCCGTCCGCCGTCCGGCCGTTTTGTCGGCCGTCGTCAGGGTGTGGCGTTGGAGGGGAGCGCGTTGAGGGCGCCGCCGAGCGTCTCGTAGACGGGGACGAACTTGTCGATGCCGGTGATGCGGAACACCCGCTGCACACGTTCGGGCAGGGCGATCAGCGCGATGGCGGTGCCGCGCTCCCCGGCCCGGCGGTTGGCCGCGACGATCGCGTTCAGCCCGGTCGAGTCGCAGAAGGTGACCTGCCGCATGTCCACGACCACCGGCACGCCGGTGTCGATCACATCGAACAGGGCCTTCTCGAACTGCTGGCGGGACACCACGTCGATCTCACCCTGCACGCGTACGAGAGTGCAGCGGTCGTGATGCATCAGATTCACGTCGAAGTCCATGGGGCCTACCTCACACCCTTAGTCAGGAGTGGACCTGCGACCCAGCCCGGTGACTCCTCAGGATTGCGCACCCCCTGGCGCTTTCCAAGCGCTTCCGGGGAACAGGTACAGGTCCCCAGGGTGTGACACGTGGGGCCGGACGCTCTCGAAAACCTACGCGCGAGAAACTTACTCAAGGGTAGGAAATGGCGGGAGGGATTGGATCAGACGTCCAATATTGCCGGGGTTTCAGAGCCGGTTCTTGCTGTGAGATATCTTTCGCGCCACCCTGTTGACCTGCTGGTTGTCCATTCATGATGATCCGGTCAAGATGAAAAGAAGGATGGCGGAGGGAGCCCGGATCGGCGCGGGCGTTACAGTGTCGGTGCCGAATTCAGGAGGCTGGGTGTTCTACACGTTCATGACCCGCGTGGTCCGTCCGATCCTATGGGTGCTTTTCCGTCCCCGGGTCATCGGAGGCGAGAACGTTCCGGACTACGGTCCGATCATCGTGGCCAGCAACCACCTGTCGTTCATCGACAGCTTCATCATCCCACTGGCCATCCCGCGCCCAGTGACCTACATCGCCAAGGCCGACTACTTCACCGGGCGCGGCCTCAAGGGGCGCTTCGTCCGCTGGTTCCTGACCAACCTCGGACACGTGCCGGTCAGGCGTGGTGCCCAGCGGGCCGCGATGGGCGCGCTGGAGCAGGCGGTCGACATCCTCGACAATAGCGGTGCGTTCGCGGTCTATCCCGAGGGCACCCGATCCCCGGACGGCCGGCTCTATCGCGGGCGCACCGGCCTGGGCTGGCTGGTGCTGGCGTCCGGCGCGCGCGTGCTGCCCGTCGGGCTTGAAGGCACCGAGAAGATCCAGCCGATCGGCGCCTCGCTGCCGCGTTTCTTCGGCCCCCGCCCCACGGTGCGGATCGGCCCCCCGATGGACTTCACTCACTACGATGACCTGGCGCCGGCCAAGGCCAGGCGGGCCATCACCGACGAGGTCGTCGAGACGATCCAGAAGCTCTCCGGCCAGGAGTACACCGGCGTCTACAACGACCGCGCCGACGCATCCACCCCGCCCGCTGGCTGAGGCCCCTGGCCGCGCTGGTTGAGATCCTTCACGCGTCGTCTCGGTCCGATCGTGGTGTGTCTGGGTCGACTTGGGCCAAGGGCGTGTCGTCTGCACCGTCTTGCACCCGGGTGCCCCTAGGGTCACCGGCATGGCGGCGCAGAGGGTTCTTCCGATCGCGGTAATCCTGACGGCGACGGCGGCGATGTCCGCCTGCAGCGGCGGTGACGGCGAGCGCTTCGAGCCGGTGCGGGCGACCGGGCGGGCCGCATTGGCGGGCACCGGCTATACCTCCGACCAACTGGAGCAGGCACTGCTCCTCGACGTGCCCGGTTACCAGCGCACCGGCGAACCCGACTCCGGCGAGTACGGAGCGCTCAAGGCTGTTCAGAACTCCGCGCAACTTCAACGCCAGGTCAGGCTGGACAAGCCGCGCTGCGCCGGCGCTGCGAACGGTGCACTGCGCGCCGTGGATGCGGGCCTTCCGGCGGCCGTCGCGACGTTCTCGCGCGGCAGCGGCCAGATCGCGACGGAGACGCTGGTGGCGATGCCCACGGACACCGCCGAACGCCTCGTCAGGAACCGCGTGCCCGTCGGATGCACGACGTTCCGTACAAGGGTGGGGGCGCAGTGGTCTGAGCACCAGGTGGTCGAGACGCCGCCCGGCACGATCGGCCAGGGTTCGCGCACCGTCGGGATCACGACGGTCTCGGGAAGCTCGCACACCAGGGCGTGGTACGTGGTGCTGCACGGCCGCCGTTACCTCGCCACGGTCAGCCTGTACGGCCCGAACGCCACCCGCGCTGACGCCGAGCTCCTGGCCCGCCAGGCATACGACCAGGCACAGCGGATCCTCCCCTGAGGATCCCTGACGATCGTGGGTCACGAGGGGCCACCATGGTCGCGAGGGGCCGTGTCCAACGGATAGCGTTCACCTGTCACCTGCGGGACCGCCGACGCCGCACACCGGCGGCACGTACGGGCCTGCGTACGGGCTTGCGGACGGACCACATGAGCGAGCGGGAGAGATCTTGATCGGCAAGGAGGGCCGGGTCACCGGCAAGATCGGCCCCGGCCTGGTCGGCGAGGTCATGATTCCGATCCGCGGCGGGGTGGAGGCGTTCTACGCCCATCCGGTCGATCCCCGCGACGAGATCCTGGTCGGCACCATCGTCGTGGTCGTCGAGTATCACCCGCCGCGCACCGTGTACGTGGCGCAGGCCCTGGGCGCCTGACCCCCGCCTGCCCCCCGCCGGGCTCGGCGGGCTCGGCGTAGCGTCGAATGACGCGGGGCGGCCTCAGGTGGCCATTCTGCTGTCCTGCGTTGATGCGAACCGGCACGACGGTCTCTGCGTCTATTGTGCGACGTCGATTCGCGCAGTTCATCGCTGATCGCACCAGCCCGGTCCCGTAGGAGGTCCCATGCCCTTGATCTTCGTGGTGGCGATAGCCGCCGTCGCCGCCCTCGTCCTTCTCATCATCTTGTTCAAGATGGTCTGGCGGGTGGCCGAGCCGAACGAGGCGCTGATCATCTCTGGGCTCGGGGCCAAGTCGAAGCCGATCGACGGGGTGGACAGCCTCGGCTTCAAGATCGTGACCGGCAAGGGCACCTCGGTGCTGCCGGGCTTCCAGGTCGCCCGCCGCCTGCGTCTCGACAGCCGGGCCGCCAATCTCGAGGTCAGCTGCGTCACCCAGCAGGGCATCCCGGTCAAGGTGCGCGGCGTGGTCATCTACAAGGTGGGTGACGACTTCGTCTCGATCGCCAACGCCGCCCGCCGGTTCCTGGAGCAGCAGGGCTCGATGGACGGCGCGATCCACGAGCTGTTCACCGGCCACCTGCGTTCGATCATCGGCAACCTGACCGTCGAGGACCTGATCCTCAACCGCGAGCGCCTCACCGGCGAGACGCGCAGCTCGGCCGCCGAGGAGATGAACAAGCTCGGCCTGGTGGTCGACTCGCTGCAGATCCAGGAGATCGACGACGAGACCGGCTACATCACCAACCTGGGCCGCCCGCACGCCGCCAAGATCGCCGCGTCCGCCCGCATCGCCGAGGCTGAGCGCGACCAGGAGGCCACCAAGCGAGAGCAGGAGGCCCTGCGGGAGAACGCGGCCGTCATCCGCGACACCGAGATCAAGAAGGCCGAGTACGAGGGGCAGGTCCAGCAGGCCGCCCAGCAGGCCCGCCAGGAGGTCATCCTCAAGGAGACCCGCAACGCCGAGCTGGAGGCCGAGCGCACCGAGAAGCGCCTGGAGAGCGAAGTCCGCAAGCCCGCCGACGCCCGCGCGTACGAGCAGGTGAAGCTGGCCGAGGCCGAACGTGAGGAGCGCATCGCGCACGCGCAGGCCGCCGCCACCGAGGTCCAGCTCAGGGCGCAGCGGGAGGCCGAGGCCACCCGCCTGCACGGTGAGGCGCAGGCCGACGCCATCCAGCGCAAGGGTCTCGCCGAGGCCGAGGCGATCAAGGCCCGCGCCGAGGCGCTGGCCGTGAACCAGGAGGCGGTCATCGCGCAGCAGCTCGCCGAGCAGTGGCCGCAGATCGTCGAGGCCGGTGCGCAGGTGTTCGGCAACGTCGACAACATGGTCGTCCTGAACGGCGCCGACGGCATCGAGGACATGCTCGCCAAGGCGCTCACCCTCGGCGGCACCGGCCTGGGCGTCGCCCGCACGCTCCTCAACAACATGAGCGGCCCGAACGGATCCAGCGGGGCGAACGGGGCCAACCGAGCCGCCCCCAAGCCCATCGAGGAGGCCTCCGCCGTCTCGACGGTGAAGAAGACTCCTGAAGCCTGACCTCGCTTGCCGCTTGCCTTTGAGGCGCGGCTAGACCGGGCCGTGGGCACGACCGCCCACGGCCCGTCCGATCGATCAGGGCTGACAGCCGACCGGAACTCGCGCCCGGCTGTCAGCCCTTCGCGTTCCTGAGCCGGACCTCCAGCCCGTCGAGGACACGGTCGAGGCCGTAGTTGAAGGTCTCCTCGCGGATCTCGGCGGGATCCCTGTCGCGGTGCGCGACATACCCCTCGTTCAGCCGGGGGTGGTCCTTGGTGGCCTCTTCGGCTGCGGGCCGGAGGCTCTCCACCCACTCCTGCTCGGTCTGGCCACTGCGCGCGAGCACCGAGAGGTAGGCGGCCTCGCTCGTGACCATGCCGATGACGAACGAGATCATCGTGCTCATGGCCTGGTCGGCCTCGACCAGGTCGAAGCCCGCCGCCTCGAAGATCGCCAGCATGCGCTCGGTCAGGCTCATCATGTTCGGGCCCAGATAGGCGAGCCCGACCTGGCCGAGTACCGAGACGACCCACGGGTGCCGCAGGGCCATCGACCGCAGGCTGTGAGCGCTCTGGGCCACCGCCGCGCGCCACTCTGCGGGGTCGCTGACGTTCTGGACCTCAAGCTCGCCGTAGACCTCGTCCACGACCAGTTCGATCAGCTCGTCCTTGTTGGCGACATGCCGGTAGAGCGAGGTGGCTCCGGCGCCGAGGCGGGTGCCGAGGCTCCGCATGCTGAGGTTGTCGATGCCTTCGGCGTCCAGCAACGCGACGGCCTCGGCGACGATCCGTTCCCGGCTCAACGCCGGTTGTTCCTTCTGCTTGCGCGGGCGGGTCCACACCGAAGGGATCGGCTTGTCGGCAGTTGGCACGGTGACCTCCTCGACTTTTCTTCAGCCCAGGATAGCGCACACTGTGCGCAAGGGCGCACGCCTATCCCACTTCGCCGGAGTCACCCCGTAAAGGGACTAATGGGGCGGTGACCTGGAAACATTCAGCACCATGTTCGATGATCTCGATATCGAGGCCCTCCGGAGCCGCCCGGGTGTGAAGTGGGCCAAGGTCGGGCCCGGAGTGCTTCCCGCCTGGGTCGCCGACATGGACTTCCCCGTCGCCGCCCCCATCAGGGAGGTGCTGGAGGACAACATCAGAGGTGTGCTCGGCTACCCAACATGGATCGAGCAGCCGGAGACGCATCCGTTGAGGGCGGCGTTCGCCGAACGGATGCTGCGCCTCTACGGCCTCACGTTCGACCCTGCCCACATCCGCATCTATACCGAGCTGATCCAGTCGCTCCAGGTCATGCTTCACGTAGCGACCCGGCCGGGCGACGCGGTGGCGATGCACACGCCCAACTACCCGCCGTTCCTGCAAACCCTCGCCGACATGGACCGGCGCCTCGTGCCCATCCCGATGATCGACGACGGGAACGGCTGGACCTTCGATGCCGAGCGCCTGGCGGACGACGTCGCCCGTTCGGGCTGCCGCACCCTGGTGCTGGTCAACCCGCACAACCCCACCGGCCGCGTGCTGACCCGCGAGGAGCTGTCCGCGATCGCGGAGATCGCTGAACGCCATGATCTCCTCGTCATCTCCGACGAGATCCATGCCGAGCTCACCTACGCACCGCATCAGCACATCCCGTTCGCCCGGCTCAGCCCGGACCGCACGGTGACCCTGTCGTCGGCCAGCAAGGCCTTCAACCTCGCCGGACTCCGTTGCGCGGTCGCCCACATCGGCGATGCCCGCGTACGCCAGGCATTGGACGCCCAGCCGCCCGCGCTCTTCGGAGAGGTGAGCTCGCTCAGCGTGGCCGCCACCCTCGCCGCATGGGGACGCGGCGACGCCTGGCTGTCCGAGACCCGCCAGACGCTGGCGCGCAACCGCCAGCTCGTCGCTGAGGGCCTGCCAGCCGCAATCCGGCATCACGTGCCCGAGGCGACCTACCTGGCCTGGCTGGACTGCCGCAAGCTCGACCTGGGTACGGATCCCAGCACGTTCTTTCTCGATAATGCCGACGTCCTGCTCAGCTCAGGCCCGAGCTTCGGCCCGGGAGGCGAAGGCTTTACCCGCCTCAACTTCGCCACCGCCGGCCCTGTCCTGGAAGAAATCCTCACCCGCCTCCGGACCGCCGTAGACCACCACACCGTCAAGTGATCCCGCCCTCCCTGGGCTGATCGCGACGGGGTCACGTACGGGGGGCGAACCTTCGAAACAATGGACGGGAAGGCTTTCTGTCCGCTAAGGATGCGGAGTATGACCGCTTTGGTTCTCGGCCCCCTGCTGCGTCACGTCGGAGATCGGACGGCGACGGTGTGGGTGGAGGCCGATCACCCCAGCGAGGTCCGCGTCTTCAACGAGGAACGCGGCCTCGACGCCACCGCCCGTACGTTCACGGTGCACGGCCATCACTACGCGCTCGTCGAGATCGACGGGCTCGAACCCGGCTCGGACACCCCGTACTCGGTGGCGATCGACGGTGAGACCGTGTGGCCGGACGAGACGACGCGGTTCCCGCAGAGCCGGATCCGCACGCTGGATCCGGTCGGCAAGGTGCGGATCTCGTTCGGCTCGTGCCGCCGGTCGCCGGACAAGGCGAATGTGCACGGGATCGACGCGCTGGCCGCGTACGCGCACCGGCTCGCCGAGGGGGACGCCGCCGAGCACTGGCCGAACGTGCTGCTGATGGTCGGTGATCAGGTGTACGCCGACGAGCTCAGTGAGGAGATGCGCGCGTTCATCCGGAGCCGCCGCGATCCCGGGGAGCCGCCGGTCGGGGAGCTCGCCGACTTCGAGGAGTACACCTACCTCTACAAGCTGGCCTGGTACGTGGATCCGGCGGTGCGGTGGCTCCTGTCCACGGTGCCGACACTCACGATCTTCGATGACCATGACATCCGCGACGACTGGAACACCTCGTACACCTGGCGGCAGCAGATGTGGGCCCAGCCGTGGTGGCGCGCCCGCATCACCGGCGGCATCGGCTCGTACTGGATCTACCAGCACCTGGGCAACCTGTCGCCCGAGGAGCGCGCGAGCGACGCGATCTACGAGGCGGTACGGGCCGCGTCCGCCGAGGGCGGCGACGCCGGCAAGATCCTCGACGAGTTCGCAGAACGGGCGGACAAGGAGCCCGCGACCACCCGGTGGAGCTACTCGCACGACCTCAACGGCACCCGGCTGATCGTCGTGGACAGCCGCTGTTCACGGCTGCTGACCGAGGAGCGGCGGGGGATGCTCGACGACGGCGAGTTCCAGTGGCTGGACGAGCAGTGCCAGGGGGACCTGGACCACTTGCTGATCGCGAGTTCGCTGCCGTACCTGTTGCCGCGCGCGATCCACCATGCCGAGGGGTGGAACGAGGCGATGGCGGAGGGCGCCTGGGGGCCGCGTGCCGCCCGGCTCGGCGAGAAGCTCCGGCAGGGCGCCGACCTGGAGCACTGGGCCGCGTTCGACACGTCGTTCCGCGAGGTGGCGAGGGATGTGGTCGCCGTCGGCAACGGGGAGCGCGGCAGGCCACCGGCGACGATCTCGTTCCTGTCCGGCGACATCCACTACTCGTACCGGGCCCTGGTCACCGCCCCGCACACCCAGTCGGTGATCTCCCAGATCGTGTGCTCGCCGCTGCGCAATCCGCTGGTCGGCAAGTTCCGCATGGCGAACAAGTTCGCCTCGTGGCGGGCCACCGGGGCGCCGTTCCGCCTGCTGGCCAAGCTCTCGAAGGTGCCCAAGCCGCCGCTGTCGTGGAAGCGCACCGAAGGCCCCTGGTTCGACAACGCCATCTGCACGGTCGAGCTCAAGGGCCGTGACTGTCACGTGCGGTGGGAAAGCCCGTCGACCGAGACCACCCTCACCGAGTTGGGCCACACCGACATCCGCTGACGGGTGAGCCAGCGAACTTAAGCCATCGGCGCCGGTCCCCTTTGCCGGGGGACGCGGCGCCGATGGCGTCTTCCGGGTTGCGGATCCCGGCCACGCCCCTGTGAAGCGGCCGGGATCCGGCTGGCCCCGGGTGATCCGGCTGGCCCGGGATGATCCGTCGACTCACGTGGGATTCGTCGTGCGGGCGGCGCTGGATGGATCTGTCACCCGCGAATCGGTTTGGCCATGACGCCGGTTGCGGAACCATCTTCCGCGACGGCTCGTGGTCAAACGATTACAATGAGCTAGCAAAGAGGGGGTTCCTGTGGGTGAAGCCGCGTCCGACCTGGAGCTGACAGAGCCCAGCGACGCGGTGCTCATCGCACGCATCCGCGAAGGTGACGTCTCGGCATACGGCACGTTGTACGAACGGCATTTGGGTGCGGCGCGCAAACTGGCCCGCAACCTCACCGGAGGCGACTGCGCCGAAGACGCCGTCCAAGACACCTTTACCAAGATTCTCGATGTGCTGCGCCGCGGTGGCGGTCCGCAGTCGGGCTTCCGTCCGTACCTCCTCACCTCGGTCCGCCGCACGGTCTACGACGGTTACCGCAGCGAGAAACGGCTGCAATCCACCGACCAGATCGAGTTGTTCATCCCGGGCATGCCGTTCAGCGACCCTGCGCTGGAGGACCTCGAACGGTCGATGATCGTCCAGGCGTACCAGTCGCTCCCCGAACGCTGGCGGGCCGTCCTGTGGCACACCGAGGTGGAGGACGCCAAGCCCGCCGACATCGCGCCGCTCCTCGGTCTCACGGCGAACGGGGTGGCGCCGCTCGCCTACCGGGCTCGCGAAGGGTTGCGCCAGGCGTACCTCCAGATGCACCTGGCTACTCCGTCCAGCGCTGCTGTCGGCGCTGGTCAGGCGGTGGCGGGCGCGGAGATCGCGAAGGCCGCGGCGGGCGCGATGGGCGCGGACGGCGCGAAGGGCGCGGATGACCAGTGCCGGCTCGCACTCGACAAACTCGGTTCCTACGTACGGGGCGGCTTGGGCAAACGCGAGACGCGCGCCGTCGGGCGCCATCTCGACGAGTGTGACCGCTGCAATGCCATCTACCTCGAACTCGCCGACATCAACACCGCGCTGCGCGAGGCCCTCGGCCCGTTCGTCCTCGGTACTGCCGCGACTGCCTACCTGGCGGCGGTAGCGAAGGGCGGAGCCGCAGCTGGTGGCGTCTTCGGGTGGTTCCGCCATCTGCCCAAGCGCGAGCAGCACGTTCTGGCCGGAGGTACGGCCGCCGTGGCCGCCGCCGTCGTCGTCGGCCTCATCCTTGTCTCCGGAGGGCAACCGATCGGGCCGATGCGCACGCCGTCACCAGCAGCCCAGCCCCCTGCCTCCGAGCCGTCCAAGCCTTCCGCTGCGGGCCCAGGGCAACCTCCATTGGCGCCCGCCTCACCTTTCTCCAAGCCTCCGTCGCCCGCTCCTCAGCCACCGCCTCCGACGTCACCCGTCCGGCTCGCGGCCCGCATCGGCACCGTGGGAGTTCTTCTGCGAGAGCATCCCGGCATCGTCGTGATGTCGGTGAGCAATACGGGCGACGGCCGGTCCCGCGACGTGATTGCCGATGTGGCCCTGCCGTCCGGCGTGACGTACGCCGGAGGCACGATCGGCCGCAACGCGGTCGTCTTCAAGCCGCGCCAAGCTCCCGGTGACGGCTGGAATTGTCGCCCCATCTCGTCCCGGGTGCGATGCACACACGGGCCTTTGCGGGCGGGGGCTGCCACATCGGCTTACCTGCACGTCGATGTCGGCGAGAACGCACCGTTCAGCGAACCTCCGCAAGTCAGGTTGCGGGCAGGCGACGTCCGCGCCGGTGCCAGTGCGACCGACGGGGTGGTCGCCGGCGGCATGCCCGCGAGGTTCGCGGACGACGGCAACCTGCGGGTCGTTCAAGTGGGCAACGCCTTGCTCAGCTGCGATGAGCAGGAGGAGCGCGGCTGCGCCAAGGCGCTGCGCAGGCAGGGGCACCGTCGCGACAACGACCTGTGGGACATGGCGCCACTCGATCTGGACCGTGTGCGTGCGACCAAGGCGTCGAGCGCAGCAAAGTTGGTGCTGCCTCCTGGCGGCAAGGTGCGTTGGGCAGGGCTCTACTGGTCGGGTGTAGGTCGCGGAGGTCCGGCGAAGGTGCGGCCGCCGGGTGGTGCGTACCGGCAAGTGCGGCCCGCGCAGGTCGACCGGGGACGGATGCCGGACTTCGGCGTCTACCAGGCGTTCGCGGACGTGACGAAGCTCGTGCGCAGGCATGGCGGCGGCCAGTGGTGGGGTGCCGACGTTCCCACCAAGGCGGGCACATCGCACTACGCGGGCTGGAGCCTGGTGGTCGTCGTGGCGCACCCGAAGGCGCCCTACCAGCAGGCGATGGTGCTCGACGGCGCACGGTCACTCGGCCCGCATGCAGCCGAACGTGTGGACGTGCCGGTGAACGGTCTGCTCGCAACGACGGAGGCGGCCAGGATCGGTGTCGTGGCATGGGAGGGCGACGCCGGCCTTCAGGGAGACCGTCTGCTCCTTGACGGCCGGCCGCTGACCCCGGCGGCCGGTGACCGCTCGCCCGGCAACGTCGCCGACGGCTCGGCGAACGGTGCCATCGGCGCGGAGCTCACCTTCGGGATAGATGTCGATTACTTCTTGACGCGGCTCGACGGTGCCAGAAAACTCAGGCTGACGACGCAGCAGGACGCTTACCTGGTCGGAGTCGTCACGGTCATCGCCCCCATGCGGAGCTGAAGCGCTGGTAGCGAGCAGATGTACGGCGCTTAACGGCCCGGCACGGCTGAACCGGGTAACCGATTCTTCTCGTAAAGATCATGAGGAAGCATTCTGGACAGACCGGAACGGCTGGTAGCGTCCGCGCTGTCGTCTGTCGACCTTCGGCAAGCGATGGCGCTGAACAGAACGCGACATCGCAGTGCAGTGTCGAGGGGTTACACGCGGCTTACTCTCGTGAAAGAGTGGCGAATCGCCGTATTGGCCTACGGGACTAACTGGCTTCACTACGCTATAGAGGCCCGGGGTCAGGAGCCGGACCACGTCCCCGAGAGCATGAAGGGCAGGCCACCCAGAAGATGGTCCCCCTCACCACCCTGATCGTGGAGTGGATACCCGGAGAGGTCCCGTGTTGAGGAAAGGCGGTGTCGCATGGATCGCTGCGCGCTGTTCGTAGACGCCGGCTACCTGCTGGCGGACGGCGCCATGGCGGTGCACGGCACCCGCCATCGAGAGACCGTCTCCTGGGACTTCGGCGGGCTGCTCCAGTTGCTGAGCAGCCTCGCGCGCGAGCGCACCGGGCTGCCCCTGCTGCGTTGCTACTGGTACGAGGCAACGGTCGAGGGGCGCCGGTCTCCCGAGCATGAGGCGCTGGCCGACCTGCCGGGGCTCAAGTTGCGGCTCGGCCGGATCCGTCCTGGCCGCCGCGAGGGTGTCGACACCGAGATTCACCGTGACCTGATGGCGCTGGCCCGCAACGGCGCGCTGGCCGACGCGGTGGTGGTGAGCGGTGACGAGGACCTGGCCCAGGTCGTCGCGGACGCCCAGGATCTGGGAGTACGGGTGACCGTCGTGCACGTCGCCGTCGACGGCAACTGGACGATCTCCCGGGTGCTGCGCCAGGAGTGCGACGACCTGATCGAGATCGGCACCGGCCATCTCCGTCCGTTCGTCAATCTGCTGACCGGCCTCGACAACACGGCTGGCGGCAACTCCTACTCGAGCGGCGGCTCCTACTCGAGCGGCAGCTCCTACTCGACGAGCCCGTTGTCCAACGGGCACGGCACCCACGCCGGCGGAGCGCTCGGCAGCCTGGCGGCCGGCCCGCAGAACGGCCCGCCGTCCTCGTCGCCGATCACCGGCCAGCCGCAGCTGCCGTCTGGCTCGTCCACCGGCAACCACTCGACCAACCCGAGTTCGACGGGCGTCCCCTCGTCCAACGCGCAGTCCAACAGCGCACAGTCGACCGGTGCGCATCCGACCGCAGGGCTCACAGGCAGCGGTTTGGGCTCAGGCAGCGGTCTCGGCTCAGGCAGCGGTCTGGGTTCAGGCAGTGGCCTAGGCTCGGGAAGTGGCATGAGCTCGGGCAATGGCCTGGGATCAGGCAGTGGCATGGGCTCGGGCAATGGCCTGGGCTCAGGCAACGGATTGGGCTCAGGCAGTGGCATGGGCTCAGGTAACGGTCTGGGCTCGGGCAACGGCCTGGGCACCGGCAACGGCCTGGGCTCGGGAGGCCTGAACTCAAGCGGCTTGAGCTCAGGCGGCGTAAGCCCAAGCGGTTTGAATTCGAACGGCTTGGGCTCAAGCGGCCTGGGCTCAGGCATGCCGCCCGGCCTCGGCAGCAGCACCGGGACGGGCGCCAACGTGCCGCCACAGGCACCACCGCAGACGCAGTCGCCGTCGTCGAGCTCCCTGCACGCCGCGCCCACGCCTACGCCGTCACCCTCGGCGCCGGGCACGGGTCCGCTTTCGAGCACGGGCCCGCAATACAGCTCGCCGCCCTCCACGCCGCCCAGCCAGCCGCACGGCCCGTACACCGGCCCCCAGCAGATCGCGCCGCTGCCCGCTCAGCAACAGGCGGCGCCGTCGCTGTCAGACGCTGTCAAGGCGGCCCACCAGGAGGGGCAGGACTTCGGTGAGTCCGTCGCCCGGGACGCCCCCGCGCTCTGGCTGGAGGCGGTCCTGGCCCGCAAGCCGCGCATGCCGTCCGACCTGGAGGCACGCCTGCTCCAGGGCTCCTCGCTGCCGATTGATTTTCTGCTTCACGACGAAGTGCGGCATGCCCTGCGCCGTGGCTTCTGGGACGCCCTCGAACGGTCGCGCCGGTAGCTCGTACGTGTAGGTAATTCACGATCATCCGTGATTCACCCGCTTCGGCCGCCGAGCGGCGGGTAGCGTTGAAGCGTGACGCATGTGACGGAAGACGATCTCGACGATCTGGAGTTCGACACCCTGCGCACGGGCGATCACATTTCGGCCGCCCGGCGGCTCTCCGAGCTCGCCGAGTCGGTGTCCGGAGGGGTGTCACGTGCCAATGTGCTGCTGCGTGCCGGTGAGCAGTGGCAGCATGCGGGTGATCATGACCGGGCGGCGAAGCTCTACCGCCAGGCCATCGAGGACGGCGGTGAGACCTACGGCGATCCCCGCGCGTACCTTGCCGACGCGCTCTTCGAGCTGGGCGACGCCGACGAGGCGCGCCGCCTGGTCGAGGAGATCCGCGCCGACGCGCCCCGTGACCCGGAGGTCTACCGGGCGGTGGCGGAGGTGCTCTTTGCCCAGGGTGACGCCACCGGAGCCCACGAATGGGCCACCACCGGCGCGGACGTGGTGCTCGCCCTCCGCGATCGCGCCGTCGGCACCGGCATCGTCGCCGGTGAGGCTCCCGATGACGCACCCGACTCCTTCACGCCTGGCCCGGACGATGTGGCCCTGGCCGAAGACAGCCTGGAGGCCCTGCTCCGCCTCCGCTACCGCGCCCGCATAGACCTGGGGCGCGCTGAGGACGACTACGACGCCCTTCTGGACGATCTCCTCAAGAACGCCTAGAGCGTCGCGATCAGCTCGCTGAGGGCCTGGGCCACCGCCGCGGGCGGCCGGTGCTCGACCACCGGCCAGCCCCGGAGCGTCGCCTCACGCATGGCCTGGCGGTGTTCGTCCGGCTCTGCGCCGTTCGTGCGCAGATAGCCACACGGGGCGTCGGGCCAGTCCGCCGGCACCGGGGCGGGCGGATCTTCATGGTCATGTTCGCGTTGCGGCCGAGGCAACTCGGCGTCGATGAAGACATATCCGCCGACCTTGCGGTGAGCGGCCCGCTGGGCCAGGGCGACCGCGGGCAGGAGGGGGCCCGCCGCGCCGTACGCGATGAGGACCAGAGGCGAGGTCGGGGCCGTCGCGGCGATGATCAGGGACGCCCGCGCCACGTACCGGGTGCCGCTCTCGGTGACGTCCGGTGTGACCACGTCCATCCCGTACGAGCGAAGCATCTCGGGGAGGTCGCCCCACGCCGCGGCCGAGCTGGACGGCGCGTGCAGCAGGACGAGCGTGCCGGGGGTCACGTCAGTGCCTTCCTGCCGGTCGGATCCGCCCAGTCACCGTACCGGGGACGACACCGTCCGCGAGCACGGGAATAGGGTTCTCGATGTGAGCGATCGTGATGACCTGCTGAGAGAGATCCAAGAGAAGGCCGTCGTGCACGGCGACTTCGTGCTGTCGTCGGGCAGACGGGCGTCCTGGTACGTCGACCTGCGCCGGGTGACCCTGGACGGCGCGGTCGCGCCGCTGGTCGGGCGGGTGATGCTGGACGAGACCGCCGACCTTGACTACGACGCCGTCGGCGGGCTCACACTCGGCGCCGACCCGGTGGCGACCGCGATGCTCCACGCGGCCGCCGCGCGTGGCCGCAAGCTGGACGCGTTCGTGGTCCGCAAGGCCGACAAGCAGCACGGGCTGCAGCGCCGGATCGAGGGCCCGGACGTGGCCGGCCGCCGCGTCCTCGCCGTCGAGGACACCTCCACGACAGGCGGCTCCGTGCTCACCGCCGTGGAGGCGCTCCGCGAGGCCGGCGCCGAAGTCGTCGCCGTGGCCACCATCCTGGAACGCGGCGCCGCCGAACGCATCGCCGCCGAGGGCCTGGAGTACCGGCACCCCTACAGCGTCCCCGACCTAGGCCTCGACTAGCCAACCCAAGCCGCAGCCTCCCGCGCGGAGGCATGCGGGAAACGGTGGGGGCGCCCGATGAACCCGAACGGTCATCGGGCGCCCCCGCCCTTTGCCCTGCCTGCCTCAGCGTTCCGGCACGCGCCACTCGCCTCGTTGGCCGACCTGCCCGCGCGGCTGCAACTGCCCGTAGATCGTGACCTCGACCGATCCGGCGTCGGCGGCGACCACGCTCAGCGGCGCCTGGTCGTACTGCCGTGCCTCGCCGGTGTCGAGCAGGCCGGTGTGCAGCACCTGGCCCGTCCCGGCGACCGTGACCGTCACGCTCGTCGGCGACCCGGTCACACGGATCACCACGGAGGGCCCCGCGCTCGCGGTCGCCGTCCTCGGCGGCCGGCTGGACGGAGCGCTGCCGGTCGGGCTGCCACCGGTGGTTTCGGTGGAGGTTCCGGCCGGGCCAGGCTGCTTGGAATCGGACGTCAGCGCGTTGATCAACGAGATGCCGCCCACGATGAGTAGCGCTAAGGCGAGCACCACGGCAATGGCCGCGATCAATATGCGCGCGAGACCCCTAGGGTCCGACCGATGACGTCCCACATGGGGAGGTTAGCGATAACTGTCACCGCTGAGCGACGGACGTGACTCTTCAGAGTCATTCTTATTCGGACCGTTGCCTTGACCGCCCCTGCCCTTCAGGACCTCCCGGACGATTGGGATGACCGACAGGACGAGGATGATGGCCACCCCGGGGAGGATGTAGCGCTCGATGTCGGGGACCTTCGCGCCGAGGAAGTGCCCCAGCAGGAAGAGCGAGTCGGTCCACAAGATCGCGCCGATGACGTTCCAGACGAAGAACTTGCGGCGGTCCATGCCGAGCATCCCGGCGAGCGGGTTGAGGAACGTCCGCACGATCGGGATGAAGCGGGCCAGGACGACGGCCTTGGCCGGGCCGAAACGGTTGAAGTAGTACTCCGCCTTCTCCACCCACTCCTGACGGAAGATCTTGGAGTCGGGGCGGTCGAAGAGTTTGCGGCCGTACTTTTCGCCGAGCCAGTGCCCGAGTTGGGCGCCGGCGATCGCGGCGATCGGGCCGCCGATCAGCAGCCAGGGTAGCGACAGCGGCTGGAATTCCTGACCGTTGACCGTGCTGACCGCGGTGAGGATCCCCGCCGTGAACAGCAGCGAGTCCCCGGGCAGGATGCATCCGAACAGCAGCCCGGTCTCCGCAAAGATGATCGCGATGACGCCGATCGTTGCGAAGGTGCCGAACAGCTTCAGCCAGGCTGTCGGGTGCAGCCACTCGGTGATATTGAGAAGAATTAGCGCGAGATCCACACCGCGAGCGTACCTGGCCGGGCGCCAGGTTTCCGTGAGAAGTGACTCCTCGGGAACTCCTCTGATCCCCCCAGCCACTCTTCAGCGGATCCACACCAGGTGGACGCGCTGGAGTCCACCCCGCGGCTGGCCCGCTCGGAAAAATTCGAGATACTGGCCTGGGCGACATCCCATACCTGGCCCTTGCGCTCCTCGGAGCCCTGACCTGGTCCGAAAGCATGTCCGGCGGGCACGTCATCCGGGAGCACACCGCCCGGCCGGATGCCCGGCGGCACCACGCGTACGAAAGGACGCTGATCAAATGCCCATCGCGACCCCTGAGGTCTACGCGGAGATGCTCGACCGTGCCAAGCAGGACGGTTTCGCCTATCCCGCCATCAATGTGACGTCGAGCCAGACGCTGAACGCGGCGCTGCGCGGCTTCGCCGAGGCGGAAAGCGACGGGATCATCCAGGTGTCCACCGGCGGCGCCGAGTACCTGTCCGGTGCCCCCGTCAAGGACATGGTCGTGGGATCGGTCGCCCTGGCGGAGTTCGCCCGTGTGGTGGCCGAGCGCTACCCGGTCAACATCGCGCTGCACACCGACCACTGCCCGAAGGACAAGCTGGACGGCTTCATGCGGCCGCTCGTAAAGATTTCGCAAGAACGCGTCGCCCGCGGCGAGCAGCCGCTGTTCCAGTCGCACATGTGGGACGGCTCGGCGGTGCCGCTGGAGGAGAACCTCCAGATCGCCGCGGAGCTGATCGAGGAGTGCGCCAAGGCCCGCGTGGTCATGGAGATGGAGATCGGCGTCGTCGGCGGCGAGGAGGACGGCGTCGCGAACGAGATCAACGAGAAGCTCTACACCACCACCGACGACGCCCTGGCCACCGTCGAGGCCGTCGGCCTGGGCGAGAAGGGCCGCTACATCCTGGCGGCGACCTTCGGCAACGTGCACGGCGTCTACAAGCCGGGCGCGGTCAAGCTCCGCCCCGAGGTCCTCAAGGACCTCCAGGACGCGGTCGGCGCCAAGTACAACAAGACCAAGCCGTTCGACCTGGTCTTCCACGGCGGCTCCGGCTCCACGCTGGAGGAGATCCGCGAGGCGCTCTCGTACGGCGTCGTCAAGATGAACATTGACACCGACACCCAGTACGCCTTCACCCGCCCGATCGCCGCGCACATGTTCAGCAACTACGACGGCGTCCTGAAGGTGGATGGCGAAGTCGGCAACAAGAAGAAGTACGACCCGCGCTCCTACGGCAAGGCCGCCGAGGAGGCGATGGCGTCCCGCATCGTCACCGCCTGCGAAAACCTCCTCTGCGCAGGCAAGAAGCTCAAGTAACGAGCAGCAACCGCGCGGCCGCCGACCTGACCGGCGGCCGCGCGCTCGCTTCGTCCGGAGCCGCGCGCTCGCTCGTCCGCGGCCGGCCGCGTGATCGCACTGTCCGCGGCCGGGCGGTCGCTCTAAACGGGCCCCACCCGCCCCGGGGGCTGACCCTCTTCCATTGTCAAACGGCCGTGGAGCGCGTTTGAAGTGGAATCGCGTTCTGGGGATGACCCGAGGCGTCTGGGGGCGTCAGGTGGTGTTTGAGGGCGTTACGTGATGGCTTGGGCTCGTTGAGGCTCGGCTTGTGTGCCCGGGCCTGGGCGGGGTTCTACGTCCCGGGGGCCCAGTTGGGCGCCGCACGAGTCGCACGTCAGGTGATCGGCGAGGGCGCCGTCGCAGCCGCGGTGTGCGATCACCAGCGGCGGGCCCTCGGGGGCGTAGTGGCGGTCGCCCCAGATCATCAGGGTCATGATGGTCGGCCAGAGTTCGACGCCCTTGCGGGTGAGGCGGTACTCGTACCGCTCAGGGCGCTCTTGGTAGCGGACGCGGCGCATCAGGCCCTCGTCGCAGAGCCGGGTGAGCCGGTCGGTCAGGACGTTGCGGGCGATGCCGAGCACGTCCTGGTAGTCGTCGAAGCGGCGGACGCCCTCGAAGGCGCTGCGGATCACCAGCATCGTCCAGCGATCGCCGATGACCTCCAGAGCCCGGGCGATCGAGCAGTTCTGGGATTCATACGTGCGGGGCAACACGTCCTCGACAGTACCTGAGTTGTGTCAGACAACCCAAGGTCCACCTTGGGACGGGCCCAGGATTCGCTACAGGGTTGCTTCACGCAACGGTCTACGGTCCAATAGTTTCATGAAGCAACTCGATGTGAGCAACATCGCTTGCGTTGATGTGCCGGCGACCGTCCACGACGTGCGGGCGACCGTCTACGGCGTGCCGGTGACGGCCGACGACGTGCGCATCCGCCCGTACGGCATCGGCGACGACGAAGCGCTGCAGCAGATGTCGGACCGCCTCTCCAGCGAGAGCCTCTACACCCGGTTCTTCTCGGGAACGCCGCGGATCCCCGAGGCGTACGTGCGTGCGCTGCAACAGCTCGATCACTGGGACCGCGAGGCCATGGTGGCGCTGCTGGACGGCCGGATGCTCGGCGTCGCCGAATACGTGCGCGACCGCAAGGCGCCCTGGCGGGCTGAGATCGCTGTTTTGATCACCGATCCCTGGCAGCGGCACGGCCTGGCCAGCCGGATGGTCCGCTACCTGGCCCAGCTCGCCGAACGGCGCGGCATCAGCGAGTTCGACGCCGACGTGGTCCTCGCCAACCGCACGGCCATATCCGCCATCCGTACCGGCTGGCCCGCCGTCAAGCCCTCCAACGACGGCGGGTCCGTGCATTACCGGCTTCCGCTCCCGCTGGCTCAAGCGATCCCGGGTTGATGCGCACCGGGGCCGCCCACTTACGATGACCGGCATGACCCAGAACCTGCTCGGCGGCCCGCCTCCGACCGAACTCCCGGACAACGCCGAGGCCCGCGAGGCCCTGGAAAAGGGCGTCGACCCGTTCGAGGTGGCGGCTCGCCATCCGGACTACCCGGGTGTGTGGGCCGAACTGGCCGACCGCGCGTTCGCCCGGGGCGGCGTCATCGACTCCTACGCGTTCGCGCGCACCGGCTACCACCGCGGGCTCGACATGCTGCGGCGGGCGGGCTGGAAGGGGCAGGGCCCGATTCCCTGGGAGCACGAGGCCAACCGGGGCTTCCTGCGCGCCCTGCACGCGCTGGGACGGGCCGCGGCGGCGATCGGCGAGGACGTCGAGGCCGAACGCTGCAAGACGTTCCTGCGCGACAGCAGCGCCACCGCCGCGGAGGTACTGAACGCCTGACCGTGCGGAGGCCCCGAACGCCTGACCGTTAAAGGCTCACTTGTCACTTGTGTTCCGCAAAAACCTGCCAAGCGAAGCTTGTCCGTTGGAAGGGTGGTTGGGCGGGGGCTGCGGGATGGCAGCGTGCGGTTTCTTCAGTCCCCGGCTACGGGTACGATTTGATCGCAAGAGGCCCCTTCGCACTTGCGATCAGGGGCCTTCGTCGTGGGAAGGAAAGTGGCATGCCGGCCATCGTTCTTGTCGGAGCCCAATGGGGAGATGAAGGCAAGGGCAAGGCGACGGACCTGCTCGGCGGAGATGTCGACTACGTCGTGCGCTACCAGGGCGGCAACAACGCCGGCCACACCGTGGTCATCGGCGACAAGAGCTACGCGCTGCACCTGCTGCCGTCCGGCGTGCTCTCCGACGACGTCATCCCGGTGATCGGCAACGGGGTCGTCATCGACCCGGCCGTGCTGCTGCAGGAGATCGACGGGCTCAAGGAGCGCGGCATCTCGTGCGAACGCCTGCTGATCTCGGCGAACGCGCACCTGATCATGCCCCACCACCGGGCCCTCGACAAGGTCACCGAGCGCTATCTGGGCAAGGCGCGGATCGGCACCACCGGCCGCGGCATCGGCCCGGCCTACGCCGACAAGATCAACCGGATGGGGATCCGGGTCCAGGACCTGTTCGACCCCAACATCCTCACCCAGAAGCTCGACCTCTCCCTCCGCGAGAAGAATCAGGTCCTCACGAAGGTCTACAACCGGCGCCGGATCGACACCGGGCCGATCGTGCAGGAATACCTGGAGTACGGCGAGCGCCTCAAGCCGTTCGTCGCCGACACGACGCTCATCCTCAACAAGGCGCTGGACGACGACAAGGTCGTGCTGCTGGAGGGCGCCCAGGGCACGCTCCTGGACATCGACCACGGCACCTACCCGTTCGTGACGTCGTCGAGCCCCACGGCGGGCGGGGCGTGCGTCGGATCCGGGGTGGGCCCCACGAAGATCACGCGGGTCATCGGGATCCTCAAGGCCTACACCACCCGTGTCGGCTCTGGACCGTTCCCCACCGAGCTCCTCGACGAGTGGGGCGAGTTCCTGCGCAAGACCGGCGGGGAATACGGCGTGACCACCGGCCGTGACCGCCGCTGCGGCTGGTTCGACGCGGTGATCGCCCGCTATGCCACCCGGGTCAACGGCATCACCGACTACTTCCTCACCAAACTCGACGTCCTGTCCGGGCTGGAGCGGGTGCCGGTCTGCGTCGCGTACGAGATCGACGGCGTCAGGCACGACGAGATGCCCGCCTCCCAGACCGAGTTCCACCACGCCAAGCCCATCCTGGAATACCTGGAAGGCTGGCAGGAGGACATCACCGCCGCCAAGACGTTCGACGACCTCCCCAAGAACGCGCAGGACTACGTCCGCGCGCTGGAGGAGATGTCCGGATCGCGAATCTCGGCCATCGGCGTCGGGCCGGGCCGTGACCAGACCCTTCAGCTGCGGCCGCTCGTCTGACGATCGCTAACGTTCAACCAGTTTCCACCGATCGGCCACCAGGAGATCGGTGACTCGCTGTAACCTCCTGCCGTGATGTTGAACGGGGGGCCCATTGAGCTGCACGGTCATCGTGGGGCGCGTGGGTTGCGGCCGGAGAACACTCTGCCCGGGTTCGTGCACGCGATGGAGATCGGCGTCGACACGGTCGAGCTGGACGTGGGTCTGACGGCGGACGGCGTCGTCGTCCTCAACCACGATCAGGTGCTGTCTCCGGTCAATCTCGCCGACACCGGCCCCGCCCGGCCTGGCGATCCCCTGTACCCGTACGTGGGCAAGGCGATCCGCGACCTCACGTTGGACCAGATCAAGACCCTGGACGCCGGGGTGCGGCGGCCAGCGGCCGATGACGATCCGTTCGTTCTCACCCAGCTGCCTCTGGAGCGGACACCGCTGCCGACGCTGGCCGAGGCGTGTGCGCTCATGTCGCGCGTACCCGACGTCGGGCTCGCGGTCGAGCTCAAGACAGACCCGGACTGGCCGGATTCCGACGTGGCGTTCTTCGCCGCGGCTGCGGCGGAGGTGCTGGGCGCGTTCGACCTCCTCGGCCGCAGCCGGCTGCTCGCGTTCGACTGGCGGGTGCTCGTCGAGGCGCGGCGGTACGCGCCCGACGCGGGCCGGGTGGCCCTGATCGAGGCCAAGACGCTCGGCCTCGGCACGCGCTGGCTCGGGGGGCAGTTCCCGGACGACCCGGCACGCGCCGCTCTGGACATCGGCGCGACGGTCCTGTCACCCGAGCATTCGATCACCACGCCCGAGCTGGTCACCGCCGCCCACTCGCTGGCCTTGCCGGTCGTGGTGTGGACGGTGAACGAGCCTGCCGACATGTCGCGCTTCGTCTCGTACGGGGTGGACGCGATCGTGACCGACTACCCCGACCGCCTGCGGACCGTGCTCCAGGGCCACGGGCTCCCGCTGCCGCAACCCCTGACCGCCCCCATCCTCCGCTGACGGCACGTTCCGTCCCCAGCGCGAGCCAGCTCCCTTGCGCCGTTCAACCCATGCCGGGCCTACATCCAGCCGCTGCAGCAACGTCCAGCGGCTGCGCCTACATCCAGCCATTGCGCCTACGGCCAGCGGCTACCGCCAGAGCAAGCCGTTGCGCTACATCCAGCCGTTGCGGCGGAAGCCCCGGTAGAGCGACAGGCAGGCGGTCGCGATGACGCCCAGGATCAGCGGGTAGCCGAAGGCCCACTTGGTCTCGGGCATGAAGTCGAAGTTCATGCCGTAGATTCCGGTGATCGCGGTGGGCACCATGAAGATCGCGCCCCAGGCGGAGATCTTGCGCATGTCCTGGTTGTCGGCCACCGTCACCTGGGTCATGTGCGCCTGCAGGATCGGGTTCAGGAGCTCGTCGTAGGACTCGACCTGCTCGCGGACGCGGGTCAGGTGGTCCTCGACGTCGCGCAGGTACTCCTTGATCTCGTTCGGGACGAACCGGCGGTTGGTGAGGTTGCGCAGCGGCCCCGCCAGCGGCCCGACCGCCCGCTTGAGCTGGATCACCTCGCGCTTGAGCTGGTAGATCCGCCGCGACTCGTCGGTGCGCTCGGGGGAGAACACCGCCTCCTCGACCTCGTCGATGTCCTCCTGAACGGCGTCCGCGACGTTCACGTAGCCGTCCACCACACGGTCGGCGACGGCGTGCAGCACCGCGCTCGGGCCCAGGCTGAGCCGCGCCGGGTCCTCTTCGAGGTCGTTGCGGACGCAGCCGAGCGCGCAGTGCGTGCCGTGCCGCACCGTCACCACGAAATCCGGGCCGCAGAAGATCATTACTTCGCCGGTCTCGACGACCTCGGCGCCGTCCGGCCCGCGCCGCACGTAGCCGACCGTCTTCATGACGAAGAAGTTCACGTCGTCGTAGCGTTCCAGCTTGGGACGCTGATGGGCGTTGATGGCGTCCTCGACGGCGAGCTCGTGCAGCCCGAAGACCTCCGCCAGCTCGGTGAGCTCGGTCTCGGACGGCTCGTGCAGGCCGACCCACACGAAGCCGGCGCTCTCCGCCGCCCCGGCCGCCGAGCCCCGGCGGGCGGTGCCGGCGGCGTGCTTGAGCTGGCCGTCGCGGATCATGCGTACGGCGTCCTCGATGGTGTCGGTCGACACACGATGGCCATCGATGTAGGCGGCCCAGTCGATGACGGCCGAATCTCGCTGGACGACGGCCGCGGTCATGGAGGCAGGACGCCCGCGCGTCTTGAACAGGGATTTGGTCGCCCGGCCAGGGCGGACTCGAGTCATGGCCATGAGGTGCTCCTATGCCTCCGGCCACGCGCGCAATGCGCGCTCAACCCACGCGGTCAGCGAGGGGAGCGCGCGAACATGGTGGCCGGACGCCGAGTAGAGGCGGTCGGGTGAACGGTCCAGCTCGGACTGTGAGGGGGCTCCGCAGAACTGCAAGGATCACCAGGACTCATCCCGACCACCTCCCTTCACACCTGGGCATCAGGCCACAACTTTGACGAGCTTATCAGTCGACATATTTGACGTTGTGGACATCGTTCAAGTTGACGTCCGCGCAGCATGGTCTCGGTCACATGGTCCCGATCACAGCGACGCGCGCCCGAAAGCCCGCCCGGGGCAACCGTCCCGGCGTCCGGCCGACTAGGCTGCTCCGACGTGCGAGTACTCGTCCTTGGATCCGGCGGCCGCGAGCATGCGATCGCCCGCGCCCTGCATCGCGACCCGTCTGTCACCGCGCTCCACTGCGCGCCCGGAAACCCCGGCACGGCGGAGATCGCGGCCAACCATACGCTCGATCCGACCGATCCGACGGCGGTGGTCGAGCTCGCCGGACGGCTGCGTGCCGGGCTCGTGGTGATCGGCCCCGAGGCGCCGCTGGTTGCCGGTGTCGGCGACGCGCTGCGCGCGGCCGGGATCCCGTGCTTCGGCCCTGACAAGGAGGCGGCCCGCATCGAGGGCTCCAAGGCGTTCGCCAAGGAGGTCATGGCCTCGGCCAAGGTGCCGACCGCCGCCGCCCGGGTCTGCGAGAGCACCGACGAGGCCGCCGAGGCGCTCGACGAGTTCGGCCCGCCGTACGTGGTGAAGGACGACGGTCTCGCCGCAGGCAAGGGCGTCGTCGTGACCGATGACCGGACTGCCGCGCTCGACCACGCCGCCGCCTGCGAACGCGTCGTGATCGAGGATTATCTGGACGGCCCCGAGGTCTCGCTCTTCGCGCTCTGCGACGGTCAGGACGCGGTGCCGCTCATGCCCGCCCAGGACTTCAAGCGTGCCTACGACAACGATGCCGGGCCCAACACCGGCGGCATGGGCGCCTACACACCGCTGCCCTGGATTCCAGAGGGTCTCGTCGACGAGGTGATGGCCACCGTCGTCCAGCCGACCGTCGACGAGCTGCGCCGCCGCGAGACGCCGTACGTGGGCGTGCTGTACGCGGGCCTTGCGTTGACGTCCAAGGGCCTTCGGGTGGTCGAGTTCAACGCGCGCTTCGGGGACCCGGAGACCCAGGTCGTGCTGGACCGCCTGGCGACCCCGCTGGGCGGCCTGCTCCAGGCGTGCGCCATCGGCGGCCTTGCCCGGAGCGGCCGCCTTTCCTGGCACCCCGGTGCCGCCGTGACGGTCGTGATCGCCGCCGAGAACTACCCGGCCTCGCCGGTCAAGGGCGACGTGATCACGGGTTTGCAGGAGGCTTCCCAGGTGCCCGGCGCGTACGTACTGCACGCAGGCACCCAGCGCGACTTCGAGGGCAATCTGGTCGCCGCCGGAGGTCGCGTGCTGAACGTGGTGGGCACGGGATCCGATGTCGCCGCGGCCCGCATCGCCGCCTACGAGGCGACCGCCAAGATCAGGCTCCGTGGTTCCCACCACCGCACCGACATCGCCCTCCAGGCGTCCCGTTAGGGGTCCTCCAGGCGTCCCGGTAGGGGGGTAGAGGACTCACTGCGACGCCATAGTTCGGGCCGTTCCGATGGCGCACGCGCCTGTCGCTGCTGATAGTCGAATGACTACCTTCGGCGATGGGGGCGACGATGGTGCGTAAGCGGCGGCTCTTTCGGCGGACATTGCGGGCGCCGAGGAGGTGGGCGTACCGCAGGTTCGGAGCCTCCGGGGCTTGGCGAACGTACGTGGAGGCGCGCGCCATCCAGGTGCTCACGGACGCCAAGCGCTCGGTCGCCCAGTCCGGGACGCTGAGCTTCACCCATGCCAGTCGCGCGCGCCCGTCCCGGGATTCTGGCGGTACGGGGGCGGCTCGATTGCGGGACTCAGGCTGTACGGGGGCGGATCGGTCGCGGGAAGCTGACGAGATCGCGATGAGCATCGCGGTGACCTATGACGCGATCCTGCGTCAGGTCGTTCTCGCCCGTTATTACGCAGCCAACCGGCGGCGGCTGCGCGACTGGCTGTCGGGTCGGGCCGTCGACGGTGCCTGGTTCAACATCAACACCGGTTCGACGCAGCTTCTGGCGATCCAGCCGCCGGAGCAGGTGTGCGGGCGTGTGCCAGAGGTGCTGGCGCTCGTACGGGCCTACCTACCGCCGGAGGATCCCCGCCGCGTGGCGGTGGAGCGGCGGTTCGGCACCGCTCACGACCTCAGGCCCTCCGACGTGGCCGAGAGCGACAGGCACTTGCTGGGGGCCGCACTGCAGGGTGCCTACCTCCTGCAGGCCGTGGCGAACGGCCGGGTGCGTCGCTTCCGCAACGGCCTCCTGGGAACGTTCCTCATCCTCACCGTGCTGGTCGGTGGATTC
Source organism: Actinomadura sp. 6N118 (assembly GCF_044326415.1). NCBI lineage: Bacteria > Bacillati > Actinomycetota > Actinomycetes > Streptosporangiales > Thermomonosporaceae > Actinomadura > Actinomadura sp. 6N118. Next base: position 134,393 of record NZ_JBIRAZ010000008.1, on the reverse strand, counting down.
GTGGCGGCGGGCGTGCACTGGCCTGGGGCCGTGCCGCTCTGCTTCCCCGGAGGCGACGGCCTCATGTGCCCGACCGGCCTGCACCGTTCGGCCACCGGCGGCGACGCGCCCCAGGTGGCTCTGCTCGGCCTGATCGGCGCGGCGCTCTCCGCCGCCCGCGCGCTCCGCGTCCACCAGGAGTTGCCCACCCGGTACTCCCTCGCGGTCCCGCTCGTCCTGCTCAAGGTGGCGATGGGGCCGGCCATCGCGGTCTTCGGTCTTGTCGCGCTCGGCTCCGGCCTTCTACCGGGGCCGTCTGAGGTCACCTCGCAGCCCGCGCTGCTCTTCGGGGCACTGCTTCTCGGGTACGGGCAGCAACTGCTCACGGGTTCGCTGGACCAAAAGGCCGACGATCTGCTGAAATCGGCCTCGCCCGTGGCTCCGGCCCCCGCCTGAGCGCCCCCCGCCTGAAGGCCACCGCCTGAAGGCCACCGCCTGAAGGCCACCGCCTGAAGGCCACCGCCTGAAGGGCCACCGCCTGAACGGCCTTGCCCCGGGCATATGATTACTTGATTACATCTGGGTCTTCATCGTCCCCCTGCAGTCCGAGGCCGCCATGTCTTCATCCTTTTCGCCACCTCCTCCTGCCCCGTCCCCGGGGGAGGAGATCTACCGCGTCACCACGCTGGAGCTCTTCTTCGACCTGGTCTTCGTCTTCGCGGTCACGCAGCTCACCGGTGTGCTCGTCAAGGAGCTCAGCCTGCTCGGGCTGTTCCAGGTGGTCCTCATGTTCGGCGTCCTGTGGTGGATGTACAGCGGCTACGCCTGGCTGACGAACATGCTCGCCCCGTCCTCCGCCCGGCGCAGGCTGCTGATCCTGATCGGCATGGGCGGCTTCTTCATGGTCGCGCTCGCCACCCCGACCGCGTTCAAGGACGGCGGGGTCGTGTGGGGCCTCGGCTATCTCGTGCTCGTCCTCGCCCACGTCGCGCTCTTCGCCCAGGGCAACCCCAACATCCTGCGCGTGGTGCCGGCCAACCTGCTCGCGGCCGCGCTGATCATCGTCGCGGGGTTGCTCGACGGCGTCATGGTGTACGTGTTGTGGACGATCGCGCTGATCGTGCCCATCGTGCAGCCCTATATCGTCGCGCCGGGCGGGCGCTTCATCATCCAGGCCGCGCACATCGTGGAACGGCACGGCCTGCTGGTCATCGTCACGCTGGGGGAGTCGATCATCGCGATCGGCATCGGTGCTGAGGGCGCCGAGCTGGACGCCGACCTGGTCGTGGCGGCGTTGCTCGGGCTCGCCCTGGCAGCCGCGATCTGGTGGACGTACTTCGTAAGCGACGACGAGCGAGCCGAGGAGTCACTGGCGGCGGCGGACGATCCGAGCCGCGCCCAGATGACGATGTTCGGCTACTTCTACGCGCACATCCCGGTCATCATCGGCGTGATCGTGATGGCGGCGGGTCTGAAGAAGGCCGTCGGCCATGCCTGGGAAGACCTCGCCACAGGCCCCGCGGTCGCTCTCGCGGGCGGCGTCGCGCTCTACCTCGCCGGCGATGTCCTCTATCGCCGGATCGTCCGCATCGGCCCGTCCCGTATCCGGCTGGCGACAGCCGTCGTCTCCCTGGCGACCATCCCCCTCGGGCTCTGGGTGGCCGCCGCCGAGCTCGCAGCCCTGATCCTCGTCGTCACGGTGGCGCTGTTGCTCGAATACCGTGCCCGTACGGCCGTGGCGACACCCGCCGGTGAGAGCATCTAGAGCCACCTGGAACAATCGCCTTGTGATTGAGCGGTACACCCTTCCGGAGATGGGACGCGTCTGGAGTGACGCGCACAAATATGAGCTTTGGTGTCAGGTCGAGACCCTGGTGGTCGAGGCCCACGCTGAGGCCGGCACAATCCCGGCGGAGGTGGTGGAGCCGGTCCGCAAGGCCCCGCCGCCCACCCCGGAGGCCGTGCACGAGATCGAGGCGGTCACCCAGCATGACGTGATCGCGTTCCTCTCGGCCTGGGCGGACAACACCGAGCCCCGCGAGGCCGCGCGCTACGTGCACTTCGGCATGACCTCGTCCGACCTGCTCGACACCGCGCTGGCGCTGCAGCTGGTCGAGGCGACCGACATCCTCCTGGCCAAGGCCGACGCGCTGGTCGTGACGCTCCGGGACCACGCGCTGGAGCATCGCAGCAGCCTCCGCGTCGGCCGTACGCACGGCATCCACGGTGAGCCCGACGTCTGGGGCCACCGGGTGGCCGACTTCGCGTTCGCGATGGCACGGTCCCGCGACCGGCTCAAGAAGGCCCGCGAGGCGGTCGGCGTGATGGCCATCTCCGGCGCCGTCGGCACGTACTCCAACATCGACCCCGAGGTCGAGCGGCACGTCGCGCGCAGGCTGGGGCTCAAGTCCGCCGACGTGTCGACCCAGGTGGTCATCCGCGACGGCATCAGCGAATGGGTGTCCAGCCTGGCGATCATGGCGACGGTCCTGGAGGCCATCGCGCTGGAGGTGCGGCACGGCCAGCGCACCGAGGTCCGCGAGCTCTGGGAGCCCTTCGGCAAGGGCCAGAAGGGTTCGTCGGCGATGCCGCACAAGAAGAACCCGATCATCTCCGAGCGGCTCGCCGGGATGGCCCGCGTCGTCCGCGCGCAGATCGTCCCGGTCATGGAGGGCATCCCGCTCTGGCACGAGCGCGACATCTCGCACTCGTCCACCGAACGGATCGCGTTGCCGGACGCCTCGATCGCGCTCGACTACATGCTCAACCTCACCAACCGGCTGATGTCCGGCCTCGTCGTGGACACCGGCCAGATGAAGACCAACCTGGAGTCGACCGGTGGCCTGATCTACACCTCGACGGTGTTGCTGGAGCTCGTCGAGGCCGGGATGTCCCGTGACGACGAGGCGTACCCGCTCGTACAGAAGGCCGCGATGGACACGTGGCAGACCGGTGTCCCGTTCCGCGAGACGCTGCGCAAGCACGCGGCAGAGGCGGGGCTGGCGCTGGACGAGGGACGGCTCGACGCGGTGTGCCGCCCGGAGCGCTTCGTCGAACGGCTCAGCCCGATGTTCGACCGCCTCTCGGCGCTCGTCTGAGTCACGACCCGACAGGAGATCTCTTTGGGCGCGGTACTCACCGAGCTGAACGTCTATCCCCTCAAGAGCGGCGGCGGCACGCGCCTCGACAACGCCGAACTGACGCCCAAGGGCCTGCCGTACGACCGCGAGTTCATGCTGACGACGCCGGAGGGCCGGTTCCTGTCGCAGCGCGACCACGCACGCATGGCGTTGCTGCGTCCGTCGTACGACGGCGTGGAACTGGCCGTCGAGGTGGCCGACCCGGCGTTCGCGTTCACGCCACTTTTCCACAAGCCTGTGGATGACGGGGCGGTACTGGACGTGATCGTGCAGCGGCAGGAGTGCCAGGGCATCGACCAGGGCGACGAGGCCGCCGACTGGTTCGGCGCGCTGCTGGACACCGAGGTGCGCCTGGTCCGTTTCACCGGCCACCGCGCCACGAGCCGGGGCGGCGGTGAGATCGCCTTCGCGGACGGCTATCCCCTGCTGCTGATCTCGGCGGAGTCGCTGGCCGACCTGAACGAACGGCTCGACGTCCCGCTGCCGATGAACCGTTTCCGTCCCAACCTCGTCGTGTCGGGGCTCGGCGCGTTCGGCGAGGACACCGTCCGGCGGCTGCGGATCGGCGCGACGGAGATCGAGCTGGTCAAGGCCTGCGCGCGGTGCGTCGTCACCACCACCGACCAGGAGAGCGGCGAACGGGGCCGCGAGCCGCTGCGGACACTGGCGCGCTACCGGACCATCGACCGCGGCATCCGGTTCGGGATGAACGCGGTCCCTCGGCTGACCGGCGCGCTCACCGTCGGAGACCCTGTGGAAATCCTGGCATAGCCGATTACTCAGCCGATTACTTCGCCGGTTTCGTTGCCGTACTCGTCGCGCATCGTGGTGGGGACGACCTCCACGACCAGGCCGGGCAGGGCGGCGACCGGCCTGCTGCCCGCCTGGGGTCGCAGCGCGGCGGTGAGTTCGTCGAGGGTCGCGAGCGGGACATCGATGTGGAGGGCGTTCGGCTCCGCCTCCGCCACGGCGAACGTGTCGCCCGGGGCGAACCGCAGCAGGCTGTCCTCGGATTTGAGGATGAGCTCGTTGCCATGCGGCAGGCGTCCGCGCAGGGCCTCGGCGATCGACGTGGCCTGCAGCGCCCCGACGCGGAGAGTGGTCGTGCCGGAGCCGGACTCCCAATGGGCCGTCGTCACGTACAGCAGGCCGGCGCTCGAACCGTCGCGTGCGATCCCCGCTGCCACGGTCGCGGCCAGCTGAGGGTCATCGAGCAGCGAGCCACGATCGATGTCGGTGACGTAGAGCGGGATCCGTGGCGCGAGCACCTCCAGGAGGGACTCGGTCCGCCACTGCCGGGCGGCCTCGTACTCCTCAGTGGCGAGTCCGACGACCTGCAGGAACTGCACACTCCCGTGCGGTGTGCCGATCTGGCCGAGCTCGGGATCCAGGATGAACGCGATCGCGCGGATCGCCGAGTCGTCGCGGTCGGAGGCGATCGGTCCGTTGACGTCCATGTGATGCCCGGACTCGAACCAGTTGCCGCTGTTGAAGACGTACCGGCCCAGGTTCTGCAGGAGGTTCGCGGCCCAGACCGGCGGAGTGGTCTCGCCCGGCTTCCGCGCGAGCCGGAAGGTGAACTCGAATCCCCAGCCGGACTCGTCGGGGTTCTCGGACTGCTTCTCGTACAACTCGGTCATGCCGTACGAGACGTAGTGCCAGTGCGGGACAGGCTCGTCACGCGGGTAGACGCTGATCCCGTCGAGCGGATCCGGCCCGCCGAGCACCCACTTGTGGAGTGTTCCCCAGTGATGCGGCTCGGCGTCGCCGTAGATGTGCGCCAGCGCCCCGTCGATCGCCGCCCAGCCAGGCGACTCGTCCGTGTCGTCGATCCCCATGGGCGATCACCCTAGAGGCACCCGTAACGACATAAGGCGTAAATGAGAGACGCGCCCTACCTTGTGGCGGGGTGAGGCGGTCTAGGCTTGGCCGTGGGGCTTGTGTTCGGACAACGCTGACGTTCGGACACGCTTACGTTCGGACACGCCAGACCGGGAGCTGACGACGGCTGCGGCGGGACCCGCACACCAGACGCGGCAGAACGCGAACTTTCCGGGCTTGGTCGCAGTCCAAGTGAACGTGGCGGGGGAAGAGGGACTACACCGCCGCTACGTGCCGTGCTGGGCGGACACCTCACTCCCGGCGCAGTGGTTTACTACACACTTTCCGCAGTTAAAGGAGTTAGGCGGCATGAGCATGGGCCAAGACGTTCGTTACCGCGTGCGCGGAGGCCGACCTCTGCAGGGCACCGTTTTCATCCAGGGCGCGAAGAACGCGGTCCTGCCGATGATCGGCGCCTCGCTGATGGCGGCCAAGGGCCGGACGGTCCTGCGCAACGTCCCGATCATCGAGGACGTCCGCCGCGCGGTCGAGCTGGCCCGGGCCATCGGGGCCAAGGCGGAGCTGCACGAGGCGGAGCGCACACTCGTGATCGACGCGTCGACGCTCAGCAGCCCGGTGCTGCCGGCGGACATCGCCTCCCGGTTCCGGGGCTCGTTCCTGTTCGTGCCGGCGCTGCTGCACCGGCTCGGCGAGGCCGTGATCGAGGGCGTCGGCGGCTGCAATCTGGGCAGCCGCAACCTGGACTTCCACTACAACGGCTTCAAGCGGATGGGTGCCACGGTCACCGAGCAGATCGCCGACAACGGCGACGGCATCATCCACATCAAGGCCGGCGAGCTGCGCGGCGGCACGCTCTACTGCGACACGCCCTCGCACACCGGCACCGAGAACCTCATCATGGCCGCCGCGCTGGCGCACGGCACCACGCTGATCAAGAACGCGGCCCTCGAGCCCGAGGTGCTGGACAACATCAAGATCCTGCAGCGCATGGGCGCGCGGATCAGCGGTGGCGGCACCGGCTTCATCACCGTGGAGGGCGTTGACGAGCTCAGCGGCATCGAGCACACCGTGATGCCGGACCGGATCGACGCGGGCGTGTTCGTCATGGCCGCCGCCATCACCGGTGGCGAGCTCAGCCTGGTCGGCGCGTCCCTGGAGCACCTGGGCGTCGCGGCCGACAAGCTGGAGCAGATGGGCGTGGAGTTCCACCAGCAGGGCGCGGTCCTGCAGGTGCGCCGCGAGCGGCCGCTGCGGCCGATCAACGTCATCACCGACGAGTACCCCGGGTTCGCCACCGACCTGCAGTCGCCGATCATGGCGCTGTCCTGCTTCGCCGACGGCCCGTCCTACATCTACGAGCGCATCTTCGACGGCCGCTTCAAGCTGGCCGACGAGCTCACCAAGATGGGCGCCGACATCGAGGTCAACGGCAACCGCGCCAAGGTGAACGGCCCCAACGTGCTGCGCGGCGCCGAGGTGGAGGCGCACGACCTCCGCTGTGGCAGCGCCCTGGTGCTGGCCGGTCTGGCCGCCGAGGGCGAGACCACCATCACCTCGGCCTACTACCTCGACCGCGGTCACGCCCACACGGCGGAACGGCTCTCGCAACTGGGCGCCGACATCGTCCGCGAAACCGACTGACGTAACGACGGGCGAAACCGACTGACGTAACGACCGCGATCCGGCTGACGTAACGACCGGCGACGTCGGCTGACCCGTCGCCTTGACGAGCTGCTGACGGGCGGGGTGACGGGACCGGTGACGGACTTGACCGTAAACGGTCAATCTTTACTCGGACAGTGCGCCCGAATCACGGACAAACGTCCAACCGATAGCCGATACGGTCATCTGCCGTGCAGGAGCTACCAGGACGGTCGATTTTCGGGCCGCATGTAAACCAAACGGACGCCGCAGGGGTCTCCTCAGTGCGCATCAGCGCCATGGGGGGACCCCTGCGGTGTTTTCGGGTCTTGTTTTTCATCTTCGGACGACCGAAGATGCAGAATCAAGACTGACCGAATGGTGACAAATTACTGACCAAGGGGTCGCGTAGGTTACTTTTTCGCCGCACTCTTGATTCGATTTCGCGTCTGGGCGTCACACATCGTCGCCCTGACCCGATCTGCCACTTGAAGGACGCCGAGCGAAGCTCCTCCCACGAAAGGGTGGTTGGGCTGAGCGAAGGCGAATCGCACGGGAACTGCGGTGCTGGGTCAGAAGGCAGGGGCGACAAGCCATGAGTCAACCGTTGGGCGGAGCGTGCGCGAACGCATGGCCGGGGCCGGGCCCCCGGCACAGGGCAGACCGGGAAGTGAGCGAGGCAGACCGGGAAGCGAGCGGGCGCTGATGACGGGAGCGAGGACGGGGTCGGTGACCCCCGACCTGACGATCGGCGTCGTGGGTCCGCATGACCTTGTGGAACGGGTCATGCTGATGGGCCACGGCCCGACGCCGGTGCCGAGCCGGCTCGTGGCCGCCGCATATCGCGACGAACAGGAAGCGGCCGACAAGGTCGTACGGCTGGGATCGGGCGTGGACGTGTGCCTGTTCGCGAGCCCGGTGCCGTACGACTTCGCACGTAAGGCGGGCGTGCTCACGATGCCCGCCACCTACGTGCCCCTGAACGGGGCGGCACTCCAGGGTGCGCTGCTGCGCGCCTCCCTCGACGAACGTTTCGATCCGTCCCGGGTGAGCATCGACGTGCTCGGCCGAGCCGAGGTCGAGGAGGCGTACGCCGAGATCAACCTGGCCACCGACCAGGTCCATCTGCGTGAGGAGGCGGCGGGGCCCGGCACCCTGGCCGCGTTCCACGAGCGGCTGTGGCGGCGCGGGGCGACGACGGTCGCGATGACCTGCGTCCACGCCACCGCCGAACGTATGGAGATGGCCGGCGTGCCCACCATCCGGGTTCGGCCGACCGGTGCCGCGATCCGCAGTTCGCTGCAGACCGCCGCGCTCCTGGGCGCACACCACCGTCTCGAGGAGTCGCAGCTCGTCACCGTCCTGGTCGACGTGCCCACGCTCCGCGAGACACCACGCCGGGTCACGCCGCGTTACTGGCGGGACGAGCTCAAGCTGGCGCTGCACCGCGTGCTCCTCCAGGAGGCGCACCGGATGAACGCGTCGGTATGGCCGCTGGACGACCACAGCTACCTGGTGATCGCCACACGCGGGTCGGTCACCGCGTCCACCGAGGGTTTCCGTACGCCGCCCTTCGTGGAACGGGTCCGGGAGGAGCTCGGGCTGGCGATCGAGGTCGGCATCGGCATGGGCCGGACGGCGCACGAGGCCGAGACCCACGCCCGGGCCGCGCTGGCCCGCTCGCAGAGCTCGCAGCGCGCCCAGGGCTTCGCTCTCGACCGCGACGGCCGGGCCCTGGTGCCCGCGCCCCGCACGCCGCCCCGGGCGCAACCGCAGGCCAAGCCGAAGGGGCTGGAGATCCTTGCCCGCCTGGCCGACAAGTTGGGCGATCAGGACCAGCCGCTCATCGTGGACGCGGAGAACGCCGGAAAGATGCTCGGCGTCACTCCCCGCACAGCCCGGCGCCTGCTGCGCACGCTGGTCGAGGAGGGCCTTGCCTGGCCCCTCCCGCCCAACCGCACGCCGCAGCCCGGCCGGCCACGCCAGCTCTACCGTCTCATCGTCGAAAAGCTGGGGCCGAAGGCCACCACCTGAGGCCCGTTGGGGTTCCGCAAGGTATCGAGCGGCCGGGGCCAACCCGGCCGCTCGATGCCGCGTCGGACAAGCATGGAGACTTGTGAGCCGACGGCCGCGCGATGAGGTGCGGCCGGTCGAAGAGCCCGAATCCGGTTCGAACCCGGGCGCGACCACCCCACCCCCGGCGACCGACCCCCCGACCGGCGGTGACCCGCCACTCACACCCGACCCAGCGAACACCGGCTGATCCAATCCGCACCGGCTGACCCCGTTGGCGCCGACTGGCCGGTGGCTACGGGCTGGCCGGTGGCTGTCGGCTGACCGGTGGCTAGGAGGCGACGGATGGCTGCCGACTGACGCTGTGGTCACGGACTGACGGTGGCCACGAACTGACTCACTGGCTTACGGCTGATCCGGTGGCCGCTAGTTGATCGCCGGGCGGCGGGGGATCAGTTGCGGTACGGCAAGGCCTTGGTGACGGCCAGGAAGGCGTCGTTCTCCTCGGGAGTGCCGATCGAGACGCGGGCGCCCTCGCCGGGGAACGGGCGCACGCTGATGCCCTGGGCGTCGCATGCGGCGGAGAACTCCATGGTCCGCTCGTTCAGACGGAGCCATACGAAGTTGGCCTCGGTCGGCGGGACGGACCAGCCGTCGGCCAGCAGGGCGTCGCGGACGCGCTCACGCTCCTTGACGGTGTTCTCGACCCGCGTCAGCAGCTCGTCGGTGGCGGCCAGGGACGCGATGGCCGCGGCCTGGACCACGGCGTTCACGCTGAACGGGAGGTAGGTCTTGCGGACGGCCTCGGCGACCACGGGGTGCGCGACCATGAAGCCGATCCGGAGCCCGGCCAGCCCGTAGGCCTTGGAGAAGGTCCTCAGGATCGCCAGGTTGGGGCGGTCTCCGTACAGTTCCAGGCCGTCGGGCACGTCCTTGTCCCGGACGTACTCGCGGTAGGCCTCGTCCAGCACCACCAGGCAGTCGGCAGGGACGCGGTCGAGGAACGCCTCCAGTTCGGCGCGCCGGACGATCGTGCCGGTCGGGTTGTTGGGATTGCAGATGAAGATCAACCGGGTGTGCTCGGTGATGGCGGCGGCGATCGCGTCCAGGTCGTGCGTCTCGTCGAGCAGCGGCACCTGGACCGAGGTGGCGCCGGACAGCGAGACCAGCAGCGGGTACGCCTCGAACGAGCGCCAGGCGTAGATCACTTCGGCGCCGGGCTCGGCCACCGCCTCCAGCAACATCTGCGTGACCCCGACCGAACCGCAGCCCACCGCGATGCGATCACCCGGGACCCCGAACTTCGTGCTGATGGCCTCGACCAGGGCGGTGCAGTTGTTGTCGGGGTAACGGTTGACCTTCTGGGCCGCCTCAGTGATCGCCTGCACGACCGAGGGCAGCGGTCCGTTCGGCGACTCGTTCGACGACAGCTTGTAGGAGCGCCCTTCGGGCGACACCACGACCTTGCCGGGCTTGTAGGCCACGAACCGGTCGAGGACTGAGCGGAAGCGCGGAGTGGTTGCCTCGGACACCGTTGTCCTCCAGTCGTACAGGGTGGGGATGCGCTCAGCCTACGGATCGCGCCAGGTCGTGAAGAAGGCGGTGTGCCTCAATCGTCGAGTTGCCCCGATCGTTGATGCGCCTCAGCGTTCTCGCGCATCATCCAGCAGACCGCGACGATGCGCACGAACTCCCAGTCGTGCGTGCTGCCCGGCCACCAGCCCCGCCGGAACGCATCCTCCGCGAAGCCGTGCAGGTAGTCCATCAGCGCGTGCTGCGGCGGCCGCCCCACCCCGATCTGGTCGCGGACGGCGGCCACATGCTGGTCGACCGCCGCCGCAAGCCCTGGTGCACCGGCCATTTCGGCGACTCCGGCGTCCCCGATGTCGCGCACGAGAAGGGTCAGCTCCTCGGACATTTCGCCACTCATAGGACAAAAAGCTAGCAACGCCCCGAGACTGCCCGGTCCGCCGGGGCCATTTCTTTAATGTTCCAGGTCAGAACGTCGAGACGGCGTGGGGAGAGGGGCGGAGCATGGGCGGGCGCAGCTGCTCCGCGTGTCCCCGTGTGTAGAGGCGCGCGGGACGGCCCCCGTCACGGGTGGTCGTGCGCCCGGTCGGCACCAGGAAACCCTCGGCGCCCGTGACCTTGCGATGGAAGTTCCGCGGATCCAGCGGCGTACCCCAGACGATCTCGTACACCCTGCGGAGCTCCGCCACGGTGAACTCCGGTGGGCAGAACGCGGCGGCCAGCGAGGTGTACTCCAGCTTGGCCCGGGCCCGCTCCACCCCGTCGCACAGGATCCGGCGATGATCGAACGCGGCCCGATCGCGGCTGATCAGCTCGTCGACGGCCGACCACAACACCTGCGCCCGGGTGGACGCGGGAAGGTCGGGCGCCAGCCCCAGATAGGCGACGCTCACCACGCGCTGGCGGGGGTCCCGGTCCGGATAGCCGTACGTGGCGAGCTGCTCCAGATGGATCCGTACGTCCGCCAGCCCGGCCCGTTCGGCCATCAACCGGGCAGCGGCGACCGGAAGGTCCTCCTCCAGCTGGATGAACCCGCCGGGCAGCGACCAGCAGCCGTCGTAAGGCGCCCGGTCACGCCGCCACATCAGCGCGCAGAGCCGCTGCTCCCGCACGGTGAGGACGACGAGGTCGACGACGACGGCGAGCCGGGGCACGGGCATGACATGAACGTTACCGCTTGCCGATGGGCCCGACGCGCCGCACGAACACGGCCCCCGAAAGCGGAGTCGGTGAGGCCGTCCGGCCTACGGAGAGCCCGTCACCGCCGCGAGTTCGGTGAGGAGTTCGGAGGCGACGATCGGATCGAGATCGCCGGTGACCCAGACGGCGATGGTGACCTCCTGGGCGGGGTCGCGGTGGCCGATGGCGACCGCGGTGTCGAAGCCGATCTGCACCTCGGCCCCGCCGGGCAGGCGGCGCGACATGCTCCCGACGATGCCCGCGTCGGCCGGGGTCTCGTGCTCCCAGCCGCGCCGCTCCAGCGCCAGGAGCCGCCCCAGCGGGACGGGAACGTTCTCGAAGCGCTCCAGCCGGCCGGTCTCGCGTTCGGCGGGCGTGAGGGCATGGACGGGACGGCCGAGCTGCGGGAACGGCTGGGCGATCTCGTAGTCGGCGAACACCTCAGACCATGCGGCCAGAGAGCCGGCCAGAGAGCCGGCCAGGGAGTCGGCCAAGGAGCCGGTCAGGGGGCCGGACAGGTCGAGTGGATGGGCGATGCGGACAGACGCAGTGGGCGGGAGCGTGCAGGTGTCGTCGGTGGAGTCCGCGAACGTGCCGTCCTCGGCGACCCGGAAGGAGCTGCCGTCCCCGGCCAGCCAGACCAGGCGGCGGGCGATGTGGCGGAGGAGGGGATGGGACACCAGGAGACGCTGGAAGTCTGGAAGGGCCCAGTCCCTGCGTTCGATCATGGCGGTCTCCAGCCGCTGGATCTGGTCGGCCGCGACCGTGCGGACGTCCTTCTTGAGCGCCGCGAACCGCTTGTACGCAGCGGGCGCCAGATCGGGGTCGTCCTTCGCGCCGGGCTTGGGCAGCGTCTGGCGTGGCTTGCCCCGCTCGTCACGAACGTATGGTTTGAGCTGCTCGTCGAAGCCCACCATGAAGCTGCGCGGCCCGTAGTCCAGGACGAGGCTGCCGTCCGGGCCGAGGCCGAAGTCCGGTACGAGCCGGTCGGCGAGCTCCTTGTGCGTGAGACCGAGCTCGCCGGCGATCTGGTCGATCTTCTCCTGAGCCTGCCGCTTGAGGCCCTTGAACTTCAGCTTCTGGGCGATGCCGTGCAGGTGCGCCAGCGCGAGGTCGGAGCCGATCGCGGCGAGCACGTCGAGACCGGCCGAGGCGTTCTTGTGGCGGCTCTGGCCCGGCCACATCTTGATCAACGGTGTGAGCCCCCGGACGGCCTCGTCCCCGCCGATCAGACCGAGCTGGCCGAGCGCCCAGCCGTCCTTGGCCGGGGCGCCGACCGCCTGCCACCGTTCGAAGATCGCCCAGGAGAACGCCGCCAGTGACGCAGGGTCGCAGGCCGCGCGGACCTCGGTGATGCCCACGTATGGCGCGTCCGGCTCGGACAGCGCCAGCATCGTCATCAGGTGGCGCGTCGCCGCCGCAGGGAGGGCACGGTCACGGTCCTTGAGCAGCACCTGTGGGAGCAGCTTGGGATCGGCCCACTCGCCGACCTTCGGCACCCGGAGCGGGGTGAGGTCGGCCGTCATGAGGTCCGCGATGGCGGCTGCGGCCCGTTCACCGTGGACACGGGCGGCCTCCACGATCGGCTTGTCGCCCTCACGGTCGGCGATGTGGAGCAGGGCGGCCTCCGCGAACTGCCGTTGCCGCCCTGCCGGACCGAGCGCGGCCGGTATCAGCGCCACCGCGGCGGCGACGCCATGGCGCTTGAACCAGCTGAACGCGACGTGCCGCGCGGACTTCAACCGGAGCGCCCATTCCGCCATCAAGGCGGCGATCTCCGTGGTGAGGAACGGCAGCAGCGCCTCGCCGTTGCCGCCGGGGTTCCGGGCGGCGATGTCGATCAGAAGCGGCACGGCATCCAGCTCGTAACGGGCGCCGAGCTGCCTGGCGCGCCATTCCACGGCGCGGAGATTCTGTGGCTTCCAGCCGTTGAACAGCGGCCGTACCAAGGCCTCGGGACCGTCCGTGAGCAGGATGGCGGCCTCCCAGTCCGACAGTCTGCCCGCCTCGAACTCGGCGATCTGCCCGGCCCAGTATTCCGCCGGGGCGTCCGACGAGTGCCCCCCGCGTTCTCCTGGCGCCCACGTGACGGCGTCGCAATCCGGCGCCGCCAGATCCTTGATCACGACCAGCGTGCGGGCAGGGCGCTCGCGCTTCCAGGGTGGATCAGCGAGCATCCGCGGGAGCTCGGCCACCGACGCCTCGGCGACTCCCCTTGCTACAGGCCCCGGGTCCACAAGATCGGCGGCGATCGCGGCGGCCTTCCCCTGACCCTCTGCGGCGGCCGGAAGCAGGCGTGCAGCACGTTTGGGGAAACGTTTCATCGCTGCTGCCAAGGCCGGCCGCACACGTTCTTTGTCGGCCCGGTCCAGAAGGGCTTGGAAGGCCTCGTCGCTAGGGAGGATCGCGAGAAGCTCAGCGGAGTGCCGTCTCCCGGCGGCCTTGTAGGCAGAGTCGTAGGCATCGGCCAGCAACGGCGCCATGGCGACACCGACGCCCTCCACAGCCGTGGTCACCAGGTCGGCCTGTGTGGCCGTCACTCTGAGCGGTCCGAGAGGAGGCAGCTGTTCAGCCGACTCAACGGAACACCACAACATCCAGTCGTACATGTGCCGCAGGGGACCCAGCTCTGCCAGCGACTCGTTCACCCAGTCCTGCCGAGTCGGGACGATGTAGGCGGTGACCATGCGCAGAAGGAAGTTGTCCCGGCACTCCGCCAGACGAGCGACGGCCCGTTCGTACTCAACGTCCTCCGCGCCGGCGAGCACGGCCCTGATCCGGCGTACGGCACTCCGCGTCGACCACCAGTGGCCGTACTCCTCCTCGGGATCCCGGAGGCGCACCCACGCCTCCATCACCTTCCCCCTTTCGATCCACCGCCAGGTGGGCTCGCACCTGCTGATCCCGGCGGCGGCCGCCGCCGCGAAGGCGGCACCGCGCTCCGCGCACCAGGCGTCCACGAGGGAGAGGTACGGGTCGTCCCGCCAATCCGTCCGCCGGAACACGATCTGCCCGACCACCGCGGCCCCGAGCGGATCGTCCTCCCCGGCCAGATAGCGCCGGGCCGCCGCCACGAGCCCGGGGTCGCTCTGCGCGTTCCCGAGCAACTCCTCGATCTCGTCGGCCTGGTCTTCGATCCTGGACCGCAACGCCTGCCCGGCCCCGGCGTCGAGCGTGACCGCCACCGGCGTCCCCCCGCGCCGGGGATGCAACCGCCGCCGCCACGTCGGCGGGATGACCAAGGTGTCCTCGTCCATGCCCCCACACCGTAAAGTGCGTGTCCGACAGTCCCCCGATCTCGTGTGAACCCTGGCGGTCCGGGTGGCGTCTGAGCCCTGTGGGCATCCGTGGCACGCGACTCGACGTGGAGGTGGCCCGTGACAGGGAACGGCTTTGAGGTCTCGCCCGACCATGTGCGTTCGTCCGCTTCGGATCTCCGCGCGGTCGCCGACCGGTTGTCGCAGGCCGTGCAGTCGTTCCAGGGCGAGGTGACCGGGCTCGGGGACTGCTGGGGAGCGGACGACATCGGGATGATCATCGGCACGGCGCACGCGGCGGTGTTCGAGGGCGCGATGGAGTGCTTCACCACGAACCTCGACGAGATCACCGGCCACGCGGAGACACTCGGGGTGGTCGCCGACAACTACGTGCAGATGGAAGACACGAACAAGCTGTACGTCAACAAGATCAACGAGCTCCTCTGATGGGGATGCAGCTGCCGGGCGAGCTGATCGGCCTTCTCGGGATGCTCGGTTACACCTGGCCCGAGGCGGACGAGACCAAGCTGTTCGAGCTCGGCAACGCGTGGATGGGGCTCGCCTCGACGTTGCAGTCGGGGGTGGCCGACGCCGACGCCGTGGCGCAGCGGATCTGGACCGACAACAAGGGCACGGACTTCGACGCCTTCCGCACCGAATGGACCGGCGAGGAATCGGCGACCCAGAACCTCGCCGGCGCCGCGAACGGCTGCATGATGGTCGCGGCCGGGCTGATGGTGGCCGCGATCGTCGTGCTCGCCCTGAAGATCCAGGTGATCGTTCAGCTGATCATGCTGGCGATCCAGATCGCCCAGGCCATCGCGACCGCCCCGGTCACCTTCGGTGCCTCGCTCGCCGAGATCCCGATCTTCAAGATCATCGCTGGCACCATCATCGATCTGCTGATCGACCAGGCCATCGAGGCGTTGCTCAATGACTGATCTCAAACGGCGGATCCCAGCCGCGTTCCTGGCCGCCGCCCTTCTCCTGCCCGGCGCCGTTCATAGGGCCCTCCCCATCACGACCGCCCCAGCCCAGCAGGCCGCTCGGCGCCGTCGGGGCGGAGGGGGCGGCGGCGGAAAGAAGGGCGGGCGCGGCCCGATCGCCCGGCCGCTGCGCATGGGCATGTTCAAGCCAGGCAAGGGCGCCCCAGGAGGCGGCGGCGCCCGTCCCAGGACACCTCCAGGAGCCCGAGGCGCGCCCCACGAACACCCGAGGGGCATCAATGATCAGCAGCAAAAGGGGCACATCAAGGGCACGCCGCAGTACGACAACCGGCGGAAACAGGGCAAGGCCACCTCGACGTGGAACGGCGACGAGAGTTACGCGAACGCCCACACGTTCGAGGCGTGGTACAAGGGGACTCCCGACTCAAGGCGACCTGAAGTGCGCGTTTACGACTACGGGCCGGGCCATGTCACCGGCTACAGTCCACAGGGCCAACCGCAGCACAAGGTCAAGGTCCACATGAACAACGAAGGCATGATCCACGGGCACCCGAAGTAGAAGAGGACACCGCACAGTGGATGAGATCCTGCGACGCATCGAGAGCGCCTACGGCTCCCTCTCGGAGCCGCACTTCGGATTCATCGCGTCGGGTCTGGAAGCGCGCCCGTACGCGCCGCTCATGGAAGAGGTCGGCCAGGTCTTCCAGGTCGAGGACGACACCGACCCGGACGACGACCACGGCTTCATGTACGGCCTGGACCGCGAGGGCCGACGCTGGGTTCTCACTATCTCCCTCGTTGGCCCCTACGCGGCGTTCGCCCGCCTCGGCAAGTCATGGGACACCATCCTCACCGCGACGGTCCCGGGTCTGCTCGAAGAGGAACGCTGGCTCATCAACAAGCTCTCCAGCGCGGGTCTCAAGCTTCTGACCCGTGAGGAGATGGAGCAGCCGGTAAACCTCAACCTCTTCAACGCCGACCCGGGCACAGTCCGCGTCTATCAGGCCCTCTTCACCGACACGTCGATCCTCCCCTGGGATAAGGAGACGCTTCAGCGACTCGGCCTGATCTAGTCGTCGCTCTTCAGGCGACCGGTGAACGCACGCCAAGCCTCATGGCTGAACGCCAGCGCCGGCCCATCGGGGTCCTTCGAGTCACGCACAGCAACAACCCCAGCCAACGGCGCCACCTCGACGCATTCACCGCCGTTCGAGCCGCTGTGGCTGGACGTGTGCCACGCGGCCACTTCGACGCATTGACCGCCGTTGGAGCCGCTCCGGCTGCTCTTGCGCCACGCGGCCACCTCGATGCAGTCACCGCCGTTTGGACCACTGTGGCTGCTCTTCTGCCATAGGGCGCCGGTCAGGTCCATCGTTCTTCCGCCGTTCTTCGAATGAGCTCAAGGGAGTCACGCTCTGGGAGTGCGTCCGTGCGGAGGGTTTCCCAGGCGTCGTTGAGGTGCTCGAGGTCCTCTTGGGCGCGAAGGATCTGCCCGCGCACGGCCGTCTCTACGTAAGCTACCTCGCCCTTCCCATCCTGGAGAGTGGCAAGCACGAAGGAGCCGAGCAGCCCTGTGTTCGAACCGTAGGGGAGGATCTGGACGCTGACCCGGGAAGACGCTTCTGCGGCGCCTGCGACATGGAGCAGTTGCTCCTGCATGACTTCGGCAGTCCCGAAAGGGCGGTACAGGACGCCCTGATCCATCACGAAGCGCACTTTTGGTGGACGGGGCTCCTCGCGCGTGAGCACGTGTTGTCGCTCTAGGCGGCTGTCAACTGCCTCCTTATCTCCGTCGAACAGCGCTGTCGCGTACGCCTCCGTTTGCAGCAAGCCGTAGACCACGGACAGTTGGTAAGTGCGCAGCACGGTCGACTTGGTCTCGATGATGGGCCACTCGCCGAACCAGGGCGGGTAGCGCTCCGTTTTGGACTTGCGGTAGTCGAGGCCGCGCGTCAGTGCGCCGCCGGTGTTGAGGACCTCGTCGCAGGCTTCGGCGAACTCGGGTACGGCCGGGACGTGACCGTTCTCGATGCCGCTGATGAGCGAGGGCGCGAAGTTGATCAGAGCGGCGAGCTGGGACTGGGTGTAGCCGGCGGTTTCGCGGTAGTGGCGGAGTTCGCGGCCCCAGATGGCTTTCGGGCTGTACGGGTCGGTCATTGGCTTCTCCGGGGGGTGGAGTTCAACGACCTTCAAGAGCGCGCGGTGATCTTCAAGGTTGTTGGTCTTGTGATGATCCGTGCACACACGGTAATCGTTCACGTCCACGCTGGGAAGCCTCGGAAGTCATCCGGAGGGAGTCCGGCGTGTACGACGCGTGTGGTGCGGGGCGGCGGGGGCGCTGCCGCTGTGAAGAGCTGTCGGTCCTGCTGAGCGTGCGACTGCCCGCGTGCCCGGCGGCGGTCGAGGTGGCGCGGCATCAAGTACGAGGCGTGCTGGAGCTGTACGAGGCGGACGCGGCGGCGATGGACAACGCCGAGCTGCTGACGTCCGAACTCGTGACCAACGGTGTCGTCCACGTCGGCCGCAAACGTCCCGGGACAGAGCTCGGGCTGTCGCTCATCCGAGACGGAGATCGCCTGCTTACGGAGGTGCACGATCCGAGCCGCGATCTACCGCACGCGCGGGACGAGGTGGGCGAGCTCCGGGAATCCGGATGGGGCCTCCTCATGGTCGCGACGGTCGCACACGACCACGGCGTTCACCTGACCGAGGGTGCGGGCAAGGTCGTCTGGTTCGAGCTCGTCGCGTGGCCAGCCGGTCAATAAATTCACCACTATGCGTATCCGCATGCTAACTTTCCGCGACATGCCCTCCAATCGACATGATGCGCTGGGAGCGTTGTTCGACGAACGGCCCGCCTTCGCCGCCGAGATCCTCACCGACCTCCTGCGTGTGGAGCTACCCGTCGGCGCTCCGGCACGCGTGATGGACGGGACGTTCAACACCCGCCCATCGTCTGACCTGCAGGCCGACAAGGTGATCGCGCTGGGCCCAGCGCAGGACCCCGCACACGCGATCATCATTGAGTTCCAGCAGGAATGGGACGCGCGCAAGCGTGATCAGCTACCTCGCTACGCGGCGGCTCTCTGGCTGAAGCTGCAGCGCCCGGTCACCCTTCTGGTGATCTGCCCCAAGGACGCCGTGGCGTCCCGTTACGCCGAACCGATCCACACCAAGCTGCCCGGCTACATCTGCCAGCCGTTCGTCCTCGGCCCGAATCAGATCCCGGTGATCACCGATCCCAGCGAGGTGGCGGCACATCCTGAGCTGGCCACCCTGGGCATTGGGGCGCACGGCCCAGACAGGAAGGCCACGGAAGCCTTCACCAGCGGACTGGCGAACAATGATTACGCTGGGCGATACTATGAACACGCCTACGGTATGGCCACGACACCGGTCAAACGCCTCCTGGAGGAGACCATGAAGTCCTCGACCTGGATCGTCAGTCCCTTCGGCAAAGAACAGCTCGCGGAGGGTATGCAGCGGAGTTTGTTGGCCCAGCTAAATGCACGTGGCCTGGAGGTGAGCGCTGCAGAGCGCGAGCGCATCACCTCATGCTCGGACGCCGACCAGTTGGAGGAGTGGGTACAGCGGGCTGTCACGATCGAGGCTACCGCCGACCTTTTCAGCTGACTGGCCGCGGCCGCCAGCAACGCGTCCTGGAGGAGATCATGAGCCCCGCTCCCTGGCCTGCGAGCAGCCCGTTCGCTAAGGAACATGAAAGCCGCAGTCGCGAAGAGGGCCGACGGTTGGCCGCACGCGCCTTGTTGGCCCTGCTGAACGTCCGCGGCCTCGAGGTGAGCGCTGCGGAACGCGAACGCATCAATTCATGCTCCAACATCGACCAACTTCAGATGTGGATCGACAGGGCAGACAAGGTTGAAGCCGCCGCCGACCTCTTCAGCTGACTGGTCGCGACGGCCTGCAGCGCGTCCTGGAGGAGACCTTGAAGCCCTCGCCCTTGATCGTCAGCAGTCCGTTCGGCAAAGAACAGCTCGCGGAGGGCATGCGGCGGAGTTTGTTTGCCCTCTTGGATGCCCGTGGCCTGGAGGTGAGCGCTGCGGAGCGCCAGCGCATTACCTCGTGTTCTGACGAGGACCAGTTTGAGGAGTGGATCGGGCGGGCGGTCAAGGTCGAAGCCACCGCCGACGTCTTCAGCTGAACGGCCACGACGGCCGCAATGCGCTGTGGAGCACCCCATGGAACGTTCGCCCTGGCTCGTCAGCACCCCGTTCGCCAAAGAACACTACGGCCGTGGCGTTGAGGAAGGCTGCGAGGTGGCTGCGGAAGCCCTCTTGGCCCTGCTGGACATCCGTGGCTTGGAGGTGAGCGCTGCGGAGCACGAACGCATTACCTCGTGCCATGACGTCGATCAACTTCGAAAGTGGATCGAACAGGCGAAAACGGCCGTCAAGACCGCCGACCTTTTCAGCTGACCGGCCGCGACCGCCAGCAACGCGTCCTGGAGGAGATCATGAAGTCCGCTCCCTGGCCCGCGAGCAGCCCGTTCGCTAAAGAACATGAACGCCGTGGCGAAGAGAAGGGTGAGCGACGAGCCTTGTTGACCGTTCTAAATGCCCGTGGCCTTGAGGTGAGCGCTGTGGAGCGCGAGCGCATCACCTCGTGTTGCGACATCGACCAGCTTCAGGAGTGGGTGAGGCGGGCGGCCACGATGGAGGCTACCGCTGAGCTTTTCAGTTGACTGGGCGTGGTTCCTGGAGGCGCTGGCGGATCTGCTTGGCGAGGAAACCTGAGCGGCCGGTCATATCTGCTGGCCAGGACTCGATGACCTGTGCGAGGAGTTCGCGGTGGTCGTCGATGCGGTCGGCGTGCGACAGCTCCCAGGCGGCGTTCAGCTGGACGGAGAAGTCGTCGTTGTGCAGAGCTTCGACGATGGCTGCGTTCGCCTCGGGCCCGGGGGTCTCGCCGAGCACGCGGAGGGCCGTCCCGGAGTGATGTTGATCAGACGCCAGGCGGCTGACGACGTCGATGAGTTCGGTATCCGGGTGGCTGCGCAGGATTCCGTCGGCGACCCAGAGAGCCTTGTGGCGAACGTCTTCCGATGGCGTTCCGGCTAGCAGGTCTGTGATCAGTTCGGCGTCTGAGGCTTCGCCGTGGGCGGTGCCGATGAGATCGAGAGCGCTCAGGTGAGCGGAGACCAAGGTGGACTGCCGGAGCAGGTCGCGGGCACGGGTCAGGGCCTCGGGCAGGTACTCGTCGACATCGTCGAGGACCTTCCGAAGGCCTTCGTAGCTTTCCAGGTGGTCGAGAGCGACGCCGACGGCCATGGGGTGGTCGCCGGCGAGAAGGGCACGGAACGCGCGGCGGTAGGTCTCCTCCCCGGACGGGAACATCAACTCCTGGTGGGCGAGGCGAAGTTCAGGGTCGTCCAGCTCTTGCCCGCGCCAATGAGTGCTGTGGAAGCCGGTGAGCTGGTCACGGAGCACCATCGCCTGATAGCCCGCCTCCTCCGGCCACGTCGCCACCAGGCGTTCGAGCAGCTCGCGGTGGACGGGCAGGCGGTCATGGATGCCGAGGCCCACCGCACCCGCGACCTGCATTTCGAGTGCGGGGGACTCGGTCGCCCGGATCAGCAGGCGGATCGCTTCAGGGCAGTCCGCCTCGGCCACGCTGGAGAGCGCCCTGGTCCGGTCCTCCATGTCGATGGCCTCGTCGAACGCCAGCGCGGCGAGGACCGCCAGCAGGCGCGGGCTCGGCACGTCACTCCTGGCGAGCGCCGTGCCGGCCGCTGCGCACGCGGGGTCGTGCACGTTGCCGTTCGTGGTCTCCAGGGCGTCCGCGATCAGGTCGGCGTCCGCCGGCTCGGCGATGTTCATCATCGCGTTGAGGGCGCTCGCGTGGTTGGAGCCGTCCGGCATGGGCGGCTGCCGGAGGAGGTCGCGCGCTACGGCGAGCACCTCTGTTTCATACTGTTCGACCACGCTCTCGCCGCCGAAGCGGGTCAGCGCGCCGGAGTACTGAAAGTGGTCGAGCGCGATACCTGCGGCGGCCGTGTCGCCGCTGTGCAGCATGGTCCTGAACGCGCGCAGGTACGCGCCCTCCTCCGTCGGCTCCATCAGCTCGTCGAGCGCCTGATTCAACTCCTCGTCCAGGTCGCTGTTGTTCCAGAAGAAACTGTGGAAACCGGCTACCACTTTTCGCCTTTCACTCGTACTCGGTGCCGCCCTTGCGGGTGAGGTACGCGGGCGATACGAACTTGCCGATCGCCCGGCCGCCGGTGATGGGGCTGTAGCGATCGGTTGCCGTTCGAACGACCAGGCCTTCGCGCAGGTGCGCGTCCTTGCCCGAGATGGTTTCGCGGCCGTTGGCCAGGGCCATCAGTGCGTCGGCGTTGTACGGGCCGGCGTCGAGGACGGGGGCGGATGGGAGGCCAACGGTGGTGAGGATCTCGGTGAGATCGGCGGGGTCCAGCCAGCGGATGCCGGCGTCGGTGGAGACCGCGACGTCGAACACCGCGTAGCCGGGGCGCTCGCCTTTGCCGTTCGCTCCGTACGCCAGTTGGCGGTCAGACTTGTTCTAGCTCGTCGAAAGACACGTTGAGTTTGATGCCCTCGGGAAGCTCGGTGACCAGGGATCCGCGATGGACCGCAGCCAGCTGGTAGTTGCGGCCGCTCCAGTCCAGGCGATGCTCTTCGACCGAACCGATCCGGTCTCCGTCCATGACCACGATCAGGTAGACGGGGATGCCCTGGGCTGCGTATTCGGCACGCTTGTCGTTGAAGTCCACCTCCTCGTCCGAGGACGTGATCTCGACGGCTGTGATCACGTCATCCGACCAGAGCCGGGCTCCCCGATCCAGGCACCGCAGGACACTGACGTCCGGGCGGCGGAAGGTGAAGCGTTTCCCAGTTCGGACGACGTGTGGATTGCGATGCCGATAGCGCATGTCGGTGTCCTGAAGCACCGTGAGACACGGTTCGGCAGGCCGGACGGCGAGCAAGGCCATGGTCAGGTTGCGGGAAACCAGTTGATGCTCTGGCGTCGGAGACTCGCAGAACACCACCCTGCCGTCCACGACCTCGATGCTCTTGCAGACCTCATCGGGCAGCGCCTCGTACTCCTCCTCCGTGATCAGCAGGCTGGACGGATCCGTGGCCCAAACGGGGAGCGGCATTGCGATGCTCCTTTGCGAACGTGGTCATCCAGCTCAGCAGCCTATCGAGAAGTCTCCCGGTGGCCGCTCCATGCTGTGGGCTTGGGCAATGTGATTTCTTGGACGGGTGGACATGCGGGAGGCTGCGGAACGGTTTGCGAGGGTTTGGGAGGCGGCGTGGGCTCGGTCTGATGTGGACGCGATCGCCGAGTTGTACGCGGAGGATTGTGTTCATCGGTCGATGCCGTTCCGACCGCTGCATGTGGGGCGGGTTGCGTTGGTTGAGTATCTGCGGGCGAGCTTCGCTGAGGAGCCTGCGTCGGACGTGCGGTTCGGGACGCCGATCGTCGATGGCGACCGGGCGGTGGTGGAGTTCCGGGTGCTCGCTGACGGGCCGATCACTCTGGCGGGGTGTGCGTTCGTGCGGTTTGCGCCGGACGGGCTTGTCGCCGAGGTGCGTGATTACTGGCACGTGACTGAGGGGCATCAGGAGCCTGCGGGCAGGCTTTTCCTTAGCTGACGTCTGGCGGCGCCCCATCGGATTGGGGCGCCGCCAGGATGTTTCAGATGAAGGTGGTTAGGACAGTGTCGGCAGTGGTCAGGGGGTCGGTGGGTGTGCTGCCGTCGGGGATCGTTCCGTAGATGAATTGCACCGAGACGTCTTTGATGCCGCAGTAGTTGGAGATCCCGACCTGGAGTTGGCGGGCCAAGAGGTCGTTCAGGCCGTGTTCGGCGTACGACTCCTGGGACTCGCCGGCTAGGCCAAGCCACAGCATGCGCTTCTCGGCTAGGCGCGCCTTGCTGCGGCCGTACGCGAAGCCGTAGTTCCAGACCCTGTCGATCCAGCCCTTGAGGATGGCCGGGAGGCCGTACCACCAGACTGGGAAGACCACCACGATGAAGTCGGCCGCGTCGATTCGCTTCATGTGGTTGCGGACTTCGGCGGAGTAGGGCTTGTCGCGGTTGGTCCAGTCGGGTTCGTCCTCCAGGGTCATTCGCGGGTCGAAGCCTTCGGCGTGGAGGTCGAGGACGTCGACCGTGTAGTTGTTCTTGGTTAGGTGATCACGGGTTTGCTCGGCGACCTGGGCGGTGAGGGAGTCGCGGCGGGGGTGGGCGACGACCAGCAGTGCCTTGTTCATCAGAGGCGCACCAGCATCTTTCCGGTGTTGGCGCCGCGCAGCACGCCGAGGAAGGCGGCCGGGGCGTTCTCCAGGCCTTCGACCACTGTCTCCTCGGTGTGCAGGGTGCCGTCGGCGAGCCAGCCCGCGGCCTTGCCGATGTACTCGGGGAAACGGTCGAGGTGGTCGGTGACCAGGACGCCGCGCAGGGTGAGGCGCTTTGTGACGGCGCTGTAGAGGTTGCGGGGACCTGGGACCGGCGCGTTGTACTCGCTGATCATGCCGACCAGTGCGACGCGGCCGTGGACGTTGAGTGTTTCGATGGCGGCCTCCAGGTGGTCGCCCCCGACGTTGTCCACATAGACGTCGATGCCCTCGGGAGCATGTTCGGCCAGCTGGGCAGGGAGATCGCCGGTCCGGTAGTCGATCGCGGCGTCGAAGCCGAAGTCCTCGACCAGCTTTTTGGCTTTCTCCGGGCCGCCCGCCGAGCCGATCACCTTGGCCGCGCCGAGCTTGCGGGCGAGCTGGCCGGCGACGCTGCCCACCGCGCCCGCCGCGCCGGAGACGAAGACCACGTCGCCTTCCTTAACCGGAGCAATGTCGGTGACGGCCAGGTAGGCGGTCAAGCCCGTTGTCCCGAGCGCCCCAAGGTAGTCCTCCGGGCGGGCGAGGCCGGTGTCGATCACGACGGCGTCTGAGACGTTCAGGACGACGTGCTCGCGCCAGCCCAGGAAGTGCGTCACCTTCGCGCCGACCGGGATGCCCGGGTCACCGGAGGCGATCACCTCACCGACGGCGCTGCCTTCCAGCGGCGCGCCGATCTGGAACGGCGGCATGTACGACTCGGCGTCGTCCATGCGGCCCCTCATGTAGGGGTCCACGGACATCCAGGTGTTGCGGACCAGAATCTGGCCCTTGCCCGGCTGTGGGACTTCGACCTCGGTGAGCTCGAAGTTGTCCGGCACCGGCTCGCCGGTGGGGCGGGACGCAAGGCGGATCTCACGGGAAATCATCATCAGTGCCTTTCGCAGGGTGTTTCGTTCGATGTCCTCACTCTGTCGGTGTGCGCTTCGGGTCCCCTGTAGGTCCGCTGTAGGTCGACCCGCAGCGGCGGTTAACCTGCGTTCATGCGATTCGGGGTGCTCGGTCCGCTCGCCGCCTGGACCGACGACGGGCGGCCCGTTCGCCTCCCCGAACTGAAGGTCCGCGCGCTGCTCGCCGACCTCCTGGCGTACGAGGGGCGGCCGGCGTCGGTCGACCGGTTGATCGATGACCTGTGGAGTACGGGCGACCGGCTGCCGCGCAATCCGATCAACACGCTCCAGACGCGGGTGTCGCAGTTGCGGCGTGCCCTGGAGGCCGCCGAGCCAGGGGCACGGGAACTAGTGGTCTCGCGGGCCCCCGGCTATCTGCTGGCAGTGGATCCACAGGCTGTGGATATGGCGCGCTTTCGCGCGCTCGTCGAGCAGGCGGGGGCGACGGATGATCTCCGTGCCAGGGCGGAACTCCTGGCTGGGGCCTTGGCGTTGTGGCGGGGCCCGGCATACGCGGACTTCGCCGACGAGGAGTTCGTGCGCCCCGCAGCGACACGTCTGGAGGAAGAACGGCTCGCCGTCCTGGAGGAGCACGCGGACGCTCGGCTGGAGCTGGGCGAGCACATCCTGCTGCTCGGCGAGCTGGGCGACCTGGTGGCCCGGCATCCACTCCGCGAACGTCTGCGCGCCGTGCATCTGCGCGCTCTCTACCAGGCAGGACGGCAGAACGAAGCGCTCGCGAGCTACGCCGACCTGCGCGAACGGCTGGCCGACGAGCTAGGCCTGGATCCAAGCCCCGAGCTCGCCATCCTCCACGACGCGATCCTCCGCCAGGACCCTGCCCTCGACTCGTTTCGTTTTGCGTCCGGCGGCGGTTCTGGGTCCGGGGGCGGTTTGGCGCCAGATGGTGGCTCTTCTGGTTCAGGTGGCTTGCCTGGCCCCGGTGGCACATCTGGTTCAGTCGGCAGTTCTGGAGCTGGTGGCGCTTCGCGCTTGGGTGGCGCGATTGGGTCGGGGGGTGCTTCTGGCTCGGAAGGGGCTGTGCGGGGCAACTTGCCTGCCTCGTTGACCGATCTCGTCGGGCGGGAGGATGCGGTACGGCAGGTGCGCGGGCTGCTGGACGAGGCGCGGCTGGTCACGCTCACCGGGCCCGGCGGCGTCGGCAAGACCCGGCTTGCCTTGGAGACGGCGCGGGCGGCCTCCGGTGCGTTCCCCGATGGGGTTTGGCTCGTCGAGCTGGCGGGGCTCGAACCTGCGTCCAGCGCCACACCGGCCGATGTCGTCGCGACGGCGCTTGGGATCCGTGATGACGAGGCTGGGGATTTGGGCGGTCAGCTGGAGAGTGCTCTGCGCGGGCGCAGGTTGTTGCTGGTGCTGGACAACTGCGAGCACGTGATTGAGCCTGTTGCGGATTTGGCTGAATCGCTCCTTAAGGCGGCGCCTGAGCTGCGCATTCTGGCTACGAGCCAGGAGCCGCTCGGGGTGGACGGGGAGACGCTGTGGAATGTGCCGCCGCTCGCGGAGTCCAGCGCCGTACGGCTCTTCGTGGCCAGGGCGACGGCGGCCGCGTCCGGATTCGAGCTGACGCCGGAGAACGCAGAGGTCGTGACAGCGATCTGCCGGCGGCTTGACGGGATCCCGCTGGCCTTGGAGCTGGCGGCCACCCGCGTGCGTGCGCTGGGTGTCGAGGAGCTGGCCAGTCGTTTGGACGACCGTTTCCGCGTACTGACGTCCGGGCGGCGTGGTGCCCCACCGCGCCAGCAGACGTTGCGCGCCATGATCGACTGGAGCTGGGAGCTGCTGACCGGGCCGGACCAGGTTGTCCTGCGGCGGCTGGCGGTTCATGCGGGCAGTTTCACGCTGGCGTCGGCTGAGCACGTGACCGGCGAGGACGTCCTCGATGTGCTGTCGCGGCTGGTGGACCGATCGCTCGTCCTCGTGGCCGACGGCCCGCGTTACCGACTGCTCGAATCGGTCAAGGCGTACTGCGTCGAGCGGCTGCGGGAGGCGGGGGAGTACGAGGAGATCCGGCGCAGGCATCTCGCGTTCTACACCGGGCTGGCTGAGCGTGCTGAGTTGCGTGGTCCCCGCCAGCGGGAGTGGCTCGAACGGCTCGACCGGGAGACCGCCGAGCTGCGCGCCGCGTTCGAGGGCGCGACGACTGCGGAGAGCGCGTTGCGGCTGGTCAACGCGCTGGCCTGGTATTGGTATCTGCGCGGCAGGTGGACCGAGGCGCAGCGGTCACTGGAGTGGGCGGTCGGGCTTGACGGCGGGCCGGAGGCGGGGCGCGCACAGGCCCGGGTGTGGCAGGCGGGTCTTGCGTTGCTGGGCAGCGACGGTGCCGAACGGGGCGGCGCGGAATACGAGCTGATCGACGATCCGGTGCTGCGTGCTCGGGCCCGATGGTTCATGGGGTTCGCGCAGCGCGGTTTCAACGATCTCGACCGTACGAGTGAGCTGGTCGGCGTGGCGCTTGAGGAGTTCCGGGAGCTGGGGGACCGCTGGGGAGTCGCGGCGGCCTTGGGTGTGCGGGCCACCGTTGGGAGGGCACGTGGGGATCTTGTGCAGGCACGCCTGGACGCTGCGGAAAGCGAGGCGGGTTTCCGTGAGGTCGGTGATAGGTGGGGGCAGCTGAAGGCGACCAATACGCTCGGCGAGCTGGCCGAGATCTCGGGCGACTACGACCGGGCGGCGCGGCTGCACCGTGAGGGTCTGCGCATGGCCGAGGAGCTCGAACTCTGGACCGACGCCTCGTTCCGCCTCTCGGGACTTGGCCGGATCGCCCTGCTCACCGGCGACTTCGCGGCGGCCGACGAGTTCCACGGACGGGCGATGCGGCTGGCCGCCGGGCAGTCCAACAAGGTGGCCGAACACTTCGCCGAGGTCGGCCTTGCGCTGAGCGCACGGCGGCAGGGCAAGTTCGACCAGGCCGAGGCTCATCTCGGTAAGTGGGTCGAGTGGATCCGCGGTGTGGACGGCGAACCCGGTTTGGCCCTTGTGTTGGCCGAGCTCGGCTTCGCGGCTGAGCAACGCGGTGACGCCGAGGCCGCCCTTGCCTTCCATCTGGACGGGCTCGCGTCCGCCCGCAAGATCGGCGATCCGCGTGCGGTTGCGCTTGCTTTCGAAGGCATTGCTGGGGTGCGTTTGCTTGCCGGGGAGCCGGGGCAGGCGGCCCGGTTGCTGGGGGCGGCCACCGCTCTCCGCGAGTCGGTCGGTGCTCCCCTGCCCAAGGCCGAACGAGGAGATGTGGACCGCATCTCCGCTGCGGTACGCGAGGCCCTATGTGATGAGGCCTATACGGCAGGGTTCGAACGCGGTGTCAGTGACGGTCCTGGGCTATAGCGAAAGCAGCTTGCCGGGACCGAACCGTTCGACGGCCTCCCGCAGAGCTGCGGACTCGCCCTCCGGCAGCTCGATGACATAGCGCTTTCCGCGCAGTCTTGGCGCGGGCGGTGGAGCGTTGACCACAAAGCAGTCCAGCAAGGTCGGACGGTCCGAATCCTTGATGGCGTCGACCGGGAACAGTTCAGCACGGGGCGCGTCCCCTTCCTCGATGAGGACTGCCGCGATCTGCGCCCACTCCAGCCCGCCTTCGATCCGCCCGCCGAAGACCGGCCACATTCCGCGGGGATCGACGGCCAGGTACGGCGTGCCGAACCGGGCCCGGATCTGGCGCCAGACGACGAAGCCGAGAATCGCCATCCAGGGGATCCAGATCCCCCAGGCCTCGACCCGTTCACCCATCGACACCGGCCCCTTGTCGCCGGCCTCGTTCACCAGACCGGGCACAGCCGTGCCGTACAGCGCGTACAGCGGCGGGTAGACCGTCAGCGCGATCGCCACGAGGACCACGAGGACGATGAGGGGGCTCGCGACGATCAGTTGCGTCCGGCCCAGCCGTGCCCATGCCTGGCGGCTGAGCTCCCGGCGCCGGGCGCGGCGGATGGGCTCGATCTTCACCCTGGCCGCCTCGGGACCAGGCTTGCGCGGCTTCACTCGGGTGTCGCTTTTCGGCACGCCGCACACCATAGGGCGGGACGGCCCAGGTCGGAAGGTCTTCCGCGACTGTTCGCCCTGCCCCGGCCCGGGGGCGTGCGCCCGGCAGTCCGACCGGGTCGCCGGCCCTCCGGGCCAGTGGCAGGCTCTTCCGAATTACAGGCTCGATTGTGCCCGTCCGTTCGGCAAGAGAAATCGTTCAGCCGCGCAAAGAGGTCGTCAGAGCTCCTTCAGGAATCCGCCGTCCACGGCGAGCTCCGCACCGGTCGTGCTGGCCGAACGAGGCGAGACCAGCAGGGCGACCGCGTCGGCGACCTCCTGCGGCTCCACCAGGCGGCCCGTGACGAGGTTCATCATCTCGGGCGCGACCGTGTCCATCACGGCGTCGCGGTCGGCGCCGGTGGCACCCGCCAGGATGTCGGCCGCGCCGCCCTCCTCGGTCCACCACGCCGTGCGCACCGGGCCAGGGGAGACCGTATTGACCCGGATGCCCTGAGGGCCGAACTCCTCGGACAGTCCCTTGGTGAGGGTGTTCAGGCCGGCCTTGGCGGCGGTGTAGTCGTAGTTCATCGGGCCGGGGTGCCGGGCGAGGGTCGAGGAGATGTTCACGATGGAGCCTCCGCCGCGCTCCAGCATCACCGGGATGGCGGCCCGGACCGCGCGTACGACGGAGAAGAGGTTGAACTCGAACATCTGCCGCCAGTCGTCGTCGTTCGGCGTCAGGAAACCGAAACGTGGCAGGGACACCCCGGGCGGAGGGCCGCCCGCGTTGTTGACCAGGATGTCCAGCCCGCCGAACTCCTCCACCGCCCGTTCGACCAGCAGGCCCGGCGCGTCCGCGTCCATGAGGTCGACCGCGACGTGGACGAGGTTGGGCCCGGCCAGCGCGTCGAGCTCGGGGCTGCTCTTGCGGGAGGCGGCGACGACGCGGGCGCCTTCCTCCAGCAGGGTGCGGGTGATAGCCAGACCCATCCCCTTGGACGCACCGGTGACGATTGCTATACGGCCGGAAAGCTGCAGGTCCATATTCCCACCTTGAGAGGTACGGTCCCGTCCTGGTGGACGGAGAGAGCTCTTAATGAGCTTTCAATTAGCCGAACCCCACCGGACCCGTGGTGGTTGCAGTTTCAATCAGAAAGTTTTCCGGGAGCGGTGAATGGCCCGCAGCAGTGTGCGCCACTCTTCGTCGGCGAGGGTGAGAACCGGCCCGCCGGGGCCGTTCTTCGAATCCCGGAACATCACCCGACCGTGGAGCCGGGCGACTTCCACACAGTTACCGCCGTTCGGGCCGCTGTAGCTGCTCTTACGCCAGACTGCGCCGGTCAGGTCCATTAATTCCTCACCGTTTGTCACTCGCGCCATGAACAAATGTACGACGTACGTTACATGCCCTCTGGGCGAGAGACATGCCGGGGACCGGGCGATCGGACCGGAGTTTTTCCGGGCGCGGCGGGCCCCGGCTACAAGCGGCTTCGGTGGCGGAGCATCACCAGGCCCGCGATGGCGGCGAGCACGAGCACGCCCGTCGTGACGTTCACCGCGATCTTGAGTGCGCCGTCCTCGATGAGGCTGAAGACGACGTTGGCGGCGAGGCCGGCGACGAGCACGATCCAGAGCAGGGCTTTCACGGGATTCCTCCGCGGGTCGGGAAGCTGTCGGGAACGTGATCCACTCTGCTGGACGGGGATCGCCGGAACGAGCGAGCAGGCTCCCGAAACCGGGGTGTAGCCAGATACACCCTCGCGATCCGGTCGGTGGTGAACAATGTGCACCGCCCGGATGATCACTCTCCTCCAGAGGAGCACGATGCGCACACTCGTCACCACCTCACTTGCCTGTGCGACCGCCATCGGCACCGTCCTCGGCGTGCCTCCCGCCGCCGCGGCGGCGCCGACGGAGATCACGGTGTACGTGAACCCGTCCGGCACCGCGACGGCCTCGGCCGAGGCCGACACCGCGACGGCCTCGGCCGCGGGCGCCGGTCTCGCCGCGGACCGCGCCGTCCGGACGCTCTCCGACGCGGTGCGGGTGGTGAAGGCGAGAGGCGCGGGGGTGTCCAAGGCGACGATGGTGCTCGCCCCGGGCGTCTACTCCGGCTCGATCGACCCGGGCGCGGACCTGCCCGCCACCAGCCTCGCGGTGAAGTGCAGGAACGCGACCCTGGACGGCAAGGGTGCCGCGGGCTACGCGATCACCCTGCGGACCTCCAGGTCCAGCGTCGAGGGCTGCAGGATCAAGAACTACACGGTGGGTGGCGTGCTCGCCAGCGGCAGCGGGGCGCTCAGCGGCATCGTGGTCAGGAAGACCACGTTCAGCGACCTCGGCACCAAGCGGAAGAAGAACCGCGGCAAGAACGGTTTCGGCGCGGTCCATCTCAAGAACGTCCGGTCGGCGAAGATCACCGGCAACACGTTCCTGCGGCTGGAGAACTCGCAGCGCTACAAGAAGCGGGTGAACGGCAAGCTGGAGGTCATCGACAAGTACGGCAACATGCACGGGGTCTACTTCGCCGTTCGCAGCTCCGGCAGCAAGAGGGCGTACAACGTCGTCAAGGGCAACACGTTCGACACGATCTCGGGCGACCCGATCCGCATGAGCGACGGCAGCAGCTACGTCTACGCCTCGGCCAACAAGTTCCGGAACGCGGGCTCCAACGGGATGGTCACGTACTGGTGGTTCTCCCGTGACCGCCGATGCGCCAAGCACAACTACGCCTACAAGAACAGCGGCCGTTCGGGCTACAAGCGCCCTGGGGGCTCATCCAAGACGATCCCGCACGTCAAGTCGGCTTCGGGCTGCAGCGGTTCGGTGAAGGACGGCGCTGCCCCTCGCTGAGATCTGAGCCGTCGCTGCCTGAGACGTCGCCATCTGAGACGTCGCTGCCTGAGTACGCATGCCTAGGTCATGGGGGAGATAGCCCTACCTCGAGTTGGGGAGCTGAACGGATAGTGACGGCTGTGCCCGTTCCGTAGTTTCGATGCAGGACGATCTTCGGAGGAACGGGCGATGAACCGACACGATGTGCAAGCCGTCAGGACCGCGGCGGGCGGCCAGGGCAGGCTGCGCCGGCGCCTGACCGTGGCCGCGCTCCTGATCGGGCTCGGCGCGGCGTCGTCGGTCGTACCGCACCCGGCGAACACGTTCGAGAAGTTCACCGGCTCCGGCAGCGGACAGCACATGACGCCGTAGAAGGACAGCACATGACGCGGTAGAAGGACGGCACATGACGCCCTAGAAGAACGCGCCGGGGGAAGGTGCACGGGGGGCGAGCGGGCCCTGGTTCATGGGAACCAGGGCCCGCTCGTCGTCTCAGCGGCCCCGGTTGAGCTGCCGGGTGGGCAGCTGCCGGGCGTTCCGGCGCCCCGCTCCGCCGCGCGCGAAGGCCGCGGCGGACTTGGGGTCGACGTTGCGCTGCTGGTGCTTCTTCTTGTTTTTCTTCTTGCCGTTGTCGCTCAGGTTCTTGGCGGCGAGGATATTGGCGAGGTCCTGGTTTTGGGCACGCATAAGATAAACCTCCGAGCACGCTTGTGAACGGTCGCCGAATAGCGGTCATGGCGGACCGGTAAATGGACGAGGAGCGCTCGCCGGAGCGTTCAGGACAAGGTCACGTCCGGTGCGGACGCGGGAACGCGTCTGCTGCGGACGAAGAGAACCAGGGCTGACATGCCGGGAGCGATGCGATGGGAGCGGGCCGCGCGAAGCGGCGACTGTGCTCAACCGTGAGGATCAGGACTCCATGCGGGAGACTTTATATACGAGTCCCCCGCCCGTCAACCCCTTTCTCCGGAGAATTCGTGTGCATGCGAAAGGCCGCCGCCTTGTGCATGCGAAAGGCCGCCGCCCACAGCACTGGGCGGCGGCCTCTGCCGGCCGATGACTCGGCGTATACATACACGGCCGACCACTCGGTGTATACACGGTCGGCCACTCGGCGTATTCACTTGGCCAGGGACAGGCCCTTCGCCGGGCTGACAGTGAGGGTGTCGGCGGCCTCGTCGAGATCCACGACCACCCGGTCACCATCGCGGACCTCGCCCGCCAGCAGCTCCCGGGCGAGCTCGTCGCCGATCGCGGTCTGCACGAGCCGGCGCAGCGGGCGCGCCCCGTACAGCGGGTCGAAGCCGGTCAGCGCCAGCCACTCGCGGGCCGCGTCGGTGACCTCCAGTTCGAGCTGCCGGTCGGCCAGGCGCGCGGCCAGGCGATCGACCTGCAGGTCCACGATCCGGGTCAGCTCGTCGGTCGTCAGCGCGTCGAAGAGGATCACGTCGTCGAGCCGGTTGAGGAACTCCGGCTTGAACGAGCTGCGCACCGCGTTCATGACCGCGTCGCGCTTGGCCCCGTTCTCCAGCGTCGGGTCCACGAGGAACTGGGAGCCGATGTTGGACGTCAGGATCAGGATCGTGTTGCGGAAGTCGACCGTGCGGCCCTGCCCGTCGGTGAGCCGGCCGTCGTCCAGCACCTGGAGCAGGATGTCGAAGACCTCGGGATGCGCCTTCTCCACCTCGTCCAGCAGCACGGCCGAGTAGGGCCGGCGCCGGACGGCCTCGGTGAGCTGGCCGCCCTCCTCGTAGCCGACATAGCCGGGAGGGGCACCGACGAGGCGGGCCACCGAGTGCTTCTCGGAGTACTCGCTCATGTCGATGCGTGTGATGGCCCGTTCGTCGTCGAAGAGGAACTCCGCCAGGGCCTTGGCCAGCTCGGTCTTGCCGACGCCGGTCGGGCCGAGGAAGAGGAACGAGCCGGTGGGGCGGTCCGGGTCGGAGATGCCCGCACGGGCACGGCGCACCGAGTCCGAGACCGTCTTCACAGCGGCGCGCTGCCCGATGAGGCGCTTGCCGAGCTCGTCCTCCATGCGGAGCAGCTTGGCGGTCTCGCCCTCCAGCAGGCGGCCCGCCGGGATGCCGGTCCAAGAGGCGACCACGTCGGCGATGTCGTCGGGGCCGACCTCCTCCTTGACCATCGCGTCGGCGTTGTCGGTCTCGGCCTGCTCGGATGCCTCGGCCAGCTGCTTCTCCAGCGCCGGGATCTCACCGTACGTCAGGCGCGCGGACGTCTCCAGGTCGCCGTCGCGCTGGGCGCGCTCGGCCTCGCCGCGCAACTGGTCGATGCGCTCCTTGATCTCACCGACCCGGTTGAGCCCGGCCTTCTCGTGCTCCCACCGGGCGTTCAGCGAGTCGAGCTGCTCCTGCCGGTCGGCGAGGTCCTTGCGGAGCCGCTCCAGGCGCTGCTTGGACGCCTCGTCGGTCTCCTTGGCGAGCGTCAGCTCCTCCATCTTGAGCCGGTCGACGGCGCGCTGCAGCTCGTCGATCTCCACCGGCCGCGAGTCGATCTCCATGCGGAGCCGGGACGCCGACTCGTCCACGAGGTCGATCGCCTTGTCCGGCAGGAACCGCGCGGTGATGTAGCGGTCGGAGAGCGTCGCGGCGGCGACGAGCGCGGCGTCGGAGATCACCACCTTGTGGTGCGCCTCGTACCGGCCCTTGAGCCCGCGCAGGATCGCGATCGTGTCCTCGACCGACGGCTCGCCCACGAAGACCTGCTGGAAACGGCGCTCCAGCGCCGGGTCCTTCTCGATCCGCTCGCGGTACTCGTCGAGCGTGGTCGCACCGATCATGCGCAGCTCGCCGCGCGCCAGCATTGGCTTGAGCATGTTGCCCGCGTCCATCGCGCCCTCGGCCGCGCCCGCGCCGACGACCGTGTGGAGCTCGTCGATGAACGTGACGACCTGGCCGTTGCTCTCCTTGATCTCGGTGAGCACCGCCTTGAGGCGTTCCTCGAACTCGCCGCGGTACTTGGCGCCCGCGACCATCGAGCCCAGGTCGAGCGAGATCAGCCGCTTGTTGCGCAGCGACTCGGGCACGTCACCGGCGACGATGCGCTGGGCGAGGCCCTCGACGACGGCGGTCTTGCCGACGCCGGGCTCGCCGATGAGGACCGGGTTGTTCTTCGTGCGGCGGGAGAGCACCTGAACGACACGGCGGATCTCCGTGTCACGGCCGATGACCGGGTCGAGCTTGCCCTCGCGGGCCGCCGAGGTGAGGTCGACGCCGTACTTCTCCAGCGCCTTGTAGGTGTCTTCCGGGCTCTCGCTCGTCACCTTGGCGTTGCCGCGCACGTCCTTGAACGCGTCGAGCAGCGCCTGCGGGGTCGCACCGAACTCCTTGAGGAGCGCGGCCGTCGGGCCCCCGTCGGCGGCCAGGCCCACCAGGAGGTGCTCGGTCGAGACGTACTCGTCCTCAAGCTCCTCGGCTCGGTGCTGCGCGGTGTTGATGACGCGCTGGAGCTGGCCGGAGAGGCGCGGCTCGGGAACGGTGGAACCGGACGCCTTGGGCAGCTGGGCGAGCTGCTCCTCCACCCGGCGGCGCACCGCCTGCGGGTCGGCGCCGACTGTCTTCAGCAGCGGCACGGTGGTGCCCTCCGGGACGGTCAGCAGCGCCGCGAGCAGATGAAGGGGCTCGACCTGTGGGTTGCCCTCGCCCGCGGCCTGGCGAAGCGCCACGGTCAGCGCTTCGCGGCTCTTCAATGTCAGCTTGTTGTCCATGGTTCTTCGTTCGCCCCGTGATCTGTGATGGTCAGTCAGAGTGGCGTCGTCAGTCAGAGTGGCGTTCGTGCCAGATCACGACGCCCGTGTGGCGGATCGGCACGAGGTCGGTGCCCGGTGACTCGGCGACGTCGCCGCGCCTGCGTTGCTGCGCCAGCCGCGCCGCCACGGCGCGGGTCGACTCGAGCTCGTTGGCGAGGTCGTCGATCGCCGCGTGCGCCTTGGCGAGCTCCTCGCGGAGATGGATGTTGTCGCGCTGCAGCTCGAGGATGTGCTTGATGCCGGAGAGGTTGATGCCCTCCTCCTGGGAGAGCCGCTGGATCTCCCGCAACTGCACGATGTCGCGCATCGAGTAGCGGCGGCCGCGGCCCGCGGTGCGGCCGGGAGAGACCAGGCCGAGCCGGTCGTACGTCCGCAGCGTCTGCGGATGGAGACCGGACAGCTGCGCCGCCACCGAGATCACATAGACCGGGGTGTCGTCGCCGAACGGGTCCATGATCACTCCTCTCGGGCCTGCTGGAGCAACTCGCTGCGCAGGTCCTCGCCGTCACCGGCGGCGCGCAGCCGCTCCAGTGCCTCGCGGGTCGTGTCGTCGAGCTTCTGCGGCACCTGCACGTCGAGCGTGACGAGCAGGTCGCCCTTGGTGCCGTCGCGGCGGGGAGCGCCGCGGCCCTTCACGCGGAGCGTGCGGCCGTTGGGTGTGCCCTCCGGCAGGCGCAACGTCACCGGCTGGCCCTGGAACGTGGGCACCTTGATCTCGGCGCCCAGCGCGGCCTCGGGGAACGTCACCGGGACCGTCAGGGTCAGGTTGTCGCCGCTGCGGCCGAACGCCTTGTGCGGCAGGACCTTGATGTTCACGTAGAGGTCGCCGGCCGGGCCGCCGTTCTCGCCGGGTGCGCCCTTGCCCTTCAGCCGGATCTTCTGCCCGTCGGCGACACCCGCCGGGATACGGGCCTGGATCGTCCGGGTGCCGGTCGCGCGGCCGCTGCCGTGGCACGTGGTGCACGGGTCGTCGACGACGAGCCCGCGACCGCGGCATTCCCTGCACGGCTCCTGGAAGCCGAAGTTGCCCAGGTTGCGCGTCTCGTGCCCGGTGCCCTCACAGGAGGGGCAGACCCGTGGCACGGTCCCGGCCTTGGCGCCGGTGCCGCGGCAGGTCGGGCAGGCGGCCTCGCTGGTCAGCTTGATGGGGACGGTCACGCCGTTCATCGAGCGGCCGAACGACAACGTCACGTCGGTCTCGACGTCCGACCCGCGCCGTGCGCGCCGCGTGCCGGCCGTCCGGCTCCCGGCCCCGCCGCCGCGGTTGAACAGGCCGCCGAAGATGTCGCCTATGCGCTCGCCGGCGCCACCCGCGCCACCAGAGGTCCCGGTCTGCCCGAAGAGGTCGCCCAGGTCGAAACCGAAGCCGCCGCCCTGCTGGCCGCGGAAGCCACCGGGCATGGCCCGCATGGAGTCGTACTCCTTGCGGCGCTTCTCGTCGGAGAGGACGTCGTAGGCCTCGGAGACCTCCTTGAACTTCTCCTCGGAGTCGACGTCACCCTTGTTGGCGTCCGGGTGGTACTTGCGCGCCAGCTTGCGGTAGGACTTCTTGATCTCGTCCTGCGAGGCGGACTTCGAGACACCCAGGACCTTGTAGTAGTCCTTCTCCAGGTAGTCCTTGGTGCTCACGGCGCCCCGCTTTCTGCTAGTGCCACTGCGTCTTCGTCATCCGTCTAACTTGACCCCCGGGTGGCCCCGTTCCCCGGAGGAAGGAACGGGACCACCCGGACCCGGGTCACTCGCCTTCGCCGCCGCTCTCGCCGTCGACGGCGTCGGCGTCGGGATCGGGCTCGGCCACCGCGACACGGGCGGGTCGCAGGACCCGCTCGCCGATGCGGTAACCGGGCTGGAGTACGTCCACCACGCTCGTCTCGGTCACGTCGGCCGAGTACGCGTGCATCAGCGCCTCGTGCACCACCGGGTCGAAGGGCTCGCCCTTCTCGCCGAAGCGTTCCAACCCGAGCTTGCCGGTCACCGCCTCCAGCGCCTCGCCCACCGACTTGAAGCCGCCGGTGAGCTCCTCGTGGTCACGGGCCCGGCCGATGTCGTCGAGCACCGGAAGGAGTTCGTTGAGCACGTTGGCGAGGGCCTGCTCGCGAACGGCCACCCGGTCCCGCTCGACTCGCTTGCGGTAGTTGTCGTACTCCGCCTTGAGCCGCTTGAGGTCCAGGGTGCGCTCGTCGAGCTGCGTCTTGAGGGCCTGTGTCTCCTCGCTGGT
This sequence comes from Actinomadura sp. 6N118, assembly GCF_044326415.1. Taxonomy (NCBI): domain Bacteria; kingdom Bacillati; phylum Actinomycetota; class Actinomycetes; order Streptosporangiales; family Thermomonosporaceae; genus Actinomadura; species Actinomadura sp. 6N118. Next base: position 96,802 of record NZ_JBIRAZ010000008.1, on the reverse strand, counting down.
CATGGTGCCCGCTGAGGCCGCGGCGCTCCCACCCCCCGGGGGGCCGGGGGCCGGCTGCTCCGCCGGCTCCCGGACCTTGCCGGTCTGGGGATCGATGCGCCGCTTGTCGCGGATCACCGGACCCTCGCGCTCCTCGCCCTCGATGGGAGGGTTCGTCACGCGGCACCGTCCTTCGGCTTGTCGTCGTCCACGATCTCGGCGTCGACGACCTCGTCGTCCTGCGCCTGCGCGCCGTCCTGGTCGCCCGCGGTCGGGCCGGCGTCACCGGCGGCCGAGGCGCCCTCGGGGTTCTGCGCGTACATCGCGGCGCCCATCTTCTGGCTCACCTGGGCGAGCTTCTCGGCGCTGGTGCGGATCGCGTCGACGTCGGTGCCCTCGAGGTTCTTCTTGACGTCGGCGACCGCGTCCCCGACCTCCTTCTTGAGCTCCTCGGGGACCTTCTCGTCGTTCTCCCGCAGGAACTTCTCGGTCGAGTAGGCGAGGGTGTCGGCCTGGTTGCGGACCTCGGCCTCCTCCTTGCGCTTGCGGTCCTCCTCGGCGTACTCCTCGGCCTCGCGCATCATCTTCTCGATGTCGTCCTTGGGCAGCGCCGAGCCGCCCGTGATGACCATCGACTGCTCGCGGCCGGTGCCCTGGTCCTTGGCACTGACGTTGACGATGCCGTTGGCGTCGATGTCGAAGGTGACCTCGATCTGCGGGACGCCGCGCGGCGCCGGCGGCAGGCCGGTGAGCTGGAAGGTGCCGAGCTTCTTGTTGTACGCGGCGATCTCGCGCTCGCCCTGGAAGACCTGGATCTCCACGGACGGCTGGTTGTCGTCGGCGGTGGTGAACGTCTCCGACCGCTTGGTCGGGATCGTGGTGTTCCGCTCGATGATCTTGGTGAAGATGCCGCCCTTGGTCTCGATGCCCAGCGACAGCGGGGTCACGTCCAGCAGGAGGACGTCCTTGACCTCGCCCTTGAGCACGCCCGCCTGGAGGCTGGCGCCGATGGCCACGACCTCGTCGGGGTTGACGCCCTTGTTGGGCTCCTTGCCGCCGGTCAGCTCCTTGACGAGCTCGGAGACGGCGGGCATGCGGGTCGAGCCGCCGACCAGGACGACCTGGTGGATGCCGTCGACGGAGATGCCCGCGTCCTTGAGCACGTTGTGGAACGGCGCCTTCGTGCGCTCGAGCAGGTCGGTGGTGAGCCGCTGGAACTCGGCGCGGCTGAGCTTCTCGTCCAGGTGCAGCGGCCCCTCGGACGAGGCGGTGATGTAGGGCAGGTTGATCTGGGTCTCGGTCGAGCTGGACAGCTCGATCTTGGCCTTCTCCGCGGCCTCACGCAGGCGCTGGAGGGCCATCTTGTCCTTGGAGAGGTCGACGCCGTTGGCGTTCTTGAACTTCCCGACCAGCCAGTCGACGACCTTCTGGTCCCAGTCGTCGCCGCCGAGGTGGTTGTCACCGCTGGTGGCCTTGACCTCCACCACGCCGTCGCCCACTTCGAGCAGGGAGACGTCGAAGGTGCCGCCACCGAGGTCGAAGACGAGGATCGTGGCCTCGTTCTCCTTCTCCAGGTGGTAGGCCAGCGCCGCGGACGTCGGCTCGTTGATGATCCGCAGGACGTTGAGCCCCGCGATCTGGCCGGCCTCCTTGGTGGCCTGGCGCTGGTGGTCCGAGAAGTACGCCGGGACGGTGATGACCGCGTCGGTGACGGTCTCACCGAGGTAGGACTCGGCGTCCCTCTTCAGCTTCTGCAGCACGAACGCGCTGATCTGCTGCGGGGTGAAGTCCTTGCCGTCGATGGTCTCCTTCCAGTCCGTGCCCATCTCACGCTTGACCGACCGGATGGTGCGATCAACGTTGGTCACGGCCTGGCGCTTGGCCACCTCGCCTACCAGGACCTCGCCGTTCTTGGCGAAGGCGACGACGGACGGCGTGGTCCGCGACCCCTCCGCGTTGGCGATGACGGTGGGCTCGCCACCCTCAAGGATCGCGACGACCGAGTTGGTCGTCCCGAGGTCGATGCCGACCGCACGTGCCATGTCTCTCGTCCTCCGTCGTGATGCTGCTTCGTCGAGTGTGGTGCGTTGTGTGTGGTGCGTTGTGTGTTGCGTCGGAAGGAGACCCGGCCGCCGTCGCCCCCGGAGGGCGGCCGGCTGAGTCTCCAGTCCGCAAGATTGCCTGGTACGGATCCACTTGTCAAATGACTTGAGTCGACCCGACTCAACTTTACTGCTGTTCTCTCTAACAGGACGAGTGAGCGGGGCATTCCCGTTCCCGTCCACAGCCTCCTCAGGGCCGTTTTCCTCACCCCGGAGGAGCTCCGGCCCCGGCGCCTCGCCCTCAGGAAGGAGACCGGGTGTCCGTAAGGGTCCAGCGCCCGGGAGGACGCGGCGCCCGGGAGGACGCGGCGCCCGGAAGAACGCGGCGCCTGTAAGAACCGGCCGTCCGAAGGGACCTCTTTGTGATCAAAGTCCGGGAAAGGTGATCGGCACTTCGGGTGATCATCTCTGGACGATCATCACGAGGAGGTCTGGTGGGACGAAGAACTGCGGGGCGGGTGGCGCTCTGCGTGGTGCTGGCAGGCGGCGGCCTGGCGGTCCTGCCCATGGCGACCGCGCAGGCGGGCGGGACCGCGCCGAAGGGGTCGGGCGTGCTCCCCGCCGGCAAATCCTGGACGGTCACCCTGGTGACGGGTGACGTGGTGAAGGTCAGCACCGTCAAGGGACGCCTGCCCATGGTGTCGGTGAAGCCGGGCAAGGGGAGGGCCAACAAGCTGTTCCACACCTCGTTCCGTCCGAACGGGCACGTGGTCGTGACGCCGGTGGACGTCGCGTCGCAGGTGGGCCGGGTCCTCGACCCCCGCCTGTTCGACGTGACCACGTTGATCCGGCAGGGGTACGACGACGCGCGGAGCAAGGAGCTGCCGCTGATCGTGGCGGGGAACGCGGGCGTGCGGACGCTCGGGGCCCGCCAGGAGCGCGAGCTGTCCAGCATCGGGGCGGTCGCCGTGCGCCAGCCGAAGGGACAGGGAGTGCGGCTGGGCCCGGCCCTCACAAGCCGGTCGAGCGGCATCCGGCACATCTGGCTGGATCAGAAGGTCAAGACCTCGTCCTCGCCGACCGTGTCCTCGCCGACGGTGTCCTCGTCGGCCATCCTTGCGCCCAAGCAGGACCGGAATCTCACGCAGGTCGGGGTGCCGGTCGCCTGGAAGGCGGGATTCACCGGGCGCGGGATCAACGTCGCCGTGCTCGACACCGGAGTCGACGCCACGCACCCGGACCTGGCCGGGCGCATCACCGAGACCAAGAACTTCAGCACGTCCCCGGACGTCGTGGACCGCGCCGGGCACGGCACCCATGTCGCGGCCACGGTCGCGGGCACCGGCAAGGCGGCGGGCGGCGAGCGCACGGGCGTCGCGCCGGACGCGTCCCTGCTGATCGGCAAGGTCCTGAACGACGAGGGCGAGGGCGAGCTCTCCGACGTCATCGCCGGGGCCGAGTGGGCCGCCCCGCGCGCCAAGATCGTGAACATGAGCCTGGGCGCCTCCGATCCCTCCGACGGCACCGACCCGGTGTCGCAGGCAGTGGACAAGCTGACCGCCGAGCATGGCTCGTTGTTCGTGGTGGCCGCCGGCAACAGCGGCGGCCTGGCCGATATCTCGACTCCTGCCGCCGCCGACTCGGCGCTGACCGTGGGCGCCGTCGACGGCAAGGACACCCTCGCGGAGTTCTCCTCGCGGGGACCGCGCCCCGGCCGGTACGCGGCCAAGCCGGAGATCGTCGCGCCGGGCGTGGACATCGTCGCCGCGCGCGCTGCGGGCACCACGATGGGCGAGCCGGTGGACGAGCGCTACACTGCCGCCTCCGGTACCTCCATGGCGACGCCGCACGTCGCGGGTGCCGCGGCCCTCGTCGCCCAGCGGCATCCGGACTGGAAGGCGGCGCAGCTCAAGTCGGCGCTGACCGGTGCGGCCGACTCGGCGAAGGGCGGCGACGCGTTCGAACGCGGCACCGGCCGCCTGAACGCCGGGACCGCCGTCACCGCACCCGCGGTGTCGTCGACGGGCGTGGCCCACCTGGGCACTGCCGCCTACCCGCAGACCGGGACGTTGACCACCAAGGTGAGCTGGACCGGGCGCAAGGCCGTGAGCCTGCCGCTCTCCGTGCGGCTCCTCCGCCGTAACGGCGGCGGTGTGGTCGACGGCGCGGCGACGCTGTCGGAGACCAAGGTCGACGTCCCCGCCAACGGCACCGCCACGGCGACACTGCAGATCGACGTCGCCAAGCTCAAGGCCAAGCCGGGCCTGTACGCGGCGGAGGTCGACGCCAAGGGCGGGCCTCGCACGCTCGTCACGTTCTACGTCGAGCCGCCCAGCCACACCCTGACGGTCAAGGCGACCGCGCTGCCGGACACCCCGGAGGGCGCCTTCTCCGCCTACACCGGCGTCCTCAACCTGGATGACGCGGCCCAGTACGTCAGCACCACCGAGACCGACCCGAGCGGCACGGCGAAGCTCCGGGTTCCGAGCGGTCGTTACAGCGTCATGGGCGCGGTGACCGACAGCACCGACGGCAAGCAGCGGGCCGCGCTCGTCGGCGACCCCGAGGTCTTGGTGGACCGCGACGTCACCGTCACCCTCGACGGCGCCGGGTCCAAGGAGGTCAAGGCCACGGTCCCCGGCAAGGAGACCGAGACGACCATGGCCGCCGTGCATTACGTTCGCGGCAATGGGCAGGCCCTGTGGGGCGATTCCGTCTACGCGCTCAGCTCCGCGGAGAAGGTGTACGCACAGCCGACCGAGGCGGTCACGGCAGGCACCTTCAAGGCGTACAGCGCCTTCCGGCTCAAGGCGCCGGGCACCGTGTGGGACCTCCTGGAGCCGATGGGCGACCGGGTCCCCGCCGACCCGACGTTCGTCGTCACTCCTGCCGTCCAGGCACGGCTCGCCCGTATCGACCAGCGCTTCGCCGCCCTCGACGGAGACACGACCAAGCAGGACGGGCAGAAGCGCTATGGCATGACACCCGAGGGCGTCCTGCTCCAGGAGGGCGACGGCAACGTTCCCACGGGCACCACTCGCACCGACTACGTGTCCGCCGGACGTGGGCTCCTGTGGAACGACGAGGCGTTCCCCGGGGCCATGGACGGCTGGGTGGACCAGGAGCCGTTCTCTCCGCTCAAGCCCGGCAGCCGGGTCACCAAGACCTGGGGCCGTTTGCCGATGCGGCCGGGCCCCAACTCCGCGACCACCGTGATGGTGAGTGGCTGCGAGCCGCCCGCGTCTGTCCGGTCGCGCGGCGTCATGACCGTCGTCCTGGTCGACCTGCAGACCCGGCCCGACGGATTCGACTGCGACCTCCCGCAGCAGCCTGACCCCACCAAGCGGACGATGACCCTCTACGCCGGAGACGACAAGATCCGGGAGGTGGCCGCGCGGGGTGCCCGCTTCACGGTCCCGACGTCGGCTGCGACCTACCGGCTCCACTACGAGAACGACACCTCGGCCGTGCTGCCCGTTTCCACCCGGACCTCGACCGACTGGACGTTCCGGTCGAAGGCGCCGGCCGGGACCGGCACCGAACGGCTGCCGCTGCTGACCGTGGACTACGACCTCGGACTCGACCTGCGCAACCAGCCGGTGGGCAAGCCCGCCGTCTTCACGGTCGCACGCGTCAAGGGCAGCGGCACCGCCAAGGTCACCGGCCTGAAGTTCTGGACGTCGATCGACGACGGCAAGACCTGGACGCCCGTCACGGTCAAGGCGCTCGGCGGCGGCCGTTTCTCGGCACCGCTCCCGGCCCCGGTCAAGGGCCAGTCGGTCTCGCTCCGTGTCGCCGCCGGTGACGCGGGCGGCAGCACCATCGACCAGCAGATCATCAGGACCTACAACGTCCGCTGACCCACCGATAACCCACCACTGACCTACCCGGAAACCTCGGCCGCGGCTCCCTCCCACACCTCCCGGGAGCCGCGGCCGAGTGCTGTCCGGGTGTAGGAAGAGATCCCGTGTGAAGGGCGGTCGGGGTTCCGGATGAGAACAGGGTGACCGGCCCCCCACAGAAGGACCCACATGAACGAGAGCCACGCTTCGCATGCCGCCAGAGCCCCGGACGGCGACGCGGCCGTGATCGAGAAGTCGTGGCATGAGCCCGAGGTGTTCGCCGAGATCTTCCACCGGTACTTCGACGAGATCCATCGTTATGTCGCTCGGCGGCTCGGCACCGACGCCGCCGACGACATCGCCGCCGAGACGTTCCTCGCGGCGTTCCGCAGGCGCGACCGCTTCGATCCCGCCAAGGGAGCCGTCCGGCCCTGGCTCTACGGGATCGCCACCAACCTGGTGTCCGTGCACCGGCGTTCGGAGCGGCGCTTCTTCCGGGCGCTCGCCAGGACACCCGCCGAGCACGTCGCCCCCGGTCACGAGGAACGTGTCGCCGCCCAGGTGAGCGCCGGCGAGGTCGGCAAGGAGCTCGCCGGGGCGCTGGCGCGGCTGCCCGCAGGCGACCGGGACGTGCTGCTGCTGGTGGCGCTCGCCGACCTGAGCTACGACGAGGTCGCGCAGGCGCTGGATCTCAAGAACGGAACGGTGGCCTCACGGCTGAACCGGGCTCGGAGAAAACTTCGTGAGGCGCTGGGCGGGGTCAACCCCACGCTCACCACTGAGGAGTCGCCCGCATGAACGAGATGAAACTGGTCCGCGACCTGCTCCAGGAACCGCCCCCGCCGACCCCCCAGGTCTCCGCCCACGCCCTCGCCCGTCTGGACGACGAGATCTCCGGCCGCCCGCACTCCCGTCGCCGCACCCGCCGTCGCCGGCGAGTGCCCTGGACCATTCCGCTCGGCCTTGCGGCCCTGGCCACGGCGGCGGCCGTAGCGGCGGCCGCCGTGACCGTGACGGGCGGCGAAACTCCCGAGCCCGGCCCCACGCGCTCGGCCTCGACTCCGCGTGCGCTCGCGCTGGACACGATGTCGACGCAGCAGGTCCTGCTGGCGGCCGCGGACACGGCGGAGCGAAAGTCGTTGACCGACGGTGCGTACTGGCGTGTGACCAGCATCCGGGAGAGCTGGACGAGGGGCACCGCGACGTACAGGCAGTTGGATGTCTACTGGTTCGGCAAGGACGGCCGGTACCAAGGCGGCAGCCGTCACCTGGAGGGCCCGTACAAGGGCAATGCGGGTTTGGGGAAGCCTTCACGCCCGTCGTCACGTCCCTTCTCGATCGTGGATCAATCCTTCTCTCTTCAGGAGATCCGTGGGATCCCCGCTGATCCCAGAGGTGTCGTCGCCTGGGCACGAGGGGCTGCCAAGAAGCACTTCCCACGGGCCAGTGAGAGCTACCGTGAGTCATTCGTGGACCGCTTCCTCGTGGGGTTGCTCGCCCAGACGCCCGCGCTGCCCAAGACCCGCGCCGCCGCGTTCCGTGCCCTGGCGGCGCGACCGGGTATCAAGAGCGGCGGCAACGTCCGGGACAGCGAGGGACGGGTGGGGCGGGAGCTGCGATTCGACCCCAAGGGCGTCCAACGGGTCCTGGTGGACCCCAACACGGGGATGCTCCTTGCCGAGTACGCCGTCCTCTCGAAAATGCGCAGGCTCCATAGAGTGATCTTCCTGGAGGCCGTCTGGACGGACGAGCGGCCCAGCATCCCTAAAGCCCCCTGATGGAAGTGCGGAGCGGCCTTCGGATGAGAAGGGGTAAATCTGTCCACGCCGATGGATGAGGCCTCATCTTGAAGGAGCCACGCATGACCGCTCCCCCCGAGGTCGCCACCCCCTCACCTGAGGGGGTGGACGACGCGTCGGTCATCGAACGGTCCTGGCATGAGCCCGAACGGTTCGGCGCGATCTTCGACGCCTACTTCGCGGAGATCCACCGGTACGTGGCGCGCCGCCTCGACGTGCATGTCGCCGACGACATCGCCGCCGAGACGTTCCACGCCGCGTTCCGCAAACGCCGGACCTACGACCTGACCCGCGGCGACGCCCGGCCCTGGCTGTACGGCATCGCCACCAATCTCATCGGCCGGCACCGGCGCGACGAGACGCGGAAGTACCGCGCCCTCGCGCGCCTGCCGATCGATGGTGGCGCGACCGGCCACGAGGACCGGGTCGCCGCGCGGGTGAGCGCACAGCAGCAGGTCAGGGGCCCGCTGGCCGACGCGGTCGCGGGCCTGCCCGCCAAGCAGCGCGACGTGCTGCTGCTGGTGGTGCTGGCCGAGCTGTCGTACGAGGAGGTCGCTCAGGCGCTGGGCGTCCCCTTCGGCACGGTGTGCTCGCGGTTCAACCGGGCTCGAAAGAAACTGCGCGAGGCACTTGGCGGGACCAATCCACTGCGCGACGAGGAGAGGACCCGATGACCGACCTGAACGAGCTCACCGAAGTGCGGGCGTTGTTCGACGATCCGCCCGCGCCCAGCGCGCAGATCGTGGCGGCCGCCCGCGAACGCATGACGGAGGAGGACGAGCGCGGGCAGCGGCGGCCGTGGCGGTTGCAGGCCGGGCTCGCCGGGTTCGTGGCCACCGCCGCGGCGGTCACGGTGGCCGTCACCACGTTGGGCGGAGGGGGCGGGCCGGAGTCGCCTGGTCCGGGACTGATCCCGACCACGGAGAACGGCCGTGACACTATTCTGCTCGCCGCCGCGGCCCAAGCGGAACGTGAGCAGGTGGGGCGCTACTACCGGACGCGAACGGTCGCTGAGCCGGTCGTGTACGCGGCGCCCGGCGGCTATGTCGTCGCCCGTAAGTCGGAAAGCGACGAGTGGACTCCGCGTTCCATTTCCGACACGTACGTCGCGTACCACCGCTCGCTGGGCATCGGCCCGGCGACCGACACCGACCAGGCGGCGTGGCGCAAGGCGGGCTCGCCGCGGACGGTCCGCGTGCGGACGGCCGACGATCCGCGCACGATCACGCTGACGATGTCCGGGCCGGGTGCGAGAGAGACCTTCCGCACGACCGGCGCCGAACGGAAGCGGCTGTGCAAGTGCGAGGTCGAGCCGTGGATGGAGCGCGAGAAGCTCGCGTCCCAGCCCGGCGGGCTGGAGCGGCTGCTCTTCCCGGAACAGCAGCAGCAGGCACGGCTCGGTGACCGGCCGTTGCACATCGACCCGGCGAACAGGTTGCTCGGCAGCTTTGACGTGCTGACGAAGGCGGCCTCGCCCAAGGTGCGCGCGGCGGTGTTCCGGCTGCTGGCCGGGCAGCCGGGGATCACGATGGTCGACGGCGTGCGGGACATGCGCGGCCGCACCGGGATCGCGCTCGTGGGGCGCGGAAGGACCATCGGCGGCGCGGACGGCGTCTTCGACGTCCAGCTCATCATCGATCCGAAGACGTACCGGGTGCTGGGCAAGCAGTATGTGGTCGTCACCAAGGGAGGCCGCTTCCCCGGTGTGCAGCCCGGCGCGGTGGTCGAGCGCCGCGCGGTGCTGGACGCGGGCTGGACGAACGAGGCGCCGCCCCGCTGATCGCCGTCGCGCTGATCGCCGTCCGTGGCGCGGGTGTGAGGGCGCGGCGGTGTGAGGGCACGGGGCTGTGAGGGCGCGGGTGTGAAAGTGATTCCGGGCATCGGGTGATACGTCCTGTGACCGCCACCCGTGCCACGGAAAGGCATCAGATGACGACAGGGAAATCCCTCGCCGCCGCGCCGCCACGCGCGGCGGCGTCCCTGCATGATCCCGAACGGTTCGGCGAGGTCTTCGACACGTACTTCCGGGAGATCCACGGGTACGCGGCGAAGCGCCTCGGCCGGGACGCGGCGTACGACGTCGCGTCCCAGACGTTCCTGGAGGCGTTCAACAAGCGCCACCGCTACGACGAGGCGCGGTCGGGCGTCCGGACGTGGCTCTACGGGATCGCCACCAACCTCATCGGGAAGCACCAGCGCAGCGAGGTACGCGGCCTCCGTGCGCGGGCGCGGCTCGGCAGGGCGGCCGACCGCGCTGAGGGACATGCCGACCGTGTCGACGACCAGGTGAGCGCCGAGGGCCTGCGCGGCGCGCTGGCCGACGCCATAGCGAGGCTGTCGCAAGGTGACCGCGACGTGTTGCTGCTCGTCGCGCTCGCCGACCTCAGCCACGAGGAGGTCGCGGCGGCGCTGGACATCCCGTACGGGACGGTCGGATCGCGGCTGAGCAGGGCCAGGAAGAAGGTGCGCGAGGCGCTGGGCGGGACCAACCCGATGCTCGATCTGGAGGACGACCATGGATGAGACGCGGATCGTCCGCGAGGCGTACGGACAGCCGGCGCCGCCCACACCGGACGAGATCGCCCGCGCCCGCGCGCTGCTGGACCGTGGATCGGACCGCCTCGACTTCGCCGGACCAGTGGGAGAGGCCACAGACGACGTTCAAGTGATCACTGTGGGGCCGACGGACGAGCCGACGCCAGGTCGGCGCCGCCGGTTCGGATGGCGTGCGCAGGCGGGGCTGGGCATGGTCGCCGCGGCCGCGGCGGCGGTCACCGGCATCGTGCTCCTGGGCGGCGCGCCCGCAGAGCCGGACCGCGGTCCGGCGGGCGGGCCGGGTGCGCAGGCGGGGCGCGACCTGTTGCTCGCGGTGGCCGCCCGGGCCGAACGCCTCCCGGCGACGCGGGGCCGTTATTGGTACACCAGCATGGTCTCCGGGCAGTCCTACATCATCCGCGCGAAGACCGGCGAGTACGCGATCGTCGGGGCGCACACCGAGTACTTCAAATGGTTGGGTGCCAAGAAGGGCGACGGCACCGGGTCCTATGGACGTCACCTCCCCGCCAGGCCGCTGACCGCGGCGGACGAGGCGGGCTGGCGGCGTGCGGGGTCACCGGCGATGTTCCGGGTCTGGTCCAACGACCATTTCCAGATCTACGGCCGGCGGGCCACTCCGTGGAGGGCGGACGACCCCGACCCGCGTGGCGGTGGATCGTTCTCTGTCCGGGGCAGAACGATGACGACCCGGCAGGTGCGCGAGCTGTCCCCCGAGCCGGCGAAGCTGGCCGAACTGCTCCGCGATTCCAAGCCTTGGCCGCCGCCGCCGGGGAGAAGGCCCGGCGATGGGGTGGACTCCGCCGCCCGCCACGTGGTCGGGCTCCTGAACATCCCGGTATCGCCCCAGGTACGCGCAGGGCTCCTCCGGGCGCTGGCCGCTCAGCCCGACGCGCGGGTGGTGGGCGAGAAGACCGACCCGCTCGGTCGCAGAGGTGTGGCGGTGACCATCGACACGCCGCAGCGCAAACGCGATGTGCCGCTGCCGACCTTCTCGAACGAGCCCGAGGCGGAGAAGGGGGACTTCGGCTCACGCGGCGAGATCATCATCGATCCCCAGACCGGTGAGGTGCTCTCGGACCAATCGGTGCTGACGAAGCCGGGCGGCCCGTACCGCATGCAGAAGCCCGGGTTCGTGATCGACTATTGGGCCACTCGGGACGCCGGGTGGACCGACAGCCAGCCCAAGCCACTGGTGGAGCTGCCCTTCTGACCCAAGCCACTGGTGGAGTTGCCCTTCTGACCTAGGCCGACGGCGTGCTTCCAGAACCGCGCCCCCGAGTCAACGGACTCCAGGACCGCGCCCCCGCAGTCAACGGACTCCAAGGATCGCGCCCCCGGAGTCAACGGACTCCAAGGATCGCGCCCTCGCAGTCAACGGACTCCGGGGGCGCGGTCTTGCGCCCGGGCTTCGAGGCCGTCCAGGAGGCAGCCGAGCCCGAAGGCGAACCGGCCCTCCATGACCTCGTTGGTTTCCTTGGCCCATACCTCCCGAAGGTGGGCGGTCAGGCGCGGGTGCCGCTCGTCGTTCACCTCCAGGTAGGGCCCCATGGAGGCCATCCAGTCCTCGGCACTGAACTCCTGTTGGTTGGCGCGCCAGCTCGCCTCGCTGCCCGCCGCGCCGATCACGTAGTCGTTGACGACCGCCTGCGCGTACTCCAGGTCGTACGCGCTGAATCCGGCCTGGTCGCAGGCGCCGAGGAGCTCGTCCATCGCGCGGGCGGCGTTCGGGCCGAGCATGGGACGGCTGCCGAAGAGCGGCACCGTCCAGGGGTGCCGGTGGATCATCGTGCGCAGGCTGCCCGCGTATCCGATGACGGCGGCCCGCCAGCCGTGCCCGGCGGGGTCGGGCGTGTGGACCTCGGCCATGACGTGGTCGAGCGCGAGCTCCAGAAGCTCGTCCTTGTTCGCCACATGCCAGTAGACAGTGGTCGCTCCAGCGTTCAGCCGCGTGCCGAGGCGGCGCATGCTCAGCCCGTTGAGGCCCTCGGCGTCGAGCAGTTCGAGCGCCGCCGCCACGATCTGGTCGCGGCCGAGAGTGGGCTGCTCCCGGCGTGCCTTCTGCGGCCGTGTCCAGACCGACGTCGGTCGCTCCGCCATGGGCAGTCCTTCCTCGCGGTTCTCGTACAGGGTACCGGGACTTGAACGGTGTGCGACCTTGCTCGTACAGTGTGCGAGTCAACTCGAACACTGTACGAGAGAAGAGAGCCGATGTCCCCTCCCGAGACGTTCACCCCGCATCCCCGCCGCTGGCAGATCCTCGGCGTGCTGTGCCTCAGCCTTTTCGTGGTCGTGGTGGACAACACGATCCTGAACGTGGCGATCCCGTCCCTGCTCGCCGATCTGCCTGCGACGACCTCGGACGTGCAGTGGGTGATCGACGCCTACTCGCTCGTCTTCGCGGGACTGCTGCTCACCGCCGGGAGTCTCGGCGACCGCTTCGGCCGGCGGCGCGCGATGCTCATCGGGTTCGCCCTGTTCGGCGGCGGTTCGGCGTTCGCGGCGTTCGCCGACGGGCCGGGCATGCTCGTCGCGATGCGCGCGCTGATGGGCGTCGGTGGCGCGTTCCTGATGCCGGGAACGCTGTCGATCATGGCCCAGGTGTTCGCGCCGGACGAGCGCGCCAAGGCGTTCGGGATCTGGGGCGCCACCTCGATGGTCGGCGTCGCGGCCGGGCCCACGCTGGGCGGCCTGCTGCTGGAGCACTTCTGGTGGGGCTCGGTCTTCCTGGTCAACGTGCCCGTCGCCGTGGTGGCGGTGATCGGGCTGCTCGTCCTGGTACCGGAGTCGCGCGGGCCGCGCCGCCGCCCGGACGTCCCCGGCGCGCTGCTGTCGACGCTCGGCATGTCCGCGCTCGTCTGGGCGATCATCTCCGGCCCGGAACACGGCTGGACCGGCACCCGGACGGCGGGCGGCCTGGTCGTGGCCGTCCTGGCACTCGGCGGCTTCGTCGTGTGGCAGGCCCGCAACCCCGAGCCGATGCTCGACCTGCGGTTGCTGCGGCGCCGCGAATTCAGCGGTGCCGCGCTGATGATCGCGGTCTTCTCGTTCTCGATCGCCGGCACGCTCTTCGCGCTCACGCAGTTTCTCCAGCTCGTCCTGGGCTATGGGCCGCTGAAGGCCGGTCTCGCCCTGCTGCCGGTCGCGATCGCCGCCGGAGTCGGCAACGGCCTCGGTGCGAGCCTGGACGCCAAGCTCGGCAGCCGGACCGTCCTCACGCTGGGCTTCTTCGCCATCGCGATCGGCTTCGGGCTCGTCGGCATGGTCGCACCGGGCGACGGCTACTCCGCGATCGTGGCCGGCCTCACGGTTCTCGGGCTCGGCGCGGGCATGGGCTCCCCGCCCGCGTACAGCACGCTCATGGCCGCCCTTCCGCGTGAGGAGGCGGGCATCGGCTCGGCGGTGAACGACTCGGGACAGGAGATCGGCAACGCGCTCGGCGTCGCGGTGCTCGGCAGCCTCATCTCCGCCGCCTACGCTCGCGAACTGCCCGGTGACGCGCCCGCCGCCGCGCGCCACTCGCTGGGCGAGGCGCTCGGTTTCGGTGATTCCGCCCTCGCCGACGCCGCCCGCGACGCGTTCGTGCACGGCCTGTCGGTCGGCGCGTACTCCGCCGCCGCGCTGACGCTCGCCGCCTCGTTGCTGTCCCTGGTCCTCTTCCGTGCTCGCCATGACGAGCCCGCGGAAATCGATGGCCCTCCGGAGCGAAAGAGATCGGCCGCAGCGACGGAGTAGGGGTGACAGCCGGACACATGATCCCGGAAGGTTCCCCCATGACCTACCCCGTGGATGCGCCGCCCGACGACGACCGAACGTCGGACTCCGGAGCGGCGCATCACGTGCATTCACCGCATCACGCGATCAACACGGAGGACGCGCGGCTCATCAGTGAGTCGTTGCACGACCCCGAACGTTTCACCGCCGTCTACGACCGCCATTACACGGTCATCTATCGCTATGTCGCGGGCCGCCTCGGCTCGCAGCAGGCCGACGACATCGCCGCCGAGACCTTCCTGGCCGCGTTCCGGCGGCGCAAGAGCTTCGACGGGGGCAAGGGCTCGTTGCGGTCATGGCTCTTCGGCATCGCGACGAAGCTCGTATCGCAGCACCGCCGCGCCGAGACCCGCCGCTACCAGGCCCTCGCCAAGGTCGGGGCCGATCCCGCGCTCGGCAGCCACGAGGAACGGGTCGTCACGTGGGTGACCGCCGAAGGCCTCCAGCCGCAGCTTGCCCGGGCGCTCGCCGCACTGTCGGCGAAGGAACGCGACGTCGTGCTCCTCGTGGCCTTGAGCGAACTCGGCCATGACGAGGTCGCGGCCGCGCTGGGCATCCCGTACGGCACGGTCGGCTCCCGTCTCAACCGCGCGCGCCGCAAGCTGCGCGCCGCCCTCGAACTGGAAGGTCTGTAGCGATGGACGAAATGCGGATGATCAGCACGCTGCTCGACGAGCAGCCGTCCGAACGGTCGGTCGAGGAAGGACGTGCGCGGCTGGTGCGGGAGGTCCGGTCGCCCAGGCGGACGCCACGGTTCTCGATGCCGCGCTGGAGCATCGCGGCTCCGGCGCTGGCCGCCGGGGCGGTCGCCGCGGTGACGGCCATCGCGGTCGGGATGTCCTCCGGCACGACGCCCCGCGCGCCCGACGCCTCCAGATCGGCGGTGCCGATGTCGGCCCGTACGGTGCTGCTCTCGGCGGCGTCGAAGGTCGAACGGACGCCGCTCACCCAGGGGAAGTACTGGCACATGGTGTCGCAGGAGCGCCACACGATGACTTTGGGCAAGGGCGAGTTCGATACAAGCAGGCAGTCGGGGTGGTGGGACGCCGGACCGGGCCGCGAGGCATGGTCCGCAGAACGCAGCCTGGGCAGCCGCTACCTCGGTCCCGCGCCTGAGGGCGGCCCGAGGACCATCCAGAACGGCGGCAAGCCGCAGCCCGAACGCACCACCGACAGCGGCCCGACCGGCTGGACGAAGGTCAAGGTGCCGGGCGGGCACGCGTTCCGCCTCCAGGAATGGGGCAGCCTCACGCCGCCGGACGTGCGCAGGCTGCCGGAGGACCCGCAGACCCTCAAGGCCTTCCTGACGCGAACGCTCAAGCGGTTGGAGAAGGCCGAGGGCGGCTCGATCGACCCTGCGGAATGGCTGTTCGGCAACGCGCAGAAGATCGGCATCACGCCCGCGTCGCCGAAGGCGCTCGGCGCGACCTACCGGCTGCTCGCCACCGACCCGGGGCTCCGAGTCGTCGGCCAGGTCACCGACCCGCTCGGCCGGAAGGGCACGGCGATCGCCCGCCCGGTCGTCAAGGGCGGCCAGCACGAGGAGTGGCTGGTGATCGACCCGGCGACCGGGCGCGTGCTGGCGCACCAAGATGTGCGCAAGCCCGCGACCGTGACCGGCTACCGCGCGATCGTCTCGTACGGCTGGACGAACACGGTCCCGGACTACCCGCTCGGCAAGCTCGGCTAGGCAACGCCTAAGGACACGCCAGGCGCACGCTTAAGGGCTCCGCCAGGCACACGCCCCTAGGGGCGAGTTCTAGCGGGGGACGAGGGCGTCGATGCCCGTCAGTGCCCGGCCGATGATGAGCTTCTGCATCTGGCTGGTGCCCTCGTAGAGGGTGAGGACGCGGGCGTCGCGCACGTACTTCCCGACTGGGGTCTCGTCGGTGTAGCCGTAGCCGCC
Organism: Actinomadura sp. 6N118; assembly: GCF_044326415.1. Lineage (NCBI taxonomy): Bacteria > Bacillati > Actinomycetota > Actinomycetes > Streptosporangiales > Thermomonosporaceae > Actinomadura > Actinomadura sp. 6N118. The sequence continues at coordinate 80,907 of NZ_JBIRAZ010000008.1, read as the reverse complement.
GAAGACCTGGAGCGCGTTGTTGGACACCTTCACCGCCGTCTCGCTGGCGTGGTACTTCGCCATCGAGGCGGCGGTGGCCAGGTCCTGACGTCCGGCGCCCCGGTCGGCCATCGACGCGGCCCGCCAGGTGAGCAGCCGTGCGGCCTCGACCTCCACGGCCGAGTCGGCGAGCAACTCCTGGACGAGCTGGAACGCGGCGATCGGGCGGCCGAACTGCTCACGTTCACCCGCGTACTTCACCGCCGCGTTCAACGCACCCTGCGCGAGGCCGGTGGCGCCCGCCGCGACCGAGATGCGGCCCTTGGTGAGCGCCCCGAGCGCGATGCCGAGGCCCTTGCCGACCTCGCCGAGCCGCGCTGAGTCCGGCACACGGACGTCTTCGAGGACGAGCTCGGCGGTGGCCTGGCCGCGCAGGCCGAGCTTGCCGTGGATGGTGTTGGCGGTGAAGCCGGGCAGGTCGGTCGGGACGAGGAAGGCCGTGACCCCGCGACCGCCGTCGTCGCTCGTCCGGGCGAACACCAGCGCGACCTTCGCCCACGTGCCGTTGGTGATGAACGTCTTCTGACCGTTCAACACCCACCCGCCCGCCTCCCCTGCCCCCTTCATGTCCCGGCGCGCCCGGCTGATCAGCGACCCGGCGTCCGAGCCTGTGCCTGGCTCGGTCAGCGCGAAGCAGGCGAGCGCCTCGCCGCTGGTGAGCTGCGGCAACCACTCCTGCTTCTGCGCCTCGGTGCCGTGCGCGGCGATCGACTTGGCCACGAGCCCGAGCGACACCGACACGATGCCGCGCACCGACGAGTCGCCCCGCCCGAGCTCCTCGATCACCGTCGTGTAGCCGACCATGTCGCACTCGACGCCGCCGTACTCCTCCGGAATTCCGAGGGCGAGGAAGCCTAGCTCGCCCAGGCGCCGCACGATTCCGAGATCGACCTCCTCACGCCGGTCCCACTCCCGCACGTTGGGCACGATCTCCGCGTCCACGAACTCCGCCGCCATCTTCCGGAAGGCGGCCTGGGTCTCGTTGAGTTCCAAGTCCATGTCGTACGTCCTTAGCGGTAAACGTCGGCCTTAGCGGTAGAGGTCGGCGGGGGTCGTCCCGATGGAGGTCAACGGCAGTCCCGCCTTCGCGCGCTCGACCAGCCACTGGCTCGGCCGGTAACGCGGGTCGTTGGTGCCCCGCTGGAGTCTGACCAGGATGCTCCGGACGGTCTCCGGGCCTACGTGGTCGCCCCACTCCAGCGGACCGCGCGGATACCCGAGCCCCAGCCGTACGGCGGTGTCGATGTCGCGTGGATCTGCCAGGCGCTGCTCGGCGATGCTGCACGCGACGTTCACGATCGAGGCGAGGAGCCGCTGGGCCACCGATCCAGGAGCGTCCCGGACCACGGTGACCGGGCGTCCGGTGGAGGCCAGGGCGGCGAGGGCGGATCGACCGGCGGCGGGGTCCGTGCCGGGATGGACCGCCAGTGTGAGGCGAGAGGCGAAGCCGCCGAGCGGATCGACGCCGAAGGTGCGTTCCAGCGGCAGATCGTGGATGCTTCCGTGTGTCGTGACGCTCGAACCGTATGGGGCGGTCAGGACGATCGCCTCGTCGGACGGCTCCTTGCCGTGTTCGACCGTGACGTCGGTCTCCAGCAGCAGGGCGTTGAGCCGGTCGCGCGCCTCCGAGTCGGTTTCGACATCCACCCAGATCGGACGGGGCGCGGCGGACGGCGGGGTGGGCTCGGGCGGCTCCTGCTTGGCGCCGTCCACGTACTTGTAGAAGCCCTCGCCGGTCTTGCGGCCGAGGAGCCCGGCCTCGTAGCGGGCACGGGTGATGTGGGACGGGCGGAGGCGCGGCTCGTTGTAGAAGCCGGACCAGACGGTCTCCAGAACGGGATGGGACACGTCCAGGCCGGTCAGGTCCATGAGCTCGAACGGGCCCATCTTGAGGCCGAGCACGTCGCGGGCGATGCGGTCGATGTCCACGGGCTCGGCGATGCCCTCGGAGAGGATCTGCAGCGCCTCGGTGGGCAGGCCGCGACCGGCGTGGTTGACGAGGAAGCCGGGAGTGTCGGGAGCGCGCACGGGCTCGTGTCCCATACGCCGAACGAGATCGGTCAGGGCGTCCGGGATCCAGCCGGCCGTGCGGGCGCCGGCGATGACCTCGACCAGGCGCATCAGCGGGACCGGGTTGAAGAAGTGCAGTCCGGCCAGGCGGGACGGGTCGGACAGCGCGGTGGCGATCGCGGTGACCAAGAGCGAGCTGGTGTTGGTGGCGAGGACGGTCCGCTCGCCGACGACCTTCTCCAGGGCGGCGAAGAGCTCCCGCTTGGTCTCCAGGTCCTCGCGTACGGCCTCGATCACAAGATCGCAGTCCGGTGCCGCGGCGAGCGGGTCGTTCAACGGACGGAGTCGCGTCTTCGCCGCCGCCGCGTCCTGCTCGCTCATCCGGCCCTTGGCGGCGAGCTTGTCGTACATCCCGCCGATGTAGGAAATGGCCTCGTCCACGGCTTCGGTGCGGGCATCGGCGAGCTCCACGGTGATCCCGGCCGCCGCCGCGAGCTGGGCGATGCCGCGCCCCATCACCCCGGTGCCGATGACCCTGATCGCCGATACCTGCCGCGCCCACTGCTCCATGCCCGACCCCTCATCTTAGAAAGACATTCTAGAAATATATTCATACGTGATGTGGCCCACGCCACCGGCCCCTGCCACTCAACCACTCAGTGGAAGGACGATGGAGTGCGGGCCGTCCGGAACCGTAGCCTGCGAGAAACACCAGCGTAAGGAGCAAACGATGCGCGAAGCGGTGATCTGTGAGCCGGTGCGCACCCCGATCGGCCGGTTCGGCGGGGTGTTCACGACGGTGTCGCCGGTCGAGCTGGCCGCCACTGTGATCAAGGCGGTGCTCGCGCGCACCGGGCTGCCCGGCGACGCGGTGGACGAAGTGATCCTCGGCCAGTGCAACCCGAACTCCGACGCTCCCGCGATCGGCCGGGTCGCGGCGCTCGACGCCGGGCTCCCGGTCGAGGTGGGCGGCAGCCAGGTCGACCGGCGCTGCGGCTCCGGCCTCCAGGCCGTGCTGAACGCCGCCATGCAAGTGCAGACCGGCGTCAGCGAGCTCATCCTCGCCGGGGGCACCGAGAGCATGAGCACCGCGCCGTTCTACACGACGGAGGCGCGCTGGGGCATCCGCGGTGCCGGGCTCGAACTGCACGACGCCCTGGCCCGCGGCAGGGTCACGGCGGGCGGCGTCAACCACCCCGTGCCCGGCGGGATGCTGGAGACCGCCGAGAACCTCCGTCGCGAGTACGGCATCGGGCGCCTTGAACAGGACGAGCTGGCCGTACGCTCGCACGAGCGGGCTGTGGCCGCCCAGAAGGAGGGCCGCTTCGCCGACGAGATCGTGCCGGTGACCGTCCGCTCCCGCAAGGGCGAGACCGTCGTGGACGCCGACGAGCACCCGCGTCCCGGCACGACCGTGGAGAGCCTGGCCAAGCTGAAGCCGGTGCTGGGTAAGGCCGACCCCGAGGCGACGGTCACCGCCGGGAACGCCAGCGGCCAGAACGACGCCGCCGCGGTGGCCGTGGTGACGACGCCGGAACGGGCTGCCGAGCTGGGCCTTCGTCCTCTCGTCCGGCTGGTGTCGTGGGCGCGTTCCGGGGTGCCGCCGCGCACCATGGGCATCGGGCCGGTGCCTGCCACGGCCAGGGCACTGGAGGCGGCCGGGCTGACGCTGGCCGACATCGATCTGATCGAGCTGAACGAGGCGTTCGCCGCCCAGGTGCTTGCCGTCAGCCGCGAGTGGGGATTCAAGGACGCCGACTGGGACCGCACCAACGTCAACGGCTCCGGCATCTCACTCGGCCACCCGGTCGGCGCGACCGGCGGCCGGATCCTGGCTACCCTCGCCCGGGAAATGGACCGGCGCGGCGCCCGCTACGGCCTGGAGACCATGTGCATCGGCGGCGGCCAAGGCCTGGCCGCCGTATTCGAACGCGTGGACTCCTAGCCGTTCGCGTGGACTCCTAGCCGTTCGGCAAGGAGTCCACGCGCCCGAACAGGGTGTCATCGCTGGAGCGACTTCCAGAACGCGTAGTGGTGGTCGGCGGCGAAGTCGGTGCGGCCGATGCCGTCCTTCCCGGAGGCGAGCTTCTGGACGTACGCGTCGCGCGGCGTGAATCGCTGCCACGCCGGCGTCCCGTGCCCGCCGGGCCGCCCGGTGTGCGCGAAGCGGCTCCAGTAGGAGATCACCGTGTCCGAGAGCCCGCCCTGACGTTCGTTGAGCGGCTCGAACAGGTCGTTCTCGAAGAGGTACGCGAGGTCGATCATGTGCCCGGTGCCGAGGGAGAAGCTCTTCGGCCGGGGGAAGCCCTTGAAGTACGGGGCGTCCGCGTCGGCGAAGTCGTACGCGTAGACCGGCACATGGCGGGCGAGCGTGCGCTGGGTGTCGAAGGCGGCGGTCGACCACTCGGAGTCGGTGAGCACCGCCGCGAGCGTGGCGCCGGGCGAGCCGTGGCTCCCGGCGGGGTATTCGGCGAGCACCGCCGCCGCGTCGTCGCTGAACGACTCGTTGACCTTCTCGGCGTAACCCTCAGGCGTGAGCGGTTTGCCGGTCATCGCCTCCTCAGCCCCGACCGGGCCGCTCATCTCGTCGTGCGTGGAACCATGCAGCACCGGCACCCGATGGAATCGGCCGGTGGCGAGGGCACGCGCCGGAGCCAGGGGCAGGACCGTGCCGTCGACGACGGGACGGTAACCCTCGTGGCCCGCAGCGGTGGCCTTGATCAGGTCGTCCGTCTTCACGCGCCGCAGGCACGCGTCGGCGTCGGCCACGTCACCGCAGTGGAGTGCCTTGGCAGTGGCGATGCCGTTGTCATGCGCCTGCTTCACTGACATCGAGCCGTCCTTCCCGGCGCATCCCGCGCTCTGGACGATCGCCTTGGCGAACAGGCCGCGAGCGCCAGGTGACGCGAGCTGAGCGCAGACGCTGTACCCGCCGCCCGACTGGCCCATGATCGTCACATTGCGGGCGTCGCCGCCGAACGCGGCCGCGTTGCGCCGCACCCACCTGAGCGCCGCCTGCTGGTCCAGGAGCCCCAGGTTGGCCGGGGCGCGCAGGCCCGGGTGGGAGAGGAAACCGAAGACGCCCAGCCGGTAGTTGACGGTCACGACGACCGCGTTGCCCCTGGTCGCCAGCTTGGCGGCCTTGTAGGTCGCCCCGTCGCCGTAGACGAAGCTGCCGCCGTGGATCCACACGATCACCGGCAGGCGCTTCGCGGCCTTCGCCGGAGTCGTCACGTTCGCGTACAGGCAGTCCTCGCCGCTTGTGCCGGGCACGGCGATCGGCTGGTCGGAGGGTTGCGGACAGGCGCTGCGCGGCTGTCGCGCGTCCAAGGGAGCCGACCAGGGCGTGACCGGTCGCGGTGACTTCCACCGCAGAGCACCGGTCGGTGGCGCCGCGTAGGGGATGCCCTGGAACGTGCGGACATCCCCGGAGACCGCACCCCGCAGCGGGCCCTCAACGGTCATGACCCGCGTGGGGGCGCTCGGTGCCGCAGTGGCGGAACCCACCGCGACCGTGCCGCCGAAGGTCGCAACGACCGCGACGGCGACCGCGGCGGATTGACGCCTCTTGTTGCTCATCTTCGTGCTCAATTCCTGCTCCCAACCGGGCTTGCTCTGTCAGTGGGAGGACTGTAGCCCGAATTTGGGCAAACGCGCAAGACGCGTGTGCAAGGCGTCCGCGTAAGACACTCGTCCCAGATCGTTGGTAGTGTCGTGCCATGGGCAACCGGGAGAAGCTGCTCGAGGCCGCCAAGCAGTGCCTGTTCGAGAAGGGCTACGAACGCACGACCGTGCGCGACCTCGCGTCGGCGGCGGGCGTGAGCATGGCCGCCATCGGCTACCACTTCGGGTCGAAGGATGCGCTGCTGAACGAGGCGCTCTTCCAGGCGCTCGATGGCGGCGACGCGTTCATCGGCGAGCACGAGGAGGCCGGCGACGCGGCGGCCTTTGCTGCTCTCTGGCGGCGCTTGGTCGCGTCGTTCTCGACCAACCGGACTTTCTGGATCGCCAACCTCGAAACCGTGCTCCGGGCGCAACGGGATTCGGAGTTGCGCGCGCAGATGGCCGCGGGTCAGGGGCAGGGGCGCAGCGGCATGGCGCGTGTGGTCACGGGTGAGGCGGAGGAGGACCTGCCCGAAGAGACCGTCCGTTCACTCGGAGCGGTGCAGTTGGCCCTGGTCAGCGGTGTGATGATGCAGCACCTCACTGACCCCGAATCCGCCCCGACTGCCGAGGAGGTCCTGGCTGGCCTGCGCGCCCTGAGCGCTTACCTGCCTGACGAGTAGCCGTCCACGGAACGCGGAACCGCCCCGCCGATTGGATCGGCGGGGCGGTTGCGCGGAGGAGGGGCGGGCGATCAGTGGCTCAGCGCCGTGGCGACCCGCTCCTCGGCCGGGGCAGTCGCGTTCGGGGCCGTCTCGTTCGGGGTGGTCTTCTTCTTGTCGCGCATCACCAGGAAGGCCAGGACCGCGGCGGCTACGACGCCGGCGGCGCTGATGGTGAAGGCGCTGGACATCGCGGTGGTGAAGGCCTCGCGGGCGGTGGTGGCCAGCCCGCTGTCACCGAGGGCGAGGGCCTCGCTGATGTTGTGGCGGGCGCCCTCGGGAGCGTCATCCGGCATGGCGCCGGTGTAGGCGCTCGCCACCACGCTGCCGAGGATCGCGATGCCGAGGGCGGCGCCAGCCTGCTGGATGGTGTCGTTGAGGGCGGAGCCGACTCCGGCCTGCTCGGCGGGGACGGCGCCCATCAGCGCGGCGACGATCGCGGGCTGGGCCAGCCCGGCGCCGGCGCCGAAGACCAGCAGCGCGACGGCGACCTTGGCGAAACCGTCCCCGGGGGACAGCGTGGCCATCATCCCGAAGCCGGCGGCCACCACGAGCATGCCGATCGCGGCGGGCACCCGGTTGCCGATCTTGTTGCCGAGGGCGGCGCCCAGGCCGTTGAAGAACAGCGACGAGACGGCCATCGGGATGAACGCGAGCCCGGCCTTGGTGGCCGAGAAGCCGAGGACGAACTGCAGGTACTGGGTCAGGACGAGCAGCAGGCCGCCGTTGCCCACTTGGACCAGGGTCAGCGAGAGGCTGCCGCCGGAGAAGTTGCGGTCACGGAACAGCTTGAGCGGGACCATCGGCGCGTCGGTGCGCATCTCCCAGATGACGAACGCGGTGAGGGAGGCCAGTGCGATGCCGAACGCGGTGAGGGTGACGGGCGAGGTGAGGCCGTGCTTGGGGTATTCGATGATGGCCCAGACCAAGGAGGTCATGCCGACCACGGAGAGCACGGTGCCGAGGGGGTCGGGCTTCTGCCAGGGGCCCTTGGACTCGGGCATCAGGACGATGGCGGCGATGATGGCGGCGGCGGCGATCGGGACGTTGATGAGGAAGACGGCACCCCACCAGAAGGCGGAGATGAGGGCGCCGCCAAGGATGGGGCCGCCGACCAGGCCGAGCATCGCGACGGCGGACCAGGCGGCCATGGCCTTGCGGCGTTCGTCGTCGTCGAAGACGGTGATCAGGATCGACAGGGTGCTGGGCATGATCAGCGCTCCGCCGATGCCCATGGCGAACCGGGCCGCGATCAGCTGCTCCGGACTCGTTGCGAAGGTCGCGGCCAGTGAGGCGATCCCGAAGAGCGCCAAGCCGATGATCATGACCTTCCGGCGGCCGAACCGGTCGGACAGGCTGCCCGAGGTGAGCAGCAGCCCGGCGAACACCAGGATGTAGGACTCCAAGATCCACTGCGCGTCCTGGGGGGTCGCGCCGATGTCCTCGGCCAGCGGCGGGATCGCCACGGTCAGGACCATGTTGTCGATCACCAGCACCAGCGTGCTCAGGCACAGCACGACGAGGATCCACCAGCGCCGCGGGTTGCGACCTTCCACTGCTTCCATCAGAACACCCCTCACTCCATGGGAACCTCGTTCCCGTCTTGCGAACACTGTACGCATGAGGATGGCAGCGCGCAAGTGCGTACAGTGTTCGCATAGCGTTCCGCTCTATTGTTCTGGTGTGCAGAAAGATGGTGTTGAGGAGGACGGCCTTCGGAATGGTGGTGGGCCGCGGCCTGCGTATCCGATCGCGTCGGTCGACAACGCCCTGCGGCTGCTGACGCTGTTCCGCGAGAACGAGAAGGTGCGGTTGTCGGAGGCGCGGGAGTTCCTCGGCGTCGCGCACTCGACCGCGCATCGCCTGCTGGCGATGCTGGCCTATCACGGCTTCGTACGGCAGGAGCCGGACTCACGGGTGTACGTGGCGGGCCCGATGCTCGTGGAGATCGGGCTCTCGGCCGTCCGCAACATGGACATCCGGCTGCATGCCCGGCCGCTGCTGGAAGATCTCGCGGCGTGGGCCGGGGAGACGGTCCACCTGGTGGCACTCGAAGGGCCGATGGTCCGCTACCTGGACGCGGTGGAGAGCACCAAGTCCTTGCGAGTGGCCGCCCGTACCGGCACGACGCTCGCGGCCAACTGCACGGCATCCGGCAAGGCGATGCTGGCGGCCCTGCCCGAGGCCGAGGTTGCCGCCCTCTTCCCGGCCGGGCGGCCGCTACCGAAGGAGACGGGGCGTTCCATCACCGATCCGGTGGAACTGATGGCCGAACTGGCCCGCGTGCGCGAGCGGGGCCACGCGGTCAACCACGAGGAGAGCGAGGACGGTGTCGCGTCCGTGGCGGTCGCGGTGCTCGGGCCGAACGGCAGGCCGGTCGCGGCGCTGGCGATCTCCGCGCCCGTCGCCCGGCTGTCCGGGGAACGCGCCGGGGACCTGGCCGCACACCTGGGCGAGGAGGCCGAACGGCTGGCCCACTTGGTGGGCTTCGGGTCCGCCGCCTGACTTCGGGACCACTCCTGACCTCGGGTCCGCCGCCTTATTTCGGGTCGCTCAGCGGATGCCGATGCCGCCGTCGGAGTGCACGATCGTCCCGGTGATGCCACGGGCCTGGTCGGAGGCGAGGAACACATAGCTCCCCGCGTGGTCGGCACCGGTCAACGCGACGGCGAGCGGCGTGCGGCTCTTGAGGTCCTCTTCACGGCCGGGTGCCTCGCCAAGACGTCGTTCGTCCAGGCCGAGACTCCGGGGTCCGGTGAGTTCGGTGCCGAGCGTTCCGCCCGGAGCCACACCGTTCACCCGTATGTCGGGCGCCAGTTCGTGGGCGAGTGAGACGACACAACCGCGCACGGCGAATTTCGAGGCCACGTAGAGGATCCCGCCGCGCCCCGGATAGAAGCCCGACGTCGACACGGTGAGCACCACCGAGCCGTGCGACAGCCGCAGCTCGGGCAGCGCGGCCTTCACCGATACCAGCTGGCTCTTGACGTTGATGCGGAACGTCTCGTCGAACGCGTCGTCCAGCGTCGCGTCCTCCAGCTCGGTCAGACCCCGGTAGAAGTCGAAGATCCCGACGCAATTGACCAGCACGTCCAGCCCGCCGAGCGTCTCGCGTACGGCCTCAACCGCCGTCGCGGCCTGCGGCAGGCTGGTGGCGTCGCCGTGGTTGACCAGGCAGTCGGGCAGCTCGTAGGCGAGCCGTTCACACTTGGCCGGATCGACCTCCATTGCGGCGGTGCGGGCACCTTCGGCGTCGAACGCGTCGAGGACGGCGCGGCCGATGCCCGAGCCCGCACCGACCACCAGTGCGCGTTTCCCGTTGAGCCAGCCCATCAGCCGGCAAGGAGCAGGGAGAAGAGATCGTGGTCCTGCCGGGTGAGGGCCTCCAGCTCCAGCGGACAGAGCAGGATCTCCCGGTCCGCGCGTGGCGCTCGGATGCGGAGCCGCGTGCCGTTGCGCGTCTCGACCTTCTCGACGAGGACTTCGGCGAACTCGTTGGCGATCACGATGGGTTCGGTCATGGGAGCCTGCCTCGGTCATGGGAACCCCGGCCATGGGAACCCGTCCTAGGAACCCCGGTCACAGGAACAGGGCCAGGTTCTGGGTGCGGAGGACGGACTCGTCGACGGTGATCTCGCGCCGGGCTAGCCGGTGGCCGCCTGGCGCCGGGCGCAGCGTGTCGGCTCGGCCGGCCGACAGCAGGTCGTGTTCGCGGGTGTCGCCGCGGCTCCGGAAGAGCAGGAGGTACGACTCGACGCGGAGTTCGCCGGGGGCCGTGCGGAATGTGCGGACGTTGGTGACCAGGCGGCGGGTCCGCGACGGCGGGTCCTCCGTCCACGCGTACTGGGTGCCGAAGCGTTCGACGCGCTTGCGCAGGGAGTACATGTCCTCGTCGAAGTGGCCCATGTCGGCGAGCGAGTCGAAGCCCGCGCCGCGGGCCGTGGTGACCCTGACGGGCATCACGTACCGGATGTCCTCGGTCAGCAGGCGCAGCCAGCCCGCGAAATCCTGGCGGTCGAGCGTCGCCGCCTCCTCGACAAGGAACTGGTGCGCGTCTTGATGGTCGGGGTCGGTGTAGCGGAGCGGCACATTCACTGCGCTGGTCATTGTGCGGCCCCCATGTCGGCCGAGGTGTGCAAGGGCGGTGGCCTGAGCAGAAGGTCGCCCCACATGGACAACCAGTGCCTCTGGTTGAACTCGCCGAAGCCCTGGTAGGCGGTGCCGGGGCCGGAGAAGCCCGCGAGCGGCGGCTTGAGCGGTTTTCCAGCGGACGTCAGCCCCATCCGGCTGTTGAGGTTGAGCCGCCGGGCCATGGTGCCCGCCGCGACGTCGGTGATCGACACCCAGTTCTCGACGTCGTCCTGCTCGAACATGCCCGAGCTGCCGAAGCACATCACGTACGCCCTGTAGGAATCGTGTTTGAACGTCTCGGGCGCGGCGGCGTCCACGGCGAACCACGACAGCACCTCGGTCTCGTTCGCCGAGACCGGCTGCCACTGGCGCAGCGAGATGAACGGCACCACGGTGCCCCTGTCGTCGATCTTCGGCCAGTTGTGCACGAGGCTGAGGTTGGGGAAGAGCGTCGCCGCGGAGACCATGAAGCCGTCGTCCTCGACCAGCCCGCGCTGGGCGCGCGTCCACGACGCCAGCATGCGCGTGATCATCTCGTCCGGATAGCCGACGTAGCGGAGCCTGGCGGTGAGATCACCCGGCGGGAGCTTGTAGGTGGTGCCCGCGCCGGGCCCCGCGGTGTAAAGGGCGCCCTCCTTGCGCTTGTTCGCCTTGGGCTCGCGGAAGAGCCCGATGTCGACGACGCTCGCGTGGGTGTGGGGCGTGTGGTAGCTGTCGCCGGCGAAGTTCTCCGCGCCGATCTTCCAGTTGGCCTTGATGCGCCAGCGTTGCGGTCCGCGCAGCTCCAGGCCTGCCGGGCTCTGCCGCGCGTAGAGGTCCAGGTAGAACGCGAAGTCACCGAGGTGGTCGCGCAGCGGCGGGGCATCCGGGTCGAGGCTGATGAAGATCAGGCCCTGGTAGCTGTCGAGCGCCGGAGCCGGCAGCAGGCTCTGGCCCTCCTTGGCGAACCCGTCCTCGCCGCCGTACGCGTCCACGTGGAACGGCAGGCCGACCAGCCGCCCGTCGTTGCGGTAAGTCCACGCGTGGTACGGGCAACGGAAGTGCGAGGCGTTGCCCATCTCTGCCCGGCATACCTGCATGCCGCGATGCAGGCACATGTTGAACATGGCCCGCACTGTGCCGTCCTCGTCCCGGGCGACGATGAACGAGTCCGCGAGAACGCGGCGGACGACGTAGTCGCCGGGCTCGGGGATCTCCGACTCATGGGCGAGGAAGACCCAGGCGCGGGAGAACACCCGGTCGCGTTCCAGCGCGAAGATCTCCGGATCGTTGTAGACGTGCGCGGGGATCATGCCGCGCCGGACGTCGGCGACGACGGCTGCAACATCGAGCACTGGGTGACCTTCTTTCAGTTGACCTTCTTTCAGAGGCCGAGACCGGCGTGGGCCAGCCGGGCCAGGTGATGACGCCAGACGGACTCTTCGTTCAGGGTCGAGCCCAGATCCGGGAGCTCGGCGATGTCCGCTGCGGGCAGGTCGGGCGGGACGGCGCCGCCCGCGTGGACGACGCCACCCGCATGGACGGCGCCGCTGGACTGGACGGCGCCGCTCGCCCGCGCGGTGTCGAGGGTGATGCGCGCGAGTGCTTCGAGGTTGAGGGCGCGGACGACGGCCTGCGCGATCGTGGCGCCCGTCGTCGTGACACCGTGGCCACGGAGCACGCACACGGGTGCCGGGCCCATCGCCCTGAGCATCTCCTCCGCCAGGTCGGTGCGCCGGATCAGTACCCCGCGCGGGTAGACCGGGATGCCGTCGGCCGCCAGCCTCATCGCCGGGATGTTGAACGCGCCGACGATCGGGCGGAGGCGCAGACCTGCCAGGTCGGCCGCGACGACCGCCGGCGGGTGCGCGTGGACCACGGCCATGGCGTCGGGGCGGTGGCGCAGGGTCTCGGCGTGGATGGGCAGCTCGCTCGGCACCGCGTATCCGCCGGGCAGGCCGTCGTACGGGCCGTCGAGGTCGACCAGATGCACGTCTTCCGGTCTGGTGAAGAGCAGGCCCGACTCCTGAGGGCCGCGACATCGGATCAGCATCCGCCCGTTGCCGTTGCCGTTGCTGCCGGTCCCCGTGCCCTTGTCGGTGCTGGTGCCGTTGTCGGCGCGGACGCTCACGTGTCCGAGGACGTCGGCGGCCAGACCCTGGTACGCGAGCACCCGGCAGGCGAGTGCGATGTCGCGTCGCACCCCGGACAGCTCCATCATTGGAAGTCTGTCTTACAGAAATCGCTTCTGCAATGACGGTACGGTGACCATGATTTACACCTGATGGCGATTCATCGGTAACGATGGGCGCCTTCGTTCCACTTCCTGGTGATGGAGAACACGGGACGGATGGACGGAGGTGCGGGCGATGGCCGATGAGGCCGGTGATTCCGAGAGCGCGCGGCGCTTCACAGCGATCTATGACGCCTGCCGTCAGCGCGTGTGGGCCTATGCGGTCAGCCGTGCTGGGCACCATGCCGCCGACGAGGTCGTGAGTGAGACCTTCGCGGTGGCGTGGCGGCGGCTCAAGGATGTGCCCGAGCCCGCCTTGCCCTGGCTGCTCGGCGTCGCTCGCAACGTGCTGCGCGACAACTACCGGGCCGAGGCCCGGCGGGAGGCGTTCAACGCCGAACTGCGGAGGTGGAGCCGACCTGCGGAAGGGGACGTCGCCGAGGCGGTGGCCGAACGGCTCGCGGTACTGCGGGCCATGGCCACGCTCTCGGAGGACGACCGGGAGATCTTGATCCTGGTCGCCTGGGAGGGGTTGTCGCCGCGCGATGCGGCCCGCGTCGTGCGGTGTTCGCCCGCGGCGCTGCGCGTACGGCTGCACCGGGCGCGCAAGCGGCTCCTGCGGGCGGTCGAGGAGCCGGGGCCCGGCGCGGCCCCCGCTGTCCGTGCCCGTGTCGGGATCACCAGTGAGGAGTTGTCATGACGCGAGATGTGCTGCGCATGCTGGCGGAGGCCCGGCCGCGGGAGCTCGACCCGCAGGCACCGGTCGACGAGGCCACCCGAAGGGCCGAACTGACGCGGGCGATGACGGTGCCGCCCCGTTCGACCCGTTCCCATGCGGTGGCCCCGGCGCGCCGCCGCATACGGCCGATGTGGGGGCTGGGCCTGGTCGGCGCCGCCGCCGCGGCCGCGCTGGTGGTGGCCACGACCGCTGCCGGCCCGGGGGATCCGGGCACGGTGGGCCCGAAGGCCGGTGGCACGCCGAAGGGGGAGCCCCAGACCCCGGTGACCATGAACGCGCAGACCGTGCTGCTGTCCGCCGCGGCCGGTGCCGACAAGGAGGCCCTCGCGACGGGCGCCTACTGGCACGTCGAGACGACCCGCAGGAACCACCACCAGGTGGGCAAGAGCGGGAACCCCTACATGATCGTCACCATGGACAAGGACGAGATGTGGACGCCGAACAAGCCTGGCGGCAAGGCCTGGGCACGGCAGCAGTATCTGGGCGCCAAGCCGGTGACCGCGAAGGACACCGCCGCCTGGCAGCGCGCGGGCTCGCCGACCACGTTCAAGATCCACTTCCCGGCCGGTCCCAACAGCGGGCGCCTGAAGCCGGCGGACTTCGAGGTCGCGCCGGGCAAGGCCATGACCAGCAACTCGAAGCTGGTCAACGGAGACAAGGTCTTCTGGCTGGGGCGCAACGTCTCGATGAAGGACTTGCGGGAACTGCCCGCCGATCCCAAGCTGCTGAAGGCCTCGCTGCTGCGCTGGTACGGGGGACACAGCACCGAGGCGACGAGCGAGCCGATGAAGGCCGACGACTGGCTCTGGAATGTGACCAAGGGTTTGATCACCGACATGCCGGTGACGCCGAAGGTGCGGGCGGGTGCCTTCAGGATGCTCGCGCAGCTCAAGGCGATCAAGGCCGTCGGGCCGGTGCAGGACGGCGCGGGCCGTACGGGGACCGCCCTGGTCTTCATCGAGCGCACGAAGAACGGGACGCTGGAGCACCGGTTGATCATCGATGAGAAGCGGGGCCGGGCCCTGGCCTACGACATCGTGATCATGAAGCCGGGCGGGGTCAACGCGAACCTGCCCGCCGGATCGCTGCTGTCCTCGTCGACCATCGACCGGGCCGGCTGGACCAATGTGGCGCCGACCAAGGCCGACGCCGCGGGAGGCTGATCGCGGGGTCGGATTCGGGGCGCTCTCCTTGCCGTCGGGCGAGGGGGGCGCCCCGTTCGTCGTGGGGACGGCTATGACGCGTAAGCTACTGCCGAGTAGTATTCGGGCCCCGGATGAAATGCAGTCTGTCGCGAGCCCTACGCTGACAGCCAACGCCCGTACCTCAGGAGGACGGAACAGTGTTCTGGCTCACATTGATCATTGGGCTCGCCGGGACGGCGGTCGCGTTGGCGCTCGCCGGCCGGCGAGTGATGTTCCTGTGGAAGCTGTTCAAGAGCGGCCAGCCCGACCCCGACCGCGTCCTGCAGGTCAAGCGTGACCCCAAGGCCGACGTCGAGGGTCAGGTCGTCGAGGTCATGGGGCAGAAGAAGCTGCTCAAATGGACCGTCGCGGGCCTCGCCCACGCCGCGGTCATGTGGGCCTTCATCCTGCTCGCCACCGTCTACCTGGAGGCGGGCGTCGCCCTGCTCTTCGGGCTCGACAAGCACATTCCGTTCATCCAGACCTGGGGTCCGATCGGGTTCGTCCAGGACACCATCGCGCTCCTCTGCACGGCCGGTCTGATCACGTTCGCGACCATCCGGTTCAAGAACGCCCCGAAGAAGCTGGGCCGCAAGTCCCGCTTCAGCGGATCGCACCTGGGCGGCGCCTGGGTCATCCTCTTCATGATCTTCAACGTCATCTGGACGATGTTCTTCTTCCGGGGCATCGCGTCGGCCAGTGGCAACCTCGCGTACGGCAAGGGCGCGTACTTCTCCTACCTCACCGGCAAGCTCTTCGACGGCATGAGCCACGACACCCTCGAAGTGCTGGAGTCGGTCGGCCTGCTGCTGCACATCGGCGTGGCGCTGGTCTTCCTCGTCATCGTCGTCAACTCCAAGCACCTGCACATCTTCATCGCGCCGCTGAACGTCATGTTCAAGCGCCGCCCCGACGGCCTGGGCCCCGCCCAGCCGATGATGAGCAACGGCAAGCCGCTGGACTTCGAGGAGGCCGACCCGGACGAGGACACCTTCGGCCGCGGCAAGATCGAGGACTTCACCTGGAAGGGTCTCCTCGACATGGCCACCTGCACCGAGTGCGGGCGTTGCCAGTCGCAGTGCCCCGCCTGGAACACCGGCAAGCCGCTGTCGCCGAAGATGGTCGTCCTGGATCTGCGTGACCACGCGTTCGCCAAGGCGCCGTACATGCTCGCCTCCGAGGAGGAGCGCGAGAAGTTCACCGACGAGCAGAAGCTCGCCATGCAGGTCGACAAGGAGCTCGTCGCCGAGGACGGCGTGATCCACCCGGACGTCCTCTGGGCCTGCACCAACTGCGGTGCGTGCGTCGAGCAGTGCCCGGTCGACATCGAGCACATCGACCACATCCTCGACATGCGCCGCTTCCAGGTGATGATCGAGTCCTCGTTCCCGAGCGAGGCCGGCGTCATGCTGAAGAACCTCGAGAACAAGGGCAACCCGTGGGGCATGTCCGAGATGAAGCGCCTCGAGTGGATCGAGGAGCTGGACTTCGAGGTCGAGGTCGTCGACGAGAAGATGCCCGAGGACATGGAGTACCTCTTCTGGGTCGGCTGCGCCGGTGCCCTGGAGGACCGGGCCAAGAAGACGACCAAGGCGGTCGCCGAGCTGCTGCACATCGCGGGCGTCAAGTTCGGCGTGCTCGGCCCGATGGAGGCCTGCACCGGTGACCCGGCGCGGCGCCTGGGCATGGAGTTCGTCTTCCAGATGCTCGGCCAGCAGAACGTCGAGACGCTGAACGAGGCGGGCGTCAAGAAGATCGTCGCCACCTGCCCGCACTGCTTCAACACGCTGGCCAACGAGTACCCGCAGATCGGCGGCCAGTACGAGGTCGTGCACCACACCCAGCTGCTCGCGCACCTGGTCGACGAGGGCAAGCTCACCCCGGTCACCCCGATCGAGGAGAACATCACCTACCACGACCCCTGCTTCCTGGGCCGCCACAACAAGGTCTACAAGCAACCGCGCGACATCATGGCCAAGGTGCCCGGCATCAAGACGCAGGAGATGCACCGGCACAAGGACCGCGGCTTCTGCTGTGGCGCCGGTGGTGCCCGGATGTGGATGGAAGAGCGCATCGGCAAGCGCATCAACACCGAGCGCGTGGACGAGGCACTGGAGACCAACCCGGACACCGTCTCCACGGCTTGCCCGTTCTGCCTGGTGATGCTGGGCGACGCCATCAACGAGAAGAAGAACGAGGGCGCCGCCAAGGAGTCGCTGGAAGTCGTGGACGTCTCCCAGCTGCTCATCCGCTCCATCAAGGGCGAGGGCGCCGCGCCGACCGAGAAGGAGCCGGTCGGGGCCGAGTAGGACGTGCGGGTTTGAACGATGACGCCCCGGTGATCCTGATGGATCGCCGGGGCGTCTTCGGTTCTCGACTTCCGTGCGGGCGTGGTGCCGCTCTCAGCGGACCCAGGTGGCCCAGGGCTTCCAGGAGTCGTTGGCGTTGATCATGCTGAACGCGCCGCTGCCGTCGTGGTACTCCCACCAGGAGTAGCCGATGCCCTTGGACTTGTAGAGGGCGACCTTGTCCTTGATGAACTGGTCATGGCCCGCTGCGCGCGCGCCGATGCCGAACTCGCCGATCCAGATCGGCAGCTTGACCGACTTGGCCATGGCGATCTGGACGTTCAGGTGCTTGGCCAGGTTGGCCTTGTTGGCGGGCTTGTAGCCGGTCTTGCCGTCGGAGGCGTTCGGTGAAGTGCCGACGCCGTTACGGTCGTAGCCCACACCCGCGTTCCCCACGTAGTAGTCGTGGATCGACCAGACCAGGTTGGTGCGCTTGGCGGGCTTGAACGAGGTGAACGCAGAGACCGGGACCTTTGCGTCGCCGTAGGTCGGCTCCAGGACGATGGTGGTCTTGGTGTCCTTGGCTCGGATGGCGTTGACGATCTTGGTGTAGTCGGCGAGGACGCTCTTGTGGTTGACCGGCCAGCGGTACGGCTCGTTCACCGGGTCGTACGCGGCGACCGCCGGGTTCTTGCCGTAGCGGGACGCGAGCTGCTGGAGGAAACGCAGTCCGTTCGCCGCGACCGCACCCATGCCGTCGGCCTTGCGGGCCCAGGCGGGCACCCGGGACTGGCCTTCGGGCTTGCCGTACAGATGGACGCAGTCGAGCACGACGTAGAGGCCGGCGGCCTTGGCGCGGGCGAGGGCCGTGGAGAGCGTCTTGAAGGCCTTCTCGTTCCAGCGGCCCTTGCGCGGCTCGAAGTCGTCCCAGAAGAGGACCATTCGTACGCCCTTGAAGCCCTTGGCCTTGATGGCGTTGTAGGTGGCCTGATTCCAGGTGCCGGAGGAGTTCGCGTCCCAGATCGGCTGGAGGTTCGGGCCGTTCAGGCGTACAGCCTTCCCGTTGGGAAGGACGAAGGCCTCCTTGGCGGTGGTGTGCAGTTTGCTGAGCGCAGCCGCCTGGGCGGCCTGGTTGGACTGGTCGGCTTGGTCGGACCGGTTGGACTGGTTAGCTTGGGCGGCCGGAGCGGCCCCGGCGGTGAGGCCGGTTTGGCGTTCGGCGCCGGAGCAGGCGGTCGCGGTGACCGCGAGGGCCGCGGCGCCTGCAAGGGATATGGCTATGCGGTGCATGAGCATCCGTTCATTGGTCAGAAGAGAAGGCCGACCCAAGGCCTCCAGGAATCGTCCTCGTGATTGATCATGCTGAAGGCGCCCGCGTTGTCCTTGTACTCCCACCAGGAGTAGCCAATGCCTTTGGACTTGTAGAGGGCGACCTTGTCCTTGATGAACTGGTCGTGGCCGGTTGCGCCGGCGCCGATGCCGAACTCGCCGATCCACAGCGGCATGCCGGCCTTGGTCGCCGTGTTGATCTGCACCTGGAGATGCGTGGCGAGGTCGGCCTTGTGGGCGGGGTCGTAGCCGGTGTCGCCGTCGGAGGCGTTGGGGGTGACGCCGATGCCGTTGGAGTTGTAGCCCTCGCCCTTGCCGCCGACGTAGTAGTCGTGGAACGACCAGATCAGGTTGGTGCGGTTCGCCGGGGTGAGCCCGGCGAGGTCGGCGTCCGGCACCTTGGCGTCGCCGTAGGTCGGCTCGATCATGATGCTGGTCTTGGTGTCCTTGGTGCGGATGGCGTTGATGATCTTGGTATAGTCGGCGAGGACGCTCTTGTGATCAACCGGCCAGCGGTACGGCTCGTTCACCGGGTCGTACGCGGCGAGCGCCTCGTTGGCGCCGAAGCGGGTCGCCAGTTGCTGGAGGAAGCCCAAGCCGTTGGTCGCCACCGCGCCCATGCCGTCGGCGGTCTGCGCCCAGGCGGGCACGCGCGACTGGCCCTCGGGCGTGCCGACGAGGTGCACGCAGTCAAAGACCACGTAGAGGCCGGCGGCCTTGGCGCGGTTGAGGGCCGTGGAGAGGGTGCTGAACGCGGTCTCGTTCCAGCGGCCCTTGCTCGGCTCGAAGTCGTCCCAGAAGAGGACCATCCGGACCGCGGTGAAGCCCTTGGCCTTGATCTGGTCGTAGGTGTCCTGGCCCCAGGTGCCGGGGTCGTTCGGGCCCCAGATGGGCTGCAGGTTGGGGCCGTTCAGCTGCTCGGGGCCGCGGGCGCCGACGAACGCCTGCTTGGCGGTGGTGCGCAGCTTGCCCGCGAGTGCCGTGGTCTTGGTGCCCGTGCTTGATCGGGCGCCGGCGAGCGAGCCTTCCTGGCTCGGGGTGGCGGCGGAGCAAGCGGTGATGGCGGCGAACGCGAGGGTGGCGGTGAGTGTGGCGGTAAGCCGACGCATGGGCGCGGTTCCCTTCGGGGCGTCTCGGGGGTGGCTCGGCGGGGGCGTCTCAGGGGAGTCTCGGGGCGCCTCAGGGTGTCTCGGGGCGTCGAAGATCAAGATCGTTTGCGGGAGGGACGCTACTCGGGTGATCATGTAGCGTGGGGGGCGGGTCGAGAAGATCGTTACCGTTCCGTTGCCCGAGATCGACGGGCATTCCTGGTACCTGGCCGCAGCGGAGATCCTGCCGGGGTACGGCGGAGATCTTGCCGTGGGCGCACAGTCGCCATCCACGCGTCCTGACCCTGTGCGCGACAGGATGGCCGAAGGCCGCTCGGACGCGATGTCCGAGCGGCCTTCGTAACGTTCGCCAGGTGGCGATCAGCCTGTTTGCCAGGTGGTGATCAGCGCGTTCGCCGGGTGGTGATCAGCCGGTGATCTTCTTCATGAAGTCGGGATTGGCTTTGACCCACTCCTCCACGGCCCTGGGCTCCTGACCCTTGTACTTGTTCATGATCAGGTTTTCGAGCGGGAACAGCTGCGGGTCGGCCATCCTGAACTTCTTCAGCCAGCCGGTCAGCTCCGGGAAGTCCTTGCTGAAGCCCTGCCGGGCGAGCATGTGGAGCTTCTCGGCAGAGCCGAAGGTGCCCTTCGGGTCGGCCAGCGGCTTGATCGGGAACGTGGAGTACGCCCAGTGCGGCTTCCACAACGTCACCACGATCGGCTGCTTGGCGCTCGTCGCACGGGTGAGCTCGGCGAGCATCGCGGGCGTGCTGCCCTGGATGAGCTTGAACTTGCCGTCCAGGCCGTACCCGGGCATGACCTTGTCCTTGACGATCTTCATCTCGCCCGCGCTGGGCTCGATGCCGACGATCCGGTCCTTGTAGCGCCCGGGGTTCGCGGCCAGGTCAGCGACGCTGTTGGCCGGGTCGTCCTTGGGGACGGCGAGCTGCATGCTGGCGTTGTCGTACCAGGTGCCCAGGTCCTCCATCTTGTTCTTGTACTTGGCGTAGTAGTCGGCGTGCGTGGCCGGGAGCCAGGCGTCAAGGAACAGATCGATCTGACCGGCGGCGAGCCCCGAGTAGAGCGGACCCGCGTCGACCTGCTGGAGCTTGACGGCGTAGCCGCGCTTCTCCAGCTCGCCCTTCCAGAGGTAGCTGACGGCGATGTCCTCGTCCCACGGGATGTAACCGATGGTCAGCTGCTTCTTGCCACCCTGCCCCTCGTCGTCGCCGGTCAGCCCGAATCCGGCCGAGACCAGTGCGAGAACGAGCACGCCCGCGAGTGCGAACGCGGGCCGCGGCCGGTAGTGCAGCGCCGCCTGCCAGCCGCGGGTGGCGGTCGCCGCCGCGGACCGGGCACGTGTCACCGGGCTCAGCCGAACGCCCAGCGCACCAGTCAACCGGTCCAAAATGATGGCCAGGATGACCACCGACAGCCCCGCCTCGAAACCGCGGCCGACGTCCAGTTGCGTGATCGCGCCGAACACCTCGCCGCCCAGACCGCCCGCGCCGACCATGCCCGCGATGACGACCATGGACAGCGACAGCATGATCACCTGGTTGACGCCGGTCATGATGGTGCCCAGCGCCAGCGGGAGCTGCACCCGGGTCAGGGTGCGGCCGGGCGGTGTGCCGAACGCGTCGGCCGCCTCCACCATCTCCTTGTCGACCTGGCTGATGCCCAGCTGCGTGAGGCGCACCCCGGGCGGCAGTGCGAAGATCACAGTAGAGATGACACCGGGCACCTGCCCGACCCCGAAGAAGAAGATCGCCGGAATCAGGTAGACGAAGGCGGGCATCGTCTGCATGAAGTCCAGCACGGGCTGGACCACCGTCGCGACACGCGGCCTCCGGGCCGCCAGGATGCCGAGGGGCACCCCGATGACCAGCGCCGCGATGCTCGCCACCAGCACCAACGCGAGCGTCGACATCGCCGAGTCCCACTCGCGAAGGTTGTCGATGAGCGCCAGGCCGAGGAAGCTCAGCACCGCGAACAGCGGACCGCGCAGCCACCACCCCAGCACCGCGACGATGGCGGCCATGGCCAGCGCGGGCGGACCACTGAGCACCGACTCCAACCCGCCGACCAGGCCGCTGACCGCGTCACTGATCGCGTCGAACACCGGCCGGCCGTGGCGTGTCAGGTAGCCGACGGCATCGTTCACCCAGTCACCGATGGGGAGCTTACGCACTGGTCATCACCTCATCGGTGTCGAGCTCGGTCGAGCCGTTCATATTGCCCAGCGCGGCCAGCAGCGTGACCTGCGGGATGACGCCGAGCAGCCGCCCGGCCCCGTCCGTGACCGGCACCGGCAACGCGCTCTCCGCACTCCGGCTGAACAGCTCGGCCAACGGGGTATCCGGACTGACCACCTCCAGCTGTTCGACCAGCCCGTCCAGCGAACCGGCACCGTCCCGTACGCCTGCCGCCGCCCGCTCCGCGTAGACAGCCCCGACCAGCCTGCGGTCACGGCCCACCACGAACGCGCCGGCGGTCTGGTTCTCCCTCATCGTCCGCACCGCGGCCCGTGGACCGTTCCCAGGATCGACGACCGACAGCGGCTTCTCCATCACCGAGCTCGCCGTCAGCACCCGCGTACGGTCCACATCCGCCACGAACTGCGCGACATAGTCATTCGCCGGATCCGTAAGAATCTCCTCGGCGGTCCCGATCTGCATGACACGCCCGTCCCGGAGCATCGCGATCCGGTCGCCCAGCCGCATCGCCTCGTTCAGGTCATGCGTGATGAACACGATCGTCTTGCCGAGCTCACTCTGCAGCTCCAGCAAGAGCTCTTGCATCTCCCGCCGGATGAGCGGGTCGAGCGCGCTGAACGCCTCGTCCATGAGCAGGATCTCGGTGCCCGCGGTCAACGCGCGAGCGATCCCGACCCGCTGCTGCATACCGCCCGACAGCTCGTCCGGGAACCGATCGCCCCAGCCATCAAGGCCCACCAACCGCAGGTACTCCGTGGCCTTCTCCAGCCGCTCCCCCTTAGGAACGTTCTGCACTTCCAGGGCGTACGCCGCGTTCTCCAACACAGTCCTGTGCGGGAACAGGGCGAAGTGCTGGAAGACCATGCTGACCTTCTTTTGCCGCAACTCCCGAAGCGCCTTGGGCGGTAGCGCCGTAAGGTCAGTCCCATCGATGAGGATCTTGCCCGACGTAGGCTCCAGCAGGCCGTTGAGCATCCTGATCAGCGTGGACTTGCCCGACCCGGACAGTCCCATGACCACGAAGATCTCACCCTGATGGACCTCGAACGAGACATCCGCCACGGCGGCCGTGACACCCAAATCCCGGATGTCGGCCCCCGAACCCAGTCTCCGGGCCGCCTCAGCCGTCCTCCGGCCGAACAACTTGGTTACGCTTTCCGCGCGCAGAATGGACACGGTCTCCTTTCGGGTCTCCGCGATCACACCCACCTGGCCGCGGAAAACTAGCCGTTCCCTAGGGAGGCATCCGGCGAGGTAAAGGGAGCGTCACCCGGATGCCAACACTTTGCGGCAACCGAAACTACCCCTATCCACCAGATGTTTCACCTTCCGTGACCTGGCTCACCTCAGTGACCAGGGCCCGAACGCCCTCGGCCGATTCCTCCGAAACGCCCATGGCACCGTCGATCCCGACGACAAAAGTCCCGTGACAAGCGCCAGAAAAGGCAGGGGCCGTACGCGGTCACACCTTCGTACGGTGGAAGTTGAGGAAGCTCCGCGACGGCGTCGGCCCCCGCTGGTCCTGGTACCGCGACCCGTACCGCTCCGACCCATAAGGAAACTCAGCCGGCGAGCTGGTCCGGAACAAGCACATCTGCCCGATCTTCATCCCCGGCCACAACTTGATCGGCAACGTCGCCACGTTGGAGAGCTCCAACGTCACATGCCCGCTGAACCCAGGGTCGATCCACCCCGCCGTCGAGTGCGTGAGCAGCCCGAGCCGCCCCAGACTCGACTTCCCCTCCAGCCGTGCAGCCAGGTCTTCCGGCAACCCGAAGACCTCATAGGTGGAGGCGAGCACGAATTCCCCGGGATGCAGCACGAACGCCTCGTCCGACTCCACCTCCACCAGCCGAGTCAGATCGCTCTGCTCGACGGCCGGGTCTATGTGCGGGTACTTGTGGTTCTCGAAGACCCTGAAGTACCGATCCAACCGCACGTCAACGCTGGACGGCTGAACCATGCCCGGCTCGTACGGGTCGATCTTGACCCGCCCGGACTCGAGCTCGGACCTGATATCGCGATCGGAGAGCAGCACGCCAGAAAAGCTACCGTGCCCAGCCCCCACGCGCGCCCACCACACCCCGTCTCCCCAACCGCCCGGATTCCGGTACCATGACCAAGCGGCCGTCCCATCGACGGCCCGCGCGAGTGTAGTTCAATGGCAGAACTCCAGCTTCCCAAGCTGGTAGCGCGGGTTCGATTCCCGTCACTCGCTCCACGTATTCCCAGCTCAGAGCCCTGATCGCCAGTAGTCGATCAGGGCTCAAGATCTTTTATCACTCATCTATCACTCGGATCAGTCAGCACCAGGCGACACGACGCGTCACCAAGAGCCTTTGGTGAGCAGCAACCGGCCGCGAGTGTTCGGGTTGACGGCATTGGGGAACGCCGGACCCTTGTCGCTGGCTGTGATCGTTTCAATGGCTCCCGGTTGTTTTTCGAGACGAGGGCAGGGGACCGAGGATCGCGGCTATCGGCGCGGCATCTTCGTCTTGGACGGTTGGGGCTGATCGCTATGTTTCGGCTTGTTGGAGTCGGCGCGGTGGCGTGCTGTGGTCGCAGTCCAGGAGGAGGGGAAGTCGCACATTGCGATTTTGGCCGGGGGCTGGGGACTGGCTGGCGCGATCAGCCAGGGAGCGTCCCCCGGCGTGGCTGGGACGGCGTTGCTTCGGCGGAGATGAGCAGTGGTTAGACGGGCTGCTGCTTCCTGAGGGTCTTGGCCTCGGGCACGGTGGAGTTGAGTGATGGTGGCCACGAGCGTGATCAAGCTTTGAGTCAGGGCTGCGAACGCGTTGGTCACGGGCACTCTGATCCGACCGGCAAGCGCGAGGATTCGTGCGGCGGTGCGGAGTCCTTCACCGGCGGACGTTGGTTGGGGGATGCGTCCGAAGGGTGCGCGGGCGGCGCGGTCGTAGGCATCCGCTGCTCGGCGCAGGTGAACGTTCCCGGTGGCTTGGGCGGCTGCGTGCAGTAGGTCGGCTGCGGCCCAGCAAGCGTCGCGGGCGGCGTGGGGGTTGATGACGGTATAGCGGCGGATCTGTCCCGTGGCGTAGGTGGCGGCGCGCGCGGCGTCCTGATAGATCGCTTGTCGTTCGTCGGGGCTCAGGTCGAGAGCGTGACTGTCGCTGCGCGGTTGGCGGACATCGCCGTTCCATTTGTGGGTTAGACGCGACCAGGTGAGGTCGGCGGCGAGGCGACCGCCGCTGTACCAGATGAGCTCGTTGTCGTTCCCAGTGTGTTCGGGCAGGGAGACGGCATAGCCGGTGATCTGCCCAGGGTGGGTTTGGCTGAAGCGCTGACGGATCAGCACGCCCGCGCGGTGGAGTTGGTCGAAGAACTCCTCGCCGGTCCGTGCCTGGTCCGCGGCTTGGCGGACGGCGGACCGTAGGACGGCTCGGGCGGACCGGCCGGACAGATGCCGTCCGGATACCGGCTGGTAGTCCGCAGCCCGCGGACCGGCCGCACCAGAGCGCGGACCGGCGCTCGATCCGATCCGCGGACCGACTGGTCTGGGCGGACCGGGGGCGGACCATCGACGGCGGAGTTTGGGCAGCGTGAGGTCGGCGGCGAGCTTGCCTCCGCTGTACCAGACCGGCTGTCCGGACGAGGTTCGGTCGCCGGGCAGCGCGATCGCGTACCCGGTGACCGGACGCGGCCCGTGTTGGCTGAGACGCTTGTGGATCAGAACGCCTTCGGCAGCCAGCCGGTCAAAGAACTCCTGCTCGGTCCGCGCTCCAGCCGCCGCGGTCTGAACCTGACGCCGCAGCACGGTCCGAGCCGGCTCGGTCCGCCCTTCCCGGACTGCCTTCTCCACCTCGGCGCGTTTGGGCCTACGGGCGGCGGTCCGGTCCGCCGGGGCAGTAGACCGCAGCCCGTAACGGTCCTCGATAGTGCGGCAGGCATCCCTGATCCGGTAGCCGTCGTTCCACACCTTCGGCCGGCCGCCATCCACGCGGGCAAGCGTGGCGACGATATGAATGTGGTCGTCGGCGTGGCGGACGGCGAACCAGCGAACCGCATCCGCATCTCCCCTCGGCGCCAAGCCGGTCCTGTCCATGACCTCGGCGGCGATATCGGCCCACTGAGCATCAGACAAGATCGGGTCATCGGGGTGAGCGCGAAGGGACAGGTGCCACACCGGCCGCGGGTGGTTGCGATCACCCAGCAGCGCCAGCGGCTGTTGCATCAAGGTCTCCAGCTGCCGGAAGTCCCGTCGGCCATCGGCAAGCGCCTCGGGCTCCAGCGCGGATGCATCGTCGAATCCTGCGACGATGTGCGGGTCATGGTGTTCGTTGAATCGTCCCGGCCCGTACAGGTACCGGATCAGCCCCTGCACCCGGCTGCCGCGCAGTACCTTCCCGATCACGAGGCGTCGGCGTTCCCGCCAGGGTTGTGCCTGTGGCTGCCTTCCCGCTCGCCCTCGATGCGGCGGCGCTGGGCCTTGAGGTCCTTAGAGGTGCGGGCGTTGAGCTGGGTAGCTGGCTGCAGGCGGTCTTCGGGCAAGGCACGGGCGTGCGACCTGGAGGTGGTTGCGAGACAGCAGACGGTCGCCGGTGTGGCTGTAGAGGCGGATCACCATGTGAACTTGATCGTTTGCGTGCTTGATCGCCGTTCCCACGAAGGGCTCCCGGAACACGCCCGAGTAGCCGGTGATGACCCGAGACTCATGGTTACCCGCGCAGTGATCCTCCACGTCGCAGGAGAACAAACGCATGATCAGTGCGGCCACGTCCGGTGGACGCTCGGTGATTCCTTTCACCGAACCTTCCGCCTGATCTCCTCCGCGACGTCGTCCAGCTTGGTGACCGTCGTTGTGGCTACTCGCGCGTACTCATGCAGGGCGCCTGTGGGGTAGCCGGCCGAGTGCAATGCGGCTACCGCTTGATTGAGATTGACGCCGACGCGGCGGACCTGCCCGGCCGCGCGCATGACCTCACTCATCAGCTCGCGTAACGGCGACCACTGCGGCGGATCACTCTCAGACGCCGCCGCCACCACAACCTCTGCGGCGTAAGCTCCCACCGCCAAACCCATGCGCTGAGCTGCCGAACGCACCAGGACGTACTCACGCTCGGTGACCTGAACCCGCAAACTCCTGTCCCGCAGCACGCCGCGACGTCGGCGCCGGCGCCGCCCCTGCCTCTCCCTGTCGATTCCGTCTCTGACTTCGTCCAAGGAGCCTCCTTCTAGATCGCCTGTCCCATATCGGCGTTGGCCACCAAAAGAGCCCCAGGCGAGACGGCTGATTTCTGGACCGCGCCCGGTCCAGAAACTGTGTAAGTGCTGGTTACGCCATTTCTTGCTCCGCGCGGCAGCTCTTCGCGCGGAGCAACGCCGACGGGCAGCCACGGGTCTTGGCTTGGATCCGTGCATCCACGCAGGCGTGAATGTCCGTGATCGTGCATGCAGCGTCCGGTTGATGTTGGGCCCGTCGCTCCGGTCACGCGGACCCGCTGCATGGATCCCAATCTGTGGTTTCGCTGGAGATGATCATGCCGACTTGGAGAGTGCATCTCGTCCACCGCCCTCCAGTGCAGCGCAGACCTGCTTGACCAGATGAAGGCATTTGACGTTGCTTACGCTCTATTCTTTCATTCTCAAGTGCAGATCGCCATAGGTCGCTACTCGTCAAGAGTGCGACTCGTGGAGGGGTAGAGGAGGCCGTCCGAGCGATGAAGTGATCGCTGACCTCCGCAGAAGGACGCCCGATCCGCCTCATCCTCGCGACCGGCCTGATCGGCTGCCTGGTCCTGGCGTTCCCCTTCCCGCTTCGGCCGTACTGACCGGTGTGGCAGTACTGGCCACCGGAGTCGCCTGGTACGCCGCGCGCTCCCTACTCGAACGTGCGCGCCAGCGGTGACCGGTGTGGACGTCTTGCCGGGCCATCCGGCCACCGACACACCGGACACCAGAACATGTCTAGGAGCGCATTAGGGCGGCTTCCGGTGCGGATGCCCTGCGGATGGGTACCGCCGCCGGGCGCCGGGCCGATCCGACTGTGCGTGTAGCGGCAGCGGACTGTCGTCCAGTGCCGTTACTCGCGAAATACCGAATGGAATTCCGTTAAGGGAGATCGATTCGTGATGATGGGGGTGATTTGCGAACTTCGCCCAGTTTGCGGACTAGTTATTCTGGATGGTTTTCGTGATCCAATTTCCTCGTTGGTGATTCGTGATGATAGTCATCGATCTACCGCCAATGTCATGGTCGCCGTCGCTTGCTATCGCTTCAGCTCCCGCTGTGCGCGAACGGGACCCGAACGTTCAGCCGTCAGCGGGGGCTCCACGTGCTTTCACGGCTCGTTATCAGGAACTACCGGGTGTTCCGGGATTTCAAGCTCGACTTCAACCCCGAGATGAACATCCTTGTGGGTGACAACGCCTCGGGGAAGTCGACCGTTCTCGAGGCCATCAGCCTGGCCATGACAGGACGCATCCACGGAAGACAGCTTGCGCAGGAGCTTTCGCCGTACCTGTTCAACCAGAACGCGGTGGACGAGTACATCGAGGCATTGCGAGGGGGACGTGAGGTTCCGCCGCCCGAGATCATCATTGATCTTTTCTTCGCCAAGAGCGACCGTCCCGAGGTGAACCGGCTGAGGGGCACGAACAATCTCCTTCAGACCGACGACGCGGGTGTCCGAGTCCGTGTCTCGCTGAACCGGGACTTCCAACGGGAGTACGAGGAGTTCATCCAGGACCCTGAGCACGTGAGACTGGTTCCAACCGAGTACTACGACGTCGAATGGCTGGACTTCGCCGCGAACCGAATCACCGCGTTGAGCCTTCCAGGAACCTCCGTTCTCATCGACAGCTCGAACATCCACCTCCACAGCGGAGTGGACTACTACCTCGAGCGGATCATCAGCTCTCATTTGAAGCCGGAGGAGAGGGTCCGACTCACTCGCGCCTACCGGCGGCTCCGCGAGGAGTTCTCCAGCGATCCGGCGATCGAGACGATCAACGAGCAACTCCGCAGTGCGCCCAGCGAAGTGAGTGATCACAAGTTGACGCTCGGGATAGACGTGTCCCAGAAGGCGCGCTGGGAGAACGGCATCGTGCCGCACCTCGACGACCTGCCCTACCAGTACGTCGGTAAGGGAGAACAGTCCACATTGAAGATCCTCCTCTCGCTCAACAGGCGCGTGGAGGAGACGCACGTCGTTCTGGTGGAGGAACCGGAGAACCACCTCTCCTTCTCAAACCTGGGCAAGCTGGTGAAGAAGATCAGCGATAAGTGCGTGGACAAGCAGGTGTTCATCACAACCCACAGCTCGTTCGTCCTCAACAAGCTCGGTCTCGAACGGCTTATGCTGCTCGATGCCAAAGGCGGGGTCCGTCTCGACGATCTGCCACCCGACACCCGGGACTACTTCCGCAAGCTGTCCGGCTACGACACGTTGCGGCTGGTCCTCGCCCGAAAAGCCATCCTGGTCGAGGGACCCTCCGACGAGCTGGTCGTCCAACGCGCCTACCGGGACGCACACGAGGGCCGGATGCCCATCGACGACGGCATCGACGTCATCGACGTCGGCGGTCTGTCCTTCAGGCGCTTCCTGGACATCGCCACCCGGCTGGACAGCGCGAAGGTCACCGTAGTCACGGACAACGACGGCAAGGACGCCGCGCGTGTGCACGAACGCTATGCCTCCTACACGGCCTCGGGCGACATCAAGATCTGCGTGAGTGATGACACGAGCTGCCGGACGCTGGAGCCTCAACTGATCAAGTCGAACGGCGCGGAAAGAATGAAGGCCATCCTCGGGCTGAGCGCGCAGATGTCTGAGGAGGAACTGGCCAAGCACATGAAGGCCCACAAGACCTCCTGCGCACTGGCGATCTTCAGCACGGAGCAGGCCGTCACGATGCCGGGGTACATCGCCGATGCCGTCGCCTGACAACCTCGCGGTCATCGCCGCTGCCGGCTCCCGCAAGACGCAGTGCATCGTGGACCGGGTCCTGGCAAGGCCGGATCAACGCGCACTCGTCACCACATACACCAACGACAACCTCCAGGAGCTCCAGACGCGCTTGCGTACCGAGAAAGGAGTCGTACCGCAGCATGTCGACACCCGAGGCTGGCTCACCTTCTTGCTCAACGAGGGCGCCAGGCCGTACCAAAGCGTGGTCTTCGGCGAGGCGGGAGTGCTGGCTGGCCTGCACTTCGAGAAGCCGAAGTTCAACTACGCCAGGAAGGTCGATGCTCGCCGCTACTACCTGGACTCTCGCAACGACGTGTACCGCGACAAGCTCGCAGAGCTGGTCTGCGCGGCCGACGCCGAGTCCGGTGGCCTAGTCATCGACCGGCTCGCCAGCATCTACGACCATATCTACATCGACGAAGTGCAGGACCTCGCCGGCTACGACCTGAATCTGATCGATCTGCTCCTTGACTCGCCCGTCGCGGTGACGATGGTCGGCGATCCGCGGCAAGGCACCTACTCGGCGAACGACTCCGCGAAGAACCGTAAGTACAGGCGCGGCGGCGTGGCCGACTGGCTGTACGAACGGACTGACCGGTGCACCGTCGAAGAGCGCACCGTCAGCTTCCGGTGCAACCAGCAAATCTGTGACTTCGCCGACGCTCTCTACCCCGAGCTTCCTGCTACCGAGTCCAAGAACAGTGATCTGACCGGTCATGACGGCGTCTTCTGCATCAACCCGAGGGAAGTTGAGGCCTACGTGCAGGAGTATCGGCCCACGATCCTGCGCTGGAAGAGGACGACGAACACCCATGGGCTGGAGGCCATGAACATCGGCCAGTCCAAGGGCAGGACTTTCGATCGCGTACTGATCTTCCCCACCGGCCCCATGAAGAAGTACCTCAAGACCCGGGATATCGCTCACGCTGGGGATCTCGCGAAGTTCTACGTCGCGGTCACGCGGGCGCGATACAGCGTCACTTTCGTCGTCGACTGAAGTGCGATGCGCGGGCGACCCGGTCCGCCGACGCGCCGTCGGTCGACTTCCACCCTCCGCTCGCATCCCGCGCTCAGCTGCCGCCTACGGGGGCATCAGTTTGAGAATGGCTGCCAGGGTGAGAATGGCTGCCAGGGTGAGAATGGCTGCCAGGGTGAGAATGGCTGCCAGGGTGAGGACGGCGATGGGGATGTTGATGCAGAAGACCCAGGGCCTACGACGCGTACTCGATGATCACACCGCCGAGGAGGTCCACTAGCCCATTAGGAGGTCAACCCTCCGAAAACATGATCATGGTTCAGTGATCCGTACCGATGTTGGTCCAGCCGCAGAGTTTCAAGATCGAGATGGCGAGGTTGCGGAGGGCTGCTATGACCGCGGGTCCTTTGCCGGTGCGGACTTGTGAGGCGTCTTCGTGGTAGGTGACGTCGAGGATGTGGTGCAGGGCTTCGATCTGCCGGTGCTGCCTGATCCAGGCGGCGAGTTCGTCGGGCCGGGCCTGGGGAACGAGCAGGCTGGTGATTGCGTAGACGGCTCACGGTCTTCCAGCGTCTGCCGCGGCGGGGCCAGGTCTTGCGGGTGATGCAGATGGCCTGGGCGGCGTGTGGGGTGACGGTCTCTGTGCTCTCGATGTGGCTCACCGCTCGGCGTCCGCCGTTAGGTCAAAGGAACGCGGGCGGCGCTTCCGGAGCGGTTCCTCCTTGGCGTACGGCATGGCGGAGTGGTGGTCTCGAGCGCTGGTCCGTGACCAGAACGTCCGCCTGATGTCTGGCACCCCAGGGCTGGTGCATGATCTCTCTATGTGGAACCAAAATCACCTGGTGCGGGCCGCATGAAGGATCAGCTGCTGCCCGCCAGCGAGGTGGCCGTCGAGCTATCGCGGCTGTTGGGAACCGAGGTTTCTGGTGATGTCGTGCGTCAATGGTTCCGGAAGGGCCGGTCGCCCGCCGGGCCTCTGATCCCCGATGAACGGGTTGGCCAGTTGGCGTGCCTGCGGGCGTCGACCGTGACCCTGCTCGCGGCCACGCTGAAAGCGTCTGGCTGGCGGCCCGGGCAAGTTGGGCGGAGACCAGTTTCCGCCAACGACATGCCCGGCTGGCTGCCGACAGGCTCCATCGAGGCACTGGAGGTATCTCGCCAGCGGGCGGTCGCCTTGAAGCACATCGTCGAGACCTACGTCGACAGACTGCGCACCCTGCATCCGGACGAGCAAGAGCTCGCCAGCCTGGCCAGCGTCCTTGCCGCCGTGTGCGAACACCAGAACCGCATGACCCGCCGGATCAACGAGGCGCAGTGAAAAGGGAGACCGGGAACCACCGGCGCCTTCCAAAACCGCTCAACATCCACCGTCATCTGTATCCAGTTCCGGCCAAGCAAATCCGGCGGGGCTGCTCTACGCTACCGTCGTCCCGGAAGGTCAGGGTATTCGGACCATACCGTCAAGGAGTTTAATGCGACTCCCGCGCACTTCCACCCGTGTGGCACTGGCCCTAGCCGCCGCTGCTGCTGCGGTGACTACCACTGCCACACCCGCCCTCGCCGACGCCCCGTACCGGTCTTGGACTCAGACACCGGGCAACACTGCCGGGATCGTGTGGCATCCCAAAGGTGATTACTGGGAGGTGTGGAGGAATCGGAACTGTGTCGAAGGCCGGAGCGGTCACGCTGCGTTGATCTTCTATCGGTACAAGGGATCGAAGACCTGGCATCGCATCACGGCTCAATCCTGGAGCTGCCACCACATCGTGCGCCGCAATCTGAAAGAACGCCGGACCATCTACTTCCGCGTCACGCACCTGAGCCCCCTCGCATCATCACCTGTCGTGCGGTATCGCACCAGCTGACCGAAAGGTTTGTGGTCCGGTGTCAATCCCCTCGAACCGTGGAGACGGTGTTATGCCACCTCGGCCCTGAACTGGGCCGTTGCTGTTCTCCGTGTTTCTGCCATCTGACGCTCGAATGTGATCCGGGGCGAGCCCGTCGTTGGCGGTGTGTCTCCTGGTGGTGTTGTAGAAGTCGCTGATCCAGCTCGAGATCTTGATGCGGGCTTCGGCCAGGGTCTTGAACCGCTGCCGGTGCACGAACTCGACCTTGAGCGTGCTGTTGAACAACTCGGCGGTCGATTAGCGAGGGCCCGGCCATTCGGGACGGCTGATGGTCAGCCTCGGGCCGTCGGGGTACTTGGAGTTCCCACGCATCACCCATGGTTGACGCCCTGGCCAAGCTCCGAGCGACCGGCTGGGACCCCGAGGAAGCCAAAGAAGACCTCGCCCCCGAACAAGAAAGAACGCGCCCTCTCCGCCCTGATCGCCGAGGAGACCGGACATTCGTGAGATATATTTCCCCTTATGCTGCCAGATATTTCAGCAACTCTTGCGATCGCCCTGATTGCCACTCAAAGCTCTCTGGTGTTCGACTATGTGAGTCGCAAGAAAGTCGGCGGAACCAATATGGGGCTCTTCATTTGGAAGGAGCTTCCTACTCCGAGACCCAAGGAACTGACTCCGCATACGTTCTTTCTGACACCGCGCGTGCTTGAACTCGTCTACACCGCTCACGACATGAAGCCCCTCGCCTGTGACCTGAAGGACTCCGGGGAACCGTTCCGGTGGGACGAAGAGCGGCGGATTCAAATCCGTGCGGAGCTAGACGCCTACTTCTTCCACCTCTACGGCATCAGCCGCGAGGACATCGACTACATCCTGGAGACGTTCCAGACGGAGACCGGGGGGCCTGAAGAACGAGATCGCCAAGTACGGGACATACCGGACGAAGAATCTCGTGCTCGCTGAGTACGACCGGATGGCTGCGGCTGGCGTTGACCTCGACAAGCCGCTGTGGACGGGGAGAACTACGTGTCCACGCTGAACCCGCCGCCGGGGCATGGGCCTCGGCACGGATAGCAGGCGCAGCCGGGAGGTAGCGGGAGCGGAAGGGGGACGGGGGATCGCCCCTCCGCTGGTCTTCATGGCGCGTTGAGGACCGCGAAGACGACCTTGCCAGCCTGCCCGGCGAGGGGGCGGACGCCCCAGCAACGGCAGAGCTGGTCGACGATGAACAGGCCCCGTCCAGCCTCGCTGATGGTGTCGGCGCGCTGGATGCAGGGGAGATCGCAGGTCGCGTCCTGGACCTCCATCCACAACGCGCCGTCGTCGGTACGGCCGATGCGGAATGTCACGTCGTCGGACGCGGAGGCGTAGCGGAGGGCGTTGGTGACGAGTTCGCTGGCCACCAGGCACGGGACGAAGTCGTTTATGTCCCATTGTCCGGTGACCAGCCGCACGAACCGCCGCACCTCGGCAATGACCGAGAGGTCATGCTTCACCACCACCTCGTTCTCGTAGCGCGCCGCCTCACCCATGGACGATCTCCTCACTGTGTGTACTTAGAGACACACAGTGCGCAACTTCCGGTCTATAGTCTTCATGCCTGGCATGTTTGGCAAGGTTTGGCATGTTGAGTCCCTGCATTGGCATGTTTCTCGAGAGGTAGATAGAGATGCCACGTCGTCGGCAGCGTCCTCGTGAGTCCCCCGCTCTCGTTGCTTTCGGCCGCCAGGTGCGGCGGATGCGGGAGGCCAAGGAGGTCAAGCAGGAGACCATCGCTCACCTGACCAAGGTCAGCGCACCTCAGGTCAGCAAGATCGAAGCTGGCAAGAGGCGTGCCACCCGAGCCTTCGTCGAGACCGTCGACGACCATCTGGAGGCCGGTGGCGCGCTCATCAACCTCTGGGAGGACCTGAACAAGGACGGACACCCAGTCCCGATCTGGTTCGACTGGCCCCAGATCGAGGCCGACGCGGCGATGCTGATCTGCTGGCAGCACTCCGTGATCCCAGGTCTCGCCCAGACACCCGAATACGCTCTCGCGATCGTGCACGGCAACCAAGAGGCCTCAGACCTGAGGATCAGCCGCCAAGCCATCCTCAGCAGAGACGACGAACGAGGTCCGGCGATCGTCCTCTTCCTCATCGAGGAGCAGGTGCTCTACCACCAGGTCGGGACTGCCGAGACGATGAAGAAGCAGCTTGAGCACCTGATCGAGATCAGCATGTTGCCCAATGTCACGGTTCAAGTAGTGTTGAGCCGCGGCGATCACGACGGCAACATGGGAGCCTTTGTGCTCGCGACCATGGAGGATCGGAGCGAGGTCGCGTATGCCGAAACGGCCATACGCTCGATCACGACGGACGACCCCGCCGACCTCTCCGTACTCGCCCGAACGCTGGTCGATCTGCGCGCACGTGCTGTCACACAAGACATGTCACGGGAGCTGATCAGAAAGGTGGCTGAAGAGATATGGACCTGACGAACGCCGCGTGGCGCAAGAGCACACACAGCGGCTCGAATGCGGCTGAGTGCGTCGAGTTGGCGGAGGCGGCCGGGGCCGGGACGGTGGCAGTACGGGACAGCAAGGACCCGGACGGTCCTATCCTCCTGCTCACCCGCGCGGCCCTGCGCACCGCCGTGAATTCCGCCCTCACGACCCGCTGACCTACCCGCGCCCCTCCCCTCGCCTCCTCCAACGTCGCGGCGGGCCCGTCCACCCCA
The DNA here is from genome assembly GCF_044326415.1 of Actinomadura sp. 6N118. NCBI lineage: Bacteria > Bacillati > Actinomycetota > Actinomycetes > Streptosporangiales > Thermomonosporaceae > Actinomadura > Actinomadura sp. 6N118. Next base: position 45,872 of record NZ_JBIRAZ010000008.1, on the reverse strand, counting down.
TCCCGGACGGCCCGCTGCACACGACCCCGCCCCACTCCGCCGAAGAGCCTCCCGCAAGGTTCGTTCACTTGCGGCGAGTCGTTCTTATCCGGCTGCCCAGAACGACGACACGCCGCAATTGAGGAAGGGGCCTCCGGTGGCCCCTGCCCATGCTGGAGATTCCGTGGCGCTGGCAAATCTCACCTTGTGTCGACGGAAGAACAAGCCTGACTCAGAAGGACGCCTACCGCTCACACGCTCGGCCACACGTCCACGGGCGAGCACACGGACGTGCTGCTCAAGTCCTCGCGCGTCTTGCGGAAACTCCGCTGGTCCCCCACCGAGCGAGCGATCTGGCCATGGCCTTCCATTTCCTTCAGTTTCGCGACGCCGCTTGTGAAACAGTTCAGGCTGAGTCGATCGCGAAGCGGTGAATCTCGCGTGCTGCACCGCCGTCGGATTAGCCGCCTCGGGCAGGCGGTAATGATTTTCCAGGTGTTATCGTTTCGTGACCTATGGGCAAGGGTTTGGGCAAGAGCCTGGGCAAGGGCCTCCCTGCAGCGTGATGTCCACCAACTTCCTCATTCTTCAGGAGATGACGGTGGACGCCACAGCTGCACCCAGTCGGTCACAGAGGGAGGCGCGACCCGGCAGTGTCTTCGCGCAGTTGAACGTGGAGTGGGCACAACTGCGCAGCGACGTCGAGGTCGGCAGGATCGTTGCCTCTTGGGCACAGTCCGAACCAGCACTAGCGGGATTGTCGACCCTCGCGCTCATCGAGCAGGCCAAGTCCGGCCCGGTGGATGCTCGGGTCGATGCCCTCCTGGCCGCGTTGGTGCGCCGCGCAAGTTCTGCTGGTCCTGATGCCGCTGTGGCAGCCAGAGTCGTGCTGCAGTTGATGCTTCCCAAGGCTGCGCAGATCTCCCGGGCCCACGGATGGCTGCATCCCGACATTGACGAACGTGATCAGCTCGCCGTGTGCTGTATGTACACCGTGATCCGCACATTCCCGCAGCGCATCACCCATCATGTGCCGCCCTACCTGGCTTGGGGCGCACATCGAGCAATGCGCAAGGAACTCTTTGCGCAGGCGCAGGAACTTCCGTCAGAAGGTATCGAGACCTTCCCTCCGCCGCTGCCCCAAGTCAACGCGAGCGAGGAATTGGCTCACCTATTGACCTGGGCGGTTGCTCAACAAATCATCAGTGGCCAAGACGCCGAACTCCTGGTTGCAAGGTATGGCCACGAGGCTCCCGGCAGACAGCACTCATGGAAGCAAATCGGTGACCTCCATGAGATAGCCGCCACCACGGGCCTGAGCCCTGATGCGATCAAGAAGCGGTGCAGTCGGGCGACTCGAAAGCTGGCTGCCGCGGCAAGAGACTACCTCGCTGTTGCTGCCCCAGACCAGTAGTCATCGCCACAGTGGTCACGATTTGATGCCTCAATCCTCTTCTCCATCCGCAGACAGGCCACCGAACCAGAATCAGAAGGGCGCCCACGAGATGACCCCCACCAATCCGCCATTCTCCGGCCGCTCCTTGGTTGGGGGGCGCAATGCTGCTTGATGGTGATGAGGCAGCGGTCGGCGTCGCCTATGCCCGGCTGATTCCAATCGTCGATCGCCTGATCATCGCTCCCTTCGATCGCGCCGCTTACCGCGCGATGGCCACCTATCTCGAGTCGGAGGCTTGGAAAGCGGCAGATGCCTTCGACCGGCTCGCGCTCCGCGGCGAAGACGTTCTTGCACAGCGTGTCACCGAGATCGAGGCCGCAGTCGTGATCGCCAGTCACAACATGGAGATATGAGATGGGCAAGCTGCGCCGTAGCCGGCCTCGTCCTCAGGCCGCGGCTGATTCTGGGGCTGCGGTCCCAGTCGAGACGTGGCTTGCTCCGCCACCCCGGGCGGCGCTTGCCACCGCAGCGGCGAAGGTCGGGCTCTGGGCTTTGGTGGGCTGCGGGCCTTTGGCCCTGCTCTCCGCTGCCGCCGGTCCCGCCTCGTCGTCAGGCAAATCGATCGCCGAGGTGAATCAGCGCTCGGCGGTCGGGCCCTCGGGTTTTGCCGAGTTGTACGTCGCTGCCTACCTGCAGAGCGGTTCGGGCGATTCGACTCTGAAGACCTTCTACCCGCTCGCGCCAGCGTTGTCTGCTCCGGTCGGCCAGCGCACCGCTACCCGCACCGTTGCAACCGGCGCCCGAGAAGTTAGTCCGGGTTACTGGAGCATCACCGTGGCGGCTGACGTTGCCGCAAAGGACAAGAAAGGGAACCTTGTGTCGGTCGGGGTTCATTATTTCGGCACGGCGATCGTTGTGTTGGGGGATGCCGCAGCTGGGGGCACACGTCCAGCAGGAAGTCCTGTCTCCTATGTCGCCGCCGCACTTCCCGCCGAAGTTTCCCCGCCACAGCCTGCACTGGCACCTGAGCTGGCATATGAGGCCAGCCGGCAGATCAGCAGCGGCCCTCTGGCTGAGACGGTTCGCCAGTTCGCGGCCGCCTACCTGACCGGCAGCGGAGATCTTTCACGCTACCTAGCTCCAGGCAAGACTCTCCAAGCGATAACACCACCGCCCTATCGCCAGATCGATCTGATCGGCGTCGCACTGACGGGCGCTTTGACAGGCGTGGATTCCAGTGTCCCTGCCGATGGCACGACAAGCCGGCTGCTGGCTCGCCTGGAGGTAACCGATTCCGTTGGGCAGCGGTGGCCGTTGACCTATGCGCTGACAGTCTCCGTCCGGGCGGGCCGCTGGGAGGTCTCCAGCCTGGACCCTGCGCCCACGCTGGCTACCTCGCGCTATCCCGCCACCCCTTCGACTAGCGCTAGCTCTCGTAGTGGCAGCCCATCTTCGGAAGTTCCGACGCCATCTCCCTCATCATCGGTGCCGAGGGCGCCCAATCCGTCCCAGTCACCCGCCCCGGGTCCCTCTGGCCAGGTGCCATCAGTAAGTCCGAGCCGCTGACCAGCACGCTGACAAGCGAAAGGAAACCAAGCGCCATGTTGCTAGCAGCAGCCGCCCAGGGTGATGGAGTCCTCGCCGGAGATCTCATCCAATGGGTGCAAATGAAGCAAGGAGAAATCAAAGGCCTTGTGCCAGGCCTGCTTTGGCTCGCCGCAGTGTTCTTCGCGATTGTCGCCTGGGTTGTCGCCAGGTCATGGAAGAAAGCAATGGTTGCCGGGATAGGTGGCGCCATTGTGATCGCGGTCGTCAGCCAGCTCGGATCTCTGAGTGACAAGGTCGAATCCGAGATCAATGGTGCACCCGCGCCGCGGCCTGCGCCCGTGGTCCACGTGATGCCTGCCGAGCACACGGGCGTTCTGACATGAGCCAGTCCGCCGGTCAGCACGTCAAGATCGGGCGCTCGTACACCCGCGCTCGTCGCTTTCCATGGGTGATCGGGAAGATCCAGGGGTGGACGATTCCCCTGGGGCCCTACACCGCGACCCAGCTCGGTGTGTTGATCGGCGGCCTGTATCTGCTCGTTCAGACCTTCGGGCTGTGGAGCCGCCTTGGCGCCGCTGGCCTGATCGTGATCACGATGCCGTTCGCGGCCACCTGGGCTGTCCGCCATGCGGCCATCGAAGGCCGGACCCCGCTGAGGGCCTTGGCTGGCCTCGCAGCTCTTGGTGCAGAACCTCGTTGCGGGCGCATTGATGGCCGCCTAGCCCGAGATGCGCGCCCGAGCTGGATCAAGGGCTCGGTGCGGCTCAGTGCACTCCCCGCGGTTCAACCCGTAGTTGCGGCCGATTCGGACCTCGTCGTTCAAACTGCGCCGAAAGCTGCCCCCATGGTTCCCGACACAACGGTCACACCAGAGACTGCCGTGCCGTCCGCCTCGGAAGCCCGGCTCGCCGGAAGACACCCCGTGAAGTTCTCCCCGGCGCGCCAAATCGCTCCGACGCGGGCGGCGCGGCCACATCCTCACCACGCGGTCAAACCCACCGGACAAGGCGCGAATTCGGGTGCGGCCCGGCCCGCGCCCACCGCGTTGCAAACCCTCCTTGCTGCCCCGGCCGACCAAAATGAGAGTTCCTGATGCGCGTCCCAATCCGGCATCTAGCCGGGAACTTGCTGTGGTCGACCTCAGGCACCGTTTGGGCCATCTGGCGAGTGCGCCCGGTCTCATACACACACGCCTCCCCACGCGCCCGCGCCGACCTGCTGGCCGCCACGACCGCAGTGCTGAAACGCCTGGCCGGTGAGCCGATGCTGCTGAGCCTGTGCGCCCAGCAGGACGCAACCGAGGTCGTCGAACGAATGATCGACGGGGTCGTGTTGGAGCAGTGCCCAGAGTGGATCGAGGTCGCCGACGCTGCCCTGGATTGGCTGGACACTCTCGACCTCACCGAGCGCACTCACTGGTTGGCCTTGCCGCTCGGTACTGATCGTCACGCACTGGCGCTGCGTGCTGTCGCTGATTCAGCTCTGTCAGCACTGACCGATGCGCTTGGTCTAGCGCCACCTCCGGTCACAGCCGGCGATCTGGCCGCCTACAAGGCCAAAGCGGCACAGCTGGAATCCCAGCTGACTATGGAGCCTGCGATGCGCCCCGCCACTCCTGCGGAAGTGCTGTGGATCTACACTCACGCGTTGCGGCGCGGCTTGGCTGAACCGCTACTCGCCGACGCAGCCGATTCGAGCGACGGTGGATCCCGACTGGTCAGGGAGGTCTTGCGCGGACCGTCCCTGGCCCACTTCGGGCAGGTACGTCTCACGGAGGGCGGTCAACCACCCCGCGACAGCAGCACGGGAAGCAAACCACAGCCCTGGTGGCGCAAGCCGGGAGGCCTTTCACCGCTCCGGCGCCGCTGGCTACAGGTTGAATCCGATGTCGGCACTTCCTACCAGGCCTTCTTGGCACTAGGTGAGATGCCGGCCATGTTCACTTTCCCCGGCTCTGAGTACCTAGCGGATCTTGACGGATTCGACTTCCCAGTCGACTACGCCTGCCGCCTAAAGATCATTTCCAGTGCGGAAGCGGAGGCCAAGTCTCGCCGCAAGGCCCGAGAACTGACTGCGCAGGCCGAAGAGTACGACGGGGAGACCGCAGGCATCCCTCAGAGTCTGATAGACGCTGCGACCGACCTGGACGACGAGCGAGCTCGGCTCCAATCTTCTTCCACAGAGGTGGAAGTTCAGTCCACAACCATCATGTGTGTCTGGGGAACCACCCCGGAGGACGCTGACCAGCGCGCAGAGGTGGTGCGGGCTGCGCTGTCGGCTGCCGAGTATCAACTGGTCCGCCCCACAGGTTCCCAGCGCGCCCTGTTCTCCAGCATGCTGCCCGGCTCGGCGTCCTCCCCAGTACTGAGCGAGTTCCGCCAGTACCAGCTGGCCTCCGACTTCGCCATGGCAATGCCCTGGGCGTGCAGCGAGGTCGGGGACCCAACAGGGATGCTGTTGGGGCTGAGTCTTGACGACGGGTCGGCCCGGCCGGTCCTTCTAGATCTGGCCAACGCCCCTCGCCAGGACGCCTCTGCCTCTATGGGCGTGGTCGGAGAACTGGGCGCAGGCAAGAGTGTGCTCCTGAAAAGCATCATCATCGGTCTGCTAGATCGCGGCGGCCGGGTGATCGCCGTCGACCGCACCCCAATGGGGGAATGGGTTCATTTTGCCGAGCAGGCAGCGCCTGGTCGCCATCAGGTCATCCGTGCAGACGAACAGGCCCAGCTGACGCTGGATCCGCTACGGGTCTTTCCCGCCGCAACCGCCGCTCGGTACGCCAAGTCGTATCTGACTCTCCAGTTGGGCGTGCCGCCCATGTCGCCGGGCGGCCTCGCCCTCGCCCAGGCGGTCGACGCGGTCGCTATGTCCTCTCGCCCACACATGCGCGGTGTCATCTCTGAGCTACAGGCTCTCGCGAAGACTGAACATGCGACTCGTCGCGGCGAGCATGCTGCCGAACTAGCCGATCTGCTACGGGTCGTAGCCGCCGACCCCCTCGCCCAGATGGTCTTCGGGGATCTACCGCCGCTAAGACTGGACGGCGACTTCTGTGTCTTCCACACAGCCGGGCTGACCTTGCCCAAGAAGGAGGTCTTCACCTCCGAATATCACATGCAGCGCCAACCACTGGAGACCCTGATAGGCCGGTCGGTGCTATATGTCATCGCCGCCGCCGCCCGTGAGGTCGCCTTCGCTGACCCAGGCCAATTCGTCGGCTTGGCCTTCGACGAGTGCTACTGGCTGACCAACTCCACCGAGGGGCAGGACCTGGTCCTAGAGATCGTGCGCGACGGCCGTAAACATGACGCCGGAGCGTTGCTCGGGTCACACGACCCTGAAGATTTCGGCAACGACACCATCCGCGGCCTGCTGCCCAACCGGTTTCTGTTGCGTCACCGTGACAGCCAGCTGGCAGCCAAGGGCCTGGAGTTCCTCAACCTTGACCCGGGCGACCCAGCCCTGATCGAGATGGTCACCACGAATCTGTCGCCGAGCAAGGACCAGCAGCGCAAGGGGGAGGCGCTGTTCCTGGACACCCGTCGGCGGACCGGAAAGATCAAAATCTTGATCCCGCCGGTGGAACGGATCGCCACCTCGATCCTCACCACCCCGTCACTAGGTACTCGCCTTGATATCACGCCAGCGGCGGCGGCAGCCGGAGAGGTCACCAAGCCAAGGGCGGGGCACAGACCATGACGGTCCGGCTGGCCATGTGGGGACGGCGGATGCTTCACCGTCTGTTGTGGGTGGCGTTGACCTGCGCAGTGCTGGGTTCAATCACCAACGCCGCCGGGATGGTTCCCGCTCAAGCCGCACCCGAGCCAACTCCCACTTCCTCCGGCTCGGCTAGCCCAGGTTTCAACAACCCTGGCTCACCTGGCCCCCCTCAAGCGCCCACAACTCCAATCCCTTCCCCGAACCCCTCCGGCGGATCCAGCCAAGACGACCCACCCAAACCTGGTACGGGACTGCTTGGCGAGCTCGACACCAAAGAGATCAGTAAGGTCCCGATCAGCCGGTATGAGATCACCGCCGATACGGGCGGCATGCTGGACTGGGACAAGAAGCTCCTGAACTTCCTGACCAACGGGGTGTTCAGCTTCGTCAAACTGGTCATCGGTCTGATGGCCTGGCTCCTGGGCTGGGCCTTTGAATTCGGCCCTGCCAAGCAGCTACTTGAACCTGCCCGCAATGTCGCCAACGCGTACAAGGTGGGTGTCGTTGACAGGCTGGAGCTTCCAGCCTTCGTGCTCACCCTGGCCGGACTGTGGTGCGGGCTCATGATCCTTCGGGGCCGAAACGCGCGGGGCTGGGGCGAACTGGGACTCTCAGTCCTCATCTCCGCCATCGCCGCCACGACACTGCTGTATCCAGTTGATTTGCTAATGGGCGAGGACGGGATGATGGGCAAGACCCGTGATACTGCGCTTGCGCTGGCCTCCATCACTGACTCAAATGGCGCATCCCGGAGCCAGGAACCAGAGAAAGTCACCGCACCCCTCAAGCGTACGATCTTGGATAACTTTGTTGCGAAGCCACATCAGATGCTGCAATTCGGGACGGTGATAGATGAGAACCCGAAGGTTCCCGATGCTTGCAAACGCGCCTATGTCGATGGGTTGACTAAAGATCCTCCAGAGCGCCAACTGGGTGATCTAAATCCCTTTCAGAATCCCCTCGACCCTGCGGCCGCCGAACGGAAGTCGGACGGGCCCGGCTGGTTCATGGGGAAGTACAAAGAATGCAAGGATCTGTCCGATTACCACAAAACGCCGTCATGGGACCGGCTGTTTGGCGCAGTCCTTCTCCTGTTCGCCGCACTCCTGGCTACGGTCCTTATCTTGATCATGGTGGGAGTCCTCCTGATCGCGATCTGTGGGCTCGCGTTCTATGCGATGTTCGGTCACGTGGTTGCGGTGATAGCCATCTTGCCGGGCGGCGCTCGAGGTCTACTTTGGCGGTGGATCGGCGGCCTCGTCAAGATTGGCTTGGTGATCTGCGCTGTCGCCGTGTTCATTCCGCTGATGACTAAGTTTCTCGATGCGATGTTGGCGTCGACCGACGGCCAGAAAATGATAGTCCGATTCGCGATTATGGATTTGGTCGTTGCTGCCGGACTGGTCTACCATCGCAAACTCTTGCGGTTCTCCACACGTGCTGGCCATCGTATTGCCCGCCGAATGGAGCTGGCCCGAATTGGCGGGTCGCGTGGAACCGGGAGTTACGGTGGCATGTACGGCGGCGCGTACGGGGGTTATGGCGCGTACGGGATGGCAGGCCAGGGCTGGCTTGGCGCCGGAGACCCTGATGCGGTGAGCCCGGTCTCAGCCAGCGGTACCTACCATGGTGTGCGCGCAGAAATTGATCGGCTTACCGCGCCGGCCGTGGCGGCCAAGAATGCATGGATGGGTGACCCGGAGAAGAACGCCGCCGCCCGGAGGAACCAGAGGGAACTTGGAGCCAGTGACTTCAAGCAGAAGATGTACGGTTCACGGGGAGGCCGGGTTCTGTGGCGCACAGCCAAGGCGACCAAGGTCACTGCCAACGCCACCAAAGCAACCGCAGAGGGAACTGGAAAGGTCGCATCGATCGGCGCCCGCTCCAGCAAGGTGGCGATGGCCTGGACGGCCGGAGCGCCAGTCACCTGGCCTCGAGCCGCTCAGGAAGGCTCTCCGCAGCGCCAACGTGCGGCTCAACTACGTGAACACCTGGCAAACGTCGTAAATCTCCCAACTGACGCCGCCTACGCCACAGGCATGGTTGGGAAGGCCAAGGCCGAAAAGGTGGCCAGCTATGCCACTGAATACGCCAACAACACAAGGCGCGGGTTTGCTTGGGCGGCCCGTCAGGCCACCGGAGGCGCACGCCCGTCTCGTTCCTGGGAGTCGGCCGAGCCGAGCGAGGACAGCGGGGCTGGCCCCTCCGCGGCGCAGGCCAGGTGGCGAGAGCACCTGGACAATCGTCGCCGTGCCCGTGCCCAACATCGCGGTGGTCAGGCCCCGCCTCCGAATGAAGGTCGCGGGTCCGGAGATCTGCCATGACCGCGCCGCCAGAGTCCGAACCAGTTTCGCCCCGTCAGCGGCACGCCAGGCAGATCGCCAAGGGTGCGGGCAAGCGGGCAACGAGAGAAATCGGCAGACGCGCAGGTAAACAGGTTCGCGAACAGGCCACCAAACAGTTCGCCAGTAAGGCCACGCAGCAGACGGCGGTACGAGCCGGCCAGCAACTGGGCAAGCAGGCAGGCAAACACGCTGGCAAGCAAGTCGTTGCGCAGGCGGGCAAACAGGCTGCCATCCAGGGCGTCAAGGGCGGCGCCAGCGCAGCAGGCGCGACCGCCAGCGCCGGAGTAACCCTGGCGGTCCAGGCTGGAGTCGAGGCCGGGCTGTGGGCGGCCAAGAAGATTGGCTGGCGGAGGATTGCCAAGGCTCTGGTCTGGCTGGCAGCACCCGTCGCCTTGGGCATCCTCTTCCTCATCGTCACAGTCGCAGCGATCCTGTCATCGCTGGCTGGTGCGCCCGGAGCCAACGGAGCGGCCCCAGCGACCGTTCCAGGGATACCGCCGGTTGCGCTGGACGCTTACAACCGCGCCGCCACCGTCATGCCGCAGCGAGCACCCCGCTGTACTGGTGTGACGTGGTATCTGCTGGCCGCCCTCGGCAAGATTGAATCCGATCATGCCCAGGGGCGCACCATCGCCTCCAACGGAGATGTCAAGCCGCCGTTCACAGGCCCGCCCCTGAACGGCCGCGGTATCGGCGGTAACCGCACCCCTCACTACGACACCGACGACGGCAAGCTGGACAGCGATTCCGTCTATGACCGTGCCGTCGGCCCGATGCAGTTCTTGCCTGGCACCTGGAAAACCGAGGGCCATGATGGCAACGGCGATGGGAGGGCCGACCCACAGAACTACTACGACGCCGCGCTGTCGGCAGCCTTCAAGCTTTGCGGAGGCGGCGACACCGATCTCGCTGACCCGTCCCAGCTCTACCGCGCATTGCGCCGCTATAACAACGCGGACTGGTATGCCCGCAAGGTTATGGACCAGGCTGCCGCTTATGCACGGCTCAGTCCGACACCATCTGAGCCGCTCATTCCTGGTGGCGGCGGTAGATCCAAAATCACCGGTAACACAATGACCTCCACCATGCGGACCACTCTGATTTCCATTGACAACGCCTTCGGGCCCTTTCCGGTAATCGGCTGCTTCCGCCCTGGCGACCCCCAGGACCACGGTGTCGGAAGGGCTTGCGACTTCATGGAAAGCACGGCCGGTCAGATGCCCAGCCCGCAGCGACTGGCGCATGGCGACCAAGTGGCCGCGTTTGCCACGGCGAATGCACAACGCCTCGGCATCAAGTACGTCATCTGGAAACAGCGCATCTGGAACATTCACCGCGCAGGGGAAGGGTGGCGCCCGATGGGAAATCGTGGCAGCCTCACCCAGAACCATTTCGACCACCTACACATCTCGGTCGAGCGCTAGCGATGGTCACTCGGCGGAAAGGACGACAGAAGAACGCTGCCGGCGCCAGGATACTAACAAGTGTTCCGGGACTGATCGCACTTTCAGTTGCGTTCGCCACGCTTGGGTTGGCTCTCGTCTTTGACGGTGGGCGGACAACGAGCCTGCCGTCACGTCCGGTTGTGCAACCTTCTGGCCCTGCGGGGCAACCATTTCGAAATAACCCTGCTGAGGAAGCCACTCCGGTCGGGCGTGAACAGAGCTGGCGGGCGGACACCGATCTGCCGGACCGGGAGCTGCAACGAGGTTTGGAACTCACCGAACCCCAACCGGCTGACTTGCCACCTGCCCAAGAGAGCGCCCTGGTAGCCCTGGCTTGGCAAGTTGTACGTGCCGACCTCACTGGGCAAGGACGTAAGCAATGGCCTACGTACTTCTCCGGTGATCCACCGCGCACCGGTTTCGCCGGGGTCCGCTTGCAGGCGGGGTTGGCCCGCCGAGTTGACGCCGACGGCGGTGAAATCGTTGCCCTCTTGCTCTGGGCTGGACGTGACCCTCAGGGAGTGCAGCTGAACGAGCAGCGAGCCCGCGTTCGACTCAGCTGGGATGGATTGCGCTGGTATCCACGGGCCCACGCCACGTCTGAGAAGGGGTGACTCGGCTGCTGGGGCGGCTGGGTGGCGCGGTGTTTCCCACTGGTGCTGCAGAACCGTCTGTTCGCGTGGGCGAGGTGCGGTGGGTCGGTCTTGCCTTCTGGTGGGCCGATCATCATTCGGGTGTGCTCGTTCACGCGAGCTGGTCATCCCGGTGTGTTGCTGATTCAGCTGGGCGAACGTCTACGAAGTCTGACTGAGGCGAGTCACAGGCAGGATCGTGGCGGTGGCCGTGATGGTTCCAGTGGCCTCTGCGTTGCTGCCCGGGAGGGCAGCAACTTTGGCTAGAGATGCCGTGTATTAATGGCCGCCCCTAATTGGTGCCGGGATGCGATCCGTAAGTGCGGTGGCTAGCGCGTTGGGGGAGCCGTGGGTCTGGATGGGGTAGCTGGACGGGTGTCGATTTGGCGCTGAGCTGCAGATTTGTTGCTCGTACCGTGTGAGGTCCGTGTCGCGGTCACGATTCACGAGCTGGAACGTCTTCATCGGATGATCGCTCATTGGTTGAGCGTGAGTCCGAGGGGGTGCGATGGACGGTTATTCAATCGTTATCTTCTCCGTCCGGTCATGGCTGCACCACCTCTGCTGTGGGTATTTGTCGAGATTGTCCAGGTCGGGAGGTTGGTTGGGAGTTGGTGGGCATCTCAACTGTGAAGTGCACGCCGAGACTCAGGACTTGTCAAGCCCTGACCTGAGCGAACAGAGTGGTTCCCCACAAAAGCGAACAGGGAGAGGGCTGGGATGCCTGTGACGCCCAGGGCGCGTGCGCACCGTCGGTGGATCCCCATCAACTCGTCCGGTCGGATGGTCGTTGGCGCGGTCGCCGCAGGGGCAGGACTGGCCTTGGCGGGATGCGGTGACGGAGACAAGAAAGTGCCACTGCCTTCAGGAAGCGCCACCCCAACCTCGTCGGCTCCCGCATCATCTCCAGCAACTCCGGAAGAAGCGATCAGGGCTGCCTACACAGCGTTCTGGCCCAATGGACGTCAGGCTCTGACAGGCGCATTTGAGCAGATTGAACCGACCCTGGCCCGATACGCCACCGGGGACTACCTGAAGTTCCAGGTGAAAAACGCCCGCATGGCCAAGGCAAATGGGCGGGAGCCGTGGGGGAGCGGGCCTGTACTCCACATCGGCAAAATTGAGATCGTCGGCAGTGCAGCGACCCTCAAGGACTGCCAGGACGCCCGTCAGGCCGGTCTTGCCGATGCCTCCACAAAGAAGCTGATCCCCAATACCCGCGGCGGCCCTAAGCAAGGATTCAGGGCAGAGTTGCAGCGAGGGAGTGACGGACAGTGGCGTCTGAGCGGTCTCAAACCCGATCGATCAGCCTGCTCGGGACAGTGATCCTTTCTGCACTGACAGCCGTCGCTGCGGTCGGGCAGCCCTCCGCGGCGGAGGTAAGCTCAACGGTCCGCCTTGATCCTGATCCCGGAATCGACGGGCACGGCAACGTCGACCCCGGCTTCAAGGGATGGGAGGCAGGAGTTGGGAGGCCCGGCGGCAAGGGGAGTCGGAGCGGCGGCAATTCCGGTGGCGGTTCGGAGGGCTCTGGAAGCGCAGGCAGGCGCCGCGGCTTGGACGGCGCCGGGAACTGTGATCCGCTGACCAACCCTCAGTGCGGCATTCCTGATGACCTTAATGGCCCGCAAGAAGCGCCGCAGGTGACACCGCAACAGTTGGCGCAGCGTGCCCTGGCGCAGCTCCGGCTGCCCGTTCCGGCGGCCAAGACCGCCCCACCGCGTGGCAAGCAAGGCGTGGTGTTCCTGCCCCATTGGGTGTGGGTGCCCGCCAGCCAATGGCGTCCGATCACCAAGCGCGCCAGCCAGGGCAGCGTGTGGGTGGAGGTGATCGCCACGCCTCAGAAGATCACTATCCAGCCGGGAGCGGGGCAGCCGGGCGTTGAATGCGCGGGGCCGGGCACTGCGTATCACCCGGGCAAACCTGCCAGTGCGCAGCGCACTGACTGCTCGCACACCTATCTACAGTCCTCGGCGCTGCAGCCCGGTGGCACTTACACGATGACGGTATCGGTGGAGTGGACCGCGACCTGGCGAGGCGCGGGCGGGCTGGGTGGTTCGCTGCCTCCGCTGTCTATGTCCACATCCTTCGGGGTCCGGGTTGCCGAAGGTCAGAGCCTGAACTGACAGCACGACACGAGCGGAGTATGAGGGTGGCGCGAACTGGGGGAGTGTCGTTCGAGCAGCCGGTCGGCGCCGCGTCGGCCGAGGCCGGCCGCGCGGTGACGGATCGGCCTGCGGCTCCGCCACGGCTGCCGCGGCAGCGGCGCCGCGGCATGCTGGCTTTGGCGGTGCTGTTGGTCGCGGTAGGGGCGCTGCTGGCGGTGTACATCCAGTCGTCGACCTCGCATCGGTCGTCGGTGGTGGTGATGCTGCGAAATGTGCCGATCGGAACGCCGCTGACCGTTGCCGACGTCGGCACCACGATGATCGCGGCCGAGAGCGGGGTGCAGACCATCCCGGGCAGTCAGTTGCGAGACCTGCCCGGCAAGCTGGCCAAGGTGGACCTGCAGCGAGGCACGCTGCTGGCGGCCTCACAGCTGACCGGCGCGCAGACGCCGGCCGCCGGGCAGCAGTTGGTGGCGGTGCCGCTGTTGCCAAGCCAGATTCCCGCGCGTGGCCTTATCCCTGGCAGTCAGGTGCTAGTGGTCATCACCCAAGGCATCCAGGGCCAGGGCGGCCAGGCTGCGGTGCCCGCCAAACCCGAGGCCACCGGCCCGGGTGTGGTGGCGACTGTGGACCAGGTCGGCAAGCCCGACGCCGACGGCAAGGTCGTGGTCGACCTACTGGTTCCTGAGTCCGCTGGGCCTGACTTGGCCCGGCAGGCAGCAGCTGGCCGGGTCGCCTTGAACCTCACCCCCCGGAGGCCGTGATGGCGGTGATCGCCCTGGTGTCGCCAGGGAACTCGCCGGGCGTAACCACCACTGCGTTCGCGCTCACTTTGGCGTGGCCGCAGCCGGTGCTGCTGGCAGAATGCAGCCCTGCTGGCGGGCACCTGCTGGCTGGCTACTTTCAGGGTCGCCTGTCCGCGCTGGATCGCGGCCTCTGGCAGCTTGCTCTGGCCACCCGGCACGGCCAGCAGGCCGCTTTGGCGGACCTAGGCAACCAGATCGTCGCCTTGGACGAGACTGGCGACCGGCGGCTGTTGCCCGGGCTGCGCGACCCGTTCTGGCCCATCGATGAAGCCATGTGGGAACAGATCGGCGACCTGTTCGCCGCATTGCCAGGCGACGTGATCGCTGACATCGGCGCGGTGCACGTGGACCTGCCCTTCCCGCTGGTGCGGCGCGCCGACCTGCTGCTGATGGTGATGCGGCCTACGTTCGAGCAGATCGCGGCTGCCAAGCCGCGGCTCACCAAACTCCGGGAGGCGCTGGCCGACACCCTCCCGATCGGGCTGTGCCTGGTCGGCGACGGCGAATACGACCCCCGCGACATCGCCAGCGAACGCGCTGGCCTGGGCCCGTTCGCGACGGTGATCCGTCTGCCCGCCGACCGCAAGTCAGCCGCCGTCCTGGTGCACGGCAGCAAACCCGGCCGCGGCTTCACCACTGCGCCGCTGCTGCGCGAGGCCGCGCTGGCCGCCAAGGGCATGCAACGTTCCATCATCGCCTCCGTACAGGTCCCGCAGCATGGCGCCCAGCGCGGCCCAGGCAGGCTCGACAAACCGCCCAGACAGTCACCCACCCAGAACATGATTGCTGGGGGTGCACGGTGACCTCCCCGTACTCCTCTTGGCCGCCCACCAGCGGCAGCCCAGTGCCCGGTGCGAACGGTGCCCCAAGGACCAGCTCCGGAAGCGGACGGGGCGGAGGTGCCGGACCCCCGCGGGCGCCGTGGTTCCTCAACACCGCCGCGCTGACTGCGGGCACGACCCCCGCCGACACAATCTCGCCGACGACCAACGAGGAAGTCTTCCGCACCGTAGTCCGCGACGTGCTGCAGGCTGTAGTCGAGCGACTGGAGAGCGACACCGACCGCGAACAAACCCGCACCCGGGTGGCGGCCGAGGTGCAGCGCCGCATCGTGGAACGGCTGACCCCCGACGGGCTCACCCCCTCTGCGCACATGCAAGAGCGGCTGGTAGCCGCAGTGCTGGACGAGCTGTTCGGGCTCGGGCCACTACAGGTGCTGCTGAAAGATCCCACGGTCGAGAACATCGACATCAACGGCTGCGACCAAGTGTGGGTCGACTACGCCGACGGCCGTCGCGAAGCCGGCCCCGCCGCCGCCGCCACCGACGAAGAACTCATCGAGAAGGTCCGGCTATGGAGCAGGCAGGGCAGCACCGCCCGCGAGTTTTCCGTAGCGATCCCGCTGCTCAACACCGCGCTGCAGGAGGCCGAAGGGGCGCGGCTGTCGGCATCGATGTCGGTCACCCCCCGCCCTTACGCTTCGATCCGATGTCACAGACTGGTCGACATCGGCATGGACGACCTGCTCAGCCGCGGCACCGTCGATCACGGCCTGGCCGCGTTCTTCGCCGCCGCCGTCCGTGCCCGCAAGAACATCGTGGTCACCGGAGGCACCAGCTCCGGCAAGACCACCTTCGTGCGGGCGCTGACCGCCTGCATCGACCCCGCCGAACGCATCGCCACCCTGGAATCAGACTTCGAACTGTTTCTGCACCGGCTGCCGCACCGGCACCGCGACGTGATCGCATTCGAGGCACGTCAGGCCAACAGCGAAGGCCACGGCTCCCTCACCCTGCACGACCTCATCCCGCAATGCCTCCGGCACAACCCCCGCCGCATCATCGTCGGCGAAGTTCGCTCCACCGAAATTCTGCCGATGCTGGAAGCGATGCAAAGCGGCCACGAGGGTTCGTTTTGCACTCTCCACGCCAACTCCGGCGAAGACGCTTTCAACCGGATCCTGGTCCTGGCCCTGCGCGGCGGGGTAGCCATGCCCACCCACGCCATCCACCTCATGGTCGGCATGTCGATAGACCTGGTCGTGCATATCCGCCGCGCGGGCGCGACCCGGTTCGTCAGCCAGGTGCTCGAGGTGCTGCCGCCTGCCGACACCGACCGGCCCGCCGTCAACCACGTCTACAACCCCGGACCCGACGGTCGCGCCGTGCCAGGAACCACGCCGCAATGCCTGCCCGACCTGATCGACGCGGGCTTTGACGCCAGCGTGCTGGGCTACCGCAACGGGCTCTGGGCAGGCGCGTCATGACCGCGATGCTCGCCGCGGTCACCGGCGCCCTGATCGCCGCAGGGCTGGTGTGCGTGGCCGCAGCCTTCCGTCGGCCCGCGCCGGGGCAAGAGGGCCCCCCGGCTCAGCCGCCGTCTCGGCTTCTGGAGCTGGCCAGGGCGGCATTTGCGCCGCAGCGCCGCCGCCGCGTCATGGTCGGCATCGCCGCCGCGATTTTGGTGCTGGGATTCACCGGATGGCCGGTCGCTGCGGTCGCTACCCTGGCCGGCTCCATCGCCCTGCCGGTAGTGCTGTCCAAACGGCCGGCTCAACAGCGCATCGACCGGCTCGAGGCGCTGGAGCAGTGGACCCGTCGGCTGGCCGACGTGCTCGGCGCCTCTCGCGCCCTCGAGGACGCCATCATCGCCAGCGCCCGAAAGCCGCCCGAACCGATCGCCGAACAAGTACGGGCCCTCGCTGGCAGGATCCGATCCCGGATGCCGACCGACCGGGCGATACGGCTGTGGGCCGACGAACTGTCTGACCCGGTCGCCGACCGGATCGCCGCCGCGCTGATCCTGGCCGCCTCCCGCCGCGGGCCAGGCGTGCGGCTGGTGCTGACAGAGCTGTCGGAACTGGTCGCCAAGGACGTCACCTCCCGCCGCGAGATCGACGCCTCTCGCGCTGAACACCGCACCACCCTTCGCTGGGTGGTCATCTTCCTGGTCGGCTACACCGTGTTCGTGTCATTGCGGCAGTCCTACTCGGCACCGTTCGGCACCCCGGCCGGGCAGATGGCCATGGCGGTCGTGGCCGGCCTCTATGCGGCCGGGCTGACCTGGATCTACCGGCTGGGCCGCGGCCAAAGCGAACCTCGCCTGCTCGGCAGCAGCACCCCACCGCCGCCGGAGGTCACCCGATGACCCTCACCGTGATCGCCGGAGCCCTCATCGGGCTGGGCCTGTTCATCCTGATCGCCGAACTGCGGCCCGCGCCACCACGGCTGGATGCGGCCCTGACGCAACTGGACGCCCACGAACCCGACCCTGACACCCCGGCGACGCCTAGCACTCCGCTGCAGGTGGCCGCAGGTCGCCTGGCGGCGCGGCTGACGGGGCCGGGCGGGTTGCCGATCCCGCGCAAAGACCTGGCTATTCTCGGCCAGACTAGCGAACGGTTCGTTCTCAACAAGATCGGCTGCCTGCTGCTCGGTTTGGCGCTACCCGCGATGCTGCCCATGCTGGCCTTCGCCGCCGGTGCCCAGATGCCGGTGCCGATCGAAGTGCCCGCGATCGCTTCGCTCGTCCTGGCCGCCGCTTTGTTCTTCGCCCCCGACATGGCCGTGCGGGTGGACGCCGCCGAACGTCGCACAGACTTCCGCCGCCTGCTCACCGCCTACCTGGACCAGGTCACCCTCGAGCGCGCCGCCGGCGCCGCCCCCAACCAGGCCCTCGAGACGGCCGCCGAGATCTCCGACGCCTGGGTGTTCCAGCGCATCAACACAGTCCTGCAGCGAGCCCGCCGCGCCCAGCAGCCCCCGTGGGAAGGTCTGGCCGCCCTCGGCGCGGAGATCGACGTCGTCGAACTCGAAGACCTCGCCCAGATGGCTCAGCTAGCTGCTGGCGAAGGAACCAAGATCCTCGAAACGCTACGCGCCAAGGCCGACTCAATGCGGCAGCAGCAGCTGTCAGACGCCCGCACCGCCGCCAACTCCCACACCACCACCATGGTCATTCCCATCGCATTGCTAGGCATGGGATTCCTCCTGCTGCTGGCCTTCCCAGTCATGTACACGATGGTCAACCCATGACCCGCCGACGGAGTCACCCAGCCCCCACCACAAGGGAGAACGATGCACCCGCTGAACTGGCCCGCCGAGACCCAGTACCTGGTATCTCTGCTGGCCGAACGCTGGCGCCAGGCACACAGCGAACAAGGCTCCCGCGACCGCGGGTCCAACACTCTGGAATACATCGTAATCGCCGCAGTCGCGTTCGGGCTGGCAGTGACCGTGATGGCAGTCTTCAGCACGAAGGTCCGCGAGTACATGGCCAAACTCGGCTGACACAGCGCCCGGACATCACCCCCTGGTGCGCCGGACGACTGAATTCGGATCGCGGTGCCACAACCTTGGAGTTCATCGTCACCGCTGCCACGTTCCTGCTGGTGATCGCCGCGTGCTGGCAAGGCGGCCTTTGGTACATGGCACGACAAGCCGCACTGGCTTCGGCCCAAGAAGGGCTGCGTGCCGCCCGTGCCCAGCACGGCTCGCCCGGCGCCGGCCAGAGCGCTGCGATGAGCTACGCCACCCAGGTCGGCGGTGCGCATCTGAACGCTCCCGGCGCACAGGTCAGCGAAGGCGCCGACCAGACCATCGTGGTGCGCGTCACTGGCCGTGTCCCCTCCTTCGTGCCCGGCCTGAACATCAACATTTCGCGGGAGGCTCGCGGACCCAAGGAGCGTTGGACCACGCCAGGGGCGGCCAGATGACCGCATCGCTCCGGCCTTGCTCGCCCCGGCAACCCACCCGTCGACTTACCGGCAGGATCCACGGCTTCGGTGGCGACCGCGGCGCGGCCACGCTTGAACTGGCCGTCATCGGGCCCGTATTGATCTCCCTCTTCGCGTTGATCATCGCGGCCGGCCGGGTGATGGACGCCGGCGGAGCAATGGAGGCCGCCGCCCGCGACGGAGCGCGCCAGGCCAGCATCGCCCGCACGCCCAGCGAAGCCCGCGCCAACGCGCTGTCCAGCGCCCACGCCTCCCTGCAACATCAGGGCCTCAAATGCACGCCCGCAGTCGCGGTCGACACCTCCGGATTCGGCCGCGCGCCCGGCACCACCGCTTCCGTCCGCGTCGAGGTGTCATGCACGGTCCGCCTGGCCGACCTCACCGTCCCCGGCATGCCCGGCGGCCGCCACCTGCGCGCATCCATGACCTCCCCAATCGATCCCTACAGAGGCAGAGGATGATCCTGGCGACCTGGCACCCAGCTCGGCGGCTGGCATGGCTCGGCCAGCGCTGGGCACCCGGCGATGATCGCGGCTCCTACACCCTGGTCGGCATGGTGTTCGGGTTGACGCTCATCATGATGTTCGGGCTGGTACTCGACGGCGGAGCCAAGCTCCGCGCCGGGCAGCAAGCGAGCAGCGTGGCTGAAGAGGCCGCCCGCGCTGGCGCCGGCATCATCGACCGGGACCGCGCTTACGCAGGCGGACGGATCGTTGTCGACCGGACAGGTGCGATCCGCGCCGCCTCCGCCTACCTGCAGTCCAGCGGCCACACCGGAACCGTGTCGGCCACCGGCCCGCATCAGATCCGCGTGACGGTGACCGTGGGCAAACCCACCAGGGTGCTGTCCCTGGTCGGTATCGGATCCATGCGGGTCACCCGCACCGCAACCGCCGACCTGCTTTCCGGCGTGGAAGGACCGGGACGATGAGCGCATCCCTTGTTCACCGCACCACCCGCCTGTTGCGCGGCCTTGTGGCCCTGTTGGTATTGGCCGCGGTCCTCGGCGGAATCCCGTGGCTGCTGCAGGCCATTTCCCCACTGCCGACCAGCGTGCCGAACCTCGCGGACTTCATCGCCACACTCTCCCGACGCGATGACGGAACCCTGTTCCTGGGCGCAGTCACCGTGCTCGCATGGGGGGCGTGGGCGGTATTCACCACGAGCGTCTTGGTCGAGTTTGCCGCCCAAGTGCGTGGACGCCAAGCACCGCGCCTGCCTGGGATGGGCTCGATTCAACGCCCAGTCGCGCGGCTGGTTGCAATGCTGCTGATCGCATTCGGGGTCGGCACTCCTGCTGCAATGGCTGCCACTCCAGCCACTCCGAGTACCCACTATGCAACTGCCCCGTTTACGCACGCTACCGCAGCCATCGCGCCCAACTTGTCGCCTGCCCTGACGCCTCACGCGGCTGCTGCCCAGACTGCAGCGAGTCAGGGACAGCTTCCTTCGTCCGTCACGGAGAAACAGGGCCACACGCGCATTGTCAAGAGAGGTGACACGCTCTGGGATATCGCCGAAGACGAATACGGCAAGGGAGATCGCTACCGCTTCATCTATCGGGCAAGTAAGAATCTGGAACAGCCTAAGGAGCGTCCACAGCTCACAGATCCAGATCTGATCTACCCCGGGCAACGGCTCTTCATCCCGGAAAGCGCCGGATCGGCGCAGTCTCGAGTTCCGCCACCTCAAACGCATCCGCCGCGATCAGCTCCTCCGCAGAGCCCATCCGTCCGGCCTACGCCGACGCAACCCGCACAACTACCAGAGCAGTCTGGCAAGGCATCCACACCTCCTGCCACCCAGGCGCCGACGCCTGCGCCGACTCAGGGTGGCTCTGTCGTGCCCGCGCCCCCCAGTCAGTCGTCGCCGGGCGCTGGCCAGCACCAGCCCAGGCAAGGCCCTACGGTGCAATCGACTCCGACATTGAGTGTCACTCCACCGTCCGCTCGTCCCACGACCCCAACCTCGCCGCCATCCATGCAGGTGCCGAGTGGTGCCACTTCGGCAGCCCCGCAAGGGGCGGAAGATGCCGACGAAGGAGTCTCCGCGCCGACCATTGCCGGATATAGCGCGCTGACCGCCGCTGGGCTGTTGTCACTACTAGCTCTCAAACGGATCACCCAACAGCGTCGACGGCGCCCTGGCCATCGGATCCGGCTGCCCGAAGCCATGAGTGACACCGAGATGGATTTGCGCGCCTATGAAGAGCCCGCCTCGGTGCAACTACTGGACACCGCTGTGCGGTCGCTCTCCGCACGGTTGGGTGAAACCGGAGGCGTGCTGCCTGCGCTTCATGGTGCCCGTGTTACAGGCACAGCTGTGGAGCTACTGCTTGCGGAACCCGCGGACCCGATACCTCCCTTCGCCGCGGACACGGGGCGGCAGGTGTGGAACCTTGATCGAACCAGCGACGCTCTGCTCACCTCTGAGACCCTTAGCGACATCCCAGCGCCCTATCCCTCGTTGGTCACACTGGGCGTCGACGCCGATTTCAACCACATCCTGATCGACCTGGAGGCAGCTGGAGCCATCACGCTCACCGGCGAGAGAGGCCATATCTGCGAAGTTCTCACTGGGCTCGCGCTGGAGATGGCGACCTGTCCGTGGGCGGATCACATCCAGGTCACATGCGTCGCCTTCGCCGAGGAACTCCCACACGTGTTGGGCACTGGACGGCTGCGCTATGTCAGCGACCTGGACCAGGTCCTGGTTGATTTCGAAGCTCGAGCCCGCGAGGTAGCCGACGTGCTAGCAGACGCAGACGTCGAGTCCGTCCGCCAGGCCCGCACCGATCACGTCGCCGACGACGCCTGGACTCCCCAGATAATCCTGTCGTCTACCCCGTTTACTCCCGACGAGGTCGCTCGCCTTAGCGCTCTGGTTACCGGTGGCGCATCCAGCAATCTCGCGGCAGTGGTGGCCGCCGGCGGAGACTCACCTCTCCCAGGACGTTGGCGTCTCGACGCCACTCCGGACCAGACCGTTCATGTCGAGCCACTCGGCAGTCTCACGCTGCAGCGCGTCACCGCTGACCAGTTCCACCAACTTCTCGATGATCTGGCGACCGCGAGCGATGACAACAGCGTTCCGGACCCGGCCTGGCGGGATGTCCCGCCTGAGCCCGATCCTGTTGGCTGGAGTGCCGAGACTCCAACGCGGCCGAACCCGCCGCCGTTCTCTGTCCAGTCGTCCGACGCCACCCAGGACGTGACCGACGCGGCACACGGCGCATCGGTTTCTGAATCAATCGATACCGGAGATCTTCGTGTAGCGGGTGAGCCGCTCGCCCCCGGTGGGCCTGACTCTGATCTCATCGACGTGGCCGCCGAAATAGTGATGAGCACACCATCAGCCGACGCGTTCACGCTCCAGCGAGGCTTGCGGATTCCCTACGCGCAGGCGGCGCGGCTGATAGCTGAGCTGGAAACCCGCAGCCACATCCCCGGCAGCACCGCTGGCCACGTCGACGAGGCGCGGAAGGACTCGTCTGCTGCTGCAGCCGGGACGACCTCTCCGGCATGGGATCGCGAAGATGCCGCGGACCTGCTGCATCTCGACCCTGACGCCCCCGAGATCAGAGTCCTAGGGCGGGTAGAGATCGCTGGCCGCGACGTCAACGATGTGGAGGTCGGCAAGCGCAACCTACTCCCTGAACTGGCCGCGTTCCTTCACCTTAAATCTGGCTGCAGCGCTGAAGAGGTTAGCCGTGCGCTCGGCGGTCCACGCGGCCCTTGGTCTCAATCGACCCGCGCGAGCAACATGTCACGGCTGCGGACCTGGTTCGGCCGTGACAGCCAGGGCCGTCTCTATGTTCCGACCCAAACTCAAGGTCGGCTCTACACGCTGTCAGGAGTGCGCTGCGATTGGGATCGTTTCCAGGCCTTGGGTCGACGCGGTCTTGCCCATCGCGTGGCTGGTGACCGGCTCCGTGCCGTCAAGGATCTGCAGGCCGCACTGAGCATCGTCCGTGGACAGCCGTTCGCGGGTTCAGGCCCGTCGTCGTACGTATGGGCCGAGCATGTCAAGCAACTGATGATCTCTGTGATCGTCGATGTGACCCACGCTCTGGCTGTCACCCTGACGGAAACCGGAAACGCTCCTGCCGCCCGCACCGCCATAGCCAAGGGGCTGGAGATCGAGCCCGGCTCCGAGTTGCTCTTCCGCGACCTCATTCGTGCCGAGCATCGCGCAGGCAATATGGCGGGCATCGATGAGGCCGTAGAACGGTTGATCCTCATCCTCTACGAGCTGGAGTTGGAGATGGAGCCGGAGACGGCACAGCTCCTCGAACAGCTGCGTCCTGCGCGGCGCCGCGTTGGTTCAGGCTGAAGCTGGTCGCTATCGCTATGACTGCGGTTTCAGGGCGCCTCCCGATCAGGCCAGCCCTGGGAAAGGCCTTCTCTTGGCTCATGTGCGCCAGAACCGGCAGCGCTTAGAGGTCTAGAAAACGTCTGCATCGCGGACCGTACGCCTCGTGGATGCGGCTGGTCGCGAGCGTGCCTGAGCGAGCTCTCCAGGCGGTCAATGTAACAAATGAATAACAGTCTTAGACGACGAGATGGTGTCACGATTCTGCTGGTCCTGGCTCTTATTCAGGATGAGTCGCCGAAGACTATTGCGACGCGGCGACAATTCACTCAAAGTGTGATGTTGAGTCGGTGTGAGAGGGGTTGACTTATGGCGCGTGATTATGGTCCGACGTTCCAAATTGTGTTCCTGTTTCATCAGGATCTGTCATTGCTGCGCCGGACGATGCCGCGCTGTCTTTCAGCGTTGACGGGCAATACCAGTGAAACTTTTGAGGTGGTGTTGCATTGTGATGGGACGCCACCGGAGATTGCGGCGCAACTGCCTAGTCTGCTGCCGGAGTGGGGGATTGACGAGTTGCGGATCCGTCGTCGTACAGGGGTTCTGGCGGCTGGGGACCCCTCCAACAATGGGCACCAACGCTTCTTTGCAACAGCGGCGAAATATCTGATTGCTATTGAGGACGATGTGGTGATGTACCGGACTAGCGGCATATTTGATGTGCTGCGAGAATGCCGGGAACTGTTTGAAAGTCACCCCGATGTGCTGGCGATCGGCAAGGTTGACGACTATGCATGTTGGTCATGGAAGCTGGAGGATCTGGGCCCGCCGATCGAGCCAGGAGTGCGCTCGGTCAATCGGATCTCCACTCATTTCCTTGGTTATGACGTGCAGCGCTTCAATTGGACGGCTGGGCGATTCGGTGCGTTCATGCCAGATGTTTTCATCGACCGGAGCGATCTGAGTTACAACTGGGAGGATTTGGTCTCCCACGTGGGCGCCACGGGCAATCGGCGGCTGGCTTTTCCAGAGGGGTGGCCGCTGCATGTCTTCCATTGTGACGAGAAGGTAGCGCCAGATTCGATGTACCACACCCAGAAGCCAGCCGTGAAAGCCCGAATCTTGGACGAATTGGAAAGCCGGTTCGCGACCGGTTAATGAATATGGAAGGGCAAGGGATGGACGACGAATCTGGCATGGTCTGGATCGACCAGGTCGATGACTGGAGGCTGCCGCTGGAGAAGAACCCGCACCTGTCACCCCGGTTCCGAGCGCGGTACTCGGTCGTACTGGCTCGGTTGCAGTCCGCTGCCGCGCCCGGGAGTCAACAGGCCGCGCGTATCGAGGCACAAATCTGCCCTCGCCGGGCAGCTCGGCTGCTGGTCGACCTGCCAATACTTAGCGTCCCCGCACCACGGGCGGACAGTTCCTGCGCCCTCCGGGATTTGTTGCGAGGAATCCCGGATGTGGAGCGATATCTAGCGGAGGCCCCGAGACTTCTGCAGACCCTCGTGCCGCTGCACCCCTCCCGAGAGGCCCGACTGCTGCCAGGCGGGGCGGCCTTCCCGCAAGGCGTGGTCGCGTTGCGGTGGCAAGCGGATTCGGTCGAGGCGCGGAGGGCCAATCAGAGAATCGTCAGGGACCTCGTCAGCTCCCTGGACCTGCCGGGTGACCTGCGCATCGCCGTACAAGAAGAATGCGAGCTCGTCAACACCGGGCCGGATCGAGACCCATGGGCGCTTGCGCCCAACCTGGGGACTACCTTGGAGGACCAGCTGCGCGGTACCGAGCTGGCACCAGGGCGCCGGGCCAAGGTGTTGGAGGGCCTGCGGGTTATGCGCAGGGCGATGCTTGAGGTGGGTCGGGTCTGGCAAGGCTTCGCGCCGCGCAACATGTTCGTCCACGACAACACGGTCATCTTGATCGACTTCGAGGAGGTCGTGGATGCCGCGCAGCGGCCGGAGCGGGCGGCCGAATGCCTGCGTTGGCACCGGGTATTTTTCGCCGACTGCCTTACAGCCGCTGAGCAGCACCGGTTGTTCGAGGTCGATGGAGCATTCCCGGAGCCGTCAGACGACCTGTTGTTGGACGCGGACCGGTTTGAACAGGCTCTTCTCGGTGCCGAGACGGTGAGCTGGCGGCAGCGTCGGGAGTTGCTGGAGCAGAGTGCTGCCTTGGAGGGGCGGCACCTTCGGCCCAGGTGTGGCCACGACGAGGAGTTCCTGTTTGGGCACGAGCTTGGACACTTCTGGGGTGATTTCCTGCCGGCTGAGACTGAGGCGGAGATCTTTCGTGTGCTAGCGCGGGTGGCTGATCCGGCCATCCTGGCGGCTTGCATGGAAGCGTTTGAGGCCGCCATGGAAGCAGATATCTGCCGGATGCTGACCAAGGAGGCCCTCGGCGAGAACGAGAGCGAGAACGGCGCGGCCCGGACCGAGACACTCACTACCTGCCTGGCAGCTGCGGGGCCCGGCGCAATGGCGGCTCGACGAATGGCGATTGCGGACTGGTACGAGCGGTTGGTCATCGATCCCGGATGGCTTGTCGATGAACTCATTCTGGCTTTGGAGTCTCGGCCGGAGGGGCTGGACAACAAGCAACTCGGTGGGCTGCTGGTGGGTTCCGGTGCGGACCGTAGCGAGCACGAGGACACTCTGCGCGACACGCTACGGGTGGGCTTGGACTTCCTCCACCGAGCCGAGGATGGCGAGCCGTTCCTGCACCACGCCGAGCCCGCCGAACTCCTCGCGAACGTGGGCGGCCCACTGCCGGTGGCAGGTGTGGAGATGCGTGAGGTACTCGACGAGGTCGAGGAGGTCATCGCCAAGTATTCGATCTCCCAGTCACATCCGGGCTACTTGGCCTTCCCCGATTCCGGCAACGCGGTGGCCGCAGTGGCCGGAAACATCCTGAGTCCGCTGCTAAACCAGAACCTCATCGCGGTCGACCGCAGTGCGCCCGTCGCCACGTTCATCGAGATCCAGGTGATCGAGTGGTTGCGCGAGCTGCTCGGCTATCCGTCCGCACCGCTCGATCGCCTCCGTGGGCTCAAGGATGTGGCAGGGCTTTGGACGACCGGTGGTCACCTTTCCAACCACATTGCCATGCTGGTCGCCCTGGGGCAGGCCTTCCCTGAGGCTCGGAAGCGCGGACTACGGGCGCTGTCGACCCAGCCGGCGGTAGTGATGGCCGGTCCGATCGCGCACTACTCGCACAGCGACGCGGCTTTTCACCTGGGCCTGGGTTGGGACAGCGTCATCTCTGTTGAGGCGGCCTCCGACTTCACCACTGACCCCCAGGCGGTGGCGAACGCGCTGGCGAATCCGCCTGATGGGCTCACCCCATTCGTTGTGGTGGGAGTTGCTGGCAACTGCCGGACCACGGGGCTGGACGATCTGCGGGCGATCGGCGAGATCTGTCGGGAGAGCGGGGTCTGGTTTCACGTCGACGCCTGCCACGGCGGGAGCCTGATCTTCAGCGAGGAAATGCGAGAGCGACATCTGGTCGGCATCGAACTCGCAGATTCGGTCTCCCTCGATCCGCACAAGGGTCTGTTCACCCCCTACCCGTCCTCGTACGTGGTGTTCCGGGACCGTGGCATGCTCACCCATTTCAGCAGGCATGAGGCGACTGTGCTCAGGGATGACTGCTGGGATCTCGGGTTGATCACCCCGTTCCTCGGCTCGCGCGGTTTCGAAAGTTTGGCGACCTGGATGTTGCTGCGCCATCTGGGCGTGGCCAGACTTGGCGCCCTCGTCGACGGCCGCAACGCCCTGATCCATTACCTGGACCGCCGAATCGCAGACACGGGTCTGTTCGTCCGGCTCAATGATGTGGACTTCTATCGGCTCTCGTTCGTCCTCTGCCCACCTGCTGTCAGCGCGGGCCTGCGCCGATTGCCCGCTACCGATCGGGCCAGGGTCGCTCGGCTGATCAGCAGGTACACCGCAGAGCTCAACGCCCAGCTGTATACCTCCGGCCAGGTGTGCTTCGACGAGCACACGTTGGCGGATCTGGACGACCGGGTCGGTGCCGGGGCAGGCACCGGCTACACGATCATGGCCGCCTGCCCAGGCAACCCGCTGCTCACTCGCGAGCATCTCGACCGCGCTGTCGGACGCCTGTTGGCGGCGGCATACCCGCTGGCCCATCAGCTGACCGCCGACCTGGTCGCACGTGGCTGGGCGGATGAGGGGGTTGAGCCGGGGGTCAGCGGACCTGCGGGTTGGAACGACGTCCCGCGGTGACCGGCCAGAGAACCGTAGACCTGCCGCGGCGGTTGCGCTCGTTCGTGGCCGACGAGTTCGGCGCGAACGCCACGGCGGCGTTCGTGTACGGCTCGGTGGCCGCACAACGTGCGCGCCGAGACAGCGACATCGACTTCTTCGTAATCACCCGCGCTCCCATTCGCCTGGAGCGCCTCACTCAGATTGCCTCGGCCTTCGCCACCCTGCAACGGGACCTCGGCTACGTCCCCGACCCCAAGTATCCCATCGAGATTTTCACCGCCGAAGAGTGCCGGAAGGCGCTGGCCGCGCCTGCGGTCAAACTGGAGCTGCGCCGGATTGCTGATAGGGAAGGGCCGCCTACGGTCCTAGGCGACTCCGACGAGGTGGAGATTCTCCGGGCACTGCTCGACCACAGGATCGAGATCCTCGCGGACCCTTTGCTGATCAGCCTCACCGAGCAGGCATCCCTGCTGCATGCCCAGACCCAGCCGCCCGACAAGGAGTGACATGTTGCCCCCCGAATTCGTCGATCGCCCGCTTCCCCCAGACAACCATGTGCACACCGAGTGGTCGTGGGACGCCTCGACCGGCTCGATGGAAGGCTCCTGCCGACGCGCTATGGAGCTTGGCCTTCCGTCCATCGCCTTCACCGACCATGCCGACTTCACCGACTGGGCGTTCCCCGGCCAAGCCGACGAGACCCCCGCGCTGCGGGTGGTCGACGAACACTCGCACGGCGGATTCCTAGACGTTCAGGGCTACATGGACTGTCTCGAGAGGTGCCGTGACATGTTCCCGGACCTAACGATTCTTTCCGGGGTGGAGTTGGGCGAGCCGCACCTATTCGACACACAAGTCGATTCCATGCTGTCGTCGTGGAGTTTCGACCGGGTGCTCGGCTCGCTCCACTCGCTGACCGACGACGAGGGTGTGTTGGTGTACGCCCCCACGCTGCTAAAGAAAGACACCGTCAGCACGATGCGGCGATACTTCGCCGCAACCCTGAAGATGATCGAAACAACTGACAGCTTCGCTGTGCTGGCGCACATCGACTACCCCATGCGGGCGCCGTGGCCGCCCGACGCCAAGCCATACGACGCATTGGACTACGAGGAGGAGTACCGGGCTGTGCTCCGTGCGCTGGCTCGGTCCGGACGGGCACTCGAAGTCAACACCAGCGGGCCATGGCCCGCCCACCAGGTAATCGGTTGGTGGTACGAGGAAGGCGGCCAGGCCGTCTCCTTCGGCAGCGACGCGCACGAGCCCGGCGAGGTAGCACAACGCTTCATGGATGCCGCGGCGCTGGTGGAGAGCTGCGGATTCCGTCCGGGTAGGCGCCCCACCGACTTCTGGCGGCGTTGAGTGCCTATTCCCCGTCGGCGCCCGGGTCAGTCATCCGAACGACCCGGGCCGCCGGGCCGACCACAGTGGCGCCCGCCGGCACGTCCGAGGTCACAACCGCACCTGCGCCGATGCGCGCCCCACGGCCGATTCGCAGGCCGCGCTCGTGCGGGGTGATGACGACCGCATTGGCGCCGATCATCACGTCGTCCTCGATCACGATGCATGGTGGCGACCCAGCGGGGGCGCGCACCGCCAACGTCACGTTCTGCCAGATCTTGACCCGTCGGCCGATCACCACGTTGTTGTGGACGACCACACCGAGCCCGTGGTGGCCGAGGTAGAGGTCGGGTCCTACCCGAGCGCCGGCGGCCAGAGAGTTGTGGTACAGCAGCGAGTTCAGCTGCTTCACCTTCCGGGCCAGCCGGATGTGCCCGCGCCTGCGTAGGAAGATCGCCACTCGCCAGATTCGCTCGGGTGTCATACGACGCCGCCTTTCTCGTGCTCGTAGCATTTTCGATCAAGAATGGTGCCCGAGGTGCTCCAGTCCACCAGGCCCGGCCTCCATCGGCGAATTGTCGACTTGCTCCGGCCCAAGCAGGGCTGGCGCATCCTCGATCTCGGCTGTGGTCGAGGAGAACAGCTGGCCGAGCTGGCCCGGTTCGTGCCCAAAGCACGACTCGTCGGCATCGACCGCAACGCTGAGTTCTTGACCGCCGCTGAGGCCCGGCTCGCCAGCCTGCCCGGCCGGACGCTGCTGCGATGCGCTGATCTCGACCTGGCGCTCACGTTCACCGACAGATCGTTCGACGGCATCGTCAGCCATAACATGCTGGAGTTCCTGGAGTACCCCGTCATCCTGCTGGCGGAAGCCGGGCGGGTACTCGGCGAGCATGGCCGTGCGGTCTTCTCGCACACGGACTTCGGTGCACTGACCATCGATGCCGGTTCCAGCGACTTGACCTCTCACATCCGCCACGCCTATGCCAGCCTCGAGGCCGATGGTAGTCAGCACCTTGATGCGCATCTCGGGCGCAGGCTTGTCGGGATGGTGAGCCGGTGCCCCACACTCCGGATCACCGAGACCGCAGTGCACATCGAGACCAGCGCCAGACTCGACGGCCTGGCCGCCAATCGAGTGCGCGACATCGTCTGGACGCTTCGGCGAAATCTCTCGAGACACCACGTGACCTGTGGTGAGTTGGAGCGCTGGCGCGCCGAATTGGAGTCTGCGGATCGGGCTGGCCGCTTCTTCTTCGCCGAGCCGGTCTATATGGTCCAGGCCCGGCGGCTCACTTGAACGCACTGTCGTAGCGCTCACAGGTCTCTTCGCCAACCCGGGCGCGCATCTGCTGGTCCCGGAACCATGGCAATGAGCTGACCTTCATCGCGGGTAGTCGACCAGAGAGCACCACGGCCACGTCGGCAGGGAGGGTACGCAGGTACTCGACAGGGGCGATCTCGATGTCCTGAGAGCTCTCGCTGATGCTGACCGCCACCTCGGATGATCGGTCGGAAGGCATAGCCATCGCGCTCTGGGTGGCAATCGGCTGCTCGCCGATCAACCGGGAGAGCCGGGCCAGCGTCTTGTCGTCTGAGGAGCCCGGCAGGTAGACGCGGGTGGTGTGGTTACCCAACACGGTGGGCGCTCTGGTGCCGTAGATCGTGTTGACCTGCGCCTCGTCCTGCCAGATCGACATGATCACAATGCCGTACCCCCGGTAGGTGGCGACCATCTTGTCCAGGGTGGGTAGGGGGGCGACGTTGGCAGCCTCCTCTAGCAGCAGTAGCGGTGGATTCTTGAGCGGTCCGGTGCCCGAGCGCTGCTGGAGCTTGCGGCACGCACGAAGGAAGGATTGGGTGGCGCAGACGAACACCGGGAGCAGCAGTTCCTGCTCCTCCTCGTCGCTAACCGCGTATATGGTCCCACCCTCCGCCAGTACCTTGCCCATGTCCAGGACAGGCCGGCCGTGCGGGCTGTATGGACGGCCGTGGACGTCGAACTTGATCTCCATCGTCTCGGCCAGCTGGGCGGAGACGAAGGGACGCAGGATGAAATCGACGTTTCCACAAATATTGCCGAATAGCTCATTGCTGCGCTTCTTGGTTGCAGTCACGGCACGTCGGGCCATGGCCCAGTCCGCTAGCGCATTCTTGGGTAGCCGCCCGCTGTTCTTGTACTCGTCGAGCAGGTCTTCGACCTCGTCGAACCGGTCGTAGGAGACCCAGTCGGAGACGTCCTGCAGCGTCTTGTCGTACTTGCGGGCGATCCACAACATCGGGGCCAGCGCGATTTGCGTCAGGCTGATGAAGAACCGGATCTTCGGGTCATCGCTGGCCTGGGCCGACTCGGCCAACCATCCGGCGACCTTCTCCGCGTCCGCGTAGGAGTCCACCTCCATCAGTGGAGACCACGCGCACAGATACTTGCGGTACTGCTCAGGCCAGTCCCCGCTCGGATCGAGGATGTAGACGGGCCGGTCAGCACGGTGCGGGATGGTCAGGTCGGCGACATCGCTTTTGGTCGAGGTCACATAGATGGCGTCCGGCCAGCGCAGGATGGTTGGCACTACGTACTTGGCGGTCTTGGCCGAGCCTGTCGGAGCGATCACCGCGATCGATGTGTAGCGTGGGGTGGCCAGTTGGGTCTTGCCTCTGCCGACCAGGTCGCCCAGGTAAACTCGGCCCCGCAACTCGTCCTTGGATTCGATCCCGAGCGGTGCGACGTCCTTGGGCTTGGCCCAGATCGGCGAGAAGTCGCGCTCTCTTTGCCGGGCGCGCACCCGCCACTGGCGGCGGTGACCCACTACCTTCAAGGCCACCAACCCCACCACGGCCGCGAATAGGACGATCATGGTCAGGTAGATGATCCAGAACGCCGTGTTGGAGCCCAGGGCCGCCCGCTGCGACTCTGGCCAGACTGCCTTGGCGTCACCCAAGTTCCACACCAGATAGGCCGGGAACAGCATGAGGTCGGTAAACCCCATGCCCGGGGCGGGTGAGCCCCTGGTGATCAGCGCGCCCAGCCAGCCCGATGACCAGCCCAGCAGTCCCAGTAGCGCATTGGCCGCTGCGACGGCGATTATCCCAATGCCGGACTCTTCCGGGCCGCTGCGAGCCAACGAACCCGATGGCTTGGGCTGCTTGGGGACGCTCTCCCGGTTGAGCTTGAGCACTCTTCCCCCTCGGCGAGTGGGCTGTTATCTGTCGCCCAGATAGAAGGGGGATCGGGTCGGAATCGTGACAGGTTCGCCCTCAGATGGGCACACCGTTGATGGTCTCGGGCGGTCGAGACATACCGAGTAGGATCCGCAGCTCCTCAGTGTGTGACCAGGGACCTGGCTCCGGCGGATCGCACATCGGCCGGACCCACCGCTCCACAAAGCTGAGCAGGATGGCGGTACGGGGCGCGGTGGACGCGTTCAACCCTGATCGGTGCCAGGTAGCTGCAGCCATCACCAGCAACGTTCCTGGTTCGGCCACGAAGGTGAACCGCTCGCCGATCTCCGCAGCGATGGGCGTTCGGGGGCGGTCGTGCGTACCGGCGATCAGCTCGGTGGCCCCATTGGTCAACGTGAACGGGTCGAGCGCCAGGACGCACTGCAGCCCAAGTATCGACCCGCTCAAGGTGCCGGGCATCTCGTTGAAGGGATAGTCGAGGTGCCAAGCATCGACAGGCAGCCCGGGCAGCACGCTGTTCAGGCTGAAGTCCGACAGCAGATAGTGCTTCCCGAGAAGTTCGGTCACTGCCGCGACGAGGCGAGTGTCGGCCAGTAGTTCCACGAACATGGCACCATGCCGATAGAGGTCCCATACACGTGTCGACTTCGGGAAGCGCAGGCCATACGGCCCCGCGCTCAACTCTGCGGCGAGCTCGGCAAGCTCGACACAACGGTCTGGCCCTACGAAGGTGGGCCAGACCGCGAACCCGTTGGCCCGTACGTCAGCGATCAGTCCGGCGGGGACGGCGGTCAATGTCAAGGTCACTCCTTCAGCTCGGCCCGCACCTCGAACCGGGTGCCGCGGGTGTCATGCCTTGCGAGATCGATCAGCCGTATGCCATCAGTGAGCAGGCCCATGACCAGCTCGACCAGCTCCCCCACGTCGGCATCCGCATGCCGGACCTTGTGAGTGGCGACTATTTGAAGCCGGAGCTCGGTCATGCTGGCTCCAGCAGTCGCCGGACGGAGAACGCGTCAAGCTCGGCTGGGCCGATCAACTCAACAGGCTGTGCCGCCAGCCAGGTGCACAGCTCATGCACGGTCTGGGCCAACGCGTTTTCCTCTTGGTGCGAGGAAAGATCCACTACCGCGCACGCCGGGTCCGCAGCCTCTAGGACCCGCGCCAGCCGATGGCTGAGCGGTCCGAACTGCCGGGGAACCGCGGTGATCCGCGTTGCTTGCGCAACCGTCAAAGAAGGTACGGGCGGCGCCTGACCCAGCCATCGGCGCACCTGCGTAGTCTCGTCCGGGGAGCAGCTGATCAGGACACGGACCCCCTGAGCGGCGAGGTTCTGTGGGGCAGCTTCGAGCCGGACACCGCTCATTAGGATCGAGATCGTCCGGAGGTCACTCTTGGGATCGGGCCCGCTGACAGGCATGACGTCGTCTTCATCGGCCGCGCCGAGAACTGTCGGGCCGACTGCCCCATCGGGCAGCAACTTGCGGACTGTCTCGGGGCTCCAGCGTGGGCCGGGTACGAGGACCAGCATCGCTTGACGCATGCGAATCCGGGCTGGAGGTGTTTGCGCAAGCCGTTCGACGGCGGTCACGGCCTCGGCGAGACCGTTCTGGTTGGACCCCAACCGGCGTTCCCGAGGCGGCTTGTTCAGGGCTTGGCGCACCAGCGTCTCCAGCACATCAGGGTCCGCTTCGGCCATTGCACCGCCATACTGGCCAATAATGCGCTGGGCATGTTGGTCAAGCCCCTCAAGGAACGAAGCATCCGGAACAATGATGGCGTTTGCTCCGCCGCGGAGAGTTTCAGAAAGTACATTGTTCCCCGGTTTGATAACGGCTACATGAGCCGCAGCGAGCAATTCTGCGAGCTGCGGCTCGAAACGTCGCACGGTAACGTTCGAGGTTTCAAGTAGGGCCCGTCCCGCGTAGTACGGGCCGGTTACCAGAACAAACTTGGCAGTGTGCCCGGACTGACGCAGCCGCTCAGCCACAATGGCGGCGGCTGTGAACAACCGATCACCGTATCCGTCGGCCAGCTGATCGCCGCCAGCGCCGCCGTTCACCACGACCAGCGGCGCGCCGGTCGGCGAGTAGCGGCGACGCACGGCCGCGACGTCCGCTGGATTGGCCTCGTGGTTGAGGTTGCCAACGAACACGAACCGGCCGCTGTGCAGCACCGCTGCGAGAGCGTCGGAGCTGTGGCCCTCTTGGCGGAACTCTGTCGGGTCCTGCGCGACGAGGATCTGGTCGTACTCGGCGAACCGGCCCGCCGTGCGCAGCCTGTCGAATGACTCCCCGTCCAACCGCCGCATCATCAGTAGCCGTGGTCGGCCTACAAGAGCTGCCAGGGACAGGTAGCGCGGATCGGGATAGGTGTCCTCGACCACGACCGCAGGGGCGAGCCGGAGCAGCAATCGCTCAAGAAATTCGATGTAGGTGTCCTCGATGACCGCCGAAGGCACCCGATGCAGCAGCGGCAGGTTCACCACCTGAACCGCAGTGTCTCGCAACAGGTCTAGTGTGGTCGCCTGGCTGACGATTACGGGGCGTAGCCGGCCGGTCCGGCTGAGGGCCTCGGCCAGAAGTATCGCCCGACGCAGGTGGCCGTAACCGATGCCATTCTTTACCAGTAGAACGACCGTTCGCATGGCGCTCAGTGTCGCGCAGAATCGACCAATGCGCCAGCTTTGGGTAATTCTTCGACAGGTCACCGCAGGGTGGCCGCCCACAGCCGCTGGGGCCCTCCCGGCTGCGCAGTAACCGATTGGACACTGGAGTTTTAGGTCGGCTAGATTTTGGCTATGGCGAATCTGGAGGAGCTGCTGCGCCAGCGTTTGGCGCCCGCGTTCGAAGCCGTGGCCGGGACCCAGGTCGACCCGGCGCTGCGCCGATCGCAGCATGCGCACTTCCAGTCCGACGCCGCGCTCGCCTTGGTGCGTCGACTGGGCGGCAATCCACGGGATGTCGCCGCGCGGGTGGTCGAGCAGGCCGACCTGGCCGATCTGTGCTCGGACGTGCAGATCTCGGGCCCCGGATTCATCAACCTGACGATCGCCGACGATGTACTCGGCAGGCTTCTGGCTCAGGTGAGCGCTGACGAGCGGCTGACTGTGCCCAGGCCCGAGCGCACGGAGATCGTGACGGTGGACTACTCCGCGCCCAACGCGGCCAAGGAGATGCACGTCGGTCACCTGCGCTCGACGATCATCGGCGACGCTGTGGTCCGGCTGCTGGAGTGGCAGGGCCACACGGTCATCCGCCAGAACCACATCGGCGAGTGGGGCACCCCGTTCGGGATGCTGATCGAGCACCTGCTGGACATCGGCGAGGCCGAGGCGGCGCAGGAGCTGTCGGTCGGCGACCTCAACGGTTTCTATCAGGCCGCCCGGCGCAAGTTCGACGCGGACGACACTTTCAAGGACCGTGCCCGATCCCGGGTGGTCCAACTGCAGAGCGGTGATCCGACCACGCTGCGGCTATGGACGACCCTGGTCGAGGAGTCCAAGAAATACTTCCTGACTGTCTACGCTCTGCTGGGCGTGAAGCTGAACGCCGACGACTTCTTCGGTGAGAGCTTCTACAACGATCAGCTCCAATCGGTTGTGGACGAGCTGGACAAGCTGGGGCTGCTGCGGCTTAGCGAGGGCGCCAAGTGTGTCTTCCCCGCCGGTTACACCAACCGAAACGGCGACCCGCTGCCGATCATCGTGCAGAAGAGAGACGGCGGCTTCGGCTACGGTGCGACCGACTTGGCAACCATCCGCCGCCGACTGCGCGACCTGCACGCCACCCGGCTCCTGTACGTGGTGGGGCTGCCGCAGGCTCAGCATTTTGAGATGGTCTACCAGACCGCCAGGGACGCTGGCTGGCTCGCACTGCCGGCACGGGCCGAGCACGTCGGGCACGGCTCGATCCTGGGCAAGGACGGTAAGATCCTGCGCACCCGCGCTGGGGTCTCGGTCAAGCTGGTGGATCTGTTGCAGGAGGCGGTGGTGAGGGCCGCTGCGATCATCGCGGAGAAGAATCCGGATTTGGACGAGGCCACCCGAGCCGAAGTCGCCAACGCGGTCGGTATTGGCGCGGTCAAGTACTCCGACCTGGCCACCGACCGGGGCAAGGACTACGTCTTCGACTACGATCGGATGCTGTCCTTCGAGGGCAACACTGCCCCCTACCTGCAGTACGCCCGGGCCAGGATCTGCTCGATCTTCCGCAAGGCAAACGTCGAGCCGCCACGGGACCTGGCTGAGGTCGTCGTCGCCGAGCCTGCGGAGCGGGCGCTGGCACTAGAGTTGCTGGCTTTCGAAGGTGTGCTGACGCAGGTCGCCGAGAATCTGGAATTCCACCGGCTTGCCCACTATCTGTATGGGCTGGCCAGCACGTTCACCGGATTCTATGAGAAGTGCCCGGTTCTCAAGTCCGAGGGCCCGGTGCGGCAGAGTCGGCTTGTGCTGTGTGATCTGACTGCACGGACCCTCGCACTCGGGCTGGACCTTTTGGGCATCTCCGCGCCGGATCAGATGTGATCGTGGGGCTGGCTCGCTGCGGTCGGGGAATCCGGCCGCCAGTCGACCAGCCCGACGCTGGAGTTGGTCCAGCACCACCGCTCGTATTCGTGCGCGTCCGCGACACCGTCCTCGATGACAGCGCGGTACAGGTCGATGGACTGGTAGCGGATTCCACTGCGTAGCAGGGCCTCTTTGATCCGGAGGATGGCGCATCGTGTCCGTGGGGTCAGGGCAGCGAGCATCGGCTCGACGAGGTCGACTGACCTGGGACCGGGGTAGTCCTCCGGCAAAAGCCACATCTGCACATTCCACCGTTGTTCGCCATACTGGTAGCCCAGTTCCCAACCCAATCCAGCGTCGGTTTCGCCGATCGCGTTGAGGAACTGGATACGGCGCACTGCCGAATCTCGCGCCCACTCGCCCATCAGCGCGAACCCGGCCTCGATCCGCAACTCGCCGAATACCTCGATGTCAATGTCCGGCTTGACAAGCAACCCGTACGACATCGCTCCGCACAGGTACGGCTCGCCAAGCGCCTTCCATCGGTCCAGCGGAGAGAGCCGTTCCATGATCGCCTGTGCGGCACATTGTCGCTGCTCCTGCCGCGCCAGGACGGCCGCACAGTCGTGGGCATCCAACATCTGCTTGGTCACTGGTCAGCTCCCAGATAACCCAGTTCGGAGCACACCGCCCGGAGATGCTCAGGGATCTGCAGATCAGGGGGCAATTCGCGGCCCGGCACGATCACACCACCCTGGATGGTCTCGCTAGAGTCGCCGATGCCGAACAAGTAGGAGCCATGATCGGCCTTGCCGTACTCCACCATCCCCGCCTCCCACGGTACTTCGAGGAATTCGCAGATCTGCTGGGTCACCTGGTCTGGATGCAGCGTGAGGTCCTCGTAACGGACTGTCAGTCCTGGCAGCTCGCGCCGGGCCGTCACGAGTTCTTCGAGGTAGCACGCCACGAGGCGTTTAGCCGCTTCTGCGTTCTGGCTTGGCTCCACCGCGATGGATGATTCGAGCACGTGCAGTGGGTGCCGCAGCAGGAAGAGGAAACGGGCGGCAGGCCAGCACTCTCGCAGTCTCCGCCAGAGCAGCAGATTGCCTGGTGTTTTATCCACCACGATGTCCTTGCCGCTGACCACGAGTTCCCTATGCAGCATGCGATCCCACAGCAAGTGCTCGATGTCGCGCACCGACAGGCCCGACTCGGTCATCGCTAGTTCTCCGTTCCGGCCGACGACCTGCACTTCCAGATCGGCCAGATGTAGCTCGTGCGGTGCTCTGATCCGACTGTGTGTGTTCAGAATGCAACGCAGCAATGTCGAACCAGAGCGCACCGAGCTGAGTAGGAAGACCGGAGAACGGACGAGTCGGTCGCCCGGGCGAGCGTTGGACACGCGCACTCCTCGGCTGAATCGGGTGGAGATCTTGGTTAGCAATAGGCTCGTACACTCCCAGCAGAATTGCCAGAGGGTGCAAGCGTTGTGAGCCCTCACATCGTTAAGCCACACTAGAACGTTATCTCGCCTTCATCCCCGATCGAGGACTGTCAGGTGCCGTTGCGCCGCCGGGCCGCGTACTTCTCCGTGTAGTTGCGAGCGATCTCCAGCTGTTCCCGCTCCATCCACGGGGCGGCGACCAGCGTGTCGGGCAGGTTCGCGCGCTCCGTTGTCACGGCTCGGAACAACTGGGTGACGGTCACATCGTGGTCGGGACGATGCACCACTTCGATCGGATCGCCGGCGCAGAACTCGCCGGGCTCAATCACGCGAAGCATTGCACCCGGCGAGGCTGCTTGGGTGAAGCGCCGTACCCAGCCCTTCTCATCGCGCCAGTTAGCGAACGTGCGGCAAGGAATGCGGCCGCCTGTGACCTCCAATACCACCTCGGATCCGACTCGCCAGCGCTCGCCAACCAGGACGTCCCTTAGCTCGATGCCGATCGTGGTGAGATTCTCTCCGAAAGTCCCATTGGTGAGCGGGCGCCCCAACTCCTGCTCCCACGTGTCCAAGTCCTCGCGGGCGAACGCGTAGACCGCGCGATCGTCGCCGCCATGGAAGCGAAGATCACAGACGGAGTCTCCCGCCACGCCGCTCGCCCCAATACCGGGTGGTCCAGGAGAAGCTACATGCACTGGCCCACTCACCGGCT
This sequence comes from Actinomadura sp. 6N118, assembly GCF_044326415.1. NCBI lineage: Bacteria > Bacillati > Actinomycetota > Actinomycetes > Streptosporangiales > Thermomonosporaceae > Actinomadura > Actinomadura sp. 6N118. The sequence continues at coordinate 7,434 of NZ_JBIRAZ010000008.1, read as the reverse complement.
GCTTGTCGATGCCTGTCATTCCTGACGGGGCATCGGTAAAGGTCATCGGCTTTGCCGGTCCAAGATTTAGGCTAAGGATCTTCATGTCGCATTCTAGGGCTTCGGTAGACACTGGAACGAGCGTTCCGATTGTGGAACCCTCGTCGAAAGCCCTGAGGGTCAAGAGTCTCCATCGGCCTTCAATAGTGTCTGATCAACGCCTCGGCTTGAGCGCCGACCCACTAAGCCTTTTTCGCTTGCGCTGGTGAGGCCGTCGATCACGGCATGATCGCGGACGGCGTGTCGCTCCCAGCAGCAGCAAAACTCCTGGTAGTCGGGTTGATCACCACAATCCACGCCAGACCACCAGGGGCTTCGCATGCTTTTGTACCGTGCTTCGCTGCCGTTTTCGCGTTCGACCCTGAAGTAGGTGACCGGAGTCGTCCGGCGGCACCGCGCGCGCCTGGCCGGCAAGGACCGGGTGCTGTCGCCGGGCATGCAGGCGCTGATGGTGCTGGTCTACTTGCGTAAAGGAGAGACCTTCGCCGGGCTCGGCGCGGGATTCGGGGTATCGACCACGACTGCGTGGCGGTACGTCAACGAGACCGCACTGCGCTACCAGGAGAACTACCGCGAAGAATGGCAACTGGACGGCGTCACCTACGACATCGACACATGGCCTGACCTGCCCATCTTCCTGGAGATCGAAAGCCCTGGCGAGCAGTCCGTTCGGCGCGCTGCGGCCGACCTGGGACTCGACTTCACTGACGCCACCTACGGCAGCGTCGACGAGGTCTATCTCAACCAACTCGGCCGCGACATCCTCAAAGAGCCCACGCTGGTCTTCAACACAGCCGCTGAATAAGACCGACACCGAGCAGAAAGACCCTGATGTCCGCCGTGGCCCGCGTGGTCGGCGAATGCCGTTTAGATCTGCTGAAGGTCGGAGACAACGACCTCGACTTCGAGAATCGTGTGGAGGCGCCCTAAGCTGCTGCGCCCAGCGCCCCGGTGAATCGGGCTCCCCGGGATCGTCGGTCGTCGTGGAAGTCTCGTACCTGACCCAGACCAGGCCGCATCCAGAGGAGGTGCAGAGTTCGGCCTCGAGAAATGTACCGGGTGGATCGAGCTTGTGTAGGAACCGCTCCACGCCCTTGTACTTCTTGGGGGCTTTTCGGCGGCTCAAGCGGTTAAAGGAATTGTGGCGGCAACGACGTCCTGTACCAACCATGATGTCGAAGCCGGGGGCTGAACCAGTTTTGGCGAGGTAAATCTCATTGGTGATCAGACGCCGGGCCTGCTGAGCTGGAAACGGTTCAGGTGGCTCCGGCTCCGGATCCCGCTGTGGTCGGGAACCTCCCGGCAATACATCGAGCTCCTGGAGCCCTCGTGTCACTGCCGAAAGGTCCCATTCCCCGGTCTTGGGAGCGGGGAGTTCGAGCATGGTGCGACCCTTTTGCTGTAGGGCGCCCAGTATCTTTTGTGCACTGTGCTCGTCGGGGGTGACGGCGGTGACGATCGTTCCTTCAGCTTCCGATCCACGGTCGCGGGTCTCGGTCCATGCGCGGGTGGAGGACGCTCGAGGGATCGGCAGGATCGTGAGGTGCACGCCGTCGACAGCGGCATGTGCCTCGACTTCTTCGGCGTCGTGTGCGAGCCGCACGGTGGCGTCCGGTCCAAGGAGGACCAGGACGCGTTCAGAGGCGGCGGCGAGCGGGCGCCATCGGCTCTGGACGGTGATCAGTATCAGCTCATCGCGGATCGCCGACAGGCTATCCGCCAGAGGATACACATCCAGCTCCCGCACCTCGGCGCCGTTCGGGCCGTGCGGAAGACTCAGCCGGGCCCAGCCAACGCTGCGAGGAGACCCGGCGTTCGCATCCATGGAAGCCATGAGCCACCAGGTGCCGTCGGGCAGATGGACCACGCGTTGTGCCCTCGTCAGGATGGTGAACAGGACGTCCAACGGGCAGGACGCGCTGCCGGCTGCTGCCAACAATTCAGGCACGAGGCAATGCGGACTGCCGTCCCGGGCAGGCTGCCAGAGGAGCCTGCGCAGCGGTCTGGGGGTGGACGGGTCCCGTCGGAGTCTGTCGAGCAGTTGTTCGAGCTCGGCGGGGTCAGTGGGAATGCTCAGCAGACGGGCCGGAGGTGTGGTGAGGATGCCGGTCAGGGCGAGATCGGTGTAGGTGGAATCAGGACGTCGGGTTCGCCCCGCGCCATGGGGGGTCTCCACGATGTCACCGCCGATACAACATGCCGAGAGTGAGCGGCAGCGCGAGCAGTTCCTCGGCGGTCATCTGGTCGATGAGTTCGTGTGCCCGTCGGCGCAAAGCCCCGAGGTCGCTTTCCGCGGCGGCGCGAGGCTGCACGGCAGAACCCGTGGTGACTCGCCGGCGTGGCGGCGTGGCGACGGCGGTCGGCGAGGAAGGGGCGTCATCGGCCACTCGCGGGTCGATCGTCAGGTCGTTCTGCCGCGCCCACGACCGGATCGTCTCGACGACCTGCTCGTTTCGGAAGCTTTTCCAATCACGCTGGATGGCCAGCGTCCGGATGATGTGGGTGAACGCTTGGAGCGGTCGTTCTCCTCGCAGCGCCTGAGCGAGAAGGTCGCGGTCGCCGCCCGACGACAGACCCGTCACAAAGCTGTGGGCCCAACCGGTCTGGGTCTGCAGATCCACCGGGGTGATCGGCACGAACCTCCGGCGGTCGGTCTGCATCGCCTGGCGGAGTTGCCTGATCTGAAGGTCGTGGGCCTCGGCCGCGATGGCGACCCGAAAGGCTTTTCCCTCCTCCCGGTCGTAGGCCCGCAGGAACCCGGGGGTCCAGTCCATAAACGTGGACCAGAGATCGGGACGCAACTGTGTCGGCGTGCGCGGCTTCGCCTCGTCCTCCGAATACCGATCGACCGGCAAGACGTCCACATCAGGCCCGGACTCGGCCGAACGCAAAGCGATGACACCCGCCTCCCGCGCGGCGTTGAGGAACTCGCGGAAGGTGGCGAAACCGTAGGACCGCTCGTCGAGGGGCGTGCCGAGCCGCTGGGTGAGACGAGGCTTGACGCCAGCCGAGCGGGTTGAGCGACCGTCGCGGATCAGATTCTGGACGACCTCGACGAGCTCATGGAATACGTAGTCCAGAGGAGGGTTGAAAGGTGATCCGTAGGAAAATGTGGGGCGCGTGGTCATACTGGCCTCCAGTGTGTGAGGCGCAACAGCAGAAAGCCGAGTGCGGCTTTCTGAGTTGCACATACACACTGCCCCAGGCTCCGGCTCGACGATGCTCCGGGGCGGCTCAGCCGAAGCCCGGACGCGTCCACGAGGCCTACTCGCGGAATCGCGTTACACCGACGACACCGCCCGTTTGGGTACGCCCCTCAAGACGAGGAACGGAGGCAATGTTGTGGGAGTGAAGAATGTTGTCCGAGTCCGAAGACCGAACATTCGCATTGTTCGGGTACCAGAGGGACCTTGTCAAGCCGTCGCCGCCAGGTCTGCTGCACGAAGTTCACGTCGGCTGCCCTTGCGCTGCCTACCCGTGATGGGACAGAGGGCATCTATCCCGAGCGTATGAGCCCCGACAGAGAGCCGGCGGTGGCCGCCACCACCGGCTCGCTCGCCAACTCTGCCGTCCTGGCGCGTCACGTTGTGGACCCCGGCGTCGCCAAAACCTGACCACCCATGTGACCGGCTGTCTACGCCAGCCGTAGTCCCTGGTTCTCGGTGAGTTGAGCGATTGCCTGGTCGGCGATGACCTTGCGGAGGCGCGTGTTCTCTGCCTCGGCTTCTGCCAGGGCAGCCGTCGCCTCCGCCAGCGCTTCGACATCAGGTGCCGATGGCGGGACTGTCTGGCTCTGCTGCGGAGCGCTGCGAATCTTGTCGAGGGCAGTTAGTGCGGTTTCGTCGGCGGTGGGGAGGCTGTGCAGGTACTTCTCGGTTGTGGCGAGTTTCAGGTGGCCCAGTCGTTCTTTGACCACTTGAAGGTCCGCGCCGCCCGCGAGCAGCCAGGACGCATGCGCGTGTCGTAGGTCGTGGATGCGCGGTTCGAGACCGGGACCTGCGGCTTCACGAGCGGGAAGCCAGACCTTTTTGCGGAACCAGTCTCGTGCGATGTGATCTTCCGGGGCGACGATACGGGGAGTTCGTGGGTTGTCCTTGCCCTGACCGCGCCGCTTGGCTCGGTAGGTGGCGTAGGCGCCTCGGCAATGGTCGCACCGGCATTTGGCGAGGTTGTATGCCGAAGTCGTGCCGTGGGTGTACGTGCGACCGTTGTCTGCGACGAACTTCATGTCCTCGGGGTCCGCCAGGACCTGGAGACGTGGCTTGGTCGTGGGCGTTCGCTCTCGTGAGAACAGCAGGTCGTCCGAACCGAGGCTGTTGGCCTCGACGTAGGCCTTGAGTTTGTTCGCGATCTGGGAGCTCAGTTTGAGCCGGCGGTGTCGCTTGTTCTTGGGGTACTGCTTGACCAAGAACCGTTTGCCGTCGGGGTGGTTCTTGCGCGTGAGCTCTACAACGGCACGGCTCACGGTCAGGATACGGGTCTCGAAGTCGAGGTCCTGGACCCGAAGCTCGGTCAGCTCGCCCCAGCGGAGGCCGCTTTCGATGTCGAGTTCGACGAGGAGTTGCGCTCGCGCGTCGGGTAGTGCGTGATAGATGGCGTCGAACTGCTCCGCCGTCAGGATCTTGCGGATCTTTTCAGGTACCGGGTCGGTCTGCACTCCTCGACTGGGATGGATGCCGAGGATGTGATCGTTGAGTGCGGTGGTGAAGATCGCGTTGAGGATCGATGTCTTGCAGTACTGAATCCTGCGAGGCGAGACGCCCTGTGCCTTGAGCCTGGTGATCCACTCTCGGACGTTCTCCGGGTAGATGTCCCGCATCTTCATGTCCCCGAAGAAGGGCATGATGTGCTTGTAGATCGCTGAGAGGTAGTCCTGTCGGGTGCTCGGCTCCATCCGGTGATGGGGTAGCCACTTCTCCTCGACGTAGCGGCGAAAGGTCTGTTTGCCTCGGCGTGGGTCCCACGGTAATCCTTCGCGTATCTTCACCTCGGCCGTCTGCCAGGCCCGGGTGGCCTCCTTGTCCGACGCGTACGTACCCGCAGACCGCTGCTTGCCTTGGGCGTCGATGTACAGAGCCTGATAGCGCGTTGCCTTCTTGTTGTTGTACGTGCGGACGAAGCCCATTGAGATCTCCTCGCGCCTTGATCATCTATCACTTTTCTATCACTGGATCATGTGGCATTCAGTGATAGAATCTTGGACAGTATGACATGTCGATCATGGTGCTCACCAGCAGTTTAGCCAAGAAGTCTCGAACAGGTTAGCGATCAAAATGGACGTGATTTAAATTTCCCAAGCTGGTAGCGCGGGTTCGATTCCCGTCACTCGCTCCACATCTAAGGCCCAGGTCAGGGACATGATCCCCAATCTGGGCCTTGATCGTTCTTGGCGTCCGTGGCACCGCGTGCAATTAGCGTGCAATTAGGCCACGGGGACGAGGGCGCCCGCCGGACCGTCGTCATCGTCCTCGTCCGGCTTCCGGTCGGCCTCCACAAGGGCATTGAGACCGTCAGCGATCTGACGATCAGCCCTGCTCGACCGCTGCTGGTAGCGCAGCGCGGCCCGCTCATTGTCGTGACCCATGCGCGCCATCAGGTTCTTGAGCGAGACGCCCATGTCGGCAGCGAGGGTGTTGCCCGTGTGCCGGAGGTCATGGAAGTGCAGGCCCGGCACGCCGAGCAGCTCCACCGCGTACTTCCACCGGGTGATCTTGTTGAAGCCACTGCGCCGAAGCGGCCCGCCCTTGATCCCCGTGAAGACGAGGGCGTCAGGCCCCTGCTTCGTGTACTTGGTCAGGTGCGCGACCAGGTCCGGGATGATCGCATCGGGGATTGCCACCGTACGCAGGCCAGCGCGGGACTTCGGCGGCCCGAGGACCATCTGTCCATTGTCACGCTCGATGAACGCGACCCGGGTTGCGGGTGAGGATCTTGTCTTCATCGACCGCCGTCATGAGTACCGCGCGCAGCAGCCGGTACGCCTTGGCCGCCATGGTTGCCGAAACCCCAGAGTCGAGGAGGGCCGTACGCCACTCACGGATCATGGACGTGCTGAGCTTCCCCAGCGAAACGCCGCCAAGGTGCGGATCGATGTACCGCTTGAGCAGCCAGGCGTACAGCTCCACTGTGCGAGGCCGGAGACCGGGCCGCTGTTCGATCCACTTCGTGGCGTAGTCGCCTAGCTTGACCTTGCCTCGCTCAGGGTCGACCCATTCACCGCTGTAGATCTGGGCCTCAGTGAGGGTCAACCACCGCTCTGCATCACTCTTGCGTGCGAAGGTCTCGGGGGCGTAGCGGCGTTGTCCATCAGGTGCGATGTAGCTTGCCTGGTAGCGGCCCGAGGGCAGCTTGCGGATGTTGCCGAAACGGCGGTGCCCAGGCTTGTTGCCCTTGGCCACCAGGCGGCCCTCCAGACGTCGGACGTGGTCAGGGGTTCGACGAGTCCGGCAGTTATGAACTCGCGGAGTGCGGATTCCGGGATGCGGACGAGACCGCGCTTACCGGGCTCGCCCAGGCGGACGAAGCGGATGCGCCGTTCGGCGATGAGCCGCCGAGGGAACCGCTCGGAGGTGCCGAGCAACTCGGCCGCTTGCACGACGGTCAACAGACGCTCGTCAGCAGGGAGAGACGAGGAGTTCTTGCGCTTGCTGGTCACGCTGCCTCCCCGGTTGCCGAAGCGTCGTTGAGGGCTTGGGCGAGTTGGTCGCGTCGCCGGGTGCGTTCCTCGATGAGCAGCAGCAGCCGGTGTGTGATCGGCTTGACGTCGGGATCACCGGGCCCAGCGCGTTCCCACAGGAACCGCCGATCACCCGCTGCAGGGCCAGTTGCCGAAATACCGGCCTCCGCCAGCCGCGCCAGCACCCAAGCGGTGCGGTCGGCTTTGTGGTCGGCCATGGTCTTGCCCGACCACTTGCGCGACACCAGCACGCGGCGGCCGCCGTAGCCGAGGTGTTCGCGTCGGTGGGCCTTGCCTTTGCAGAACCCCGGCACCAGGCCCTTACGCGGGTTCTTGGGCTGGACCCCGTAGCGCAGCCAGTTGGCGCACGTTGGGGAGCACGGCTCATACCGCAGCGCTTCAGCCATCCGCTCGACGTGGGCCAGTTGGCGGTCTGTCTGCGCTTCGTGGCAGTCGGCGACGCTCTTGACCAGGTACTTGGTCAGGTAGCGGATACAGCGGTTGCTGTCCGCGCCGCCCGCCATGACACCCTGGGCATCGACCTGACGGCCGAAGCTACGACCTTGGGCAGCGGGAACAAGCAGAGGTCGCGCGCCAGACCGCCTACCAGATGGGCAAGCAGACCGGGCACGGCGAACTCATGGGCTGGGCGTATGAGATGTCTGCATGGTTCGGACTCGTTGAAGGCTGCTACGAGGACGTACTAGACGCCGCCCAGC
>NZ_JBIRAZ010000079.1:0-821 GCF_044326415.1 Actinomadura sp. 6N118 | reverse complement strand
GCCACGTCATACCGCTTGGGATTGAAATACAGATTCTCCAGCAGCGTCTGCGCCGACTCCTTGGTCGGCGGCTCACCCGGACGCAGCTTGCGGTAGATGTCCAGCAGCGCATCGTCCTGACCGGAGGTGTGATCCTTCTCCAGCGTCACATTGATCGACTCATACCCGCCGAAATGCTCACGGATCCGCGCCTCGTCCCACCCCAGCGCCTTCAGCAACACCGTCACCGGCTGCTTGCGCTTACGGTCGATCCGCACACCCACGTTGTCGCGCTTGTCGACCTCGAACTCCAGCCAGGCACCCCGGCTCGGGATCACCCGGCAGCCATAGATGTCCTTGTCCGAGGCCTTGTCCAGCGCCCGGTCGAAATAGACACCGGGAGACCGCACCAACTGCGAGACGACCACTCGCTCGGTGCCGTTGATGATGAAGGTGCCCTTGGGCGTCATGAGCGGGAAATCACCCATGAACACCGTCTGGCTCTTGATCTCACCGGTGGTGTTGTTGATGAACTCCGCCGTGACGAACATCGGAGCGGAGTAGGTCATGTCCTTGTCCTTGCACTCCTCCACGGAGTACTTCGGAGGCTCGAACCGGTGATCCCGGAACGACAACGACATGGTTCCCGAGAAGTCCTCAATGGGACTGATCTCTTCAAAGATCTCTTCGAGGCCCGACTGCGTCGGGACACTCTTACTTCCGGCCTTCTGGGCCGCCTCGACCCGGGCCTTCCACCTCTCATTACCCAGCAGCCAGTCAAAAGAGTTGGTCTGCAGAGCAAGGAGGTCCGGGACTTCGAGCGGCTCCTTGATGCGCGCGAA
>NZ_JBIRAZ010000078.1:0-859 GCF_044326415.1 Actinomadura sp. 6N118 | reverse complement strand
AGGGACCAACGCCGCTCCGCTCGTGGAGGCCATCACTCACCAGGCGCCGCAAGCACCGGCCCATGATCCCCAGCCGGCCACGCCCAACCAATGGCGCGGTCGGCCGGTTCCCCATCCCCCGACGGCCCAAGGGAGGTCCTGTGTTCATCAAGTCCAGGCAGTGTGACGGACAACAGGAGACGTGTGGCTGTGTGAACGTCGCCATCGTGCGTGACGCGGTCGTGGTCACCGATGAAGCGGGCAACGTGTCCAAGTTCGATCACTTCGAGTGGCGCGACTTCATCGCCGGAGCCAAGGCGGGCGAGTTCGACCTGCCGCAAGACTCCCCGGCCCTGGCCCCCGCCCCGGTCTAGCCACACCCAATCCATGAGCAGGTCCCGCCCGGCGAGGCGGGGCCTGCCTCTTCGAAGGATGCCGTTCGATGGCCTTTCACTGCTACTCCTGGCACGGGGACACCGCCACAGCCCAAGGTCCCAAGCGCGACTCGCTGTGCGGGGACCTCAGCATGGCCACGCCACCGGTGATGACGCGCGACTGGCTGCGCAAGCCACAAAGCATGCTGCAGCGCAAGACCGGCACGCCCGAAGAGGCCGTGAACTGGCTGGAGGAGGTCTTTGACCAGCACGCACCGAAGATGGCGCACTCGCAGGCCACCGGCATCAGCCGACAGGACCGGTTCGGCTCCGCGCTGGCCGACCTCCAGGGCGGCAACGACCTGTCGTGGGGCTTCCCCTTGGCGGGAAGCAAATACCTTGCCCTGGCCGTCATCATCGTCCACTGAAGGCCCGGCTCAGCCCCCGTCGCACGAGCGGCGGGGGTTGGGCCACTGAAGGGGCGGGGGTCTGGGGGCGGAGCCCCC
>NZ_JBIRAZ010000077.1:0-862 GCF_044326415.1 Actinomadura sp. 6N118 | reverse complement strand
CCGCTCGAACCCATTCCGGTCGTTGGAACCGAGGCCCAGCTCTTCCAGAATGCGCGGGCTGTCATAGCGCACGCCGCGCGCGGCCGCCATGACGGCGTGTCCGGCATGAACAAAGTCATCGTTCTTGCTGACGATGCAAGCCACGCCAATCTGCCGCATGGCGCGTAACAGCGCCGGATTGCGGACCATCGTGCAGACGACGATGCCGCACCTGGGATGCTGCTGACGCAGGCGCGCCAGCAGTTGCATGCCATCGAAGGCAGGTTCGCCACCCAGGTTGTAGTCCGTAACGATGACGTTGCAGTCGATGTGCGCAAGCACCTGCATCAGCTCGCGCCCATCGTGTGCCTGTGCGACGACCTGCTGCTGTGGAAACTGCCCAATGGCCGCTGCCAGCCCCATGAGAATCACCGGATGATCGTCTGCCAGCACGATCGAGAGGACAGGGCACATGCGCTCGCCGTCAGGTCAGGCGCGTCGCCGTGGAGGACATGGCCGGCGCGGCGAGCAACAGGGTGGAAGAGATCGGAGCCGTCATGGAAGTCAGGAGCGCCGCTGAAAGGAGCCAGTACCTTACTTACCGGATATGCCCTGCGGGATCAGACTTTTCTTACTTTGGCTCCGCGTAACCTTTCGGGGCAGAAGCTGCTTCTATCTGGGTTGAGAAAAACTGAATGACGCGGTGGCGTTCGCCCTTAAGCCACCGCCTGCACATGCGCAAGAAACGCGGTGACAGACAGTGGTGCCGCCCACAGATAGCCTTGCCCGGTCGCACAGCCCAAAGCGCGCAGCGTCTGGCGCTGCGCTTCGGTTTCCACCCCTTCGGCGATGCACTCGAGATGCAGCGCGCGCGCCAGCTCGA
>NZ_JBIRAZ010000076.1:0-868 GCF_044326415.1 Actinomadura sp. 6N118 | reverse complement strand
TGCACCGCGTAGGCACCGACAGCGCCTCCGGCGCCGGTGATGAGCACGCGCTGCCCGGCGGTGAGCTCGCCGAGTTCGAACAGTGCCTGCCAGGCGGTCAGGCCCACCAGTGGCAGGGCCGCCGCGTCAGCGAGCGGCACGCTCGAAGGCGCAGCCGCCAGGGCCTCGGCGGGTGCGATGACGTACTCGGCGGCCGCGCCGTCGCCGATCATCGGGAGGAATCCGACGACCTGGTCACCGACCGCCACCGCGTCGACGCCGTCGCCGAGCGCGTCGACCGTTCCGGCGACGTCGATGCCGGGCGTGTGCGGGAGCGTCACCGGGAACGGGCCCTGGAGACCACCGCCGCGGATCCCGGCGTCGACCGGGTTGAACGAGGTCGCCGCGACCCGGATGCGGACCTCGCCGGCGCTGGGGACGGGCAGTGCCACGTCCTGGTAGCGCAGGACATCGGCATCGCCGTACTCGTGGAACCGCACTGCCTTCATGACGGGACTTCTTTCTTCGAACGAAAGGATGTGCTTCGAATTCGAAGCACTGAGGTGAGGTTAGCACTGCTTCGAACTCGAAGCAACTACGATGGCGGCATGACCGGACAACAGGCCCCTGCGCCGCTGGATCCCGCCGAACTCGGCGCGTACTTCGCGCTGATCGAGGTGAGCAGCCTGCTACGCCACACGGTGGAGCAGCAGCTGCGCGACGCCGGCGACCTCAGCTACATCCAGTTCCAGCTCTTGGCCACACTCGCAGACGCCGCAGACGGCAGCCGGCGCATGACCGAGCTGGCAGACGGAGTCGTGTACAGCCGCAGCGGCCTGACCTACCAGGTGGCGCTGCTGGAAAAGGCCGGACTCGCCGCTCGCAGCCC
>NZ_JBIRAZ010000075.1:0-872 GCF_044326415.1 Actinomadura sp. 6N118 | reverse complement strand
GGTGGCTGGCGGGGTGTCGGCGCGGAACCTGGCGCGGCTGGGCCGCAGAGTGCATGACCTGGTCGCCGAACTCGCCGGCGAAGACCAGCCGCCACAGGATGCGGCGCGGGGGTATCAGCGGTCGTGGGTGACCGTCAGCCGGTCGCTGGATGGCGGCTGTTACCTGCACGGGTGGCTCAATCCCGAAGACACCGCCATCCTGGACGGCACCCTGGCACCGCTGGCCAAACCCGCCGGGACCGACGACCGCCGGGATCTGGCTGAGCGGACGGCGGCGGCGTTGTCGACGGTGCTGGCCGGTGGGCACCGGGACACCCGGGTCACTGTCATCGCTGACCTGCAGACGTTGACCGGTGATGACCGGCCCGGGCGGCTGCGTGATGGCACGCCGATTCCGGCGGCGCAGGTGCGGCGCATCGCCCTCAACGCCGGAATCTCCCCCCTGATCCTCAGCCCCGATCATGTGCCGCTGTATTTGGGGCATGCGGTGCGGATCGCCACCGCGGGGCAACGCCGGGTGCTGGAGACCCTGTATGACACGTGTGCGGTGCAGGGGTGTGAGGTGCCGGGGCTGTTGTGCGAGGTCGATCATGTCGATGGGTGGGCGCTGGGCAACAGCCCCACCGACATCGACAAGCTGGCGTTGTGCTGCGGCTGGCACAACCGCTGGAAACACACCCACCCCGAGCAGATACAGATCACCACCACCGAGGATGGCCGGTACCGGTATCGGGCGCTTCCTCCTGACGGGGTCGCCAGATCCAGACGCGGCAGACCTGTCGATCAGGCCGACAATCCCTGGCACGACCACGCGGCCTGACCACTCACACACCCCAGCCCTGTAGTAGCCCGGCGCCTTCCTGCACCGGGCC
>NZ_JBIRAZ010000074.1:0-986 GCF_044326415.1 Actinomadura sp. 6N118 | reverse complement strand
CGCGCACGGTGCGTTGCCGGAATCCAGTACGACAGATACAGCAGCACGCCCGGAAAGAACCCCGCCTCCGCCGCGCCCAGCAGGAAGCGCAACGTGTAGAACGAGGCCGGCCCGCGGACCAGCGCCGTGGCGGCCGAGACCAACCCCCACGTGATCATGATCCGCGCGATCCAGATGCGCGCACCTACCTTCTGCATGATCAGGTTGCTCGGAATCTCGAACAGGAAGTAGCCGATGAAGAACAGCCCCGCCCCGAACCCGAACTGCTCGGCGGTCAGGCCAAGGTCCTTGTTCATGGTGAGCGCCGCAAAACCCACGTTGGTGCGATCGAGATAGCTGATCACATAGCAGGCGAAGATGAACGGCAGGATGCGGCGGAACGCCTTGGCCAGCGTACGTTCGCTCGCCTCGTAATCCGCATCGGGCAACGTGGCCGCAGCGCGCACATCCGCGCCAGGCGGTGGCGTGGTGGCATTCACCGTGCCTAGGGTGTGTGACATTTGCATGGTCTCCTCCATCGCGCTTCTGTGAGCGCTAGGGGTTACGTATCGATGAGCTAGTGCTGGGGCCTGGCCTGCTTTGCTCGATGCGGCAGCGGGCCGGCGACGTCCATCTGGATCTTGAGCACGGTGCCGGACACCGACTCCGTCATGAAGAGCGTCTTCATCTCAGGGCCGCCGAAGCAGAGGTTCGTGAGCGAGGCACCTTCCGGGCTGATCACGATCACCTCGGGCTCCGCGCGGTGGTTCAGCACCCACGCACGGCCAAGGCCGGGGTTGGCCACAAACAGCCGCCCCGCCGTATCGATCGTCAAACCATCGGGGCCGCTCGGGCCGTACGACGTAAAGAACTGGCCGACCTTGCTGACGGAGCCATCCGCCTGCAGCGGCACGCGCCACACACAGTTGCCGCGCGTCATGGCGACGTACAGCACTTTCTCGTCAGGCGACAACACGAGCCCATTCGGGCTGGGGCAGTTGCCGAGC
>NZ_JBIRAZ010000073.1:0-1065 GCF_044326415.1 Actinomadura sp. 6N118 | reverse complement strand
TCTGCTGGGTGGCGGGCGGCAGCTTGGCAAAACGCGCTTCGTTGACGAACACGGCGTTTTTCGGGATCCAGGCGTTGACCTTGTAGTAATAGGTCAGGCGCTGTCCAGCCTTGGTTTCCAGGCCGGTCGACGGCGAGGTGACCATCGTGTCGATACGCCCGGCGGCGATGGCGGCGCTCAGGTCAGCGGCCTCCACCTGCACGGCCTGCGCGCCGTACAGCTCGGCAATGCGCTTTTGTGCGGCGTTATACGTGCGCAAACGATGTCCCTTCAGGTCGGACAAACGGGCGATCGGTGTTTCGGAATACAGGTTCTGTGGCGGCCAGGGCACGGCGTAGAGCAGGCGCAGGCCATTGGCCTTCATCAGCGCTTCAATGCGGCTGCGCGAGGCGTCCCATAGCAGGCGTGCGTCGTTGTAGCCCGAAACCACAAAGGGAATCGAATCCACACCGAACAGCGGATCGCGCTGGGCCAGCGTCGAAAGCATCACTTCGCCCGCCTCAGCTTTGCCATCTTTGACGCCGTCAAAGATCGCGGCCGCCTTGAGCAGCGTGCCGTTCGGCGACACCTCGAACTTGAGGTCGCCATTGGTGGCCGTACTCACGGCGCTGGCGAAAGCCTGCAGGTTTTGCGTATGAAAATTGACGGCCGGGTACGGCGTGGCCACACGGAACGTTTCGGCGTGCGCTTGTGCGGCCGAAATCAGCGACAGCGCGCTGGTTGCAAGAACACAAAAAAAGCGGCGTCCCGACACGGAACGGCCGCTCGTCATCTGGCTGCTCATGAATCCCCCCGGAGAAGAGCGCGATGCGAGGTCGACGACCGCACACCCCGGCACCCCCTTGGGCGGCGATCACGATTGGTGGCGCACGCCGGCAATCGACTCGCCGACGTGACGCGCACCGCACGCGATGCATTAAACACGATTAGTGCAGCATCAGGAAGTACAGGAGCACGATATTGGCTGCAAGCAACAGTAGTGCGGTAGGGACTTGCGCTTTGATCACAGCGTTCTTATCGGACAACTCCAGCAGCGCGGCAGGCACGATGGAGACGGTCAACGGG
>NZ_JBIRAZ010000072.1:0-1083 GCF_044326415.1 Actinomadura sp. 6N118 | reverse complement strand
TGTATTCGGCCAGGACGTTGGTGGCGGGCCGGTAGGAGTTGACGTAGGGAGAGCCCCCCGGGTGGGGTGTGGGTTGTCTAGGTCCACATCCACCGGGAGGCTCTCGTGTCTCACCGTAACGCCCGCACCACCTTTGAAGGCCGTCGGCTGATCGTTGAGCGGCACCGCGCCGGCTGGCCGCAGGCTCACATCGCCAGGGCGATGGGGATCTCGCGTCGGTGTGTGAAGAAGTGGGTCGACCGCCATGCCGCCGAGGGTGAGGCCGGTCTGCACGACCGGTCCTCGCGGCCGCGCAGTTGCCCGCGGCGGACCAGCCACCAGGTCGAGCAGCGCATCGTGGAGCTGCGTCATCGGGAACGGCGAGGCCCGGACTGGCTGGGTGCCGAGCTCGGTGTCTCGGCCCGCACGGTCTCCCGGGTGCTGGCCCGCCACCGCGTGCCACGGCTGTGCATGCTGGACCCGCTGACTGGGGAGGTGATCCGGGCGTCCAAGACCACCGCGGTCCGTTACGAGCGTGACAGGCCGGGCGAGCTGGTCCACATGGACGTGAAGAAGATCGGCCGGATCCCCGACGGCGGCGGCTGGCGGGCTCACGGCCGCGAAGCGGGATCGATCCAGCGAGACCGGTCCACCAAGACCGGATTCGACTACGTCCACTCGCTGGTTGACGACCACTCCCGGCTGGCCTACTCCGAGATCCTGCCCGACGAGAAGGGCACCACCTGCGCAGCGTTCCTGGAACGCGCCATCGGCTATTTCGCCGCCAACGGCATCACCCACATCCAGCGGTTGATGACCGACAACGCCTGGGCATACCGCTGGTCACTGCGCCAGGTCTGCGACCGACACCAGATCCGGCAGAAGTTCATCAAACCCCACTGCCCCTGGCAGAACGGCAAGGTCGAACGCCTCAACCGCACCCTGCAGACCGAATGGGCCTACCGACAGGCCTTCACCAGCAACACCCAACGAGCAGACGCTCTTGCACCCTGGCTGGACTACTACAACAATCGACGCCGCCACAGCGCACTCGGTGGGCACCCCCCGGCCAGCCGACTGTGACCAACCTATTGGCCGGATACA
>NZ_JBIRAZ010000071.1:0-1124 GCF_044326415.1 Actinomadura sp. 6N118 | reverse complement strand
CCATCAATGTCTTGTCCGTCGCCTGGCCGGTGAGTGCCGTCCCGAGCCGGTCAAGCAGACAGGACGACGATGACATCTATTACATCGCATGGTGATGGCGCAGGTGAGATCACTGGAGGTGTGGATACCCACGCCGACACTCACACCGTCGCGGCTGTGGACGGGGCTGGGCGGGTGCTGGGCACTGCGCAGTTCCCGGCCACCGCGGCCGGGTATGCCGCATTGCTGGCGTGGTTGCATAGTTGCGGGGTGCTGAGGCTGGTTGGGGTCGAGGGCACCGGCGCCTACGGTGCCGGACTGGCCCGTCACCTGTACCACCAGGGCGTGGCGATGGTGGAGATCGACCGGCCCGACCGCAGGACTCGCCGCCGGCAGGGAAAGTCTGATCCGATCGATGCGGTCGCGGCCGCCCGGGCCGCGCTGGCCCGGCAGCAGACCGGCGTGCCCAAGCAGCGTGACGGGCAGGTTGAGGCGCTGCGGAATCTGCGGGTGGCGCGCCGCAGCGCGATCGAGCGGCGCGCCGACGCGCAACGACAGATCAAGACGCTGGTCGTCACCGCACCCGAGGTACTGCGTGCCCAGCTACGCGGCCTGGCCGCCGCTCGGCTGATCGCAGTCTGCGCAGCGTTGTGCCCCGACCCGGCCCGTGTCGGCGACCCGCAGGTCGCGGCTTGCCTGGCGCTGCGGTCCCTGGCCCGCCGTCACCGGCAACTCTCAGCCGAGATCACCGAGCTGGACGCTGTCATCGCTCCACTGGTCGAGCAGATCAGCCCCGGCCTGCTGACCGCGTTCGGGGTCGGTCATCAAACTGCCGCGCAACTACTGGTCACCGCCGGCCAGGGCATCCACCGGATTCGATCGGAGGCCGCGTTCGCCATGCTCTGCGGGGTCGCGCCGCTCCCTGCCTCCTCGGGCCGCACCGACCGACACCGTCTCAACCGCGGCGGTGACCGGCAAGCCAATGCCGCGCTCTACCGCATCGTCCTGACCCGCATGTCCCGCGATCCCCGCACCCGCGATTACGTGCAACGGCGCACCAAAGACGGCCTGTCCAAGAAAGAAATCATCCGCTGCCTCAAACGCTATGTCGCCCGCGAGATCTACCACATCCTCACAACCCCAAA
>NZ_JBIRAZ010000070.1:0-1161 GCF_044326415.1 Actinomadura sp. 6N118 | reverse complement strand
CACTTTTCACCTTTCCCTCACGGTACTTGTCCGCTATCGGTCATCAGGAAGTATTCAGCCTTACCAAGTGGTCTTGGCAGATTCACACGGGATTTCACGGGCCCCGTGCTACTCGGGAACACACCCAGAAGCCACTCGAATTTCGTCTACCGGACTCTCACCGTCTACGGTCGGCCTTCCCATGCCATTCGACTATCCGAGCAGTTTGTAACTCCTTGAAACCACGGCAGCAGTTTCCAGATGGTCCCACAACCCCGCATACGCAACGCCTGCCGGCTATCACACGTACACGGTTTAGGCTAATCCGCTTTCGCTCACCACTACTCACGGAATCACTATTGTTTTCTCTTCCTGCGGGTACTGAGATGTTTCACTTCCCCGCGTTCCCACCAACCTGCCTATACATTCAGCAGGCGGCGACACCCCATGACGGGTGCCAGGTTTCCCCATTCGGAAATCCCCGGATCAAAGTCTGGTTGCCGACTCCCCGAGGCATATCGCAGGCTCCCACGTCCTTCATCGGCTCCTGATGCCAAGGCATCCACCGTATGCCCTTAAAAACTTGAACACACAAAACGATCAAACAAATCGCAACAGAGAACAAAAAACCCAGATTCGAAAAACCTGAGTCTCTTGTTCAGAGATGCTCGCGTCCACTGTGCAGTTCTCAAAAAACAACCGGGCCCACCAGCCCCACACCCTTCAGAGGGGTGCGCGATCTGGTCCCGCAATCCAGAAGAAACAACCCAGCCCCAACCCACCCGAAACCCCCCGCAAAACAAGGGGCCCAGGTGTTCTGGGGCTGAAGGGTCCGTTTCCTCAGGACCCAACAGCGTGTCCACCAGCACCCAGACCTCAACCTCGCCGTTCCCACTCCGCCTCCAAGAGGAGGCAGCGGTACTTGCCGGGTGACACCAGGATGCTGGTGAGTAGCCAGTGCTCCACATCTATGAGCAGCCACCCGGTGAACATTCGTCACCGACGGTGGCTACTGACCCGGCCGACCCTCAGAGCGAGGGTTCTTGCGGGCCAGAGGTGCTCCTTAGAAAGGAGGTGATCCAGCCGCACCTTCCGGTACGGCTACCTTGTTACGACTTCGTCCCAATCGCCGGCCCCACCTTCGACCGCTCCCCCCCTTGCGGGTTGGGCCACGGGCTTCGG
>NZ_JBIRAZ010000007.1:0-550030 GCF_044326415.1 Actinomadura sp. 6N118 | reverse complement strand
CGACTCGTTCAAGCTCGCCCAGCAGGCCGCGGGGGGGGCGGCCGCCCCCGCACCCCTCACCTTCAAGATCGGCGGGGTTGGCGGAACGGGCTAGGGGGTCCCCGTCCCTTCGGCGATCGTGAACGACACGTCGCCCTGCGGGTCGACGGCCGCGTCGAGGGTCTTGTCCTCCAGGAGCTGGGCGACGTTGGGCTCCAGATAGACCCGGGCGCCCTCCTCCTCGACGACCTGGTCCCCCGCCTCGGGCGCGGGAGCGACGGAGAGCTGCAGGGCGTCGGCCCCCTCGGTGCCGGGCTCGATGCGGATGCCCGTCTCAGGCGGCAGTTCGGGATTGGCGGTCACGGTACGTATCACCTGAACGGCGCCGCTGGTCAGCGTTAGCACGATCAGCTCCTCCGGGTTTTTCGCAGGGTCGGGTGGTTGACCTGGCCCACCCTCCCCGCGAATCCCAGGCGTAAACCCCGATTCCGGAACAGATTGTGATCAGGCGTTCGGTGCCAGAGCACGTACCGCGTCGGCCGAAGACAGGCCGCCACCAGGCACGATCGCCAGAACAGGCGTGGTGAGACCGTTCTCTGCGTACTCGCGGACGCGGGCACGGCAGGCCTCGGGCGAGCCGTGCACAATCAGGTCGTCGACGACCTCGTCGGGGATCACATCGAGCGCCTTCTTGCGGTCGCCGGCCGCCCAGGCGTCGTTCATCGCCTTGAGCGCCTCGCCGCGGCCCAGCCATTCGTGGAAGGCCCTGTAGACCGGCACCGTCATATAGGCCGCGATCATCCAGCGGCCGATCGCGCGTGCCTCGTCGGCGTTCTCGGTCGGGCACACGAAGAGGCGGGCGATCAGCTCCGGCTCCTCGCCGAGCTCAGAGCGGACCGTGCGGACGTCCTTGGGGGCCAGCCAGTTGGTGATGGCGCCGTCGGCCTCGCGGGCGGCCAGCCGCAACATGCCGGGACGCAGCGCGGCCAGCACGATCGGCGGCGGGGTGTCCGGCGCCTTGTCCAGCTTGAAGCCCTTGACGGTGAAGGTGTCGTACTCCTCCTTCACCTTCTCCCCGCTGAGCGCGCGGCGCAGGAAGCGCAGCGTGTCGCGGGTGCGCTTGTAGGGCTCCTCGAACGGGATGCCGTTCCAGCGTTCAACGATCGTGTCGGACGAGGTGCCGATGCCCATCACGAACCGGCCGGGCGCCAGATCGGCGAGCGTGGCGGCCTGCTGGGCCAGCAGCGCGGGACCGCGCGTGTAGACCGGCACGATCGCCGGGCCGAGGCGGAGGTCCGGCGCCCACTGCGAGGCGAGGGCCAGCGGGGTGAACGCGTCGGTGCCGTTGGTCTCGGCCGACCACGCGTCCGTGTAGCCCAAGGCGGGCAACGAGGTGACGATCTCCTGGTGCTCGGCCAGCGAGAGACCGGTGAGCGGAATGGTGAGTCCCCAGCGCGACATGAGTCAGGTCACCTCAGGCGATGGAAGGGCGGATGGTGGCGCCGCCGTCGATGACCATGGTCTGGCCGGTCATCCAGGAGGCGGTGTCGCCGGCCAGGAACACCGCGGCGTTGGCGATGTCCTCGGGCTCGCCGATGCGGCCGAGCGGCATGAACTTGTTGATCGCTTCCTCGTTGTTCTCCCACAGCGCGCGGGCGAGCGCGGTCTTCACCAGGCCGGGCGCGATGCAGTTGACGCGCACCTTCGGGGCCAGCTCCATGGCGAACTGCCGGGACAGGTGGATGACCGCGGCCTTGGTGGCGTTGTAGTAGCCGATGCCGTGCTCGGTGACCATGCCGCCGACCGACGCGATGTTGATGATCGAGCCGCCGCGCTCCTGCATGGACTTCTTCCAGGCCAGCTGCGTCCACTGGACGACCGCGAACTGGTTGACCTGGACGGTCTTCTCGGCGGCGGCGGGCTCGATGTCGACCATGTGGCCGAAGTGCGGGCTGGTCCCGGCGTTGTTGATCAGCACGTCCACGCCGCCGAACTCGGCGATCGCGGCGTCGAAGCACGCGGCCGCCTGCTCGGCGTCGCCCACGTGGGCGGCCTTGGCCAGCACGCCGGCCTCCGGGTGGGCGGCCTGGATCTCCTTGGCCGCCTCGTCCAGCGCCTCCTGCTTGCGCGAGGACAGCACGACGTTGGCGCCCTCGGCCGCCAGCGCGGTCGCGATCGCCTTGCCGATGCCGCGGGAGGCACCCGTGACCAGGGCCGTCTTTCCCTGCAGTCCAGTCCGCATTCGCACTCCTTGTTTCGCACCGAGAGCCCTAACAGAATCCGGCTCGGTTTTTACTGTACCGAAGTAACTGACGAGTCAGTTAGCTGCGCCCCGGGACAGCTCGCCCACCCGCGAGAGTACGAAGCGACGGAATCCCTCCACCACCGGAGGCCGGGTCCTCGCCTCCACCCATGTCAGCCCGATGGTGCGTGTGGCCCCGGGGTCCGCGATCGCGAGGTGCCGCACTCCCGCCTGTCCTTGCGGCTCGTTCGGCTCGTTCGCCGGGGGTTGCGGGGACACCAGGGCCACGCCGAGACCCGCCGCGACCAGGCCGCGCACGGTCTGCAGTTCCTCGCCCTCGAACGCGATCTCGGGGCGGAACCCGGCCCTGGCCGCCAGCTCGTCCAGGATCGTGCGCAGGCCACCGCCCTGCTTGATCCCCACGAACGGCTCGCCGGCCAGCTCGGCCATCCGGACCCGGCGGCGGCCCGCCAGCCGGTGGTCCGCGGGCACGGCGAGCTGGAGCCGCTCGGTGATCAACGGCGCCCAGGCCAGCTCGGCCGTCTCCGGCTGCGGGCTGCTGATCGCCACGTCGGCCCGGCCCTCGCGGACCGCCTCCTCCAGCCAGACCGCGCGGTCCTGGATGAGCCGCACGGTGACCTGCGGATGACGCTGCCGGAAGCCGCGCAGCAGTTCGGGCACCAGCCAGACGCCCTGGGTGTGGAGGAACGCGAGTACGACCTCGCCGCGTTCGGGATCGGCCGCCTGGGCGAGCGCGCGGCGGGCCGCCTCCTGCTCGGCGACCAGGCGGCGCGCGTGCTCGGCGAAGATCCGCCCGTACACGCTGAGCCGGACGCCCCGCCCCTCGCGGTCGAACAGCCGGATCCCCAGCTCCTCCTCCAGCCGCGCGATCGCGCGCGACAGTCCCGGCTGCGAGACCCGCAGCTCTGCGGCGGCGTTCGTCACATGTCCCAGCTCGGCGACCATCAGGAACCAGCGCACCGTCGTGAGATCCATGCACTCATGCATATCGCGCATTGCTTTCAGAGAAAAGATTCATTGGACGCATGAGCGCGGAAACAACACGCTGAGGGTCATGACCACCGCCCGGAAAAGGGACCTCGCGCTCTTCGCCGCCGGGCTCAGCACCTTCATGTCGCTCTACTGCGCCCAGGTGTTGCTGCCCGAGCTCTCCCGCGACTTCGACGTCACGCCCTCCCAGGCGAGCCTCCTGGTGTCGCTGGCCACCGGCGCGCTCGCGCTGGCGATCATCCCGGTGAGCTCGCTGTCGGAACGGTACGGGCGGACGCGGGTGATGCTGACTTCGTCCGCCGTGTCCGTGGGAGTCGGCCTGCTGCTCCCCCTCTGCTCCTCGTTCGAGGCGCTGGCGGTCGTGCGGACCCTGCAGGGACTCGCCCTGGCCGGAGTGCCCGCCGTCGCGATGGCCTACCTCGCCGACGAGGTGCCGCCCGCGTCGCTGGGCGGGGCCATGGGCCGGTACGTGGCAGGGACGGCCATCGGCGGGGTCATGGGACGCCTCGTCCCCGGCATGGTCACCGATGTCGCGGGCTGGCGGTGGGCCCTCGCGGTGACGATGATGGCCTGCCTCGGGTTCACGGTGCTCTTCTGGGCTCTGCTGCCGCCTTCGCGGAACTTCCGCCCTGGCCGGGCTGACCACCGCGCACTGCTCGGCCATCTCGGCGTGCCAAGGCTGCGGCGGCTCTATCTGGTGGCCCTCGTGCTTGTGGCGGGCTTCGTGACCACGTTCAACTTCTTGCCGTTCCGGCTCCTGGATGATCCGTTCGGGCTGCCGCAGGCCGTGGTCAGCCTGATCGCGGTGGCGAACCTCGCGGGCTCGTTCACCTCGGCGTGGGCCGGGACGCTCGCCGACCGCGTCGGCCGGCGGCCGGTGCTGGTCGGCGCGATCCTGGTGTCGGCCGCGGGCCTGCTGCTCACGCTGCCGCCGTCGCTTCCGTTCATCGGCCTCGGACTCCTGCTCTTCACCGGCGGATTCCTCGCCGCGCACGCCGTGGCGAGCGGCTGGGTCGGGTCGATCGCCACCACGGCGCGGGCCCAGGCGTCGGCGCTTTACCTCTTCTCCTACTACCTGGGCAGCAGCATCGGGGGCTCGGCGGGCGGACTCGCGTACGAGCGCGCGCACTGGGCGGGCGTCGGCGCGTACGTGCTGGTCCTGCTGACGATCGGCCTTGTCGCCGCCACCTTCGTCCGGGCCGGGGCCACGCGGGTCGTGCCTCTTGATTTGAACGGTCGCTTGGTTGGTAAGCTGCCCCGGTGAGCACCATGAAGGAACGGCGTCCCGCCGTCGACGGCTGGTTCACCACCGATGCGGGGGACGTACGGCTGCTGGGCACGCGGTGCACGAGCTGCGGCACCCCCTACTTCCCCCGGAACGAGCTGGCCTGCCGCAACCCCGGCTGCGCGGGCCCCAAGGACGGCTCGGAGCTGGAGGAGTACGCGCTGTCCAACCGCGGCACGATCTGGTCGTACGCAGATGCCCGCTACAAGCCCCCGCCCCCGTATGTCTCACCCGACCCCTTTGTGCCGTACACCATCGCCGCCGTGGAGCTCACCGAGGAACGCATCGTCGTGCTCGGGCAGACCGTGCCGGGCATCGGCGTCGCCGACCTGGAGGTCGGCATGGAAGTCGAGCTGACCACCGGCACGCTCTTCGAGGACGACGAGGCCGAATACACGGTGTGGATGTGGAGGCCAAGTGCCTGAGCGGAACACTGAGCGGAATGCCGGAGCGGAGCGCCAGCGGAGTGAGGATTTTCCGCTCAGTGCGCGGGGGTCTGGGGGTCGCCCCCCAGAGAGTAGGGAGATCGCTGTCCTCGGGGCTGGGATGCACCCCTGGGGCAAGTGGGGGCGCAACTTCGTCGAGTACGGACTGGCCGCGGCCCGCGCCGCGCTCGCTGACGCCGGGCTGTCGTGGCCCGAAATCCAGTACGTCGCCGGGGCCGACACCATCCGCAACGGCTACCCGGGCTTCATCGCGGGCGCGACGTTCGCCCAGGCCCTCGGCTGGTCCGGCGCCCGGATCTCCAGCTGCTACGCCGCCTGCGCGTCGGGCGCGCAGGCCATCAACAACGCCCGCGCCCAGATCCTCGCGGGGCTCTGCGACGTCGCCCTTGTCGTCGGCGCCGATGCCGCGCCGAAGGGGTTCTTCAAACCGGTCGGCGGCGACCGTCCCGACGACCCCGACTGGTTGCGCTTCCGGCTCCTCGGTGCGACCAACCCGATCTACTTCGCCCTCTCCGCCCGCCGCCGGATGGCCCTGCACGGCGCGACGCTGGACGACTTCGCCGCGGTCAAGGTGAAGAACGCGCGGCACGGGCTGGCCAACCCCAACGCCCGCTACCGCAAGGAGGTCACGGCCGAGGACGTGGCGGAGTCGGCCGTGGTCGCCGATCCGCTGCGGCTGCTGGACATCTGCGCGACCAGCGACGGCGGCGCGGCCCTGGTGCTGTCGTCGATGGAGTTCGCACGCCGGCACGGCATCGGCGACCCGGTGCGGATCCCGGCGTTGTCCACGGTGACGCCGACGTTCCCCAAGACCGTGCTCGATCTGCCCGACTTCGCCACCGACTCCGCGATGACGGTCCCCGAGCCTGAACGGCCGTTCCGCTCAGCCGTCGCGCACGCCGCGTACGAGGAGGCGGGCATCGGGCCCGAGGACCTCTCCCTGGCCGAGGTGTACGACCTGTCCACCGCTGTTGAGCTGGACTGGTACGAGGACATCGGCCTGTGCGAGGTCGGCGGAGCGGAGGAGCTGCTCCGTTCCGGTACCACCGCCTTGGGAGGACGCATCCCGGTGAACCCCTCAGGCGGCCTCGCCTCGTTCGGTGAGGCCATCCCCGCGCAGGCCATCGCCCAGGTCTGCGAGCTGACCTGGCAGCTACGCGGGCAGGCCGAAGGCCGTCAGGTCCAGAACGCGCGCGCCGGCATCGCCGTCAACCAGGGCCTCTTCGGCCACGGCTCGGCCATCATCACTGTTCGCTGACGCCCTTACTCGCATTACGGGCGTCCGCGTTGCGGGCGACCAGCAGCGCCCACGCGATCAGCGGGGCCTGGACCGGCAGGCGGCCGTAGACGACGGCACGCAGCGGAAGCGGGCGATGCCGCCAGTCGCGTGCCATCTTCACGTTCGCCGGGAAGACCGCGGCGAAGAGCGCTGCCGCCGCGAGCGCGCCCTTCCGGCGCGTCTTCGGGTGGGCGACCGCGGCCGCGACGGCCAGCTCGGCCGCGCCGCTGAGGTAGGTCCACGTCCGCGCCTTGCCCGGCAGGCGTCGGGGGACGATCGCGTCGTACGGCCACGGGGTCAGGAAGTGGGTCGACCCGGCGCCGGCCATGAACGTGGCGAGCCGGCGGGCCGCACGTGACGAATCAGACATGCGCAGAGTCTGGCAGAACGCCTCGATCAGCGGGGACGGAAGACGCCTCCGATGAGCTTTTTGCCGTAGGGCACCTCTCCTGCGCAGCGGTACATGCGGTCGCCCAGTTCGAACCGGCTCTGCGAGGGCGGGATCACGCTCACGTCCCACCTCCACGACCGGTATTTGGCCGCCCGGCCCTGCAGCGACCGCCGCAGGATGGTCTTGGAACAGACCTTCCGCACGGTCGGATTCTTGCCCAGCAGATCCCGGTCGCCGGTCTCGCCGTCCGGCGGCATGAGCGCTATCGCGAAGACCTGGCGGCCGTGTGGCTCCTTGCAGTCGTACCTGCCCATGGACAGGATCCAGCCGTTCACCCAGACACCGCCGCCCCAGCACTCCGCCGTGCGCGTGCAGCGGGCGCGGGCGCCGGGAACGAGCGCGGCCGGGCAGTTCGCGGTCACGGTCTCCACGCCGTAAAGCTTCTTGTCGGCGGCCGCCGCGTTCGCGTTACCGTTGCCCTTCCCCGGTGTGGCGACGCCTCCCTTGCCGCCGCCCTGCTGCACGGCGCCGGTCTTGTTGGGGTCCGAGCCCGTTCCCGAGTCCGGCGCGAACGCGACCAGCGCGCCCGCGCCCAGGATGCCCGCCGCCACCAGCGCCGCAGCCCCGAGGATGAGCCCCTGCGACAACCCCCGTGACTGCCCGGCGGGCTGGAAGGCCGGCTCGGTCGTATGCCCGTCGGGGACGGGCGGGGCCGGCATGGTGCGCAACGGCGCCTGCGACTGCAGGTCGGCGGCGGCCAGTGCGTCCCGGAAGGCATCGGCGGTGGGGATGCGGACGTTCCGGTCGAACGCCATGGCCTGCCGGAGCACAGCGGTCAGCGCGGTGGGCACGCCGGGGAGGTCGGGAACGGGCTGCTGCTGCGCCGCCATCAGCGCCGCGATGCTCAGCTGCCGGTCGGGCGGGAAGTGCGGCGGCCGGCCGGACAGCAGCGCGTACAACGAGGCCGCGAGGGAGTAGACGTCGCCGGCCGGGGCGGGCTCGTCCAGCCGGAACGCCTCGGGCGGTGCGTACGCGGGAGTCAGCGCCTCGCGGGTGGCCGAGGACTCCATGCCGGGCATGGGCATGCTGGCCAGCCCGAAGTCGGCGAGCCCGGGGTTGCCGTACTGGTCGACCAGGATGTTGGCGGGTTTGACGTCGCGGTGGAGCACCCCGGCGGCGTGGGCCGCGGCGAGGGCGTCGGCGATGTTCACCCCGATGTCGCGCACTTCGGCGGGCTGGAAGGGGCCGCGTTCCTGGAGCCGGTCGTTCAGGGAGCCGCCCGGGCAGAGCTCCAGGACCATGTACGGCCGCCCGTCCGGGAGCACGCCCGCGTCGTACACCGCGACGACGTGCGGGTGGCCGGACAGCCTCCCTGCGGCGGTGACCTCCCGCATGAAGCGGCGCTGGTCCCGCTCGGACGTGAGCGGGCGGCTGTCGACCTTCAGCGCCACCTCACGCCGGACGGAGAGCTGGCGGGCACGGTAGACGGTGCCGAACCCGCCCGCGCCCAGCGTCTCGACGAGCTCGTAGCCGGGGATGTTCATGATGCCGTACTGCTCCTGGGATGCCGGATCTGCAGCACCCTAGTTGATCGCTACGGCATCCTGCGGATCTCCTCGATCACCGTCGGCATCATCGTGTTGTTGTCGCTCACGTAGTCCAGCAAGAACCGCAGCTGCTCGTCGGTGAAGCCGTCCAGCTTCTCGCCGAAGGCCCGCCCGATCGGCTCGAAGTACTGCGCGAAGCGACCTGCGCTCTCCGGGACGAGCTCGATGATGACCCGCCGGCGGTCGTCGGGGTCGCGGGTGCGCTTGACGTAACCGGCCTTCTCCAGCCGGTCGATGACGGCGGTGATCGCTCCCCCGGTCGTGATGCCCATGAGCTGCGCGAGCTGGCCCGGCGTCTGCGGCCCGTCCAGCGTCAGCGCGTTGATGCACTGCGCGTCCGTGACGTTCATGCCCGCCTTGCTCGCGGTGGTGTGGTGCAGCAGCACCGTCCACATGGTGCTGCGCTGGATCGCCAGCTGCAGCGCCTGCTCGATCCGTGGCCGTTCCGGGGTCGACACGCGCCCACCTCAATTCTCTCGTATATCGAGAGATTCTAGCAGGCGCGCGCCGCCGTCTTGGGGGTCAAGGGGGTCAGGGGGTGGTCAGGCTTCCTCGGCTATTTGTTTGGCCCAGCGGTAGTCGGCCTTGCCGGCGGGAGAACGCTTCATCTCGGTGACGAAGGCATATGTGCGCGGGACCTTGTAGCCCGACAGCTCCTTGCGGCAGTGGGCGTCGAGGTCGGCGGGATCGGGGGCCTCGCCTTGCGCCTGGATGACGGCTGCCACGCGGCTGCCCCAGCGTTCGTCGGGGATGCCCGTGACCACGGCGTCGTAGACGGCCGGATGGCCCTTGAGGACCGCCTCGATCTCCTCGGGGAAGACCTTCTCGCCGCCGGTGTTGATGGCCTGCGAGCCGCGGCCGTAGACGGCGATCGAGCCGTCCTCCTCGACGGTGGCGATGTCGCCGGTGAGGAGCCAGCGCTTGCCGTCGACCTCGGGGAACGTACGGGCGGTCTTCTCGGGGTCGTTGTAGTAGCCGCGTGCGATCCAGCCGGAACGGGCCACCTGGCCCATGACGCCGGAGCCGGGCTGGACCACCTTGAGGGCGTCGTCCAGGACCGTCACGTCCTCCACGTCCGGCGCGAAGCGCAGGCCCTTCTCGGGAGTCGAGCCCGCGACGGCCTGGGCGGTCGAGCCTGACTCGGTGGAGCCGAACCGGTCCAGGATCATGACGTTGGGCAGCGCGCGTGCCAGGCGGTCGTGGACGGTGCCTGTGAGGATCGCACCGGTGGAGACGTACGCGAACAGGCTGGACACGTCGTAGGAAGCGCCCGGTCGCTCCAGCTCCTCCACCATGGGGATGGCCATGGCGTCGCCCGTGATCGTGAGGGAGTTGACCTTCTCCCGCTCGATCGTCCGCCACACCTCCGCCGCGACGAACTTGCGGACGTAGACCACCGTCGCGCCCATCCACCACGAGATGAACGTGGCCATCTGCGCGGCGCCGTGCATCAGCGGCGCGACCGGCATCATCGTGATGTGCCCGGCGTTCACGGCCTGGTCGACCACGTCCTGCGGCTTGCCCGGGCGGGGGAAGGTGGGGTTCCAGAACGCGAGGAGCATGTCCTCCATCCCCCACATCACGCCCTTGGGCATGCCGGTCGTACCGCCGGTGTAAATGATGTAGGTGTCGTCGCCAGACCGTGCCGGGAAGCCGCGCGTTGCGGGCTGGGCGGCGATGGCCTCCTCGTACGGGATGGCGCCAGGGACCGTGGACGGACCGCTCACCGAGATCAGGTGCCGGATGGACGGCACCTGCGGGACCGTCGCCGCGACCCGGTCGCCGAACTCCGCGTCGTAGAGCAGCGCGACGCTGTCGGAGTCCCGGTAGACGTAGAGCAGCTCGGTCTCGACGTAGCGGTAGTTGACGTTGATCGGCACGGCCCGGATCTTCAGTGCGGCCAGCAGGGCGACCGCGTACTCGATCCCGTTGTAGAGCTGGACCGCCACGTGCTGCCCGGGCTTCACACCGGCGCTTTCGAGGTGATGCGCGAGACGGTTGGCCTCGGCGTCCAGCTCGGCGTAGGTGAGCCGCCGGGCACCGCAGACGAGCGCGACGCGGTCACCGATCGCGTCGGCGACCCCCTCGAACAGATCCGCGTAATTGAACTCCATCGGTCTTCCTCCGGAGAGCTAGGGTTTGTCGCTGCCCACGATCCACATGGCGAAGAACTGGGCTCCGCCGCCGTACGCGTGGCCGAGGGCACGGCGGGCGCCTTCGACCTGGTGTTCCCCTGCCAGGCCACGGACCTGGAGCGCCGCCTCGGCGAACCGGATCATCCCGGAGGCTCCGATCGGGTTGGACGAGAGCACGCCGCCCGAGGCGTTCCACGGAATGTCGCCGTCGAGCGCCGTCGCGCCGGACTCGGTGAGCTTCCAGCCCTCGCCCTCGCCGCAGAAGCCGAGGTTCTCCAGCCACATCGGCTCGTACCAGGAGAACGGCACGTACGTTTCGGCGACGTCGAGTTCGCGGCGCGGGTCGGCGATGCCGGCCTGCCGGTAGACGTCGGCCGCGGCGTCCATGCCGCCCTGCGGGTTCACCGTGTCGCGGCCCGCGAAGAAGATCGGCTCCGAGCGCATCGACGTGCCGTGCACCCAGGCGGGCTTGTTGGGAGCCTTGCGCGCGGCGTCCTCGGAGGCGAGCACCATCGCGCATGCTCCGTCGGACGACGGGCACGTCTCCAGGTAGCGGATCGGCTCCCAGAGCATCGGGGTCGACTCGACCATCTCCCGCGAGATGCCCGGGATCTTGAGATGCGCGTACTGGTTCTTCAGCGCGTTCTCCCGGTCCTTGACCGCGACGAGCGTGCCGACGTGGTCGGGCGCGCCGGAGCGGCGCATGTACGCGCGGATGTGCGGGGCGAAGTAGCCGCCCGCCCCGACGACCAGCGAGGTCGAGTAGGGGGTGTTGACTGTGAGCGCCCAGGTGGCGTTGGACTCCGACTGCTTCTCCCACGCCACGGTGAGGACCCGGTCGTGGACGCCGCTCTGGATGAGGCTCGCCGCGACGTTCGCGGTGGAGCCGCCGACCGAGCCCGCCGTGTGCACGCGCATCATCGGCTTGCCGCGCGCGCCCAGTGCGTCGGCGAGATACGACTCGGGCATCATGACGCCCTCGAAGAGGTCGGGGGCCTTGCCGATGACCACCGCGTCGATGTCGTTCCAGGTCAGCCCGGCGTCGTCGAGCGCGCGCTGCGCCGCCTCGCGGACCAGCCCGGCCATCGAGACGTCAAGCCGCTTCGTCTTGTACGCCGTCTGGCCCACGCCGATGATCGCGCACGGGTTACCCATTGTTCTCTCCCGAAAGGACACAGACGAGGTTCTGCTGGAGGCACGGGCCCGAGGTGGCGTGGCCGAGGGTCTTGGACGCGGTGCCGTCGTGGATCCGGGTCGCCGCCTCACCGATGCGGATCAGCCCGGCGGCCATCACCGGGTTGGCCGAGAGCGCGCCGCCGGAGGGGTTGACGGTCACCTCGTCACCGAGGCCCAGCGCCTCGCGCAGGATCAGCTCTTCGTGGGTGAACTGGGCGTGCAGCTCGGCGACCTCGATGCCGGTGGCGCCCGCCTTCTCGCCCGCGATCCGGGCCGACTCGGCGCGGGTCAGGTCGCGTACGCCGGGGAGGTGGGCCTCGCTGCGATGGTCGATGCCGGTGATCCATGCGGGCCGTTCGCACAGCTCGCGTGCCTTGTCGCCGGTGGCCAGCACGATCACGGCCGCGCCGTCGGCGTCCGCCGCGATGTCGTGCGGGCGGAGCGGGGCGACGTCGTAATCGGCACCGTTGGCGGCATCGCCCGGATCGTCGAGGTGGAGGGCGAACGGGTTGTCGCGACCGGCAGCACGGGACCGGGCGGCGACGGCGCGCAGGTCGTCCTCCTTGGCACCCGACCGTTCCAGGTAGGCGCGGGCTTGGAGGGCTGCGAGCGACACCTGGTCGAGGCCGAGCGGCTCCAGGTAGTACGGGTCGAGCTGCCGGGTCATGATCTCGCGCAACGTGCCCTGGGACGGCTTGCCGAAGCCGTACACCAGCGCGGTGTCGATCTCGCCGTGCTGCAGCTTCACCCACGCCTCGTACAACGCCCAGGCCGCGTCCATCTCCACATGGGACTCGGAGATCGGCGGCCAGGCGCCCACCGCGTCGAGCGCTGAGACGAACGAGAACGGCGCGCCGGCGAGGTAGTCGCACGAGCCCGAGCAGGTGAAGCCGAACCGCTTCAGCCCGGTGCGTTCCTTGATCTCGGTGATGATCGGCGCGAGGAGCTCGACCTCGGACTGCCCGGTGTCCTCGGCGGTGTGCTTGGTCTGAACGAACGCGACGACCGCGACATCTCTGCTCATAGATAATCCTTGATCGCGTCGAAGGGGACGTCGGGCTCGTCGAGCGGCTCGAACCACTTGATGTTGCCCATGGTCTTGCCCCACTCCTCGCGGGGTCTCCAGGCCGCCTTGACCCGCATGCCCATCCGGACCTGGTCCGCCGGGATGCCCGCCACGAGGGCGAGCATGGTGAGCCCGGCTCCGTCGAGCAGGATGTAGGCGGAGACGAACGGCACCTGGGGGGCGCGCGGGTCCGGCAGGTTGTTGACCGCGAACGTCGTGACGGTGCCGGTGTCGGGCAGCTCCACCTCCTCGGTGGTGGGCACGCCGTCCTTCGGGCACAGCCCCTTCATCGGCACGATGACCTGGTCGCAGACTCCGCAGCGATGGCCGATGAGCTTCCCTTGCGAGACGCCCTCCAGGAAGCGGTCGAGCGCCCGGCCGCCCTGGAGGTCGTACTCCAGCCGCGACGGCGCGTTGATCATCGTGACCTCGGGCTCGAAGCACTCGATGTCGTTGATCGACCCGGCCCGCTTGCCCCGGCCGCGGAACTTGGGCCGGACGCGCAGGCCGGTCTTGAGGAAGCGCGGCGCCTCGGCTCCTTCTTCCAGGACGCCCATGTCCAGCGCGTGCACCAGCGCGGTGTCGGCACCGTCCGGCTGGATCAACGCCCAGGCGAACGGGCGGTCGAGGGGGTGCACCTTCAGCGGCCTGGACACCCACGACCAGCTCTGGACGGTGCCGGCGGGCCCGACCTCGACGTACTCCTCGGTCACGGACTCGCCGCTGTCCGGGTCGTACTCCAGCGGCGGGAAGAGCACCTTCCCCGCCTGGGTCCGCACGCCCACCAGGCGCCCGTCGCGCAGCTCGCTCAGGAACCGGCCGATGACCGGGCCGACCGACCGCGTGTACCCGCCGGGGAACTCCAGGACGTGGTTGGGGGTATCAGATGGCACTCTCGCGGTCCTTCCAGTACGGATCCCTCAACTTGCGCTTGAGGAGCTTGCCGTTGGGCTCGCGCGGCATGGTCTCGATGAAGTCGATCGACCGCGGCCACTTCATCTTGGCGAGGCGGCCCTCCAGTGAGGAGAGGATCTCGGCGGCCAGCTCCGGCCCCGGCTCGGCGCCCGCGGCGGGCTCGACGACGGCCTTGATCTGCTCGCCCCACTCGTCGTCCGGGATGCCGAAGACGGCCACGTCGGCGACCTTGGGGTGCATGGTGATCTCGTTCTCGATCTCGGCCGGATAGATGTTGGCGCCGCCCGAGATGATCATGTCGGCCTTGCGGTCGGACAGGAAGAGGAAGCCGTCCTCGGTGAGGTAGCCGATGTCGCCGACCGTGAAGTGGTCGTCGAGCCGGTTCTTCTCCGTCTTCTCCTTGTCGCCCTTGTACTCGAACGTGGTGCCGGCCATCTTCATGTAGATCGTCCCGGGCGTGCCGGCCGGCACCGGCTGCTCGTCGTCGTCCACGATGAGCAGCTCGCTGATCGGCCAGGCCTTGCCGACCGTGCCGGGGTGGGCGAGCCAGTCCGCCGGCGAGGCGATCGTGCCGCCGCCCTCGGTGGCCGCGTAGTACTCCCAGATGCAGTCGCCCCACCAGTCGAGCATCTGCTGCTTGATCGGGACCGGGCACGGCGCGGCCGCGTGGATGGCCCACTTCATGGACGACACGTCGTAGCGCTTCCTGACCTCGTCAGGCAGGCCGAGCAGCCGCTTGAAGTGCGTCGGCACCATATGGGTGTTGGTGATCTTGTAACGTTCGATCAGCCGGAGCGTCTCCTCGGCGTCCCACTTGTCGACGTACACCAGCGTGTGGCCCATCTGCAGCGCCGTGCCGCCGAACTGGGTCACCGCGGTGTGGTAGTTCGGCGAGGTCACCAGGTGCGCCTGCGGTTCGTTCCCGGCGGGACGTCCGGCGGTCATGCCGAACATCCCCAGCAGGAACGTCATCAGCTCGGCGCTGTCGTCCGGGTCGATCCCGGCGAGCCTGCGCTTGACGCCCTTGGGCCGCCCGGTGGTCCCGGACGTGTAGTGCATGGTCGCGCCGTTGCTGCGGTCTTCAGGCAGCGCGTCGGACTGCCCCTCGACCAGCTCGTCGAACGGGCGGAATCCCTTGACGGCGCCGAACGCGAACTTGCGGTGCGCCTCGATCCCCGATTCCTCGGCACCTCGCACGCCCTCCTCGGCGTAACGTTCGTGCACGAAGAACGCCTTGGCCTCGCTGTCGGCCACGATGTAGCCGATCTCCGGGCCGGTCAGGTGCCAGTTGATCGGCGTGTAGTACCAGCCCGCCTGCAGCGCGGCCAGGTAGAGCACCAGGCCCTCGACGCCGTTCGGCACCAGGCCGCAGACACCGTCGCCGTTCCGCAGCCCGAGATCCCGCAGCCCGTGCACCACCCGGTTGGCGCGGGCGAGCAGGTCACCGGCGGTGTACTCGATTCCATCCGGGTCGACGGCCGCGATCCACTCCGGATCGGCCTGTGCCAGCCGCCAAAATCCCAACGATCCCATTGGATCTCCTAGCCCGTCGCACTGTCGATGAGCAGCATCGCACTCACCCCGGGATGCCAAAGTAGATCACGTTCTCGTTTTATCAGGCAAGAGCTGTTGACGCGCCGATCTCACTACTAGAATCTGTTCTTGTTTTAGAATGGCGAGCGACCTGGGAGGACGCGTTGGAACGGCTGCCGATCAGCACCGAGCACTGCACCGTCGAGCAGGACGGCCACGTCGTCATCGCGACGATGAACCGCCCCGAGGCCCGCAACGCGCTGAGCTCGGCCATGCTCGTCGGTCTCGCCGACGCCTGGGCCTACATGTCCGAGACCCCCGAGGTCCGCGTGGGCATCCTCACCGGCGCCGACGGCCAGTTCTGCGCGGGCGCGGACCTGAAGGCGATGGGCACCCCGCCCTCCGACCCCAAGGTCCAGGAGCGCATGCAGCAGATCCCGAACTTCCACTGGAAGGGCCTGCTCCGCGAGGGCCGGCCGACCAAGCCCCTCATCTGCGCGATCGAGGGCTACGCCGTGGCAGGCGGCACCGAACTCCTCGTCGGCACCGACCTCCGCATAGTGGCCGAGGACGCCACCCTCGGCCTGTACGAGGCGAAGCGGGGTCTCTTCCCCATGGGCGGCTCCGCGATCAGGCTCCCCCGCCAGATCGGTTACGCCGCCGCGATGGACATCCTCCTCACCGCCCGCTCAGTAACCCCCCAGGAAGCCCTCGACATGGGCCTCATCAACAAGGTCGTCCCGACCGGCACCGCCCTCCAGGCCGCCCGCGAGCTGGCCGGCCAGATCGCCGAATGCGGCCCCCTCGCCGTCCAGGCGATCCTCCGCACCTACCGCGAGACCGAACACCTCTCCGAGGAGGAGGCCCTCAAGATCTCCGACGAGATCGGCTGGCCCGTCATCGGCTCCGGGGACGCCAAGGAGGGCTCCAAAGCCTTCAAGGAAAAGCGCCCCGCCATCTTCAAGGGCAAGTGACCGCGGGGCGCGTGTTCAGGTGGTGGCTGGGGCGGGGTCGGCTCGGCGGTTGCGGAGGATGGAGGTGGCGAAGGCGAGGATGATCATGCCGGCGCCGAGGCCGCCAGTGATCCATTCGGGGACGTGGGACACGATGCCGACCAGCATGCAGGCGGCGAGGGTTCCGATGGCCCAGTGGGCACCGTGTTCGAGGTAGGCGTAGCGCTGGAGGGTGCCCTTGCGGATCAGGAAGACGGTGATCGAGCGGATGTAGATCGCGCCGATGCCCAGGCCGAGGGCGATGACGATCGGGTCCGTGGAGATCGCGAACGCGCCGATCACCCCGTCGAAGGAGAACGACGCGTCCAGTACCTCCAGATAGAGGAAGAGGAAGAACGCGGCCTTGCCGACGACCGTGGCAGGCCTCGATGGGCCCGAGCCCGTGTCCGAGGCGGCGGAGTCGAAGAGATTTCCGAGACCGTTCACCAGGAGGTAGGCGACGAGCCCGAGCATTCCGGCGATCAGCACGGAGGCCCGCTCTCCCTCGGGGGCCCAGAGCCCGGCGACACCCGCGAGGGCCGTGCCCGCGATGATCACCGAGAGCTGGTCGAGCTTGCCGAGCCGGGCTAGCGGTACCTCTAGCAGGGCCAGCCACTGTTCCTCTCGCTCGTCGAACAGCCAGTCCAGGAAGATCATCAGCAGGAAGACGCCGCCGAAGGCCGCGATCATCGGGTAGGCGCTCTCCATGGACGCCTGGTAGGCCTCGTGGTCGTTCAGCGCCAGGCGCACCGCCTCGACCGGCCCCAGCCCGGTGGTGACCGCGACGATCGCGACCGGGAACACCAACCGCATGCCGAACACGGCGATCGCGATGCCGACGGTCAGGAAGATCCTCTGCCAGAACGCTGACATGCGTTCCAGCACCTTGGCGTTGACGACCGCGTTGTCGAACGACAGCGAGATCTCCAGGACCACCAGGACGGTCACCACCGCCAGCCCCGCCGTACCGCCGTAGGCCAGGGCGGCGGCCAGGCCTACGGCGGTCAGGGCGAACGACCAGCCGAACGTACGAAAGATCATGAGTTCGCCTTCCGGACGACGAGCCTGATCAGGGGCCAGGCGAGGAGCAGGACGATCAGGCCGTAGACGGTGTAGGACACCGGCCCGCCCAGCAGCCCCGACAGGTCGCCGCCGGACAGCTGGAGCGCGCGCCTGCCCTGCAGTTCGGCTCGCGGGCCGAGGATGACGCCCACGATGAGCGGCAGGACCGGGAACCCGAACCGCCGCATGCCGAACCCCAGAAGTCCCAGGACCAGCAGGATGAACAGGTCGAACGGCTGGGAGTTGACGGCATAGGCCCCCATGGAGGCGAAGAACAGGATTCCGGCGTACAGGTACGGGCGGGGAACGCGCAGCAGCTTCGCCCACAGCGGCGCGAGCGGCAGGTTGAGCACGAGCAGCATGAGGTTGCCGACGAACAGGCTGGCGATCAATGTCCAGACCAGCTCGGGCTGGCGATCGAACAGCAGCGGTCCCGGCTGGATCCCGTGGGACTCGAACGCGGCCAGCATGACCGCCGAGACGGCCGTGGTCGGCAGCCCGATCGCGAGCATCGGCACGAGGGTGCCGGCCGCCGAGGCGTTGTTGGCGGCCTCCGGGCCGGCCACGCCCTCGATCGCGCCTCTCCCGAACTCGTCGTGGTGCTTGGCCAGCTTCTTCTCGGCCGCGTACGACAGGAAGGTCGGGATCTCCGCGCCGCCCGCCGGCACGGCGCCGAACGGGAAGCCGAGGGCGGTGCCGCGCAGCCAGGGCCGCCAGGAGCGCCGCCAGTCCTCGCGGCCCATCCAGGCCCGCCCGACCGGGATCACCTCGCCGACCTTGCGCCGCAGGTGCGCCGCGACCCACAGCGCCTCGCCGACGGCGAAGATCCCCACGGCCACGACGACGACGTCCAGCCCGTCGGCCAGCTGCGGAACGCCGAAGGTCAGCCGTTGCTGCCCGGACACCCCGTCGATGCCGATCAGTGCGATGACCAGCCCGACCAGCAGGGACACCAGGCCGCGCAGCCGCGAGGAGCCCAGCACGGCCGAGACCGCGACGAACGCCAGCAGCATGATCGCGAAATAGTCGGGGGCGCCCAGGCTGACCGCGAACCGCACCACCAGCGGCGTGACGACCACCAGGAGCAGGGTGGCGATCGTCCCGGCCACGAACGACCCGATCGCGGCGGTGGCGAGCGCCTGCGCGGCCCGCCCGGCCTTGGCCATCTTGTTGCCCTCGATCGCGGTGACGACCGAGGACGACTCGCCCGGCGTGTTGAGCAGGATCGAGGTGGTCGACCCGCCGTACATGCCGCCGTAGTAGATCCCCGCGAACAGGATGAACGCCTGGACCGGCCCCATCCCGTAGGTCACCGGCAGGAGCAGCGCGACGGTCATCGCCGGGCCGATGCCGGGCAGCACGCCCACGGCGGTGCCGATCAGCACGCCCAGGAAGGCCATCAGCAGGTTGGTCGGGGTGGCGACGTGGGCGAAGCCGTCGAGGAGGTTGGCGAGATCACCCATCACAGGATCCCCTGCAGCACTCCGGCGGGCAGGTTCACGCCGAGCCCGATCGCGAACGCGTAGAACGTGCCCAGCGAGAGGGCCGCGGAGATCGCCGCGGTCAGCACGTACCGGCGGCTGCCGAGCGCGAACGCCGCACCCCAGAACAGCAGACCGCCGCTGATCACCCAGCCGAGCCGTTCGATGAGGACCGCGTTGGCGGCGAAGGCGCCGATGAGCAGCAGGACCGTCCGCCAGTCGATCGGCGACGCGAGGTCGATGTCCTCGCCGTGCTCCGGCTCGCCCCGGCCGCCGCGCGCCACGTCGATCCCGTACAGGACGGAGACGCCGAGCAGGAGCGCTCCGAGGAGCAGTGGAACAGGCCGGGGCCCCAGCAGATCGGTGGACGACACGGTGTTCGGGATGCCGGTCGCGTCCACGATCACCAGGATGCCGAGCCCCGCGAGGAACGCGCAGACCCCGTACTGCGCCCGGTCCGTCCCGGGGCGTGCGGCAGGCGCCGTCTCCTCGGTGTCCGTGGTGTCCATGGTGTCCGTGGTGTCGGTGTCCGTGTCCGTGTCCATCAGGCCAGCCCCAGCTGCTTGAGGATGCCGGCGACGGCCTGGTCCTGCTGGGTGAGGAACGTCCCGAACTGGTCGCCGGTGACGAACGAGTCGGTCCAGCCGCGCTTGGCCAGCTCGGCCTTCCACTCCTTCGAGTCGTGCATCCGGGTCAGCGCGTCGATCCACGCCTGCTTGTCGTCCTGGCTGATCCCGGGCGGGGCGACGATGCCGCGCCAGTTGGTGAAGACCAGGTCGACGCCGGAGGCCTTGAGCGTCGGGACGTCCTTGAGGACGTCGATCGGCGCCGCGCTGGTCACCGCCAGCACCCGGATCTGGCCGGCCTCGACCTGGTCGAGGAACTCGCCGAAGCCACTGGCACCGAAGGCGATCTTGTTGCCGAGCAGGGCCGGGAGGAGCTCACCGCCGCCGTCGTAGGAGACGTAGTTGACCTGCTTGGGGTCGATGCCGACGGTCTTGGCCAGCTGCATGGGCAGCAGGTGGTCCGGCCCGCCGGGCGAGGAGCCGCCGCCAACGGCCATCTTCTTCGGGTTCTTCTTCCAGGCCGCGACGAGATCGCCGATGGTCTTGTAGGGAGAGTCCTTGGGCACGACGATCGCGCCGGCCTCCTCGATCATCTTGGCGAGCGGCGTGGTCTCGGTCAGCCTGGCCTTCGACTTGGCGGTGTAGGACGCGCCCACGACGCCGAGGCCCATCTGCATGGCGAGCTTGCCGTTGCCCTTCTCGTTGACCGTGCGCTGCAGGCCGACGGTGCCGCCCGCGCCCGGCAGGTTGAACACCTGGACCGTGTTGGCGATCTTGGTGTCCGCCATGACCTTGGCGGCCGTCCGGGCGGTGGTGTCGTACCCGCCGCCGGGAGTGTTCGGCACCATGATCCGCAGCCCGGTGAGGGTGCCGCCCTTGCCGCCGCCCTTGGCGTCGTCCTTGCCTGCGGTCGCGCCGCAGGCGCCGAGTGTGAGCATCGCAGCGGCGGCCAGCGCGCCGAGCCGGACGGTGAGGTGAATACCCATCGTCGGGTCCCTTCGACTCTTTTGGGGTGGGAGCACCGAGTATGTGTAGTGTGGCGGACGCCACATAGCCTTCTGTGACCTGCGGAGATTGTGTAACTAATGGTCGTGAGACTCCGCCCTCGGACGCTTGCGGGCGAGCTGTTCGCGCTCCAGCTCGCGATCGTGGCCGTCGTGCTCGTGGCCGTCGGGGCGATCTCCCTCGCCCAGTCTTCGGCCACGTTCGACGACGTCGAGAAGCGCCGGGTGACCGCGCTCGCCGAGCAGTTCGCGTGGAACCCGCTGGTCCGCACCCAGCTCGCGGAGGGGTTCCCCAGCACGGTGCTCGCCACGCTCGTGCAGTCGACCCGGCTGAACACCGGTGTCACCTCGGTGACGGTCGCGGACGCCCGGGGGGTCGTCCTCAGCTCCACCGATCCGACGCTGACCGGCACGCGGCTCCCCCTCGGGGGTGTACCCGGCCGCGGCTGGTCCGGCTACCTCACCGTGAACGGATCACGCGAGCTGACGGCCCAGATCCCGGTGCTGGGCGACGGGGACGACAACGGCGGAACGCGCCTCGGCACCGTGGCGATCGGGGTCGCGGCGCCGACGTCCTGGGAGAGGCTGGTCGGGGCGACCCACTACCTGCCGCTCTACGTCGGGATCGCCAGCGCGCTCGGCCTGTTCGGCTCCCTGCTGGTGGCCCGCCGGATCAAGCGGCAGACGCTGGGGCTGGAACCACGCGAGATCACCGGCATGGCCGAGCATCGGGAGGCCCTGCTCCACGGCATCGCCGAGGGCGTGATCGCACTGGACCCGCGGTACCGGATCACCCTGGTCAACGACGTGGGACGGCGGTTGCTCGGCCTGCCCACCGACTGCCTCGGCCGCGCCCTGGCCGACTTCGGGCTGGAGAGCCGGCTCGTCGAGGTGCTGACCGGGGTGAGCGACGCCCGGGACGAGATCGTCATCCGGGAGGGCCGCGTACTGGTCCTCAACCGGATGGCCGTGGTGCAGGGCGGCCGTGCGCTCGGCTCGGTCACCACCCTCCGCGACCGGACCGAGCTGGCCCAGCTCGAACGGGAACTCGGGTCGTTCCGCGGCTCCACCGAACTCCTGCGCGCCCAGGCCCACGAGTTCGCCAACCAGCTCCACGTGATCTCCGGGTTGATCCAGGTGGGCGACCACGACGCGGTCGTGCCCTACGTCCGTGCCCTCCAGAAGCACCGGGAGTCGCTCGACACCAGGCTGAACGCGAAGGTCCGCGACACCGCGATCGCCGCGCTGCTCATGGCCAAGTCGTCCCTGGCCTCCGAACGCAAGGTGGAGCTGCGCATCTCGGACCCGACGTCACTGGACAAGCTCCCCCCGCAGGATTCGGCCGACCTGGCCACCGTGATCGGGAACCTCGTCGACAACGCCGTCGACGCCGCCGCCGGCCACGAGGACGCCTGGGTGGAGGTCGAGCTCCGGCACGACGCGTCCGCCGTCGAGATCGTCGTCCGGGACTCCGGCCCCGGCGTCGCCCCCGAACTGGCCTCGGAGGTCTTCGCGCGCGGCTTCACCACCAAGGCGGCCCGCAGCGGCGAACGCGGCATCGGCCTGGCCCTGACGCAGCTCGTCTGCCACCGTCACGGCGGCGAGATCTCCGTCGACGGCTCGGTCTTCACCGCCCACATGTCCGTCGGAGCACTGGAGACCGCCCCATGATCGACGTCCTGGTCGTCGACGACGACTTCATGGTCGCCCGCATCAACCGCGGCTTCGTCGAGCGCATCGACGGCTTCCGCGTCGTCGGCACCGCCCACACCGGCCGGGAGACCATCGAGGCGGTCGCGTCCCTGTCCCCCGACCTGGTGCTCCTCGACCTCTACCTCCCGGACATCTTCGGCCTGGACGTCGTCACCCGCCTGCGCGCGGGCGGCCACAACTGCGACTTCCTCGTCATCAGCGCCACGCGCGAGGCCGATTCCGTCCGCGCCGCCGCCCGCCAGGGCGCGGTGAACTACCTCCTCAAGCCCTTCGACTTCAAGGATCTCCAGGTCCGCCTGGAACGCTACGCCGCCGAACGAGCGGAACTGGGCAACCTGGTCGTCAGCGGCCAGGCCGACATCGACCGCATCCTCCACCGCGGCGCCCCGGCCACCCCGCCCCTTCCCAAGGGCATGAGCGCCGAGACCGCCGAACTGGTCAAGCGCGTCCTGATCGCCGCAGACGCACCCATGTCGGCCGCCGAATGCGCGTCCCTGGTCGGGATCTCCCGCGTGAGCACCCGCCGCTATCTCGAGTACTTCGGATCCGCGGGTCTAGCCCGGGTGACCCTCAAGTACGGCACCGGCCGCCCAGAACGCCTGTTCCAGTGGATCTCCTAGTCCTCTAGAAGACGTCGACGCCGAACCTCTGGAGCGGCTCGGTGACCGGCTGGAAGAAGGTGATGCCGCCGGATTGGCAGTCGCCCGCGCCGCCGGAGGTCAGCCCCAGCGCGGTGGTGCCGCTGAACAGCGGTCCACCGCTGTCGCCGGGCTCCGCGCACACGGTGGTCTGGATCATGCCCGTGACCGTTCCCTCAGGGAAGTTCACCGTGGCGTCGACCGCGGTGACCCGGCCGGTGTTGACCCCGGTGGTGCTGCCGCTGCGGACGACGTTCTGGCCGACGACTGCCTCACCGGCCTCGGTGATGTCCCGGCTCTGCCCGTTGAACAGGTTGACTTCGCCCTCTCCGGCGGCGCCCTCCTCAGATCGGACGAGCGCGAAGTCGTCCCCCGGGAAGCTGCTGTCCACCGTCGTGCCGAGCGGCTGACCTCCCTGCTGGTCAGCGGTCCAGTTCCGTACGGCGTTGCCGCAGTGCCCGGCGGTCAGGAAGAAGCTCTCCTGGCCGCGGCGCACGTTGAAGCCCAGCGAACAACGCGAGCCCTGCCCGAAGATGGCGTCGCCGCCGGCCGCGAACGTGCTGAGCCGCCCTGGTATGCGAACCATCTGCACGGCCGGACCCATTTGCCGAGCCGTCCGGCGGACGGCGGCCAGTCGCGTCCCGGTGACCGTCCCGTCCGTCCACATCACCACTTGGCTCGTGGCGGGATCGACGGTCCAGCCGGTGCCCGGGACGGTCATCGTGCGCCGCAGTGTGTTGGTGATCCCTCTCAGCGTGCTCGGGCTGCGGGTGGACATCTTGGGCGTCACCCCCGCAGCGCGGACCATGGCGGCGTCCGCAGCGTTGGTGACCGTGACGACCGGGCGGCCCGAGGCGTCGAGATAGGTGCCCAGCGTACGCGCGCCGAGCTGCCGGGCCGCCCTGGCGGCCGTGGTCGCGGCGTCGTTCGGGGACGGCTGATTCGTGCGTGCTCTCGTGGTGTCGCCCGCCAGTGAGGCGCTCTTCGCAGACCGGCCCGGCAGTTCGCCGCCGTTCACCGCGTACAGCGAACCGGCCACGAGGCCGGTCCCCCCTGCAACCGCGGCGCCAGCCAGGGCCACGGTGCGCAGACGTCCTTGCCTGGTGGCGTTCCGATTCCTCATGAGCCCTCCAGACTCTGGGATCGATCTCCACCCGACAGATACGGCGCTCGTGGACGAGAAGGTTCAAGATGTCAGGCAGCTCGGCTTGGCCGCAGGTCACACCGACCGGACTGCGGCGTGGGCCAGAGGTACGCTTTCGCACGTGAGCGCACAGCCGACCGAACGCCGCGCATCAGCCGACGACTTCGAGGAGGCCGAAGCGGAGGCGATGTACGCGGATTTCCGGGAATGGGAGGCCGCAGTGCGACGTCCCATGAAAAGGTCAGGCGCTTCCTGCTGGGCGAACCCGAGTGAAGATCGAATGGTCACCCACAGCGACAACTGATCTATTCGCGATCTTCCAATACTCCGCCGGGCTCTGAAGCCCGTTCGCGGTCGTGGCCCCGCCGTCGCGTGATCATTCTCTGTGGCGCGACTTGATCTGGGTGAGGAGGGCGGCGAAGGCCGGGCGGGTGACGTGCAGGTGGGGGCCGTCGGGGTCCTTGGAGTCGCGGAGGCCGATCACCGGGTCCAGCGCGGCGACTTCGACGCAGGTGCTGCTGGACTCCTGGCCCGAATAGCTCGACTTGCGCCACAGGGCGGCGACTTCGACGCAGGTGCTGCTGGAGTCCTGGCCCGAGTAGCTCGACTTACGCCAGTGCGGGGTGGGGCGGTTCACAGCGCCTCCCTGATGGATTTGATCAGCATTTCGGACTCGCCGACCGGGAGCGCTTCACCCCCGATCATGTCGAAGCGTACCGCTAGGCGATGCACGTCGGTGGGTCGTGCGACCACCTGGCCCAGCCCTTCAGCGCCCTCCACGAAGGCGACGTCGTTGCCCTCCGCGAAGCCGAGGATGGTGAAGCCGCTGGGCACGTAGACGGGGGCGCCGCTGGGGATGATCTGCACGGTGTTGCGGGGTTCCTGGGCCATCTTGAGCAGGTAGGCGAGCTGCTCGCGCATCGCCTCAGGGCCGCCGACCGGTTCGCGCAGCACCGCTTCCCTGATCAACGCTGTAATGAACGGTGGTTCCTCGCGGTGCAGGATGTCCTGGCGTCCCATCCGGGCGGCGACCGCCTGGTCCAGCGTGTCCGGGCGTTGCCCCGCCCGCAGCACATGCCGGGCGTAATGCTCGTTCTGAAACAGGCCTGGAACGTTCAGCGGATCGTAGACGCGGACGGAGTCGGCCTGAGCCTCCTGCTCGGAGTAGTTCTGGAAGGTCAGCGACCATCCGGCCTCGCGGATGACGTGCCAGTACTGCTCCTCGAAGTACTCGACCTCGTACAGGCGGTCGAGCTTGGCACTCACGTCGAGGGTGGGCAGGCGGCGGAGATTCTCGATCGCGGAGATCGTCTTGGGCGACACGGTGCAGGCCGCGCCGACCTCGGTCTGGCTCACGCCGTCGCGTTCCCGGTAACGGCGCATGCGCTGCACATACGCGGCGGCACAGCTCGCTTTCGGGTCGAAGTTGCGCTCTTCGGACTCCATCGGCGGCTCCTGATGGATACAGCGGCTCTGTAGACGCTCACGTTCTTCCGGACTCTAAGGCTGCGAGGCAAGGCTTGAGCCATGTTCACGAAAAGTGACGACGAGATCACAGCGAGGTCGGAAAAGCTGATAGCCGTACAGGCCGTGCTGCGGGTCCTGGCCGTACGTGGAGGCGAGTCGTGATCAACACCGCCAGGCACACCCAGGTCGAGCAGCGCGTGAGGGCCCTAGCCGAATCGCTCCGCGTCCGGAAGGTAAAGGCCGAAATTGACCTTGTCACCGCGTTCCCCGGCCTGACCGCGTCGGCCGGCTGGTCGATGCGGTGCGTGCTGGTGTTCTGCCACCAGCCCAAGGGCGCCGAACGGCTGGTGTTCTGCACCAACGGATGCACACGCCTGGGTGAGGTGACCGAACCGGATGCCGTCGCAGACAAGATCGTCGAGATGTTGCGGGGACCAGGTCGTAACGGGATCCCCCTCCCCGAGGAGGGGGCTTTCAGTCCGTGTGGCTGAGGGCCGTCGTTACCAGCACAAGCCAACACGCACTTTGGAGGTGAACTGGTTGGCTACGTTTCATGTGGGTGAGCAGACCCACCCGTCCGTGCTTCTCCAGCGGGCGGCTCTGGAACCGGTGTCAGCAGACATCCCCCGGATCGGGGACGAAACGGGACACCGGCCCCCCGC
The DNA here is from genome assembly GCF_044326415.1 of Actinomadura sp. 6N118. Taxonomy (NCBI): domain Bacteria; kingdom Bacillati; phylum Actinomycetota; class Actinomycetes; order Streptosporangiales; family Thermomonosporaceae; genus Actinomadura; species Actinomadura sp. 6N118. The sequence continues at coordinate 524,236 of NZ_JBIRAZ010000007.1, read as the reverse complement.
CCACGGCGAGGGCACCGGCGTGGAACATGTGCGAGGAGAGACCACCGCCGCCTCACCTGGCGGCGGTGGCGTCACCCCCAACCATCAGGCTGGGGAGATGCCGCGTGAGCGGCACCCATCACCATCTGCCGGTCATGCGTCGGTGTTCGTGCTGGACAGACACGGGACACCGCTGCAACCGTGCCACCCGGCAAGAGCGCGGGAACTGCTGGGCAAGGGCCGGGCGGTCGTGCACCGGCACACCCCATTCGTCATCCGGTTGAAAGACCGCACCGCCGCCTCCTCGCAGGTCGACGGGGTCGAGGTCGGGATCGACCCGGGGAGCAAGCACACCGGTATCGCGGTGTTCACCGCCCGAGGCGGCCAGCGGCGCGGCCGGTACAGCATCCAGTTGAACCACCGGGGCGCGCTCATCAGCAAGAAAATGGCACAGCGCGCCGCCTACCGGCGGCGGCGCCGGTCGGCGAACCTGCGCTACCGCGCGCCCCGGTTCCTGAATCGGGCCAGGCCGCAGGGGTGGCTGGCGCCGTCCCTCAAGCACCGGGTGGACACCACCGTGTCGTGGATGGACCGGCTCGCCCGCTGGGCCCCCGTCCAGACGGTGCACGTGGAGCGCGTCGCGTTCGACACTCACCTGCTCAGCGCCGGGCGGCCGCTGGAGGGCGTGCAGTACCAGCAGGGCACCCTGCACGGCTACGAGACCCGCGAATACCTCCTGGCCAAGTGGGGGCGAGCCTGCGCCTACTGCGGCGCGCAGAACGTGCCGCTCAACATCGACCACATCCACCCACGCAGCAGAGGCGGGTCGGATCGGGTGTCGAACTTGACGCTGGCCTGCATCCCCTGCAACCAGGCCAAGTCCAACCGGCCGGTGGCCGAGTTCCTGGCGGCCAGGCCCAAGGTCCTGGCCCGGGTACTAGCGCAGGCCAAGACGCCGCTGGGTGACGCCGCCGCCGTCAACGCCACCCGGTGGGCGCTGTGGCGCGCGCTGGATCAGCGGCTGCCCACCCACACCGCCACAGGCGGCAGAACGAAATGGAACCGCACCCTGGCGGGCCTTCCCAAATCCCACACCCTTGACGCGCTGTGCGTGGGCAAACTCGACACCATCACCCAAGTAGTGGGCCTGGTTCTGGTCGCCGGATGCACCGGGCGCGGCACACACGCACGAACCCGCACCGACAAGCACGGCTTCCCCCGCCTGAGGATGCCCCGCACCAAAACCTTCTTCGGCTACCAGACCGGCGACCTGGTCCGCGCAGCCGTCCCCACCGGCAAGAACAAGGGCACCCACACCGGCCGCGTCGCCGTCCGCGCCACCGGAAAGTTCAACATCACCACCCACCACCGCACCGCCCAAGGCATCCACCACCGCCACCTCCGACTCCTCCAACGAGCCGACGGCTACGCCTACACCACGCAGGCAGAAAGGACGACCACGTGACGCACCGTGCCCCGTTTCCCCCGGCCCCGAAGGACGGGGTCTCCACGCTGTCGGTGTCCAATGAACGAGCCGCGTGATCCGCGCACCGGCGCGTACAACCTCCAGAAAGTGGAGGAACGGCCGCCGGACGCCGTGACCATCCTGCACCGCCTCCGTGCTCGCTTTGGGCCGTATGGATGGGCGTTCCTGCACGATCCCGGCACCTCCCGGTGGACCGCGCTGGGGCCACGCGGCGCCGAGATCTCCCGCCGGGACCCGACATCCCTCCACGCCGCCGTGGAAGCCGCCCAGACCCGGCCGCCGCCCACCGGTAACGCCTCGGAAAGGGGCACGAACCCGCACCCCGGAAGAGCAGAGATTGACCCGATCCCCTTCACGGGCCGCCGCGCCCCGTGACCTTGGCATGGTGATCGGTATGCGGACCGAGCCCGGCCTTGGCGCGGCGCCAGTGGCCCCTCGCGCCCTCAGGGGTGCGAACCTGCGGGTACGGACGGCGCGTCCCGCGAACCAACCGCCGTTCCGGGTCACCCCAACCGGTCGAGCAGCTCTGCGGCGGCTTCCTCCATCGGGTCGGTCAGTGGACCTTTCCGCCCGGTCCGCTTGAAGGCGCGGGCTACGTTGGCGCACATCATGAGTCGGGTGAGCTGCCCGGTCCTGGCGGACAGCACGTCCGCGAAAACCTCGGCGACCTTGTCGGCTAGGACGGGAACCCGCATGGATGCGGCCCACAGGGACACGGCGTCGAGTGCGGCAGGGCCCCGTCCCCAGCTCTCCCAGTCGATGATCGTCAAGTTCGGCCCGCACACGTTCACCCACCCAAGGTCGCCGTGGACGGTCGCCCAGTCGGTGATGGTGGTGTCGATCGCCGCCACGGTGCGGGTGTCGGCGTCGGTGAACTCAGTCGCCCAGCCCCAGAACCGCACCCGGAGACGGCCGAAACGCCGGGTTAGGCTCTTTGGCGAGTCGCGTGAGAGTCCCCGGGTTCGAGGAGGCACGGACGTGGCCACGCAGCCCCTCCAGCCTGGCGATCCGCGCCAGGTCGGCACCTACCGGGTACTGGCCAGGCTGGGCGCGGGCGGCATGGGGACCGTTTTCGTGGGGCGCTCTGCGGGCGGGCGGACCGTGGCCATCAAGTTGGTGCACGCGGAACTCGCCCGTGACCCCGAATTCCGTCGCCGGTTCCGGCATGAGGTGCGTGCGGCCCGGAAGGTGGGTGGGGAGTTCACCGCGCGGGTTCTGGACGCAGACACCGATGCGGCGATCCCGTGGCTGGCCACGGCGTACATCGCGGGTCCCACCCTGCGGGAGGTGGTGGACGGCAGGATCGGCCCACTACCTGAACGGTCGCTGGGCACGCTGGCCGCCGGGCTAGGCGGAGCGCTGCGCGCGATCCACGAACGGGGGCTGGTGCACCGCGACCTCAAGCCGACCAACGTGCTGCTGACCCTGGACGGCCCGCGCGTGATCGACTTTGGAATCGCGCGAGCCATGGACTCCAGCATCGCCACCCCCACCGGAGCGGTCATCGGGACCCCCGCCTTCATGTCACCCGAGCAGGTCCGGGGCGAGCGGGTGGCTCCCGCCAGCGACGTCTTCTCGCTGGGGTCGGTGCTGGCGTACGCGGCGACGGGACGCCTGCCGTTCGCGACGGCCGACAGCGGCCTGCACGCGCTGATGATGAGAATCGCCTCGGCAGAGCCCGACCTGAACGGCCTGGTCGGCCCCATGCGCGAACTGGTCGAGTCGTGCCTGGCCAAAGACCCCTCGGCGCGTCCGTCCCCCCAGGAGGTCATCGATCGGGCCGGCCTGACCCCCACCAGCCGCCACTGGCTCCCGGGAGCGGTGATGGACATGCTGGGCCGCCATGCCGTCGCGCTGCTCGACCAGGAGGCTCCCGAAACCAGCGGCCCCAGGACACACGATCGCCGGACGGCTCTCCGCCCGCCACCTCCCTCAAGGCCCCCGGACGATCCACCCCTCGACCCGCCCACCTCGGGCTCACGAGCCGTCCCGGCGCCCGCTCAGACAGACCCACTCCCGGCTGTCCCGCGTCTCCACCGTTCCCGGGGCCTGGTGATCGCGGGGGCGGTGCTGGCGCCGCTGGCGGTGTTCGCCACGGTGTCGTTCGCGGCGAGCTTCCGCGACGAGGACCCACCCGCCTCCAAACCGAGTGGGACGAGAAAGCCAGGCGTGACCACCCCGAGCATCACACCCTCCACACTCAAGGCTTCGCCCACCTCCACCCCGAAGCCTTCACCGCGAAGGACTACCGTCCCGCCTGCGTTCATCGGCACCTGGCAGGGCCCCAGCACGGACGACGAGACCCTTCGCTTCGTCATCCGGCGGGGAAAGATCGGCAGCGATGTGGTCACCGAGCGCTTCACAGACCGCAGGATCCAATGCGATTTGGTGGCCAGGCTCGAATCGGCCGACGACCGGTCCATCTCGATCGACGCCAGGATCAGTGACCCATCGTTCCTCTCCTGCAAGTTCAACACCGGAGGCCAAACGCTCACGCTGACCGACGGCGACACTCTCCATTTCGAGGTGGAGAACGACACTGTCAGCGGCACCCTCCGCCGCATCGGCTAAGTCAGTGGCCCGCCCGGGCCTGGCGGAAACGTGACCCCCCAACGGTGAGCCCCTCGCTTTCCGCCGCTGTGCTGGTCACCATCTGATCAGCCTGGCGCTTCGGCGCAATTGCCCTTCCCCTCGTAGTTCCGTGGAGACCGGACCTGGAGAGAAGGTTGGGTCGTGGGAGTCAAGAGGCGCAGGTTGGACCCGGAGTTCCTGGCGGGAGCCGTGCGCATCGTTCGGGTGTGAGCTGTGCCCGCCGGGCGCTGCACGCGCCGAGCGGGCTGAGGGATCCGCTGTTCGCGGCGACGACCGTCATGACTGCGGCCTCGCCGTGACGTGCTTCTTGTAGGCCAGGCCGGCGAGTATCTCCCAGATCAGCCGATGGGCGTTGTTGACCGTCAGGTCGGCGTGGTCGTACGGGGGGCAGACCTCGGTGACGTCGAGCGCCACCAATTTGGCCTCCAGGGCGATCCGGCGAACGGCTCTGAGCAGGTCGACCGGCGCAAGGCCCCCCGGGCTCGGGTGTCCCTGTCCCTGGGGCGAACCCCGGGTCGAGCACGTCGAATGCAGCCGCATAAACCTCGGATCAACCCCGCCCCAGTGTCCGCCCCGGCATCTCCGGCACCGAACTGTGGTGGTGCGGCCCCCGCGAAGTCCTCGGCCGCGTCTACTTGCGCCACCTCATGGACCCGCACTCCGCGAACGCGGAGGGCACCCCTGTGGTGGTCCCTGCGCCCTCCGCGAGAGCTGTTCGAAGCGCACTTTCGCGTGATGGTGCCCGATCAGGATTCCCTGGGCCGGCTACTCGGATAGCTGATCGATGAGCCGGGGGTTCGCGGGGCCGGAATCCGCCCCACACCCGGCGGGCTTTCCCTTCCCTTACTCCCTCGGGGAGAGCCCCGGCCTCGCGGCCCCCCTTGCACGCAAAGCCACCCCGGGAGGGCCCCGTCCGGAAGTAGGTTGGATGGATGCAGACGCCGGGTGACCCGCTGGCGGACCTCTTCGCCAGCACCGACCCGCTGCCCAGTCCTGCCGGCCCGTTCGGGCAGCTCGGCGATGATCTTGACATCCTGGAGATCCGGCGCGGCGGGATGGGTGAAGTTCTGATCTGCCGCCGCCGCGGCTCGGACGAGACGCCTGCGTCGGCCGGCGGCGCGATCGCGTACAAGACCTTCCAGCGCCGGTTTTTCTTCAAGCCGCAGGTCCGTGCCGCCTATTTGCGCGAGGTGCGCCTCTGGTCCCGGCTTGCGGGGGTTCCGCACATCATGCCGGTGCTGGGATTTCAAAACGTGGAGGACCGCCCCTTCGTCCTCATGCCTGCCGTGCTCGGTGGTGTGCGCTCCCTTCGCGACGTCGTGGGCGGGGAGACGCCGGATCCTTGGCGTGCGGCCTTCCTGGCCGCGCAGGTCGCGCTTGGCATGCACCTGGCCGGAGAAAGGGTCGCCGGGCTGGTCCATGGCGACCTCAAGCCTGAGAATGTTCTGTTTTCCGACGAGGTCGCCTACATCTCCGACTTCGGCCTGGCTCGCGCGGCTGGCGAGGCCCACGTCATCACGAGTACTCCGGCATATCGCTCGCCGGAACTGCGGGCGGACCCGTCCGCCGCCAGCGTGTCATCGGACGTCTACGCCTTCGGCGTCCTGCTCTGGGAGTTGCTGACCGGCGGCCTCCCGCGGGAGGGAGATCCGCTGCCGGAGCCGGATCACGGTCTCGCCGCCCTCGCCTGGGACTGCCTGGCCGCCGACCCCCGCCGGCGCCCGGCCTCGTTCGGGGACGTCTACCTCGCCATCCTGCGGACGGCCGGGCGCCACGCACCCGGCCTCACCGCGCAGATCATGGACGTCACAGCGCGGGTTCAGCTCCAGTTGGAGGTGCTGGCACCGTTGCTGACCGAGGCGCGTCTAGAAAGCCTGACCAATCTCCAGGAGTACGACCTGGCGATCGAGGAGGCCGACGGGCTGCCGGAGTTCCTGGTCACACCGGCCGTGCTGGCGCGTCGCGGACACGCGCTCTCGCTGGCTGGACGGGATGAGGAGGCCATCGCAGCCTTCGATCGCGCGCTCGACGGCGATCCCGGCCGCGAGGTCAGGTTGTCGTGCAAGAACGGGAAAGGGCTGTCGCTCAAGCGTCTCGGCCGATATGACGAGGCGATCGAGTTGCTGGGGCGCACGGTGCTCGACGGATTCGACGACGAACGCGCGATGGTCATGATGAACCTGGCCACCGTGTACCTGGAGCGGGGCGACCATGCCGACGCGCTGCCGCTCCTCCTGGAGGCTTGCAAGCTCCGGCCGGACGTCTATCAAACTTGGGCCAACCTCGGCCAGGCGTACGAGGGAACCGGCGATTACCGCGCGGCGGAGGCCGTCTACAGGCGCGCGGTCCGGCTGGCTCCGCACGAGATGCTCCCGGCCATGCATCTTGCTGCGGTCTGTATGGATCACCTCGGCCAGACAGCCGTTGCCTGGGCCGTACTGGAACAGCTGGGTCAGCAGGGACACATGAGTCCTGAATGGGCGGCTCGCGTCTGGGCCTGCTTGCTGGTCGGCGGCAAGTCCGCGGAGGAGGCCCATAGTTTCGCGGTTCAGGCGCGTGAGACTTGGCCCGAGAGCGCCGCTGACATCGCCGAGGAGGCACACCGGCTCGCCACGGCCATGGCGGCACCAGAGGAACCGGTGGTCGCCCCGCGGATAGCCCAGCCCTCCTCGTCCGAAGCCGAACCTAGCGGCCGGTTCAGCGACCTTCGGGACGAGCTTCCGTCCGGCTTCGAGTTGACCCTCGGAGAACCTGGGGAACCCGATCCGCTGAGCAACCCCGAGGTCGCCGCGGGCTACGCGGTCGCCCGCGACGGCGAGCTGTTCCTCGGTGTACGGGTGTATCTGTCGGGTGGGTTCCACTGCTTCGACTTCTTCGGCGCGCCGGAGCACCCTGCCTACCTCGACCGCCTTGCCGACTCGCTGGCCCAGGCCCGCGCCGTGATCGAGACGAGGGGGTCGATCTGTCGGCGTCGAGAGATCCCACCGTACTATCACCAGTGCCCGGCCTGCGGTGTGCTGGTCCTGACCGACCGTGTCCCAGGCGTGCCGCTGCGCTGCCGTGGCTGTGCCGTGAGCGCGCCGACGAGGCCGCTGCGCTCACCCGAATTCGACGGGCTCGTTCGAAAAGCCGCCGACCGTCTCGGCCACGCGATCGTCGACATATCCGGCCTCGAGCAGCTGTTTCTGGCAGAGCTTCCCGACGACCGGCTCGCCGAACCGATGGCCATCCTCGCCGCGCGGCTCGGGTTCGAACCGGTTGACGTGAACGCCCTGGCACCGCGTGGGCTGCTGGCCCACGTCCGGTCGACACGGATGCCGACCTTCGGTGACCGGGCTCTCGTGGCCTTCCACAAGACTGCCGGTCCCGGCGTCCTGACATACGGCGGCGGTGGCACCCCGGATCTCGAGGAACTGGAGTTCCTGCTGCGCGCCACGACCGGCTTGGCGGCCTCCGCGGGCGCCCACTACGACCCCCGCGGCGACACTCCCATGGAGATGATTTTCGCGGGCCGCGATGAGGATCTTCTCGCCGACCTGCTTGTCGAGGTGTCGTCCAGCCCGCACGCCCCGGCCCTCCGGCAGTTGCTTGCCTGGCAGTACGTCCGTCTCGGCCAGTTGGACGAAGCTACCGAGGCGGCTCGGGTATGCATTGAGCGGTGGCCCGCCGATGCCCAGTCCTGGCTGTTGTGGGCAGAGGTGCGGCGAGCCACCGGCGATCCTGCCGGTGCGATTGACGCCGTCCAGCGGTCCTTGGTCATCGATCCAGTCCAGCCCAGCGCGTTCGAGTTGCTTGCCCGGTGCCATGAAGACCTTGGTGACGCGGACGCGGCCAGCGCGGCGGCCCAGCAGAGTCTGAGTCTCGGTGGAGGTGCGTGATCGATGGACCCGGTTGTGGTGCGCGCAGTTGGCACTGCGGGCTCTGCCCTGTCGAGGTACGCCGTGCGTGCCACGCTGGGCTCCGCTCGGCGGCGCGCCCTGGACGGCGTCTACCGGCGCGCCATACAGCGCGCGGTCGACGAAGTATCAGCGGACGAGGGGACCACGGGCCTCGACCTGGTACACGCAGTGGGATTGCTGGAACAGATGGTGAGCGCTGCTGCGGAGGGTGACCTACCGCTGCTGGAACCCGAAGAGGCCGGAAAGGACGCGACGATGCGGCGGTGGCGAGAGATCGCCACGGAGCAGGGACTCGACTCGCAGACGTTCCCGCTTCCATTCGAGAAGCTCATCGACCGGATGCTGCGGGGCGTCGCCGAGGAGGCGCTGCACACGGCCGTGGACGGCGACGGCAACCCGCTGTTTCCCGCGGTCGCCGCTGCGCACCTCGCGGACCTGCGCCACAGCATGCGTACGCTGGCCCGCACGATCCCGCCGGACGGCCGGGTTCGCGAAGTGCTCCGTGCCGCCTACGAGGCATGCCGCGACCGTGATCGCATGCTGCTCACCCCGGACGTACTGCTGGCGCTGCTCCACCTGCCCGACGACTCGGTAACGGCCTGCTTCGAGGCCGTACGATCGGGGCTCTCGCTGAGAATCATCAGGGCGTTGCGTCGCTTCCAGGACACTCCGGTCGGCGCGTTCCGCCCGTTCGAATGGGTGGAACGGCCAGAGATGCGGCAGGCGCAGATGTACGCCTGGGTGCACGGCGCCATCACGGTCAACGGCCCGTTGTTGCTGCTCGGCATTCTCGACACCCCCTCCAACACTCGGGATGCCCTGGTCGCTAATCTCGGCGAGAGCATCGAGGACCTGCGCCACGCCGCTATGAGCCGCATCAGCGTCGTCGTCCAGCAACGGACGCCGGGAATCGCCTTCGAGGACGAATGAGCCTCGACGAGATCTGGCGTGCCGCCGCAGCTGACAACCCCGAGGCCAGGGATTACCTGGCCCGATACGAGCGGGACATGGTGCCCGCCCATCGGGCCGCGGTGGCTGCCTCGCGGCGGCTGGCACCACCGCCGCCCGCAGAAACCCGCGACGAGCTGCTCTTCGCGATCGAGTACGAGATGCAGAAGGCGGCCCCGCTGGTCGCAGAACTAGCCGACGGCCCACACCAGCGGACCGACCTGTTCCGGATGCTCACGCCCGTACATCCGCGGCTGTACCGGTCGGCGCTCGTCCAATCGCTCACGGAACTAGCCCTCCAACTAGAGCGGGACGGAGACCTAGAGGCAGCGGTAACCCACCTCGACGAGGCGCTCGATCACAGCAGAGAGCTACTCCAACAGGACCGGGACAACGCACTCGCGCTTTGCCTCTACCAACGCGCCCGCATCTCGCTGGGGCTGAACCGTCGTGAGGAGGCGCTGCGATGTCTTCGTGAAGCGGCTACGCTCGCCGCTGCCGATGACGAAGTGATTTCCACCTGCGCACGCATGCGGTCGACCATGCTCGAGGCGTACACCAGCATTGCGCTGAACGAGGGGAATCGGGCTGAGGCGATGTCCTTGCTCACGGAGCACGCCGACGTTCTGCGATCCCTGGCCGAACGCGACCCCGCCGAACTGCCCGACCTGGCGATGACCCTGAACAACCTTGGCGCCCTGCGATTCGAGGACAACCAGACGGCGGGTCGGGCGATTGTCACCGAGGCCGTCGCCATCCGGCGGGACCTCGCGGCCGCTGACCCGGGGACGCACCTGCCCGGACTCTCGGCGGCGCTGAACAACCTCGGGTTCCTGGGCCTGCGCATGGGAGACCTCGACACGGCCCAAACGAGCCTGGCCGAGGCGGTTTCAATCCGGCGTGGCCTCACGTCTGGAAAGCCCGACACGTACGGTCCCCAGCTGCTGCGGTCGCTCAACAACCTGGTACTCGTGCTGCTGAGCCGGAAGACGGCACAGCCCGGCGATCTCCTCGATGCCACGGCGGAGGCACGTGCGCTGGCCGAGCAGCTCGCGTCTCGTCACCTGTGCGCCGCACACGACATCGCCTTGACGCTGCTGCACTTCGCCGAGGCTCGCGTACTCGCCAGGCGGGAACTCCCCGCGGCGAAGGCCGCCGTCGACAACCTGCTGTCGTCCTACGATATGGAGGCGTCAGCGACCGGCCTGCACCAACGTGCAACCACCCTGCGGAACCTGCTGGCAACCTGCTGAGCCAACCTGACCCACCGCCCGGCCACGCTGGTATGCCAAGCCTTGCACTACGGACCAGGTCCGCAGCGTCTCGTGATTGACGCCCAACTCACGTCCAACCCACGCGCGAACGACGCGTACGACCGACCTGTCGAACGGACCAGCGCCCGCATCGCGCTTGAACTCATCCCCGTACTTGGACGGACGTACCACCCAGAACTCCCCTCACGGATCCAAGATCCATTGTCGAGGGTGTCCACCTCACGGGGCGTCTAGTGCGCAGCGGGCTGTGCTGCGATACGGAACCCGCTCAGCGGGAATTTGCAGCGGCCCAAGCAGTGCCACCGTCACCAAATTTCGGTGGGCCGCGGCCAAGAGCACCCCTGGCATCACGCCACCGACCGTCGTGCAGCCGTGGGTCAGCGCCGCGGTTGACCCGGTGGACTCGGTAGCTCGGCGGCGATCTCGGCGAATCCATCCAGCACCTTGGGATCGAAGGTGCCCCTGACAGCCTCGGCTTCGGCGACGGTGAGACGCGCACCTTGGTGGATCGAATGGTAGTAACGACCGGTGAATCGAATGTCGGCCAGGCCGAGCAGGTTCGCGGTCAGCGGCTTGATGTCGCCGGTGCCGTATACGTCGATCACCTCTTGAAACCGTCTCCGGGCACCGCTGGTGTGGAACCTCACCCAAGCCACCGATACAAGGGCGGTGTTCCCCCGCCGATCGGCGATGGCGAACAACTTTCGGTCCAGCGAGGTACACGGATTGCGAATGAGAGATCGCTGCACTTCCCCGAACGTGGCGCGCACACACCCTAGGTTCCGCCGACTGACCGACTGTCTCAACCGCCGCATTCCGACACGCCGCCACGCTTCGTCGGCGTCGCCCTTGCGCGCAGAACGTTTCGCTTGCGCCTTCTGAACCTTGACGGTCTCCACGCCGACAGAGGAACCTCCCGCCCCACCGGCGACTCCTCCACTCCCCACGATCATGGCCGCGGCCAGCCCGACCGCAACGGTCGTGCCTCCACTACCGCCTCCGATTGGGATTCGCCGACCATCTTTGGTGATCCAGCGCTCCGCCATAGCAGCCCCTAGGCATCCATCGGTCGGATCGCAGTCAGGCTAGAACAGACCCCCGCCAACTCCTGGCGGATCCCCTACGTCGTCCGGTTCCGGACGTGGCGTGCCGGTAGCTGATCTACACCACGCCTGTCCATCCTGCCGATCTGGATGACCGGCCGGAGATGACCGCGCACCTGTTCCAGCACAACATCCAAAGTCACGGAGCGCGGCAGCCCGTGATCACCTCCACGCAACGCGGGTACGTTTGAGCCCTGAGCGTGGAGCCGGTCGAGACATCCTTCCTGGATACGGGCGCGTACGAGGTCACCCAAGCCGGAGGCGAGGTCCGGGCCGTCGTGGTGCCGCACCATGATTTCCGGCGGCTCGGGAACTCGAGGACGCAGCCGGTCCTGAGGCCCGGGATGCGGCCGAAGCTCGCCGCGGCGGCAGCGGAACTGGACGAGTGGGAGGCCAGCGGTCGCCCTGGCGCCAAATCGCACGATGAGCTCATGACCGAACTCTTCGGCACCACGCCGTGAAGGGATTGAGTGGTCGGAGCAGGCACCCAAACCAGCATTAGGGCCCCCCTAAAACCGGCTCCCTGAATGCCGTCTCCTCCCGTGGCAATGGCACCAGACGCATGTGTCACAGGAGGAGCGACTGATCATGGCACTGAACCTAGGACGCAAGCGGCAGGAAGAGCCCGTCGCGGAGCAGCGCCCGCCCCTGCGACAGCGGCTCTGGCCGCGGCGTACGACCGCCGAGGCCGGCGCGACGCGTACCGTCGTCGTCAAACGCGGGCCGCGCCGGTGGCCTCGCCGCCGGACCAACCCGGTCAGCATGATCATCATGGCTGCGGGCTGGGCGGCGACCCTGATCCTCGTGCTCGGGATGTTGCTCACGTGGGGCGACGCCAACCCGGGCAACACGCTGGTGGACGCGACCCTCGACGCCGGACGCTGGCTCGCGACCCCGTTCCACGACGCGTTCACCCGTTCCGACCCCGAACGCCAGCTCTACCTCAACTGGGGCATCGCCGCAGCCGTCTACTACGCGATGGCGCGCGTCGTCTCCTGGCTGATCCGCTTCTGATCGTCGGCGCGCCTGCCGGCACCCGCTCTGATCCGAGCAGGCGCGCCGAGCCACCTTCTGAACGGCCCGCGCCCGCGCCACCGCGGGCCGTTCGGTATGCCTCCAGTCAGCGAGAAAGCGACGTCACCCTCGCAGGCCACGTAGGCGGCGGATATTTGCCAGCCTCCGCCCCCGCGTCGTTGATCGACTTGTGGCATGACCACAACGATCAGCCCGGCGGCCACGTGGAAGAGCCGGTTCGGCGTCGTCGCGGTGATGATGGGGATCTTCTCGATCGTCACCACGGAGATCCTCCCGATCGGCCTGCTCCCGCCGATCGCGGACGAGTTCGGGATCTCAGCCGGGACAGCGGGGCTGACGATGACCATCCCGGGCTTCGTCGCGGCGGTGGCGGCGCCCGCCGTGACCGTCGCCAGCGGGCGGATCGACCGGCGGACGATGTTGTGCGTGCTCATGGCCGTGCTTGCGGTCGCGGACTTCCTCGCGGCGAGTGCGCAGGCCTACTGGATGATGCTGGTCTCGCGGGTCCTGGTGGGGCTCACGATCGGCGGCTTCTGGTCGATCGGGGCGGGACTGGCCGGACGGCTGGTCCCCGAGAGGTCGGTGGCCAGGGCGACCGCAGTCATCTTCGCAGCGGTGCCGCTGGGGTCGGTGCTGGGCGTTCCGGCGGGAACGTTCGTCGGGCACCTGGCCGGATGGAGAACGTCCTTCCTAGCGATGGGACTCCTCACACTGGGCGTCCTGGCGGCGCTCGTCCTCGTCCTGCCTCCGCTGCCCGTCACACAAGTGACCCGGTTGAACGTGCTCTGGCAGGTGATCCGGGCACCTCAAGCGCGGGTCGGGTTGGCGGCGACGGTACTCATCGTGACGGCGCACTTCAGCACGTACACGTACGTCACCCCGTTCCTGGAGCAGGTCGGAGGCGTGGACGCCGGCCTGGTCGGCGCATTCCTGCTGGCCTACGGCGTGGCGGGCATCGCGGGCAACTTCGTCGCGGGCGCGGCGATCCCGCGAAGCCTCCGCAGCACGTTCGCGGGCAGCGCCTGCGCCCTGGCCGCAGCGACCTTGCTGCTGCCGGTGGCCGGCGCCTGGAGTCTGGGGCTGCTCGTGGTGTGGGGACTCGCATACGGAGCGGTGCCGGTCTGTTCGCAGACCTGGTTCACCAGGTCGGCCCCTCAAGCCCAGGAGGCGGCGATGGTCGTGTTCACCTCCTCGTTTCAAGCGACCCTGTCCTTCGGCGCGCTCCTCGGCGGCGTGGTCGTGGACGCGACATCCACCTCGACCGTCATGGTGCTGGGCGGGCTGCTCGCGGTCCTGGCGGCGGCGACGCTGGCCTGGAAACGATGACGAGCATGTCCACCTACTGGAACTCGTTCGTCTCCAGCGTGAAACCGAACGGCTCAGGCAGGTCGATCGCCTTCCCGAAAGTCAGCCGGATGTCTTCGCGGTAGTCCTCCGCATCGCGGTCGGGCTCACTGAACAGGGCCACCACACGGTCCGCCCGGTCGACCAGAAGGTAGAGCGGAATGCCCGCCTTGGCGTAGCAGTGCCGCTTGACACCCCGATCCTTCTCCGGCTTACCCGAGGTCACCTCGACCACCATCGCGACACCGTCCGAAGGCATCCACGACTCGGCTCCGGCGAACAGATCCAGGTCCTTCGGCGCGAAGACGGCGTCCGGGATCAGGTGATTCTTGGTGCAGCGCGACCCTCGCGCCAGTTCCAGACCCTTGTTGCCGGAGACATCCATGTCCATGCGAGACTCCCGCATCACCTGCCAGGTGATGCGGGAGAAGATCATTTCGTGGTCTCCAATGGGGGGTGGCGACACGACGATTTCCCCTTCGATGAACTCCGCGCGATAGCCCTCCGGCGTGTCCAGCTTCAGGAACCCGTCGAGAAGCGCCTGCTCGTGGGCGCACCTCGGGTCATGCTCCGCACCGGCGGTCATGCCACACCCCCTCTCCGGCTGTCCCTCCAGCATAGGGACCGGCACGGAGCAGGAGTCGTAGGACGCGCTTTCAGCGGCAGCCGACATCGCAGGACACCTCTTCGTGATCAGCTCAACACACTGAGTATTGACTCTATCGTTCGACTACGTGCCGTGAGATCGGAATCGAAAATCACGTGAACGCTCTCTTGGTCACGTCGTTCCAGGTGACGCAGGCCTGGAGACGATGACGAACACGACGCCGATGCCCGACACCGCCATCCCCAGGACGATGCTGAGGGTCAGGCCCTGGCCGAGGATCGGGACCGCCAGGAGCGCGGTGGCTGGGGGCACGAGGTAGAGCAGGCTGGTCGCCACCCCGCCTGGGCTCCGGCGGAGCAGGACGAAGAGCAGGATCAGGGCGCCGATCGAATTGACGATCGCCAGCCAGGCGAGCGAGCCGAGGGCGGCGGCGTCCATGGGGATGTCCAGCCCGCCGTACCCGGCCGCCAGCGGGAAGATGGTGAGCGTGGCGCCCAGCAACTGGATCGTGGTGCCGGTGCGCAGGTCCACGGAGTGCCCGAAGCGTTTCTGGTAGAGCGTTCCAGCCGCCAGACCGGCCAACGCGAGGACGGTGAACGCATAGCCGGAGAGCCGTCCGCCGCCGGAGAGCCTCTCACTCACCGAGATCGCCACGCCCAGCAGGCCGACGCCCATGCCGATCCACTGCCGGCCGGTCAGCCGTTCGGAGAAGAGCGGGACCGCGGCGGCGGCGACGATCAGCGGGCAGGCACTGAGCATGAGCGCGGACAGCCCAGCAGGAACGCCGTGGCCGAGGCCGAGGAAGACGCCGCCCAGTTGCACGGTCTGGAGCAGGATCCCGGTGATCAGCAGGTGTGCGTACACGCGCGGGCTGGTCGGCCAGGGAGCACGCGTGACCAGCGAGACCACACCCAGGACCGCGCACGCCATCAGGAACCGCCACGCCACCAAGGCCAGCGAGGGCTCACTGCGTGCCCCGATGGTCCCGGCGATGTAGCCGCTGCTCCAGATCGGGACGAACGCGACCGCGATGCCGAGCCCCACCCAACGACCCGCCGCGCGGCTGCGTACGGCGGGGGGCGGGGGCTTTTCGGCGCAATCGACCATCCCGATATGGATAGCAGAGGGCGGGTCCATACTGGGAAGGTGGTCTCCGTTCCGCCTGCGCGGCATCTCGTGCGCGCCAAAGACCTGGCCGACAGGCGGTTCTTCGAGCCGCTGACCGTGGAGGATCTCGCGCGGGCGGCTGGACTGTCGCGGGCGCACTTCAGCACGGAGTTCCGGCGGGCCTTCGGGGAGACGCCGCATGCTTATCTGCTGACCCGGCGGCTAGAACGGGCCGCCGCCATGTTGCGCACGACCGACCGGTCAGTGGCGGACATCTGCGTGAGCGTGGGTCTGCAGAGCATCGGCTCGTTCACGACCAGCTTCAGCCGCGTGTACGGGATGTCGCCGACGGCCTATCGCGCCTCCTTCCCGCCTGCCGCTGATTTCGCGCTGATACCCGCATGCGTCCTGCGCATTTATGGGCGTCCGCAAAACCGGACGTTTCGAGAAGACGCGGCCCCACCTCGCTGAATAGCGTCGGTGCTGATCGAACCGGAACGGGGAGGACCCAAATGATCAGGATCGCCAACGCGCAGCTGTGGGTGCACGACCAGGACGAGGCGCTCGACTTCTACACGAAGAAGGTCGGCATGGAGGTGCGCTTCGACGTCACGCTCCCCGAGATGGGCTTCCGCTGGCTCGGGGTGGGGCCGGCCGACCAGCCGGAGGTGTCGATCGTGCTGATGGCGGTGCCGGGACCGCCGGTGATGGACCCGGCGACCGCGGACCAGGTGCGGGATCTGGTGGCCAAGGGCTTCGCGGGCACAGTGTTCCTCTCGACCGACGACTGCCGTGCGGCGTTCAAGGAGCTGTCGGCGCGCGGGGTGGAGTTCACCGAGGAGCCTGACGAACGGCCGTACGGGATCGACTCGGCCTTTCGCGACCCCTCGGGCAACAGCATCCGCCTCACCGAGATGCGGTGACGGGACGCTCCGGCCGGGTGGGCGGCCGGAGCGTCCCGTTGTCAGGCTTCGGTGATGGTGTTGAGGCGTTCGATGGCCTCGACGTACTCCTCGATGAGGTCGTAGACCACCTGGGCGGCGGGCTTGACCTGGTTCATCGAGCCGACGATCTGGCCGACCGGGAAGGTGACCAGCTCGCCGTCGCCCGAGCGGGCGATGCGGGGCAGGGCGTCGGCGACCAGCATGAACTGCATGGGCATGGGGAGGTAGCCGGGCGACTTCTCGCTCTCCCAGGCCTCGGTCCACGCGGTCTTGAGGAAGCGGGCGGGCTTCCCCGTCCAGGCGCGGGAGCGCACTGTGTCGCGGGACGTGGCGTTGAGCAGTTTGGGCATCGCCCGTTCGGGGGTGTCGGCCTCGTCGACCGTCAGCCAGATCGAGCCGGTCCAGGCGCCGTCCGCGCCGAGGGCCATGCCCGCCGCGAGCTGGCGGCCGCGGCCGATGCCGCCGGCGGCCAGGACGATCGTGTCCTTGCCGACCGCGTCGACCACCTCGGGGATCAGGACCATGGTGGACACGTCGCCGGTGTGGCCGCCGGCCTCGGTGCCCTGGGCGACGATGATGTCCACGCCGACCGAGACCTGCTTGCGGGCGTGGCGGGCGTTGGACGCCAGGCCCGCTACCTTCACGCCGTGCTGGTGGGCCAGTTCCACGACGTCGGCCGGGGGCGGGCCGAGGGCGTTGGCCAGCAGGGCGATGGGGTGCTTGAGGGCGACCTCGACCTGGGGCCGGGCGGTCTGGTCGGTCCAGCCGAGGAGCGCCTTGTTCGCCTTCTCGGTGGACGGCTCGACGCCGTGCTCGGCGAGGAGGTTCTCCAGGAACTCCCGGTGCTCCTTCGGGATCATGCCCTGCAGCTTGCCGAGCAGCTCGTCGGCGTCGCCGAGGTCGGCGCCCTCGTACTTGGCGGGCATCACCACGTCCACGCCGTACGGCTTGCCGCCGACGTTCTCGTCGATCCATTTGAGCTCGAGCTCGAGCTCCTCGGGGGTGAAGTACAGCGCGCCAAGCACGCCCATGCCGCCGGCGCGGCTCACCGCCGCGACGACGTCGCGGCAGTGACTGAACGCGAAGATCGGGTACTCAATGCCGAATAGTTCGGTGACTCGTGTCCGCACACCCCGAACGATAGGGCCCCGATCAGCAAACTGCAACAGGTTCTACTTTGTGTATTTGGCTGCCTGCGAGTGCCGCTGATCTCTGTCGTTAGAACACGTATCAGCGAACGAGACCCCGCAGCCGAGGCCGCGGGGTCGTGGGAAGGCAGAGGTCAGTTGCGCCTGATCGGCGGAGGCGCGGGTCTCTCTTCGGCCGGCAGAGGCGCGGCTCCGGCCGGCTGGACCTCGCCGAACTTGCCGTCCGCCCGCCGGACCGGCTTCTTCGGCGGCTGCGCGGCCTTCCGGCCGGCGAGCATTCCCGCAATGGCGCCCAGGAGCAGCATGATCAGGCCCAGGAAGAGGGAGCCGACCGGCACGTAGACCCGGACGGCGGCGATCATGAGGGCGGCCTTGTCGGCCTGGGAGACCAGGCTCTTCTCACCCTGCACGGTGGTCCGGAGATCGGCCGACGCGACCGTCATCCTCCCCCGGCCGTCCGGGGTCTGCACGAAGCTGTGGATCGCCTGCCGGACCTTGACCGGGACGCCGGTACGCGGGTCCACCCACTGGGTGATGGTCGACTGGAAGTAGCGGTCGACCTTCTGGGCGGGGCTCTTCTTGCCCAGCCCGAGCCAGTCGCCCGGCATCTTGAAGTTGACCTTCTGGGTCATGGTGACCGGGACCTGCCGGGTGAACCTGTAGGCGGTGATGCCCTGCACCTTTTCCTCGGCCTCGAAGCGCATCGGGACCGCGCGGCGAGTGGTCATGTCGAAGAACGGGTACTCGCGCTTCTCCACGTTCGCCACCGGGAAGAGCAGCCCGTAGCCGCTCATCTGCACCTTGGTGTCGCCGCCGATGTTGGTGCCGCAGCAGTTGACCAGCTCCGACGAACGCCGGTCGAAGGCGATCCGGTAGCCCTGGACCTCGATCATCTTGTCCGGGACGGCCTTGTCGAAGATGTTGGTCGACGAGTCCCAGACCGCGATGTCGCCGTTGCCGTTGTTGGCACGGACGTCGCCGCGCACGGTGTTCTCGGCGACGAGCGTGACGCCCTTGCGCATCTTGAGGGTCGCCGTGTCGAAGTAGGTGGCGTTCGGCGCCTCGAGCGTGGTGCGCTGGTAACGGTTGAGCGGCGCACGCACCAGTTGGTCGGCGACATAGAACCGCACCAGCGGCGCCAGCGTCAGGAAGAACGCCCCGAAAACGATCAGGACCAGGCCGAACGTCCGGCGCATGTCCAACCTCCCGGCGGGCTTCTCACGACACGTCTTTTCACGATCACGAGGGGCCGACCCCGGCGTGTGCGCGTTACCCTACAGGACCACTCAAACCCCTCGTCCAATAAGCCAATTCCGCTGAAGGCGGCCCCCGTGAACACCGGTATCCGCACTCCGGACCGCCGCCGGCCCGCGCTTCTGGGCCTGCGCCGGCCCGCGCTTCCGGGTCGGCGCCGGCCCGCGCTTCCGGGTCGGCGTCGGCCGACGCTTCCGGGCCTGCGCCGGCCCGCGCTTCCGGGTCGGCGCTGGCTGGCGCTCGGCGCCGTGCTGCTTGCCACGTTCATGGACCTGGTGGACGTGACGATCGTGAACGTGGCGCTGCCGGCGATCCAGCGGGATCTGCACGCCGGCACCGCCGCCGGGCAGTGGATGGCCGCGGTGTACGCCCTCGGCTACGCGCTCCTGCTGATCACGGGCGGGCGCCTCGGCGACATCTTCGGGCGGCGGCGGGTCTTCCTGGCCGGGATCGTCGGGTTCACGGTCGCCTCGGTGGTGGCGGGGGCGGCGATCTCCCCCGGCATGCTGATCGGTGCCCGCGCCGCCCAGGGCGCGTTCGCCGGGATCATGGTGCCGCAGGCGCTGTCGGTGATCACCGTGCAGTTCGCACCCGGGCGCGAGCGCACGCTGGCGTTCACCCTGTACGGGGGGTTGCTCGGCATCGCCCAGGTCAGCGGGCCGATTCTGGGCGGGCTGCTGACCCAGCACGGCCTCTTCGGCGCCCTGGGCTGGCGTGCGATCTTCTACGTCAACATCCCGGTGGGGCTGGTGGCGCTGGCCGGGGCCGCGCGGTGGATGGACGACTCCCGCGCCAAGCCGCCGCCGCGGCTCGACCCTGTCGGGGTCGTGCTGATCAGCGTGGCGTCGCTGCTGTTGATGTTCCCCCTCGTGCAGGGACGGGAGTACGGCTGGCCCTGGTGGTCTGTGGCGCTCCTCGTCTGCACCTTGCCCGCCCTTCTCCTGTTCGCGGCCTATGAGCGGAGGAGCGCGAGCCCCCTCGTACCCTCGCAGTTGTTCGCCCAGCGTTCCTTCACCGCCGGGCTGATCCTCACGCTGGCGCTCTTCTCCGGCGTCGCCGCGTGCTTCATCACCCTCACGTGGGGGCTGCAGTTCGGCCTCGGCTGGTCGCCGATGCGGGTGGCCCTGACCGGCCTGGCCTGGCCCGCCGGGGTCGCGTGCACGGCGCAGTTCACGCACCGGCACGGCCACCGCCACGCCCGCCTCCTGGTCGGCGCCGGCACCTTGATCATGGCCTTCGGCCTGGGCGGTCTCAGTGTCCTCACGCTGGCGGAGGGCCGGGAGCTCACGCACTGGCCGTTGGTCCCGTGGCTCTTCGTGGCCGGTCTCGGCATGGGCTTCGCACTGCCGATCCTGGCGAACGCGGTGATCAGCAACGTGCCCCACCACAGCGCCGGGGCCGCCTCGGGCGTCTTCAACTCCATCACCCAGCTCGGCGGCGTCCTCGGCGTCGCCGCAGCCGGACTCCTCTTCTTCGGCGCGGCCAAGGCTCCGTCCACCGTCACACCGGATGGGACACCGCGGGCCCTGGCGTTCAGCTGCTTCGCGTTGCTGCTCGCCGCCGCACTCTCCGGTTTGCTACCGAGACGCATCGCATCGGACGAACCCGTCGCACCGGACGAAGCCGACAAACTACCCTTCATCGACGCCGTCGAGACTCCACGCCCACTGGATGGGAGGCCGCGCTGACGCCGATACGGGTGACCGTCGTGGTCCCGACCCGGAACTCCGCCCGCACGCTGGAGCGGTGCCTGGCCTCCGTGCGGTCGCAGACCCACGCGGTGGAGCTGGTGGTGGTCGACAACGCCTCCACCGACACGACCCCCGAGATCGCGGCGGCGCACGCGGACGTGGTGGCGGACCACGGGCCCGAACGCAGCGCCCAGCGCAACCACGGCTGGCGGACCGGCGAGGGCGAGATCATCGCCTTTGTCGACTCCGACATGGTCCTGGAGCCCGAGGTCGTCGAACAGGCGGTCAAGATTTTCGCCACCGAACCCGACCTCGGCGGGCTCGTCATCCCGGAACTCTCGTTCGGCGAAGGGTTCCTGGCCCGCTGCCGGGCCGTCGAGAAGCGGTCCTACCTCGGCGACGAGACGGTGGAGGCGGCCCGCGTGTTCCGCCGTTCGGCACTGGAAGAGGTCGGCGGGTACGACGAGGGGCTGAGCGCCTTCGAAGACTGGGACCTGGCCGACCGGGTGGCCGCGACCGGTCTGCGCATCGGCCGGGTGACGGCGGTCGTCTGGCACGACGAGGGCCGGATCACGCTCCGTTCCGCCTATCGCAAGCGCCGCTACTACGGCCGTTGGCTCCCCGCGTACCGGTCCCGTCCGCACGCCCGGTCGTTCAGCCGCGCCCGCTCGGTGCGCACGCTCCTGCGGCAGGGCTCGCCCCACCATGTAGCCGGCCTGGTCGCACTCAAGATCTCCGAGGCCCTGGGCCTGCTCCGCGGCTCCCGCCGCCCCTCCGGTAGTCCGCCCTCGGATGCCCCCTCGGATGACTCCGCCCTCGGATGACCCCCTCGAATGACCCCCTCGAATGACTCCGCCCTCGGATAACCTTCGGCCACCGTGACACTCGCAGCCTCCCGACCCCAGGCCGCCCGGGACGATCGGCTCCCCACGATCTCCGGGCACCACGCCGCGCTCGACGGTCTCCGTGCCGTGGCGGCGCTCATGGTGCTGCTCTTCCATGTGGCGGCGAGCACGGGTTACCTCACCCGCCAGGGCGCCCTGCCCTCGCTGCTGTCCCGGGGCGAGATCGGGGTGCCGATCTTCTTCACGCTGTCCGGACTACTGCTCTACCGGCCCTGGGCCTCAGCGGCGCTCGGGCTGCGGCCCGCTCCCGGCACCGGCGGCTATCTCTGGAAGCGCGCGCTTCGGCTGCTGCCCGCCTACTGGGCGCTGGTCGTGGTCACGATGATGATGTACGCCGAGGACCATCTCACAGATATCTGGACCTGGCTCTCGCTAGGCACTCTCACCTACAGCTACGACCCACACCCCTGGTGGAACAACTACCTCGGGCCCAACGGGATGGGCCAGATCTGGAGCCTGACGGTCGAGGCCGCGTTCTATGTGGCGCTGCCGTTCCTCGCTTTCCTCCTGCGACTGTGGGCGGAGCGAGCCGGTGCGGACATCGGCGCGCGCGCCCGGCGACTGCTGTACGGGCTGGGCGGCTATTCGCTGATATCGCTGGTCTACGCGCTCGGGGTCTCCTTCACCTCGAACGAAGGGTTCTACGGCAACTGGCTGCCGCGCTACCTAATCTGGTTCGCCATCGGGATGGCCCTGGCCGTCGTGTCGGTCTGGGCCCACGCCGAAGGCGACCAGGGCGCAGCGAACGAAGGCGACCAGAGCGCGGCGGGCGACGGCGACCCGGGCGCGGCGGGCGAAGGTGACGAGAGACCAGCGGGCGACGGCGAGCGGCCGGTGGGCAGGTTCTGCCGTACGGTCGCGGCCTCGTGGGGCATGTGCTGGATCACCGCCGCGCTGCTCTACTGCGTGTCCTCGACACCGCTCACCGGCGTGTCCCGCTTCATCGCCGCGAGCGCCTGGACGACCGAGCTGCACATCGTGCTGTACGGCCTCGTCGCCGCGTTCCTGATCGCCCCGGTGGCGCTGGCCCCGGCGGACCATCCGGCGATCCGGCAGATCCTGGGCAACCGCGTGATGGCGTTCCTCGGCAAGATCTCCTACAGCATTTTCCTGTGGCAGTTCGTGGTCATCTACGTCTGGTTCGACATCACGAACCATCCGCCGTTCACCGGCAACCTGCTCGTGGACTTCCCGGTCTGCACGCTACTCACCGTCGGGGTGTCGACCCTGAGCTACTACCTGATCGAAAGTCCCGTCCGGCGGCTGGGGACGCGCCGGCGGCCGACGGCCGTTCGCCGGCAGCCCGTCGGGGACGGTGTCCCGGGGTGACGGTCCGCTCTCCGCGGGGTCCTTGTCCGGAGGGTCCTTGTCCAGAGGCTTGTCCAGACCTCCCTCGGCGTCTTCCTCGACCGGTGTGATCGGGACCCAGCGGAGCTCTCCCCCGCCGGGGAGCCAGATGTCGGGCTCCCGCGAGGCGGCGAGCATGGCCGCCAGGTAACCCACCACCAGGAGCCCGAAGACCTGCGGGGCGGCGTCCCGGAGGACGTCGGGCAAGGTGCCCTCCGTACCCCGGCGTGCCAGCCAAGTGCCGATGGCGACGCACCCGCCTCCGGCCACCATCGGCGCCACGACCAGCCAGGACGAACGTAGGCGGCGGGCAGGAGCGGAGGTGTGGCGCTGTGCCCACTGTGTCACCACCGCCACGACCACGGTCAGCGCCAGGCCCGGGAAACCCGCCAGCCAGAAGCCGAGGCCGGCGGCGAGCCCGAGCGCCGCAAGGCCCGCCACGCGGCCCGGTGCTCGGGCAAGCGCGGGGGCAGACGCCGTGACAGGCGCCTGCCGCCGCCAGAAGGCCACGAGGAAGAGCACGATGAGGAGGTTCAGGCCGGCAAAGAGCGCGATCCGGTAGAGGCCGTCGGGCTTGTAGGTCAGCTTGACCACGCCCGCCGTGCCCGCGGGGACCTCCCAGGCCTGCCGCCAGCCGTCCAGGCGGACGGGCCGCAACTCCCGGCCGTCGACCTCGGCCTTCCACCCGGCGTTGAAGTTCTCGTTCACGACCAGGTAGGAACGTCCCTGGGTATCGATCTCGACCTCGCGCGAGCCCTTGTCCCACCCGCGGACCTGCACAGGCTGGCTCGCCTGGGGCTTGGCGGCGGCGAGCTTGCCGCCCGGGTCGACGACCATTGAGTCCACCCGGTAGGAGGTGCCCCCGGCACCGATCCGGTTGTCGCCCGCCACGATCCGTACCGGCTCGCAGGTCTGGAACCGCGTGAGCCGCCCGCCCAGCACGTCGTCCACGGTCCCGGTGAGCCGCGTCCGGCTGGCGGTGCCGTTGACCTGCACGGTCGGCCCGTACCCGCACGGCGTGGTGAACGGTTTGAACCCGGAGGCCGTCAGCGGCTGCACCCCCGGCACGGTGACGTCGCTGATCTGGAGGGGCACCTGCGCGGACGTGAATCTGAGCGTGATCCGGTCGGTCCAGATCGGGTTGAAGCGCAGCCGCCCGTTCTTGTCGACCAGGCCCTCCCGGACCTCGCCTCGCGCCCCGGTCACGGTGACGCGCAGCGCCGCCCGCGCCCCGGCCGGCCGGGTGACCGTCACCTCGCTGAGCCTGCCCGCACGGCCCCAGCCGATCTTGAGCGTCGGCGCGCGGTCGTCGCCGGCGGCGAGCCAGGTCGTCGCCGGGTTGCCGTCGAACGCCGACCGCGGCAGGCCCGCAGGCTCGCGCGTCCACGTCGAGCTCGCGCTCACGGTGACCTTGGACCCGAACCGGGTGAGCCGGTCGATCAACCCCGGCTCGGTCAGCACCGCGTTCCCGCTGATCTTGGCGGTCGCCTCGGCCGGCGACGGGAAGACCCGGTTGAACGTGTTGCCCTCTTCGTCGTCCTTGCCGAGGTCCGGCGAGCAGACCCAGCGGGACGAGCCGCGCATGCACTCCGATCTCGGCGGCACGGACCGCGCCATCAGCTGGGCGGGCGCCTGGTCGGGTGTCTGGGCCTGCCGGCCCGGCGCCGCGGTCTGCCAGCCCGATGCCGCGGGCATGCGCAGGTGACGGGCCGCCCGCACACCCGGGATCGTGAGCTCGGAGACGGCCACCCGGGCGGCGGCGGGCGACACCGGCTCCCGGGCGAGCTTCACGATCCGGATCCGCAGCCAGCTCGTCTGCCCCGCCGGGGCCCGCAGCCGCTGCACCTCGGCCGTGGGCTTCACATCCTGCTCGACCGTGCCTGCCTGGGTGTCCACCGCGACGCGGGCCGGCGGTGGGCCGAGGAAGTCGTTCCGCACGAAGGACGCATCCACCCCCTGGCCGGGATCTTGAGGCCCTTGAAAATCCACGCGAAGCCACTGCTGGAGCGGGCCGTTCCAGCCGCCCGTCGTCCAGTGGGTGCGCGGGTCGCCGTCGAGGGCGGCCGACGGCAGGGCGCCCGGGTCGTCGAACCCGGTGAGCGCGCCGGGATCGGCGGCCGACGACGAGGCCGTGACGTTCTTGATCCCCTCATAAACCGCGGTGGTGCGGTAGCGCAGCCACTCGGGTTCCTCCGGGTCCGCGCCCTGCCCGCGCGTGTCCGACCGGACGCCGTCGGCAGTCTTCGTCGGGGAGATCTGGCTGCGGATCTCCCCGAGGTTGCGGTCGCGCCAGCGCAGGGCGTCCGACACGACACGTTGTGCCGGAGCCGCCGGATCGTCGTCGTCGAGCAGCACCGGGCGGCCCTTGAGCGCGCCGTTGTCGGCGAGCGAGAGCAGGCCGTCGGGCGCCCCGTACATCCGGACGGCCTGGCTCGCGTCGAGCATGCTGACGACGTCGTCGGCGTCGCCCACCTCGTAGATCTCGACCGGCGGGTACCTCTGGTCGAACGAGCCGACCGCCTCGTCATCACCCCATCCGCCGACCGGCTGGTCGCCGAACGACGCCACGCGCTTGATGCCGGGCGAGGTCTCCAGGGCCTCATGGACCCGGGCAGGCCAGGCACCGCGCAGGTCCGACCGGGCGAGATCGTTGCGTACGAGCAGGAAGCGCACGCCCATCCGGGCCAGCACCTCGGTCAGCCCTGCGGAGCCGCGCCCGGCAGCGACACGCTGGTCAATCGCGTCCATCAGCCGCGCGTAACCCGGGGAGCCCTGGGGGACGAGTTGCCGCGCGCCCCAGCGGGTGCTGAGCAACGGCTGGACGATGTCGTCCATCGGACGGCCCCAGGTGTACTCCCCGAAACGGGCGCCCGGCACCGCGAGCACGGCTTGCTGCCCGGCCCTGCCGTTCAGCCAGTTGGCGGCCTGCTGCCAGTACTGCGGAACGGCCGGGAAGTCGCCCGGACCGGCCAGGCCGTTGGTGAGCGCGGGGAACGACACCGCCGCCAGCGTGGCGCCCGAGACCGCGAAGAGGCTCAGCCGCGCCCGCGGACGGCGCAACGTCCTCGGCAGGTGAACGAGCCCGAGCGCGAGCGGCAAGCGCACCAGGCCGTCGAACTTGTAGAGGTTGCGCAGCGGCGCCAGCGGCCCGTCCAGCAGGTCGCGCATCGGCGCCGCCAGCGGCCCCTCGATCCGGCTCGCGTGCCCGGCCGCGATGATCGCGAGCCCGGCGAGCAGGACGAGCAGCAGGAACGTGCGTTCGGGCAGGTCTCGGCGGGTCAGCCCGGCCAGCCCGAGCGCGGCCAGCACCGCGGTCACGATGATCAGGAACGTGCCGGTGGACAGCTGGAACCCGACCGGGAGCGACGCGGCGTCCAGATAGTTGATCCAGCGCTCGGCGCCCCGCAGGACGTCGATCAGCCCGGTCGGCCCGGTCGTGGTGTCGGCCTTCTCGGTGTAGCCGAGCCAGGAGAACCCGTACCGCCCGGTGAGCACCAGCGGGGCCAGCCACCAGGCGGTGGCGAACACGACGGCGACGTTCCACCAGGCGAACAGCCGCAACCGTCCCGGCGCGCCCCGGGGGCGGGTGAGGAGGTAGATCGCGGGGACGGCGAGCACGGCGATCGTCGCGGTGCCGTTGATCCCGCCGCACAGCGCCACGGCGACGCCGGAACGGGCGGCGGCCCGGATCCTGGCGCCGCGCCCCGTGCCGGCCGAGGTCAGCGGGAGGACGATCCACGGCAACATCGCGAGCGGGAGGTACTCCCAGGAGTTCTGGCCGAGTGCCGAGAGCCCGTGCGGCCCGAGCGCGTACGCCATCGCGCCCACGAGCCTGCTGACCGGACCGCCGATCCCGAGCCGTTCCGCCAGCCGCTTGGCGCCCAGGAAGGCCGCGCAGAGCAGCAGCGACAACCACAACCGCTGCGTGATCCACGCGGGCAGCCCGATCAGGTCGCCGAGAGCGTAGAACGGACCCATGGGGAAGAAGTAGCCGGCCGCCTGGTTCTGGAGCTGGCCGAACTGCTCGGGATCCCACAGGTGCAGCGCCCGGCCGAGGAAGCCGAGCGGGTTGACCGCCATGTCGATCTTGGTGTCGGCGAGGATCCGGCCCGGGCGGGTGGAGGTCACCAGGACGATCAGGGCCAGGCAGCAGACGGCGCTCCGGAACCGTTCGCGCAGCCGCTCGTCGACGCCGCCCTCATCGGGCTCGGGCCGCTGCGAGAGATCACGGTCGGCGTCGGAGAGGCGCCGCGCCAGCCGGTCGGCCCACGCTCCCGTGCCGCTACCCATCCCGCCTCGCCCCTCCTCCCTGAGCTGACCCCTGACCGCGTACGGATCGGGTGCGGCTCAGCGGCCCGAACCGTCGTCGGCGCGGCCGAGCAACCGCTCCACCGGAGTGGCGATCCGCACCTGGAGCACGTCGCCGTGGTCGCGGAGCAGCTCGTCCCTCACCGGGCCCTCGACGACGCGGGGGTGTTCGTCACCGTACCCGCGTACGACATGTGCGTCGGCGTCCTCGGTGGCACTGGTGCCCGCGCGGACCGCCGCCGCGATCAGCTCCCCCATCCGGTCGGCCGTGCGCGCCCAGTCGAACTCCGCAGCCCAGGCGCGGCAGTCGGCGGCCACCCGCGCCCGGCGCTCCGGGTCGTCCAGCTCCTTGAGCGCCCGTTCGACGGTGCCGGCCAGTTCCTCCTCATCGGGGACGAGCCAGCCGGTCACCCCGTCGCGGATCGCGTCGCGCAGGCCGTCCACGTCGTAGGCGACGGTCGGCACGCCCAGCGCGGCGGCCTCGGCGACGCACAGGCCCCAGCCCTCGCCCTGCGAGGCACTCAGATGCAGGTCGGCCCGGCCGACCAGCGCCGCCTTCTCCTCCTCCGACACGAAACCGTGCAGGGCGACGGTCCGGTCGAGGCCGCGCGCGGCGATCTCGGCGGCGAGCCGGTCGTGCTCGGGTCCGCGCCCGACGATGCCGATCCGCAGGCCGGGCCAGTGCGGGAGAAGGCGTTCGGCGAGATCGAGCACCCGGTCGACCCGCTTGTGCGGCACCAGCCGCGTCACGCACACCAAGTCAGGGGCGCCGACCGGCTCTGCCTGAACCACCTGGTCAGGAATGGTGACCCCGACCGGCACCAGATAGACCGGGCCCGTCCAGGCCAGCCGTTCCCGTAGGGCGGTCAGCGTCGTCAGGGAGATGGCCGTGCACGCGTGCCTGCGGTAGGTCCAGCGCGCGACAGGGCCTTCGAGCATCCGCCCGACCCAGGCGAGCCAGGCGGGGAAGTAGAGGCCGAACTGCTCGTCGTGGACATGGAAGATCGAGCAGAAGACCGGGACCCGGCGCGGCAACACCCAGGGAGTAAAGAACGGGATGCCGTTCTGGCAGTCGATCACCGCGTCGAAGCGGCGGCGCCGGAGCAACATCCAGAGCAACACCAGCGGGTAGACCGTGAACCGGCCGCCCGTGCGGACGAAGTCCACGCCCTCGACCCGCACCCGGCGGGCCTGCCCGGGCGCGCGGCTCGTCACGTACGTCACCCGGGCGCCCCGCGCCGCCAGGCGCCGAGCCAACTCCCCCGCATACCGTTCGGCACCCCCGGCCAAAGGGTGCCAGGGATCCCGCCAGTTGACGATCACCAGCCGGCGGCCCGCGACGCCGCCGTTCATCCCGGCCCGGAACGGCTGGTCTCGGTGACGGGGAACGCGGGCGCGACCGGCAGCGCGGGGAGCGCGGAGGTGACCGGCCACTCGGCTGCCGCCCCCGGCCGGGAGAGCTCGCGCGCGGCGTTGAAGCGGATCCGGGCCAGGTCGCGGAGGCAGGAGAAGGAGTGCCGGCGGACCGAGAAGGTGGTGCCCGGCACGTCCCGCCACTCGACCGGCAGATCGGTGATCGCGGCGCCGCGCCGCGCGCAGTGCATGAGGAGCTCGACGTCGAAGGCGAACCCCGTGGTGCGCAGTTCGGCGGCGGCGGCCCTGGCCAGCGGCCCGGCGAAGAACTTGAAGCCGCACTGGGTGTCGGTCACCCCGCCCGCGAGATCGCGGATCAGCAGGTTGAACGTGACGGCCCCGAACTTGCGCAGCGGGTGGCTGTAGTCCTCGACACGCGACTGCGGATGGCGGCGGGAGCCGACGACAACGGGATGGCCCGCGTGCAGCAGGCCGACCGCGGTCTTCAACGCCGCCAGCCCGGTCGCCATGTCGGCGTCGCAGAAGCCCACGTACGGCGCCCGTGTCGCGAGGAGCCCCTCCCGCACGGCGGCACCCTTGCCCCGTCGCGCGCATCCGACAAGCCGCACCGGCACCGGGCCGGTCCAGCCCCGGACGATGTCAGGGGTGCCGTCATCGCTGGCGTTGTCCACGACGATCACGCCGGTGGGAAAGGGCAGGGCGTCCAGCGCGGCGCTGAGCCGGGCCAGGCCGTCCGGGAGCCGGGCCGCCTCGTTGTACGCGGGGACCACGATCTCCAGGAGGGAGGGCTCGGCTACGTCCATGAGACCTTCGGTGACGCCCGGAGGGCGTCGCTCAGCGCGAGCCGTAGTTGTAGAGCGGCTTGATGACGGGGTCGCTCTGCGAGGCATTCGACACCTGCACGGCGCCTACCGACGCGAGGGCGGCCAGCACGACGCCGACCACTGCGGCAATCGCAATTCGCATCAGGGGGTCCTTCTACGTCGGGGGCGGCGGGGGAAGTAGGCGCTTAGCGTACTGGCTGGTACGAAAAATGACCAGAGAATCACCCCTATCACAATTGACCACGCCAGCACCGCGGACCACGCCGGAGCGCCGCCGTCGCCCGCCTTCGCGGGGGCCTCGATCCGGTAGAGGACCAGGTCCGGCCGGTCCAGCACCAGCTCTGCCCCGGCGAGCCTTCCCCGGGCCGGATTCGCCGCCGACGTCTCGGCGTCCAGCGCCACGTACCGGATGCCCGCCGCGCGCAGCCCTCCCGTCAGGGGCCCACTGGCCCGCACCACCTCGTCCAGCCGCCGCGCCCTCGGGTCCTCCGCCCGGATCGTCAGCGAGCCGATCATGACGGCGTCGCTGACGATCACCCGGCGGCCGAGGTAACGCGGCAGGGCGTCCAGGCTCGTCCGCCCGCCGTTCCAGGGGTACGAGCGGTACGTCGCCCACGGCAGCGCCAGCACGTCACCGGGCACCGTGTCGGCCTCGATGATCTTCCGTCCGGCGGCCCACGCCGCCGGGTAGTCCACGGCCTTGAGGCGGCCCGCCGCACCCCATGCCAGCGAAGGCAGCAGGACGACGGGCGCGAGGATCGCGAAGATCGCCAAGGCGACCCCGGCTGTATCCGCCCGGGCGGTGTCCACCCGCTGCCTCATGACCCGTTCGACCAGGACGCCCAGACCCACGGCCACCAGCACAGCCAGCGGCGCCACGTACTGCTGCCCGTCCCTCAACACCGCGAAGCCTGGCCAGAGCCCGATCGCCCAGCGCAGCAACCACGGCACGACCGTTCCCAAGGCGGCCAGCACGAATCCTGCCCCCGCGGCCAGCGCCACGCCCCGAGCCCACGCCGTCCGGCACCACCGTCCGTACGCGAAGACGGCGGCCACAACGACGAGCAGCCAGGCGAACGCGATGATCGGCGTCCCGTAGCCCGCGGGGACCGTCTCGCGGTTCCACGCGCCGCCCAACAGGAAGAGGCTCCCGACCGCGCCGAACGGCGTATCGGCCCGCGCCGCGAAGGCCTCCACGCCCACCGCGTCGCCGGGCATGCCCGCGGGGCGGAGCCACCCGGTCACCAGCCACGGCAGGCTCAGCACGACGAGCGCCACGGCCGTCCGGCCCAGCGCCCGCCCCCGCTCCCTGCCGGCCGCCCCGCCCGCCGCCGCGACGGCGAGAGCGGTGAGTGCCGAGATCGCGATGGCCGCGAAGCCGCCGATCGCCGCCGGTATCAGCGCCCGCACGAGCCGCCGGCCGCCGCCCGGTTCCGCCACCCGGGCTGCGGCGCCCACTACCCAGGGCAACGCCGCGTACCCCAGCAGGAAGGCCCAGTGGCCCAGCAGCAGCCGCTCGGCGACGAAGGGGTTCCAGGCATAGAGGACGCCCGCCGCGAGCCTGGGCGCGAGCCGCTCCGAGGGCACCAGCGACGCCGCCGCCGTGCAGGCCATCACGAAGATCGCAAGCAGGACCAGCTTCTGCACGGCGTCGGCCGGCAGCACCGTGGCCAGCGCGGTGACAAAGGCGTCGCTCGGCACGTGCCGGGGCACCGTCCCCGTCAGCCCGAAGGTCATCCTGGAGAACACGGGGTCCGGCACGAAGACCATGTCGAACGACAACACAAAGCCGGGCGCCAGACCCGGCCCGATCGCCAGCAGTCCCAGCACCAGGCCGGTGAATGCGGCCACCCAATGCCGCGCGCGCCCCATCATCGCGCTTGGACGCTATCGGATCAGCCACACGCTGGAGGACGGGCCGGTTCGCGCGATGAGTTTCGGCTTCAGCGTGGGTCTCTATGGCCAGAAGCGACCGAGAGGGGTTTGCCATGCCTGAAAACAGCCTGCGGGTTCCGGGTGCGACGCTGCACTACGAGGTCCAGGGATCCGGGCCCGTGCTCGTCCTCATCCCGGCGGCCTTCATGGGCGCGAGCGCCTTCGAGGCCGTGGTGCCCCGGCTGTCCGAGGAGTACACGGTCGTGACGTACGACCCGCGCGGGCTGGCGCGGAGCACGGTCGACGAGCCAGGGCCGATGCCGCCTGAGGTGCTGGCGGACGACGTCCGGCATCTCATTGCGGAGGTATCGGACGGGCCGGCGTACGTCTTCGGCACGAGCAACGGCGCGATCAACGGGCTCAGCCTGGCCGCACGGCACCCGGAGGCGGTGCGGACCGTCGTGGCCCATGAACCGCCGGTCGTCGAACTGCTGCCCGAACGGGAGGAGTACCGGGTCGAGGGTGAACGGGTAATGGCCGTCTACCGGGAGAAGGGCGCGATCGCGGCCATGCAGGCGTTCATGGTGGGGGCGGGCTTCGCCGAGGAGGAAGGGGGCGAGCCGCAGCCGTGGATGTCGATGATGGAGAAGGACATCGACGTCTTCTACGGGCGGATCTATCCGGCGCTACGAGGCTTCGTGCCCGACGTGGCCGCGCTGCGGGCAGCGTCGGCGAAGGTCGTCATTGCCGGCGGCATCGAGTCCAAGGGAGAGCCCGCCCACCGGGCTGCGGCCGCGGCAGCCGCGGAGCTCGGCACGCCGCTCATGGCCTTCCCGGGAGATCACGGCAGCTTCACCGCGGATCCGGAGGCGTTCGCCCGGGCACTGCGGGAGGCTCTGCACTGATCTCGGCCGTACCGAGCCCGGCCGCACGGCGTTCGAAGATGGCGCGTTCGCGTTCGTTGCGAGTCATGGCCGCCGCACGTTCGAACTCCGCGCGAGCCTCGGCGGCACGGCCCAGCCTGGCGAGAAGGTCGCCGCGTGCGGCGGGAAGCTGGGCATAGCCGTCGAGCGTGAGCGTGTCGAGGATCTCCAGCCCCTTCGCCGGGCCGTACGCCATGCCGACGGCGATCGCACGGTTGAGGTCGACGACGGGCGAAGGCATGACGTGCGCGAGGACGGTGTAGAGAGCCGCGATCCGCTCCCAGTCGGTCGCCTCCGGGACCGGTGCGCGAGCGTGGCAGGCGGCGATCGCGGCCTGGAGGGTGTACGGGCCGATCGGGCCCTCCAGGGACTCCGCTCGTTCGAGTGCTTCCAGGCCGCGGCGGATCAGGAGGCGATCCCAGCGGGCGCGGTTCTGGTCGAGCAGGAGCACGGGCTCGCCCGAGGGCGCGGTGCGGGCCCGGAGACGGGAGGCCTGGAGCTCCATCAGGGCCACCAGCCCGTGCACCTCGGGCTCGGCGGGCATGAGGCCGGCGAGGATCCGGCCCAGGCGGAGCGCCTCCTCGCACAGTGCCGGGCGCGTCCAGTCGCCACCCGCCGTCGCCGAATACCCCTCGTTGAAGACCAGGTAGATGATCTCCAGGACGGAGGAGAGCCGGGCCGGAAGGTCCGCCGGCGCGGGCATCTCGAAGCGCACGCCCTTCGTGGCCAGCGTGCGCTTGGCGCGGAAGATCCGCTGCCCGACGGTCGGCTCGGCGGTGAGGAAGCCCCGGGCGATCTCGTCGGTGGTGAGACCGCAGAGCAGCCGCAGGGTGAGGGCGGCGCGGGCCTCGGCGGACAACACCGGGTGGCAGGCCATGAAGATCAGCTGGAGCAGGTCGTCGCCGATCTGGTCGTCGAGCGCCTCATCCAGGTCGGGTTCATGGTGTGCCGGGAGCCGGCGTCCCAGCTGCTGGAGCTTCTGCTCGTAGGTGGCCCGCCGCCGCACGAGATCGATCGCCCGGTGTTTGGCGGTCGACATCAGCCAGCCGCCGGGATTGGGCGGGACGCCCTCGTCCGGCCACTGTTCGAGCGCGATGACGAACGCGTCCTGTGCCAGTTCCTCGGCGAGACCTACATCGCCGACCATGCGGGTGAGCCCGGCGATGACACGAGCCGACTCGATCCGCCAGATCGCCTCGATGGCCGGATAGGAAGAATCGGTGGCCGCCACGACCACCGATTCAACCACCTGAAGGCCGGAGGCCTACTGGAAGTCCTCCGGGCCGAAGATCTGGAGCACCTCGCACTCACCCTCCCAGCCGGGCCACAGGTCCTGGTGGAGCTGCATGAAGCGGGAGCACCACTCGACGGCCTCCTCCTTCGACCGCACCTGGTAGATCGCGTAGCTGATCATTTCCTTGGACTCGGCGAACGGCCCGTCGGTGACGTTCATCGTGCCCGCCGCCACCTCGACCCGGGCGCCCATCGCGCTGGGCGCCAGCCCGCCCTGGTCGAGCAGCACACCCGCCTTGGTGGCGTCCTCGCCGAGCTTCATGATGGCCTCCATCAGCTCGGGCGGCGGTGGTGTCCCGGGGCGGCTGTCCCTCAAGGTCGTCAGGAATCGCATCGATCTTTCTCCTTGTGTCTGTGGGGTTCGTGTCTGTGAGGTTCTGTGAACGGTTGTCGGACGAGGGTCTCTAGGCGTTCGGAACACGTTTGCGGAGGTGGACGGAAAGGGCGCTGAGCCAGGCCCAGACCAGCAGGATCGCGGCCGTGAAGGCAAGGTTGCCGACGGTGTTTCCGGCGCCCGCCGACATGGCGACGAAGCCGGCCAGGAACAGCGCGCCGGTCGTCCGGGAGTACGCCGCACACCGCAGAGGCCCGCGGCCCCGAAGCGCCGGCCGAGCACGAAGCAGGCCGCGATCAGGCAGGCGAACCACGAGGTTGGTGACGTGGATCCAGCCGAGGTCGCCGTTGGCGAGCAGGCTCACTACTTTCTTTAGTCACCCTTGGTGATCCTGTGGTAGCGTTCCGACATCAGCACGCCCCGTGCCCAGGCGACGCGGGGCACCCTCCTCGGTCCTATAGCTGTGCAGGCTGGACCGATTAGCGTCCGGAGGGACGTGTCACGAGGGTCGGCGGCTCTGTCCGCCGACACCAGGGCACGAAGGCGATTGGCGTATGCCCGGCATCCAGCCGTGCGCGATTCCTGAGGATTCCTCAGGATCGCTTAGCCAATCAGAGACGCTCCACGCGTGGCGGTCGCGTGCCCTGCGCGACCGACACCGGGATGTAAGAGGGGACCGGCGACGGCGCCCGCCACCAAGAAGGTCCTGGTGACGCGGGCAGCCGGGGCGGTGACGGAGTTCGTGGTCTTCGCGGTGAACGTGGCCATCGTTCGGTCCCTTGCTCTCGAGGTCCTTT
Organism: Actinomadura sp. 6N118; assembly: GCF_044326415.1. Classification (NCBI taxonomy): domain Bacteria; kingdom Bacillati; phylum Actinomycetota; class Actinomycetes; order Streptosporangiales; family Thermomonosporaceae; genus Actinomadura; species Actinomadura sp. 6N118. Next base: position 489,845 of record NZ_JBIRAZ010000007.1, on the reverse strand, counting down.
TCTACGCCTCGAACGGGGAACGACGGATTCGACACACGACTTCAAGATTTTTTCGGCGGGTGTCCGGAGGTGACCCCGGTTAGGCCTCGGGGTCGCGCGGCAGGCCGAGGATGCGTTCGCCGATCACGTTGAGATTGACCTCTGTCGTACCGCCGCCGATCGTCATCGCGCGGGAGGCGAGCAGGTAGCGGGTCCATCGCCGGCGCAGGTCGGACCGCCAGCCGCCGGTCAACACCCCTTCCGGACCCAGCAGGCCGAAGCCGTACTCGGTGACCTGCTGACCGTGTTCCATCGCGACCAGCTTGCGCACGTTCGCCGTCGCGCCAGGGTCGGTGCCCGACAGCTGTTTGAGAGTGGCCCGTAGCCCGAGCAGGGCGAACGCGTGCTCGTCACAGGCCAGGCGGCCGAGGTTGTCGCGGACGAGCGGGTCGCCGGCGAGCCCCAGCTCGGTGGCGAGCTCGACCAGCTTGGGCACGTCGCCGCCGAGCTGGAACGAGCTGGTCAGGCCGACCCGCTCGTTCGCCAGCGTGTTGCGGGCGACCCGCCAGCCCTCGTTGACCGGGCCGACCACGAGCTCGTCGGGCACGAAGACGCCGTCGAGGAAGACATCGTTGAAGACCGCGTCGCCCGTGCACTCGCGGAGGGGCCGGATGTCGATGCCGGGCGACGTCATGTCCACCAGGAAGTAGGTGATGCCGCCGTGCTTGGGCCGGTCGGGGTCGGTACGGGCGATGCAGATCCCCCACTGGGCGTCGCGGGCGAGCGAGGTCCAGATCTTCTGCCCGGTGATCTGCCAGCCTCCTTCGACCCGTTCGGCCCGGGTGGTCAGCCCGGCCAGGTCGGACCCGGCACCCGGCTCGCTGAACAACTGGCACCAGATCAACTCACCGCGCAGCGTCGGCGGCAGGAAACGTTCCTGCTGCTCGGCACTGCCGTACTGGACGAGGGAGGGCACCACCCAGGCGGCGATCATGAGCGGTACGGGCCGTACCTTGGCGGCCCTGAGCTCCTGCTGGATCACGATCTGCTCCAGCGGCCCGGCCGCTCTCCCCCACGGCTCGGGCAGATGCGGCGTCACCCACCCGCCCGCCGCCATCGCCGCGCGCTGCGCGGGCATGTCCATGGCGGCCAGGCCGGCGACCTCGGTGCGGATCTCCTCCCGCAGGGACTCGGTGCCCGCTCCTGCCAGCTCGATGTCCATGGGACGCCGGACGCCCGCGAGAGTGAGCGCCGCCACCTCGGCGTGGGCGGCGGACGTACGGCCGAGCAGGGCTCGCAGCGTCAGCGCGCGGCGGTAGAGGAGATGGGCGTCGTGCTCGAACGTGTAGCCGATGCCGCCGTGCACCTGGATATTGCCCTCGGCGCATTCGACAGCCGCGTCGGCGGCGAGGGCTGCCGCCACGGCCACGGCGTAGGCGCGCTGGCGCTCGTCCGGCTCGGTGAGCGAACGTGCGGCGTCCCAGACGGCGGCGCGGGCCCGTTCGAGGGCGATGAGCATGCGGCTGCACTTGTGCTTGACGCCCTGGAACTGCCCGACCGGACGGCCGAACTGCTCGCGCAGTTTGGCGTACGCGACGGCCTCGTCCAGGGCACGGCCCGCGACGCCGCAGGCCTCGGCGCCGAGGACGACCACCGAGAGAGGACGGGCGTCGACCCCGGACAGGAGCCGTTCGGCGGCGGGCACGTCGGTGACGGTCACCGCGCCGGACGGACGGGTGAGATCGAGCGCTTCGAGGGGCTCGACCGTGACGGCTGTGTGCGTGGCGGCTGTGTGCGTGATGGCTGTGTGCGTGGCGTCGAGAACCGCCCACCGGTCGCCCTCGACCGGGAGCACGAAGAGATCGGCGAGCTGCGCACCGAGCACTGGCTGGACGGTGCCGGAAAGCCGCCCGTCCTGGACGGCGAGTGCGTTGGTGCCGTCGGCCAGACCCACGGCGGCGGTACGGGAGCCGTCGGCGAGACCGGGCAGCAACTCGCTTTTGAGCTTGTCCGAGCCGCCGGCCTCGATGAGCGCGGCGGCCAGGACGGTGGGCGTGTACGAGCCGGGTGCGAGCGACCGGCCCAGCTCTTCGAGAGCCACGGCCTGGTCGAGGAGGCCGAAGCCCTGCCCTCCGTACTCCTCGGGCAAGTGCAGCCCGAGGAGTCCCTGGCCGGCGAGCGTCCTCCAGAACTCCGGATGTACGGGCGGCTCTCCCTGATCGGCGGCACCGACCGCGGCGCGTACGGCCTGCGAGGTGATGTGCCGTTCCGCGAACCCTCGTACGGACGCCGCCAGCGCCTCGTGTTCCTCCGTCAAGCCGATCGCCATGACTCGCACCTCTCCTCAGGGGTGAGCCATAGCCTATTAGAACGCGATTCGGTCATGGCCAGAGCGAGGCGACCAGCATCAGGAAATCACTTTGAGCTGCGACACGAACTGATTGAGGTCCGGCCACAGCCGGCGGTGGGTGTTGGGCACCGAAGCGAACACCACACCCGGGGACGGACGGCCGGTGTCGATGATCGCGGCCACGACCACCTCGCCGGTGGCCCGCACGCCCGCGCGCTTGTAGGTGAGGTAGGAGGCGATCAGCCAGCCCTGGCGGCCGCCGATCGTCAGCGGCTGGGAGGCCACCGGAAGCTTCTTGTGCGGGAAGGCGTAGTAGCTCTGCTCGAATCCGGCGGCGGCCAGCGCGGCGACCGTCTTGATGCTCTCCGGGCCCTTGTAGGCGCTCTGCAGCGTCGGGACCAGCGTGCCGGTGAGCACCTGGCCGTACCACATCTGCCCGCCGCGCCTTTCGGTGACGAGGATCTGCTGGCCGGACCAGCCCGTGACGCCGAGCTTGTTCTTCTTGGTCGGCACCTGCCAGGGGGCGGCGAACCGCGGGTACGAGAGCCCCGAGTGCGTGTCGGTGACCCGGCCGACCATCTTGCTCGGGCGGCCGGCGAACTTCTGGAGCACCTTGTCAGGCGGCAACTGGACCTTTGGCGCGTCTTGTCCAGCCGGGTTGCCCACGGCCGGGCCGCCTGACTTGCCCTCCGGAGAGGCGGGCACGGCGCTGTCGCCGCCCTTCAGGAAGTAGACGCCGCCGGCGGCCACGACGGCCACCGCGAGCAGGCCCACCCCGGCGATCAGCACCAGCCGGGACCGGCCGCCCTCGGCCTCGATCACGTCGTGGCGGGGCGGGGCGGGGGGCGTGGGCACGTTCGCACGGTGAGCCGCAGCGGACGGGTCGGCCGCCGCAGGTGAGTTGGCCGCAGCGGATGCGCCAGCCGCGAAGGCACCGGCCGCGTTGGCGCTGGTTGCACTGGCGTCGGCCGTGCTGGCGCTGGTTGCGCCGGCGTCGGCCGCGTTGGCCGCGTTGGCGCTGGCTGCGCTGGAGCTGGCTGCGCTGGCGTCGGTCGGGTTGGCAGCGCTCGCGTTGGCCGCGCTCGACCGTCCCGAACGCCCGGAACGGCCGAACCGGCTGCGCTTGCCGCCCTCGTCGCCGGTGCCGAGCATCGCGTCCGCGGAATCTTCGTTGTCCATCCAGTCCGGCATCTGCCAGTTACCGGAGCTCGGCTTGCCCGGCTTGGGCGGAGTGGCCGGCCCGGTCATTGAGACGGGCGCGTAGAGGTCGTTCCCGGCCCCGGCGTCTCCGCCCTGGCCGTCGAAGAGCGAACCCTCCCACGCCGGCTGGCCTCCTGCGACGGGCTGCCCGCTTTCTGACTCCGGCGCCGGAACGGGTGAATCCGCCAGCGGCGATCCAGTCTCGTCAGGCTCGGCACGTTCGGGAGCGAAGGGCTCGGGCCCCTCGGCGATCGAGGCAAGCCCACCGGTGTTGTCGTCATCGGCCGGCGGCACGGGTGCGACCTTGATGTCATCGGCTTCGGCGGCCGACTCGACCTTGCCCCACACGTCGTGCGGAGGCCCGCTGGCCGACTCGGGCTCGGGCTCGACCTCGGTCGGAGGCGGGACCACCACCTCGGGCATCTTGGCCTCGGTCTCGGGGAACGACATCCTGCCCGGAGACTCCTCGGCGCCGGTCACGGCCGCCACGCCCTCGGGCCGGTCCGTCTCCTGGTCACGCCCCGCGGCATCATCACTCATCTCGGTCCAGCGCATGACGCGCTCCCCCTGATCGGACATGCGGCACACGTTACGCGAAGATCAGCCTTTGCGGACCGGCCGGTAATCACGCGCAGGACACATCTTTCTATCGCCTCAGTGATGTCCAGGGAGGACATGGTCACCCCCCGTGACCAGCGGATTGTTCGCCAAACGCTCTCTGGCCAGCAATGTTCCGCCCGCCACGGCCCCCGGCATGGCGAGCACAGCGCCCAAGGGGATGAGGAAGACCACAAATGTGGCCGCGCCGAATCCGACCGCCATCAGCCGGTTCTGCTTGAGGATCGCGAACCGCGTCTTGCGACGGACACCACGCCGTTCGAGTGCGATCGACGTCAGCTCGCTCGCGAGGAAGTAACCGGAGACGCACGCCGCGATGACCGGCACCACGGTCTGACCGATGATCGGCAGAAAGCCGCACACGAAGAAGACGACCGCGAAGCAGAGCGCCACGGCGCCGAGCAGCAGCGCGTCCCTGATCGCCCGCCCGATCTGCACCATCAGGGAGTCGTCCGGCTCGGGCGGCGCGCCGCCCTGCGACTCCTCCACGTTCACCGCGATGCGCTCGTAGAAGGGCTCGCCGACCAGCAGCGTGATCGCCGTGAACGTGATGATCGCCAGGAAGGCCGCCGTGCCGAAGATCGCGATCCCGGCGACCACCCGGACCAGCGACCGCGCGGTCTCCGCCCAGTCGTCGGCGAAGGGCGTCACCCAGCCGGCCAGACCGTCCAGATTCCAGCCCAGCGTCACCAGCGCCGCCACGTAGACGATCAGCACGATGAACGCCGGAATGAGCCCGAACAACCACTGCCCGGGACGCCGCGCCATCCAGCCGAGCCCGCGGAAGAGGTAACCGACGCCGGTGAAGAAGGCTGCGAGGCCCCGCTTGGGCGGCAGCGCCTGCCCGGGCACCTGCGCCTGCGCCGGTCCCTGCGCCTGCGCCGGTCCCTGCGCTGGCGCCGGTCCCTGCGCTGGCACCGGCCCCGGCGCGGGTGCCTGAGGCGGCAGACCTGGCATCGGCGGCGGGCCGGAGTACGGCGGGGGACCGGCGGGCGGGGGACGGCCGGGATCGTACGGTTGGTTCACGCGTCCAACGTATCGGGCCGGAAGGCCTGCCAAGTTCCGCGAACGAGGGACGGAGGCCATGCCGCTCTCGTCACACCCGTCCCACCGTCCCCGCCACGGCCCCCGCCGGGCACTACCAAGTCACGGGGTCCAGCGGGGGTCGCGGCCCGACAGCGCCAGCGCGCGTTCGAACGCGGTGCCCGACTCCAGCGGCACAGGGTCGGCGAAGCCGTCGTACTGCCGGTACATCTCGGCGTGCTCGTCGACGACCTTCAGCAACATCTCGCCGACCGCGCCGGAGACGTGGAACTCCTGGCCGGTGGCCTTGGCGACGTCCCAGCCGTGCACCGCCACCTCCTTGATGATCATCTGCGCGATCTCGCGTGCCGGGCGCGTGGCGAATCCGAGGTCGATCTCGCCCTCCCAGACCGCCGGGTCCGACCAGGCTGCGACGGCCCGGTCGAGCTGCGCCGCGTACCCCTCGGCCCAGCCTTCCTCGCCCGCGAAGTCCCGTTCCGTCAGATCTTCCGGAATCGGACGCCTCTGAGCGCGGCACTCAAGGCCATACGACGTGTAGAGCACCCAGTGGTTGACGAGCGCCCGGACGTCGTACTCCGCGCAGGGGGTCACATCGCCCAGTTGGTCGGCCTTGACGCCACGCGCGATCCGAGCGGCCTCGGCGGCACATTCCTGCATGTACGTGTGAAGTTCGTTCATGGGCAAAACCCTAGGTAAACACCCTTATCGCCCTCTTGAAGAAACGCGACAAGTACCCTGGGCAGATGAGCCCGCGAGGTCTGCTTCACCCGGACGAGAGCGCCTTGTTCGTGGAGACGGCCACGCACGAACCCGCCCCTGAGGCAGCGCCGTTCGTGGAGTTCTACTGGCATGTCCGCTGGCACGCCCCGGAGCCGCACGACACGAAGGTGCTCGCCCATCCGAACGTGCACCTCGTCTTCGAGGAGCCCGAGCCGCTTGTCTACGGGGTGGACCGCGGCCTGTTCGTCCGCCGGCTGGAGGGCGAGGGGCACGCACTGGGCATCAAGTTCCGGCCCGGCGGTTTCCGTTCGTTCGCCGACGGGCCCATCATCGACCTCGCCGACCGGCACGTTCCCGCGAGCCAGTTCTTCGGCCCCGAGATAGCGGAGGCCCATCGCGCGGTCCTCGACGCAGGCGACCCGGCGGCCGAGGCGGAGGCGTTCCTCCTCCCCCGGCTGCCCGCCAAGCCGGACCCGCTGGCCGAAGAGGTCGCGGAGATGGTCAAGCGGATCACCGACGACCCCTCGCTCACGCGCGTGGCGGAGGCCGCCCGCACCCTCAACATGTCGACCCGCACACTCCAGCGCCTGTTCGCCGAATATGTCGGTGCGAGCCCCAAGTGGGTGCTGCGCAGGGCCCGCCTGCATGAGGCCGCGGCCCGCGCCGACCAGGGCACCACCATCGACTGGGCCGTGCTCGCCGCCGACCTCGGCTACTCCGACCAGTCCCACCTGACACGCGACTTCACCGCCGCGGTCGGCACCTCGCCGGCCGCATACGCGAGGCCATGATGAACCTGGACGATCTCGTACGGCTGCGGCGGGCCCGCGACACGATGGACCGCGACTACGATCAGCCGCTCGACGTCACAGCGCTGGCGCAGGCCGCCCACATGTCGCCGGGCCACTTCTCCCGAAGTTTCCGCGCCGCGTTCGGAGAGACGCCCTACAGCTACCTGATGACGCGCCGCATCGAACGCGCCAAAGCGCTCCTCCGCCGTGGCGACCTCACCGTGACGGAGGTCTGCATGGAGGTCGGCTGTACGTCGCTGGGCTCGTTCAGCTCCCGCTTCACCGAGCTCGTCGGCGAGAGCCCCAGCGCCTACCGTGCCCGCAACCACGACGAGGGCACCGCGATCCCCGCCTGCTACGCCAAGATCTACACGCGCCCGGTCCGGAACGGTGAGGCCAAGCGCACCTCAGAGGCTTAATCTGACCGGCATGGATCTCAAGCTTTCCCACTGCTTCATCGCCGTGCACGACCACGACAAGGCGCTCGCCTTCTACCGCGACGCGCTCGGCCTCAAGGTGCAGAGCGACGTCTCGTTCGAGGGAATGCGCTGGGTCACCCTGACCCCGCCCGCCCAGCCCGAGGTGGAGATCGTCCTGGAGCCGCCGAACGCGGATCCGAACGCGTCCGAAGCCGACCACCAGGCCATCACGGACCTGCTGGCCAAGGGAATGTTGCGCGGGGTCATCTTCACCACGGACGACTGCGACGCCACGTTCGAACGCATCGCGTCCTCCGGCGCGGATGTCCTGCAAGAGCCCAAGGACCAGCCGTACGGCGTCCGCGACTGCGCCTTCCGCGACCCGTCCGGCAACCTCATCCGCTTCAATCAGCCCCGCAAGACCTGACCCTGCCTGCGGGACTGTCCGACTGGGCGACGGTCAGGGCTTGCGGCCCACACCGCCGTACGCGTCGCTGGGCTGGGGCGAGCCGATCTCTGTCGGTTCGGGCCGCCAGAACGGGCAGGTGACCACGCCGGGCTCGACCAGTTCGAGGTCCTCGAAGAAGCGCGCGATCTCTTCCGGGCTGCGCAGCGTGTAGGGCACGGCGCCGCCCTCGTTGTACTCCTCCTGGGCCTCCGCGACCGCGTCGCCGGACACGGCACTGGACCCGTCGTTCAGCGAGAGATAGCTGCCGGACGGCAGGGCGTCCAGGAGAGTGCGCACGATCGAGCGCGCCTCGTCGCCGTTAGCGACATGACCCATGATTCCACTCAGGATGAGCCCGACGGGCTGTGTGAAGTCCAGCGTCTTGGCGGCGGCCCGCAGGACGTTCTCCGGGTCGTTCAGGTCCGCGTCGAGATAGTCGGTCATGCCGTCGGGGTGGCTGTTCAGGAGCGCACGCGCGTGCACCAGGACCAGCGGGTCGTTGTCCACGTAGACGATCCGGGAGGTCGGAGCCACCCGCTGCGCGACCTCGTGGGTGTTGTCGAAAGTGGGCAGGCCCGTGCCGATGTCGAGGAACTGCCGGATGCCGGCCTCGCCCGCCAGATAGGCCACCGAACGCTTGAGGAAGCCCCGGGACGCGCGGGCGACGTCGGCGACTCCTGGAAACGTTTCCAGGTACTGGTCGCCGGCCACCCGGTCGACCGGATAGTTGTCCTTGCCGCCGAGCCAGTAGTTCCAGATCCGCGCCGAATGCGGCACCGATGTGTCGATCCTGTCCGAAAGCCTCATGTTGGGCTGTTCATCGGTCATCAAGAAGGCTCCATTTCCGAGGGGAAGTCGTTCCAGGAGGAAGTCCGGGCCCTCATCTTGACCGCAAACAGCCCATCTCAACAGGTCTTCCGCAAGCCACCCAGCTCAGACGGCGCGTCCAGACCTGCCGTCAGGCAGCAACGGCGCGTTCCACATCTGCCAGGGCGCAGGCACCGGGATCAATTGAGGGGAGGTTCCCGGACCGGCTCTGGAAGAAGCTTCTTGGGAGACGTGTTCGTCCATTCGGCTTTCCGTACGACCTGGAAGTACTGGCGGGAGCCTGGTGGCATCCCAGCGTTCTTGGACCCCGGGGTGACGACGACTCCTTGGCTTGCGGTGAGCCGTCCGGTGGAGGGGTCGATGAAGAGCTGCCAGTCGATCGTTCCGTGGTCGCGAGTGGTCTGGCGCATCGAGACGGCCCTGCCGGTCCGGCCGACGGCGTCGGTGGCGTTGACCATCCGCACGCCTTTCAGGCTGGCCAAGATGCGGTACGTCGCGATGCGGACGCGGTCGGAGACGGGCAGGTCGGCGAGGAGCAGCGGGGCATAGACGAACAGATAGAGGTCCGGCTCACTCAGCCGCTGACGATCGAACTTGGTCGCATAGTTCAAGATCCAGGCACGCAGCTCGGACGGGTCGGCAGGAAGGTCACGCGCTTCGGGTGGCCCGATGTCGAAGTACCCGCCTTCCTGAAGGTCAGGCCCATCCAGGCGTGAAGGCATCTCCACCTTGAGAGCGTGCGCGTCGGGTTGCCCATCGGCTGTCCACGCGGCGTGATCTGCATCGCTGAGAGGGCGGACGACGACATCACCCCCGTCCCACTCGGTCGACTGACCATCCCTGCCGGCGCCGTTCACCACCAGCTGATAGGTGCTCACGCTCACCTCGACGGTGTACCGGACGTTCGGCCGCGTGGGAGAGGTCACCACGGCAGTGGTGCCGTTCAGTACCTCCAGATACCAGTGTTTCCCGGCCGCAGCATGGCGTGCCGAGCCGTCAGCGGCGGCGAGCAGGAACGACGCCGCCGGACCGGTCTGTCCCGCCAGCGGCTCGGGCCGGTAGAGCGGCCGCGTCCACCACGCGTAAGCCCCCCATCCGCCGACAAGCATGATCACAGCAGTCACAAAGGAGACAAACGCGACCTGCCGCCTCGGCATCGTGGCCCCGGAGCGCCGAGGATGCCACCGATGGGCGCGAGACACCTCGTTCATCAGACGTCGCCGGCTCTTCTCGATCGCCTGGGGAGTCGACGGGTGATCGGCGGTCAGCAGCTCCCCGACCTCGGCCAGCTCATCCATGGCCGCCTCCTTCAAGTGCCGCCCGGATCTGCCGTCGAGCGCGGCTCAGCCGGGAGCAGACGGTTCCGTACTTGATCCCCAGCGCAGCAGCGACTTCGGGGTAGCTGAGGTCGGCGAGAGCGACCAACATCAGCACGTCCCGGTCGCCTCGCGACAGATCCGCCAGGGCGGCTCCGAGCCCGGCGTCGGCCGCGGCCACGGCGGAGGTAACACGCTCTTCGTGCCCCTCCAGAGCACTCCCGGTATCAAGGCGAGCCAAAGCGCGATAGCGCCGAAGCTCGTCGCGCCGGTGCCGGCCGACCAACTTGGTGGCGATGCCGTAGAGCCAAGGCCGCGCTGACCCCTCCGCATCGAAACGCGCACGCCCCCGGAATGCGATCAAAAACGTCTCAGCCGCGATGTCGTCAGCCCCATCCCCACCCAGCCGCCGGTCCACATAACGCTGAATCTCCTGGTAGTGCCGGTTGAAGATCTCAGCGAACCGAACCGGATCCTTTCGCGAGGCAGCGATGATCTCCGCATCGGACAGGTCGACCATGGGAGATTCAGCCTGGGAGGAATCACTCTTCATGGCCACCTCGATGATGCCAGGAGGCCGACCATCGAAGACCCTTCTGGAGGTACGGTCACACCCCTTGTTGCCCGCAGCCCCCCAAACCCTTCTCGCAATGAAGCACTGCGGTCAGCCGCTCGTCCCCGGCACCGGTGCCGGGCTGGCGCGGAGCACCGGCCTTGATCGCGGCGGCCGGCACATGACGGTCGTCGGCGTCGGGCAGCTTCAGGCCCTCGATCAGCGGCTCATGACCTTCGACGAGCTCGCAGCCACGGGCCCTCGGCGAGCCGCCGCTTGGCGCGGTCGGTGACCTCAGCGTCGATCATTCCAGGGTTAAGGCGCTTGGTCTGAACAACGGACGGCCGCGCGGTCCTGACCGCTACCGCCGAAACCCCCGCCTGACCCACGGCCTGATCGCTGACCGTGGGCCTCGACGGCCGGTCGGCCCATGCGCTCGTCACCTTCACCCCTGATCAACATCCGAAACGTGGGCAACAGGGTGAACGAGAGCGCGTTCTCGGGCGTCGTACACCTGGGCTCCCCTGATCTGAAGGGCTTTCATGTCGCGATCGAATGCGTCCACGCCGCGGGGGAATCGCCAGGCCGGAGCGGGACTCGGCAAAATTCTGCTGACCGTCGTCCTGTGGCTCACCGTGGGCTTGCTGCCCCTCCTGTTCGGCGTCGGGGACGTGCGGCTGGCGTTCGGCCTCGTCGGGGAGCCGGGAAAGGCCACCGTGGAACGGTGTGCCGACTACAACAGCGGAGCCGACTCGTACACCGAGTGCCGCGGCACGTTCCGGCCGGACGACCGGAGCCGACCGGCGGTGGAGAACGTCCGCATGCCGCCGGAGACCGACGAGGGGGAAACCTTCACCGCCCGGTTGCGGCCCGACGGTGACTCCGCCGGTTTCGCCGATCTGCGCGGCAAGCTCGGTTCGCTCGCCCTTCCGGCCTTGGGCGTCCTGTTCCTTGTGCCGATGCCATGGGGGCTGGCATACCTGTTCGGCCGACGGCCCGGCCGCCTGTCCCTCTACGCGATGGCGGTGCCGGCGGCCGGGGCGGCGGCGCTGTGCGTGGTGGGCCTCATGATCGACCTCTTCGTCTAGGACGGGATTCTCATGCCGTCGATCCTCCAGGAAACAGGGCGCTGACCGGCGCTGAACGCTTTACACCATCAGTTGGCAATTCCTGGGTGTAAGGCGATCCGGCTACGAGGAGGGTCATGACATCTGATCCGGAGGATGCGGAGTTGATGGTCCGGTCGCTCGACGGCGATGAGGATGCCTTCGTCCAGGTGGTCCGGCGCCACGAGGCGGCGGTGGGGGCTTACCTCGCGCGACGGGTCGGCCGGGAACGGGCCGAGGACCTGCTCGGCGAGGTGTGGGTGGCGGCGTTCGCGTCCCGGGCGAAGTACGATCGCTCGTTTCCCGACGCCGGCCCGTGGTTGTTCGGTGTGGCGCACAACACGCTCCGGCGGCACTGGCGGTCCCGGCGGGACGAGGAGCCGCGGGCGAACGTGGACGCCGACATGGCGTCCGGGTGGGACCCGTGGGCCGCTGTGGACAACCGCGTCGACGTCGAGTCTGTGCTGCGGAGCGCCCTGGCGCTGCTCAAGCCGCAGCAGCGAGAGATCTTGACCCTGGTCGCGTGGGAGGACCTGACCGTCGCCGACGCGGGGCGGGCGATCGGCATACCGCCGGGGACAGCGCGCCGCTACATGCACGAGGCGCGCAGGGCGCTGCGGAACGCGCCGGGGATGGCCGCGCTGCTGACCGATCACAACGCGGTGAGGGAGGCCAAGTGATGGTTGATGAGATGGACCTGCTGAGGGACCTGAAGAAGGCCGAGCCGGTGCGGCCGCACGCTTTCGAGGAGGCCAGGACCGTGCTGCGGGCGGCGATGGCAACAGGGGCACCGGAGACGAAACCCGGATCTCGCCGGCGGACCCGGTGGGGCAAGCGCCGCATGGTGGGCTTCAGTGCCGCTGCCTTGGTCGCCGCGTCCGCGGCGGCAGCGCTGGTCGTCACATCTACACCGACGCCCGACAAGCCCCCCGCGAAGGCGGGGCAGGCAACGGCGAACCCGATTTTGGCCAAGCTGGTCGCGAACATCACGCCTCTGCCGGCCAACGCGCCGGGCGACGCGACGCTGGAAATCCGCAACCAGTCGCCGACCAGTGCCGAGCTGGGCAGCAACGGCATCGGCCTGTTCACCGACGACGGCACCTACTACTGGGGGGTCGACAAGAGTGCCCTGCGGCGCGCCATCGTTCGAATGGACGGGGGTGATGACGTGTTCAAGCGCGACATAGCGGTGGCGCTCTACGCCGTGAAGGGCGATATCGGCATCGCTCGTGCACGGATGGCCGTTGCCAACATCGCCCCGGGCACGAATCCGGATCCGGAACGGACGAAGATCGAAAAGCTCAAGGGCCTGGCCAAGGCGCGGGGGGAGAAGTACGTTCCGCCGAAGCCGCCGACCCCGGAGCAGCAGAGAGGGATCACCGACAACCACATCTGGGCGAACGCCATCGACGCGCTGATCGCGGCGCCGGAGAATCCCCAGGTCCGGGCCGGCGTGCTCCGCATCATGGCGACGATGCCGAACGTCAAGGTCACCAAGACGACCACCGCCGGACAGCCCACGCTGACGCTGATGGACAGCTGGCCCGCCCTCGGGAAGCACGTGGAAAAGCTGGTCATCAACGCTGGGACAGGTCATCCCGTCGCCTTGTCCAGCAGCGCCTCGGACATACCGCCCAGCACGACCTACTATCACACCTCCCGGGTGACACTCGCCGAAATCAGAGCCGGCAAATTCTGACCCATACCAGCGAGATCGTGCGGGCCGCCCGGTTGCCGGGCGGCCCGCACGTTCGGCTGTCTCAGGAGAGCGGGACGTCGCTGCGGCTGTTGACCCGCGTTGCCACGATCTTGGTGAAGTCGAGGAAGGTGTCGACGTTGGTCACCGTCGAGGCGTTGAAACACGTCAGCGTCACGGTGGACGGCCCTGTGGTCTGTGTCACAACGGCGTTGCTGATGGATTGCATGGAGAAGCCCTCGAGAGTCACCCGCGTCTCGTCGAAGTTGGATCCCGCTTTGAGGCGGCACATGACGTCGACGCGGGTCGCGGTGTTCGACCTTGGCTGCACCTTCGCCGTGATCGCGTAGGCCCCCGCGGTCGGGAGTGCCAGGCTGAAGGTGTGCTGACTATTGCTTCCCAGACGGTGGCTGTTTTTGAATCCGGCGAACACCTCCGGCGGGGCAGCTGCCTGCGCCGGGTTGGAGGTGCCGAGCGCGATCGCGCTCGCGCTGGCGGCAGCGAGGACGGCTCCCGCCACTGGCATGACGAACCGGCGCTTTCGGTGGCCGCCGTTCGCCGTCTGACTGCTGTCGGCGATGGTGGTGGTTTCCATGAACTTGAGCCTCGCCTTTAAGCACCAGTGCGCGGATCGGTGAGCGCTACCGAGTTAAGCCGGCCGCTCTGCCGAGCCAGCGGACGACCGGCCGTCCCATGTGCGTACGGCCAGCACCTCGCGCACGCCGGCCACCAGTCGGCGGATGGCCGTCCACGATCGATGGACGTAGTGGCGCGGTGACCTTGGGCCGGTCCGTGCAGGCCGATCCCACCAGGCGGGCAAGGTTCACTGGGCGGTCAGCGCGAGGTACCCGTCCTCGAGGGCGGGCTCCACCGGCCGCGCCTGCGGCCCCGGCGCCGCGGGCGCCACGACCCGGTACCGCATGCCGCCCTCGTGTGGCAGCGCGGACACGACCGTGCCCTCGGCCGGCGGCGGCCCGTCGGTGACGACCGACCACACCCGGCCCCGCGCGCGGTGGATCAGCTCGTCGACCGTGCCGCGGAAGATCAGCCGGCCCCGGGAGAGCACCGCCACCTCGCGGCAGGTCTGCGCGATGTCGTCGACGATGTGCGTGCTCAGCAGCACGGTTCGCCGACCGGCGAACTGGGCCAGCAAGGTACGGAAACGGATCCGCTCCTCCGGGTCCAGTCCCGCGGTCGGCTCGTCCACGATCAGCAGCTGCGGGTCGGCGAGCAGCGCCTGAGCGATCCCGACCCGTTGCCGCATCCCGCCGGAGAAGCCGCGCAGCCGACGGTCGGCGTCCCCGGTGAGAGCGACCACCTCGAGCAGCTCCCCGACGCGCCGGCGGCGCGCCGCACGGTCGTCCATGCCCTTGAGCAGCGCGAGGTAGTCCAGGAACTGGCGTGCCGTCAGGTCGGGATAGACGCCGAGGTCCTGCGGCAGGTAGCCGAGGCCGCGTTGCACGGCCGTGCGCCCCGCGCCCGTGCTCAGGTCGTGCCCGCCCACGGTGACCCGGCCGGACGTCGGCTGGACCAAGCCGGCCAGGATGCGCATCAGCGTGGTCTTGCCGGCGCCGTTCGCGCCGAGCAGCCCGAACATGCCGGTGGGCACGACCAGGTCCAGGCCGTCGAGGGCGGCCACCCCGCCACGGTACGTCTTCGTCAGGCCGGAGATCTCGATCCGCATCGGTTCCTCTGTTCGTCGTCGTTCGGGTGGCGTCAGGCTCGGCGGGCACGTACCGCGTGGCCACCGGCGAGCGCGGCGGCCGCGAGCACCAGCAGCACCGCGATGGACAGCCAGGCGTTCACCGGCGTCGGGTCCGGCCGCAGAACGTTCAGCGTGGCGCCGGGCACCGGGCCGGCCCAGGTGTCATCGCCGTCGATGCCGTGGAAGTCGAGCAGCGCGTCGAGCGGGTAGCCGCCGAGCGGATGGATGAGGGTTCGCGCGAGCGTCGGCATCATGTCCGGCGCGACCACGTTGCCCCAGAGCCAGTAGCCGACGAAGATCACGCGGAACAGCGGCGCCGGCATGATCAGGGGCACCGTCAGCGCGAAGGCGGCAACGAACAGCAGACCCGGCACGATCACCACGGCGCAGGTGGCCAGCGCCCAGCCGAGCGCGTGCGGGGCGCCGGTGTGCACCGCGTACGCCGCAGCGAGGCCGAAGTACACCGCCAGGATCGGTACGGCGGTCGCGACGCCCGCACCGAGGTACTTGCCGGCGAGCCGGGCACCCGGCCGCGCGGGCGTGGCGTCCAGGATCGGCGCCACGCGCAGCCGGTCGTCACGGACGAGCCGATCGGCGAGCAGGCAGCCGTACCCGATCGACAGCAGCGCGTGCACCTGGACCGCCAGGCCGACGACGGCGGACCTGGCCCCGGCCGGCTGCTCGTCGGGGTCGAAGAGGTCACGCAGCAGGCTGCCGCCGATCAGCAGGAACAGCACGACGGTCAGCGCGGGCACGATCCACACCGACCGTTTGCGGAACTGCATGCGGAACTCGTACCTCAGGCTCGCGCCGAACGTGCTCGCGGTCTGGCCGGTCATTCTTCCTCCTCGCCGATGAGCCGTTCAGAGCGGGCCAGCAGGACCAGCGTCAGCGCGACGAGCGTGGCCGCCGTGCCGAGCAGCGCCAGCCGGTTCTCGGTCCAGTCGCCGGGCACCGCGCCGCGGGTCGTGGCGAACAGGTAGAGCAGCCGTCCCGGCAGGTGCTGCTGCGCCAGTTCGGCGAAGAACTGCTGGACCGTCCAGAGCGTGGTGACCAGCGCACCGGCCGCCGCCGGGCTGCGGAACGCGGCGCCGGCCGCGAAGCCCACGGCCCCCAGGCCGGCGGTCGGCGCGGCCCAGGTGAGCTGCCCGGCGAACGGCCCGTGGCTGGCCGGCCAGCGCGCCCACCAGCCGGTCGCGATCAGCACGGCCGCGGTCAGCCCGGCGACCATCGCGGCCCACCCCAGCGTCACCGCCATGCGCCGCAGCAGCGTGACGCGGTACGGCGTGGGCGCGGCGAGCTGCAGTTCCACGGCCGGGTCCCGCCCGACCAGCGAGGCGCAGCCGACACCGGCGGCGAGCGGGAGCGCCATCTCCAGGGCGCCGAGCAGGATGCGGGCCGTCGTCGTGTCGCCCGGCTGCGGGTTCGCGAACGCGGCCGAGACTCCCAGCGTGACGGCGATCGGCGGACCGAGCAGGGCCGCCCATCCCGCCCGGCGCGCCTCGTACCGCCAGAGCGTCATTGGTCTCACGTCTGATGGGTAGCGCGCCGGCCGCCGTGCGGTTCACCGCCGTACGGACCAATGCGCCCGGCCATCACCACAGCGGCGATCCCGAACACGGCGCTCACGGCGAGGACCGCCGCGTTCGTGGACCAGGCATCCACGATGAACCTCGCCGGCCAGTCGTCGCGGACGAACACGCCGCCCGCCATCACTCTCACCGCCCACAGTCCGATCGCCGCGCCGAGCGCGACGTCCGGCCCGAACCGGACGGCGACCAGCAGGCTGACCGAGGACAGCAGCGCCA
Organism: Actinomadura sp. 6N118; assembly: GCF_044326415.1. Taxonomy (NCBI): domain Bacteria; kingdom Bacillati; phylum Actinomycetota; class Actinomycetes; order Streptosporangiales; family Thermomonosporaceae; genus Actinomadura; species Actinomadura sp. 6N118. Next base: position 473,264 of record NZ_JBIRAZ010000007.1, on the reverse strand, counting down.
TCGGCCCGAGCCAGGCGGCGATCAGCGAGTGCAGACTCGCCGCCCCGCCCGGCGCGGCGGCGGTCAGCACGGCGGAGGCCGCCACCGCGAGGACCAGGTCATACCCGAACACCAGCGCGAGCCGTACCAGCAGCAACAGCGGGCCCGCGGTCGGGGTGGCGGCGACCAACTCGGTGGCCGGATCGCGTCGTGACCGGTACGTGCCGGCGACACCCGCCGCGGCCACGATCGGGGCGACCAGCGCGAGCACCATGTCCGCGGGCCGCGCGACGGCCGTCGCCTGAACCAGGACGATGGCCACGCCGAGCGCCATCACCAGCGCCGAGGCGACGGGCACTGCCAGCCGGATCAGCCGCGCCTCGGCCACCACCAGCGCGGCCGCGTACCGCAGGCGCCTCATCCGGGGACCGTCACCCGGCGGGTCCGCCTCGATCGCGCTCCGGATCAGCACGGCCCGCACCATCCGCGCGGCGTCCGGTGCCGCGTCGACCGGCGCAACGGCATCCGCGATCGCTTGCCAGGCGGTGAGGTCCGCGCGGCAGCGCGCACAGCCCGCCAGGTGCGCGCGGACCCGGTGGCGGTCCGCCCGGCACAGCGAACCGGCGGCGTACGCGGGCAGCATCTCGTTCATTCGGGCACCTCCTGAGCGGTGAGCGCGGCGGCGACGGCGGCCCGGGCGTGATGCAGTCTGCTCTTCACCGTGCCGACGGGGATCGCGAGCACCTCGGCGACGTCGGCGAGCGGCAGGCCGGCCACGAACACCAGAGCGATCACGTCGCGGTGGTGGTCGGGCAGCCGTCCGACGGCCGCGGCCACTGGTGTGCCGCCCGCCGCCGCGATCGCCAGCTCGTCGGGGCCGGCGCCCTGGTCGGGCGGATCGGGCAGGGGGACGCCGAGCGCCTCCCGGCCGGACCGGCCGCGCAACCGGTTATGCGCCTGACGGCGGGCGACCCCGAACAGCCACGTGGTCGCCTTCGAGCGGCCCTCGAAAGCGGCGGCCGACCGCCAGACCGCCAGCATCGTGTCCTGGAGGATCTCCTCGGCGGCCATCCGGTCACCGGCCAGCTGGTACAGGTAGCCGAACAGCCCGCGGGCGTGACGCTCATAGAGCCGGGTCAGCGCGCCCGCGTCGCCGGCGGCGACCGCCCGCAACAGCGCCTCGTCACTGCCCGGCTCGGGCCGCGCCATCCGCTCACCTCCTCCGTCTGAAGGTAGGTAGCAAGCCGAGAGGCGAATGGTTCACCGGCCTGGCTCATGGCCAATCGAATGCAAATGCGGCGCCGAAGAGCACCTCAAGGGGGTGCATGGCGCCGGTGAGGTAGGCCGAGGCGAGGGCGTAACCGCTGGCCGCCTCGTGCGGCTGAACCAGGGCGTTCCAGGTGGCCGGGTCGACCGCGCCGGTCAGGTCGAGCCTGTGACTGCCGAGGCCATGTCCAAGGTATGGAAGAGAGACACCCAGGAAGGGTGGGGGTGCGGGGGCGAAGCCCCTGCCGCGGTCTGGGGCGGAGCCCCGGGAAGGACTGCCCGAGCGGAGCGAGGTCGATTACATCCGAGCGAAGCGAAGGATGCCCGAGCGAAGCGAGGCCGGGGGTGCGGGGGCGGAGCCCCTGCATCGGGGGTTCCAGGGGGTCGCCCCCCTGGGTAGGCATGCCGAAACGAGAGTGGCCTGGAAGCTTTCGCTTCCAGGCACACTTATCCCACGAGTGGAGGTGGCGGGAATCGAACCCGCGTCCTTCGATGATGAGTCAGGGCTTCTCCGGGCGCAGCCTGCTAGTCGCTTTCTCAGCCCCGGCACTCACGCAGGCAAGTTGCCGGCGGGCTCAGCCACTGTTAGATGTTCCTGTAGTCCCCGCGGCCGGGATTACAGGTGGAGTCTCCTAGCGATGCCAGACCCCGGGGCGGAGACTCACCCGGGCTGACAGAGTCGCTACTCGCCTCAGGCGGCGAGAGCGAACTCAGACTGCTTCTTGTTGGCAGTTATTGGTTTGCTGTCACAGGATTTACGAGGTCACGACAGCAACCCTCGGCCCGCTTCCCCTGGCTCGACCTACCGAAGTCGAAGCCGGTCACCCCCATGTTGAGTTGTCAAACGGACGCCTGGACGTCCGTAGCAAGACGCTACATGGATAACGCAGGTGATGCCAACGGGATTCCCGGGGGCCAGAAAAGTGACGCCCCGGTGGGCGACGAGCTAGTCGCGCCCACCGGGGCTGACCGGCAGGGTCGGGCCGGTCCGGACGGCAGAGCCTCCCCCGAGACGAGGCTCTGGTCTCATCACGGCGACTGAGTCCGCAACCCCCCGAGCGGTGTCTCAGTCACCTATAAAGACGTCCGGAACCATCAGGTAGGTTGCGACCGAAATGTAAAGAGATCACAAAGCCGCAACGATCAGCGAACTGAGCGTGGGATCTGGTCGTTGGAGGCCAGGAAGCGCTGGACCAGGGCAGCGGCGTTGACCTTGCCCTCCACGGCGATCGCGAAGGCGTAATCGGCGCGCGAGCCCACGAACCACGAGACGGTCTTGCCGTTGGTGGTGACGGTGGCGGTGATGCCGGACACCGCGTTCGGGCCGATATTGGCGGCCTTGGCCGTACCGCGGGTGACAGAGGAGCGAAGCATGGACTCGAGCTCCTGGGCAGCGGCGGCCGCGAGCAGCTGGCCGGTGACGCCGGTCTGCGTGTCGCGGGGGTTCGTCAGCATGAACGCGGGGCGCCAGGCGCCGTTCGAGCCGGCGCTGGCGGCCAGGGCCATGGCCAGCGGGCTGACCTCCACGCCGCCCTCGCCGATCATCACCGCGGCCTTCTCGGCGTCGTTTCGGGGGGTGGGCACGAAGCCGGTGAACGCCGGGACCGACATGCCCCAGTCCTTGCCGATCCCGAACCTGCCGGCGGCCGCGAGAAGCGCCGATGCGTCCAGGCGGCTGCTGAGGGAGGCGAGCGTGGTGGTGCAGGAGAGGGCGAAGTTCATGTCGAACCTGTCCTTGCCGCGCGCCTGGGTCGGGTTGGTGAACGTGCGGCCCCCCACCTGGACCGATGCCGGGCAGTCGGTCTGGGCGTCCCTGGTCAAGCCGCTGTTGAGCAACGCCTCCGCACCGACCATGCCGAAGGTGAGCCCAGGCGGGTAACGCCCCTCGAGGGCCCTGTTCTGGCCGTTCGTGCGGTGGTTGGCGACGGCCTGGACGGCGCCGCTGGCGGGACTGACGACGGCCATTGAGGCCGGGTACGGCAGGGCGGCGAGCGCCCAGTCCGCCCGCCTCTGAACCTCGGACCTCAGCGTCGTCTGGACGGGCTCCGAGCGGGTCCCGAGCCAGGAGCGCAGTTCCTCGACGCTGCGGCCCACCTCGTCCTGGGCGATCACCTTGACGGTGGGGGTGCCGGCGAGCCGGCGCTGCAGGAGCAATTGCAGGCCGCTGACGCCGATCGTGTCGCCCGGCTGATACGGGGCGCCGACCTGCTGAAGCCGGTCGTTGGTGGCCGGGCCGAGCTTGCCGACGAACTCGGGTGCGGCGGCCGGGTCGATCGGCGCGCTGGTGGCTTTGGTCTGCAGCCCGGGGACCTGGCTGAGCTGCTGGCCGATGCCGTTCGTGGACGGCTCCTCGACTGTCAGCAGCGGGAGGAACTTCTCCGGCGGGGCGGACCGGATGCGGCCCACGAGCCGCTGGGTGTCGAGAGTGCGGGTGCCGTTGAACCGCAACGACTTGACCATCTCCTGGATGGTCTTCTGCGGGTCGGTCAGCTCGCCGGGGACGACCCCGATGACCTGCGCCGGTACGGTGCGCAGCAGGGACTTGCCGTCCGCGGCCAGGATGGGGCTGCGCTGGGGCGTCTGGGAGACCACAGCGAGCCGCTGACCGGCCTTGAGCCGCGGGTGGATGATCGACGGATCCCAGACGACCTTCCACTTGCCCTTGATCCGCTTGAGCTTCATCACGCCCGTGTAGGTCCAGGGCTCGCCGTTCTCACCCAGGTCGATCTTGACCGCGAAGCGGGCCTGGGCCTCCTCGCCGTTCTTGACGATCGCCTTGCCGGGCTTCTTGCCCTCCGGAACGGGCTGGCCCAGCGCCAGCTTCATCGAGGCCGCGTCAAGCTGGTTGCGCAGCCCGGCAAGGGCACGCGCGACCTGGTCCTGGCCGGCGCCGACCGTGTGCTTGGCGGCGGCGTCGTAGTTCTCGACCTGCCAGGCGACGAGGAAGTCGCGCACGGTCGGCATCGCCGACCGCTCGGCGAAGCAGGCGGAGGTACCGGCGCCCACCAGCACCACGCAGGACGTCACCGAGATCACCCGGCGCCGCACCGTCACCACGCCCTTGCGGCCTCGGTTGCTCATGGACACCCTTCACCGTCTCCTGAACCGGGCCGCGTTCGCACGCTGCATCTCCCGGTCGGCTTCCCGCTTCGCGATGGCCTGGCGCTTGTCGTACGACTTCTTACCACGGGCCAGGCCGATTTCGACCTTGGCCTTCCCGTCCTTGAAGTACAGCGCCAGCGGGATCAGCGTCCAACCCGGCTCCTGCGACTTTACGACGATCTTCTGGATCTCGCGCTTGTGCAGCAGCAACTTGCGCGGACGCTTTTCAGCGTGGTTGGTCCAGGTGCCCTGCACGTACTGCGGGATGTGCACGTTCTCGAGCCACACCTCGCCGTCCCGCACGTTGGCATAGCCGTCGACGAGCGAGGCCCGCCCGGCGCGCAGCGCCTTCACCTCGGTGCCGAGCAGCACCATGCCCGCTTCCCACGTGTCGTCGATGTGGTAGTCGTAACGGGCACGCTTGTTCTGGGCGATGTTCCTACGCCCTGTCTCACGTGGCACGAAATCAGCCTCGGTCTCTATTCATTGCGCCGCCATTCGTCGCGCCGCCCGAGCCCGCCTCCGGCAGCGTCGCGAGCAGCCCCCGCAACACCGCCTGAGCCCGCTGCTCGGCCGCTTTGGGCGGGCGGTCGGCGGAGACCGCCACGTCCGGGTCGATCCCGACCCCGTCGAGGTTACGACCGCTGGGGGTTCGATAGCGACCCACGGTCAGCTCGATCGCCGAGCCGTCCGCCAGCCGGATCGGTTCCTGCACCGAACCCTTCCCGAACGTACGCGATCCTACGATCACCGCGCGATCACGGTCGCTCAGGGAGCCCGCGACCACCTCGGCCGCGCTCGCCGTGCCCGCGTCCACCAGCACGACCAGCGGCGTCCGGGTGTCGCCTGGCTGCGTCACGTTCATCTTCTCGGCTGGACGGCCCTTCCGCTCGTACGTCACGACGAGGCCTTCAGGCAGGAACGCCGACGCCGTCTCGACCGCCTCCCGCAGCAGCCCGCCCGGGTTGCCGCGCAGGTCGAGCAGGACTCCGCCGCGGCGCCGGGCGGGCGTCTCGGCGAGGGCGCCGCGCACCTGGCCGCCAACCCCGTCGGTGAACGCGCCGACACGGATGACCTGCATGTCGTCGTCGAGGGGCGCCACGGACACATCACCGCTGGTCACGGTCGTACGGACGAGGGTGAACCGGAACTCCCGGCGGTCCCGGTCGACGGCCAGCCGCACGCTGGAGTCGGGGGCTCCGCGGAGCCCCATCGCGACCTTGGTGACGTTCCAGCCCTCGACCTGGTCATCCCCGATGCGGGTGATCACGTCGCCGACCCGTACGCCCGCGCGGGCCGCGGCTGAGCCGGGCTGGACGCTGGCCACCCGGACGCGCTTGTCCGTCGCCTCCCCGTCGTCTGCGGCGCCCAGCCAGAGCCCGACGCCGCTGTAACGGCCGGTGAGCCGGCCGCGGAAGTCGTCGTACTCCCGAGCCGAGTAGTAACGGGCCCACTTGTCGCCGAGGCGCCTCAGCATGGCGTCGATCGCGGCGCGATCGAGCTCATCCCGGTCGACCGGCTGGGCCGACTCCTGGCCGATCTTCGCAGCCACCTCGTCCAGCAGGGATCGCCCGGCGGGCACGGCCCGCTCCTGGGCCCCGCCACCGGAGATCACTCCGACGGCGTACGCGCAGATGACGGCGACGGCCACGGCGGCTGCACGCAGCAAACGACCGCTGAACCGGAACATGCGGCCAAGTCTAGACACCGCCGTACCCCTAGGGGTCCAGCCCGCAAGCACACGCATCGACCGACGAACGCGGGCCCGGCAGACGCCGTCAGATATGCAGGTAGCGGCGTCAGATGCGCAGGTAGCGGCGGAGGGTGAGGAACGAGGCGAAGGCGCAGAGCAGCACGCCGAAGCAGATCGTGGCGATGATCACCAGGAGCACGGTGCCCCAGTTGAGCTGGCTCGCGAACCCGATGTTGCCGGCCAGCCGGTCGATCAGCAGCACCTTGCTGCCGACGAGCAGGAACGCGGAGAACAGCCCGCCGATCAGGCCCGCGATCGCGCCCTCCATGATGAAGGGCAGCTGGATATAGGTGTTGGACGCGCCGACGAGCCGCATGATCCCGGTCTCCCGCCGGCGGTTGAACGCCGACAGCCGGACCGTGTTGGCCACCAGCAGCACCGCGGCGACCACCTGGATGAGCGCGATCATCAGCGCGGCCCACTGCAGACCACCGAGGATCTTGAAGAACTTCTTCAGGATCTCCTGCTCGTTGATGACCTGGTCGATGCCATCACGGCCCAGCACGGACTGCGAGACCTGCTTGTACTGCGCCGGGTCCTTCAGCCGGATCCGGAACGAGTCGGGAATGTCACCCGACTTGGCGCTCTGCACGAAGCCCGGCGTGCTGGCGAAGCGGTCCTTGAACCGCGCGTACGCCTGCTCCTTGCTCTCGTACTCGACCTTGGCCACCTGCGGCAGCTTTTTGAGGTCGGCCTCGAGCGCGGCGCGCTGCTGCGGGGTGATGTCCTGCTTGTTGCAGTTGGTGTTGGAGCTCGTCTTGGCGCACAGGAAGATCGAGACCTCGATCTTGTCGTACCAGTAGCCCTTGGAGGATTCGACCTGAGTCCTGAGCAGCAGACCGGTGCCCAAGAGCGCCATGGCGATGGCGACGGTGATGACGAGGGAGATCGTCATCGTGAGGTTCCGGCGGAGACCAATCCAGATCTCCTGAAGAACGAACTGTGCGCGCATGCCTCGCTGTCCTTGATCGCCTGTGCCCCGACTGGAGCGTGGAAACGGGGGGCCGGCCTTAGTAGGCCTGGCCGTACACGCCGCGCGACTGGTCGCGGACGACCCTGCCGTCCTCCAGTTCGACGACGCGCTTGCGGAACGCGTCGACGATCGCGGCGTCGTGCGTCGCCATCACCACGGTCGTTCCGGTGCGGTTGATCCGGTCGAGGACCTTCATGATGCCGATCGAGGTCGCCGGGTCGATGTTCCCGGTCGGCTCGTCGGCCAGCAGGATCATCGGCCGGTTGACGAACGCGCGCGCGATGGCGACGCGCTGCTGCTCTCCGCCGGACAACTCGTCCGGCATTCGGTTGGCCTTGCCCTCGAGCCCGACGAGGTCGATGACCTCGGGCACGACCTTGCCGATGAAACGCCGCGGCTTGCCGATCACCTCGAGGGCGAACGCGACGTTCTCGAAGACGTTCTTGTTGGGGAGAAGCCGGAAGTCCTGGAAGACACAACCGATCCGGCGCCGCAGGTGCGGCACCTTCCAGTTGGTCAACCGGCTGAGGTCCTTGCCCGCCACATGCACGTGACCCTGGGTAGGACGCTCCTCCTTGAGGACGAGGCGCAGGAAGGTCGACTTGCCGGAACCAGACGGACCCACCAGGAACAGGAACTCGCCCTTTTCGATGGCGACGTTCACGTGCTGGAGGGCAGGCCGGTTCTGGGTCTTGTAGACCTTGGTGACGTTGTCGAAGTGGATCACGGCTGCATCACGGCGGTTCAGTCTAGGGGTCTGAGAACGGTGACGCCGGGAACCCCGGACGGATCCGGGATGGGAGCGACTCCGCTGCGCCGCCCGGCCGGGTGACCAGGTGGCTTCCGAGCACTATAGAGGGGACGGTCAACTGCCTCGGCCAATATGAGGCCGTCTGCGGGCGCCGGAAGCGCCACCGGGCACGGGGTATCGGCCCCGAAGAAACGAGCGCCTTCCATACCACTGACTCCCGACGTACGCCGGTTCGTGCCCTTTGAGCTCTTGGACTTGCCGGAACGACCATACAGTCCGGCTACGCTGGATGATGGCGAATTGCACGGAGATAGGGGCCCACTAGATGAGCTGCGAACACCTGATGTGCGCTCGATGCTCGGGCCCGGTGGTCGAAGGACGGTGCCCGACCTGCCGGATCGCTCGTGACGAGATGCACCGCCACGGACCGTCCGTGCCACCGGCCCTGATCCTGGCCGGCCTGGTGGCGCTCTTCTTCGTGGCGCTCGTACTACAACGCGTCACCGGCTGACACGTCCGAGGCTTACGCGTCACCGGCTGACACGTCCCCGGCTGACACCCTCGTTTATTTGGGGGGCGGGGTGGTGGCGCGGGCAAGGGCGCCGGCTTCCCCGATCACGTCCGCCTTGGGCTGGAACTTGCCTTCTCCACTCACCTTGACCGGGTCGAAGGCGGCGAACTGAAAGATGTCGGTCGTGTGGATCTCGGTGCCCTTGACGGTGCCGTCCAGCAGATGCGCGACATCGGGCGGGATGGGGGGCTTGCTCTTGTCCTTCTCCTTGCCCGTGATGATGCTGTTGCGCGAGAGCGCGTAGAGCACCAGGCCGCTGCCGTTCTGAGTGCGCAGAGGGAAGAAGGGGAAGGGCGTGGCCACGAAGACCGCTTCCAGGGAAAGGCCGTGCTCCCTGGCCTTCCGGCGGTCCTTGCGGGTCTGCGAGTAGTAGCCGGTGGTGAACGGCCCGCCCCTCATGACCTTGGCGGCCACGCTGTCGGGGCCCTCGGCGGCGAGCGTGGCCTGGATGCCGGGGAGCGCCCTCGGCTGGATCAACACCGAGGCCTCGGTCGTGGCCAGCGGGGTCGCGTAGCCCTCCGCGTCCACGGCGACCTTGGGCGCGCGGGCCTTGGGCGCGAGCTGGGTGGCCAGGCTCAGCTTCCAGCCCTCGACGGGGTTGCGGCGGACGAACGCCAGGTAGGTCTCGCGGGTGCTCTTCTTGTCACCCTTGACGTTGCGGGGCACCTGGGCCACGAACCAGTGGGGATAGGACGTGAGCTTCGGCACGTACAGCTTCGGGGTGCCGTACTCGTACTCCCGGACCGGGTCGCCGTCGAACGCCGCCTTGCGGTATTCGGAGGCGGTCAGCATGGACTGGCCGTCGGTGACCCAGTTCAGCGCCAGGCGTTCGTCGCCCGCCGCCCTGGCGACGTTGTCGTCGATGGTGAACGTGCGGAACTGGCGTTCGGCGACCTGGGGGGTGAGCGGCTCGGGAGTCGGCGTCGCGGTCGTGATCGTGGCCTTGGACGGCTTGGCCGTGGACTTCTCGCCACCGGCACAGCCGGCGACGGCGAGCGGCACGGCCAGCAGCAGCGCCGCCGCCGTCCGCGAGACCCTCAGCACCCGCCCTCGCCCCCTGGCTTCTCCAAATCACACCTCGCTGACCCGTGATTCTGCCATCAGCCGGGGTATGACTGGGCGTTCGGGCACTACCGGGACGACGATAAGCTCGACCTGTGGCAGGCATCGAACCCGAAGAACAGCTCAAGGAGCTCGGCTCGACCCTCGCCGGCATCGAACAGGTGCTGGATCTCGACGGCATGCGGCGTGACATCGCCGAGCTGCGCGAGCAGTCGGCCGACCCTGACCTGTGGAACGACCAGGAGCGCGCCCAGTCGGTGACGCGCCGCCTGTCGTACCTCGAAAGCGAGCTGGGCAGGGTCGAGGGGCTGCGGCGCCGGCTCGACGACCTCCCCACGCTCTACGAGATGGCCGCCGAAGAGGGCGACGAGGACACCCGCAAGGAGGCCGACGACGAGCTCGGATCGTTGCTCAAGGCGATCCAGCAGCTCGAGGTCCGGACCCTCATGTCGGGCGAGTACGACGCGCGTGAGGCGCTGGTCACCATCAACGCCCAGGCGGGCGGGGTCGACGCGGCCGACTGGGCCGAGCAGCTGCAGCGGATGTACCTGCGCTGGGCCGAACGCCACGGCTACCCGACCGAGATCTACGAGACGTCCTTCGCCGAAGAGGCCGGGATCAAGTCGACCACGTTCACGGTCAAGGCCCCCTACGCCTACGGGACGCTGCGCGGCGAGCACGGCACGCACCGGCTGGTGCGCATCTCGCCGTTCGACAACCAGGGGCGCCGCCAGACGTCGTTCGCCGGCCTGGACGTGGTCCCGGTCGTGGAGCAGAGCGACCACGTCGAGATCGACGAGAGCGAACTGCGGATCGACGTCTACCGGTCCTCCGGGCCCGGTGGGCAGGGCGTCAACACCACCGACTCGGCGGTGCGGATCACCCACATCCCGAGCGGCATCGTGGTCTCCTGCCAGAACGAGCGCAGCCAGCTGCAAAACAAGGCCACCGCGATGAACGTGCTCCAGGCCAAGCTGCTGGAGCGCAAGCGGCAGGAGGAGGCCGACAAGATGTCCGCCCTCCGTGGTGAGGGCACCAGCAGCTGGGGCACACAGATCCGCAACTACGTCCTGCACCCCTACCAGATCGTCAAGGACCTGCGCACGGGTGTGGAGGTCGGCAACCCGACCTCGGTCCTGGACGGCGACATCGACGACTTCATCGAGGCCGAGATCCGCTGGATGCGCCAGCAGGAGACCGCGAGCTCCTAACCGCCCGTTCGAGGGACGTCCCACGCACGTTCCGTTCCCTGTGAGCACGCCGTAGCGCTCATTCCGCATTCGCTGCGTGACCATGTGGTCACCCTGCGATGATGGAGGCGGAACGCACCATCGCCTTCTTTCTCGAGGTCCGCCAATGCCCGTGTGCAACCTCGCCCTCCCGCCGCCGCAGATGCCGGCGCCGCTCGCGGCGTCACGCTCGGCTCGCATTTCACACCCGAGCCCGTCCTGGTCTACGCTCTGTGGATCATCGACGGCGGCGCGCTGGTCCGGTACGTCGTGCGGCGGAACGAGGCGTACTCCTCGTCCAAGCGGGGCAGGCTGGCAGTGACCGGTGATCTCGTCGGGCTCGCCCCGGCTTCGGCCGTCACAACGCACCTGGATACGGTCGTACTGGTGCAGGAGCTGGCTGCCGTTCCGCGCGAAGGCAAAGCCAGGGTCACCGGGATGTACCACAAGGCCATCTCGGCCGCGGGTTCCTGATCTCCGTCGGGTGCCGGGGCGGTTCCGCTCTTCCTGACCGCTGCAGCGGGATCGTTCCGGCACCCTTCGGGCCTACCCGGTCTCCCCGCCGCCCTCCGCACTACACTGACGCGGCATACTTCCGAATCGTCCGCCGAGGTGGGGAATTGCTCCGACTGGTGCTCGCCGCCGGAGGTGCGCTCGCCGTGCTCGCCGCGGCCTGCTCGGCCGACCCCGAGGTCCCGGCGGCCCGGGCTGCCGATCCCGCCGAGAAGCCCGTGGTCACCGCGGACGAGGCGGGCCGGATCCTCAAGGACTGGACCGCCCGGCACAACAAGGCGGTCACGTCCGGGGACGAACGGCTCTGGCGGGCCGCGGTCACCGGCGGCCTGGAGGCCCCGGTCAGCGCCCGCGTCCGCACGTACGGCCGCCTCCCCGCCTCAACGCGCATCACCCTGCTCAACCCGGTCCTGTACGTACCGAGGCAGACCGGCGGAACCGCGAAGTGGTTCGCGGTCGCCGCGCTGCAGCGGTCCGGCGGCAAGGAACAGCAGGTCCTCGCGCTCTTCGTCCGTTCGACCGACAAGGATCTGTGGCGGGCCGCCCACTGGCTCACGTTCAAGGGCAAGCCGCCCGAGCTGGCGTACGACGCGGAGGGTTACGCCATCCCGGCCCCCGACCGGGGTCTCCCCGCCGCCCACGCGGCCTTCCTGACCTCAGGCGACCGTGCGGCCTTCACGCCCGACGCCTACACCATGGGGGCCCGCACCCCCTCATACGGCAACTGGAAGGCCGACGCCGGCCGTATCGCGCCGGGCCCCGGCACCTCCTGGGCCCTCCGCACCAAGGACGGCGGCTCGCTGGTCTGGTACGGCCTCACCCAGCAGCGCACGCTCACCGGCGGGACCGAGCAGTCCCTGCCCGCTGACGTCCGCAACTACCTGGCCCGCGCCAAGACCAAGCCCGGCGGTACCGTCCGGGCCGGCTGGCAGTGGCTGGCCATCGGCTACGCCCCGGCGACCGGCAAGAGCACCGTCCTAGGCGAATCGGTCTCCCTGACCACCGCCCGCTGACCAGCCCACCGCAGCCGCCCGCTGAATTACGCCTCTGTGCTGGGAAGGGCGCTGGCTGTGACCAGGGTGCGGATGGAGCCCAGGGCGACCGACAGGGTGGCCAGGTCGAAGCTGTCGCTCTCCCAGATCTCGGTGAGGGTCTGCTGGGCGCGCAGGACGGCGGTCTCGTTCTTCTGGACCCAGTTGGCCAGGCGTTCCTCCGGCTGGGCACCGGGCATGCTGGCGACCAGCACGTCACGGGTGAGGGCCGCGTGCGCCGCGTACAGGTCGTCGCGGAGCGCGGAACGGGCCATCGAGCGCCAGCGGTCGTCGCGCGGGAGCGCGATGATGCGCTCGCGCAGGCGGCTGAGCTGGAGCCGGTCGGCCAGGTCGAAGTAGACCTCGGCGACCTCCTCCACGGCACGCCCGGTCTCGTGCGCGACGCTGACCAGGTCGAACGTGGAGTAGGCGGGCACCATCATCGCGGCCCGCTCGGCCAGCTCGTCCGGCACGCCGCGTTCGGCGAAACCGTCCCGGCGCTGCTCGAAGCCGTCCAGGTCGAGGCCCACGAGGAGCTTGGGCAACTGCGCGCCGAGGGTGTAGGCGCTGGCGACGAAGAAGTCGATCGTGTCGCGGATGTCGAACGGGGGCCGCCGGTTGTGGAGCAGCCAGCGGGCACCGCGCTCGGTGAGCTTGCGCGCCTCCAGCAACATCGCGATCTGGGTCGACTCGTCCACCTGGTACGACAGGGCCTCGATCGACTGCCAGAAGCGCGGCATGTCGAAGACCTCGCGGGCGACCAGGTAGGCCCGTGTCACGTCCTGCGGCGAGGCCCCGGTCTCCTCGTTCATGCGGAACATGAACGTGATGCCGCTGTTGTTGATCACGTCGTTCACCACGGTGGTGGTGATGATCTCCCGGCGCAGCGGGTGCCGGTCCATGTACTCGCGGAAGCGGTCCCGCAGCGGGGTCGGGAAGTAGTCGACCAGCCAGGACCGCAGGTACGGGTCGTCGGTCAGGTCGGAGACGACGAGGTCCTCGTCCAAGGTGAGCTTGGCGTAGGCCAGCAGCACCGAGAACTCCGGCCCGGTCAGGCCGTGGCCGGACTGGCGGCGTTCGGCCAGCGCCTTGTCGTCGGGCAGGGACTCCAGCCGCCGCTTGAGCCGCCCGGCCCGTTCCAGCTTGCGCATGTAGCGGGCGTGGACGTGCAGCATGGAGGGCGCCTGGGCCCGGGCCCCCGCGAGCGTCGCGTTCTGCCCGTAGTTGTCGCGGAGCACGAGGTCGGCGACCTCGTCGGTCATCTCGTACAGCAGGTGGTCGCGCTGCTTGCGGGTCAGCTCGCCGTCCCGGACCACCTGGTCCAGCAGGATCTTGATGTTGACCTCGTGGTCGGAGGTGTCGACCCCGGCCGAGTTGTCGATGAAGTCGGTGTTGACCAGGCCGCCCTGGCGGGCGAACTCGATGCGGCCGAGCTGGGTGACGCCGAGGTTGCCGCCCTCGCCGATCACCTTGCAGCGCAGGTCGGCGCCGTTCACCCGGACCTGGTCGTTGGCCTTGTCACCGACGTCGGCGTTGTTCTCGACCAGGCCCTTGACGTAGGTGCCGATGCCGCCGTTCCAGAGCAGGTCGACGGGCGCGAGGAGCGCGGCGTAGATCAGCTCGAACGGGGTCATCGCCAGCACGTCGCCGTCGATGCCGAGGGCCGCCCGGATCTCCGGCGTGAGCTTGATCGACTTCAGGGTGCGCGGGAAGATCCCGCCGCCCTTGGACAGCAGCTCGGTGTTGTAGTCGGCCCACGAGCTGCGCGCCAGCTGGAACATGCGCTTGCGTTCCTGGAACGACACCGCCGGGTCGGGGTCCGGGTCGATGAAGATGTGCCGGTGGTCGAACGCGGCGACCAGCTTGATGTGCTCGCTGAGGAGCATCCCGTTGCCGAAGACGTCACCGGACATGTCGCCGATGCCGACGACCGTGAAGTCCTCCTTTTGGATGTCCTTGCCGAGCGACCGGAAGAGGTACTTCACCGACTCCCAGGCGCCGCGCGCGGTGATCCCCATCGCCTTGTGGTCGTAGCCGATCGAGCCGCCGGAGGCGAACGCGTCGCCGAGCCAGAAGCCGTACGAGGCGGCCACCTCGTTGGCGATGTCAGAGAACGTCGCGGTGCCCTTGTCAGCGGCGACCACCAGGTAGGTGTCGTCGCCGTCGTGCCGGACGACATTGGGCGGCGGCACGACCTTGCCGTCGACCAGGTTGTCGGTCACGTCGAGCAGGCCGGAGATGAAGTGCTTGTAGCAGGCGATGCCCGCCTGCATGAACGCCTCGCGGTCGACGGACGGATCGGGCAGCTGCTTGCCGACGAAGCCGCCCTTGGCACCGGCCGGAACGATGACGGTGTTCTTGACCGCCTGCGCCTTGGCGAGCCCGAGGATCTCGGTGCGGAAGTCCTCGCGCCGGTCCGACCAGCGCAGACCGCCGCGGGCCACGGCACCGAACCGCAGGTGCACACCCTCGACCGTGGGCGAGTAGACGAAGATCTCGTACTTGGGCCGGGGCAGCGGCAGGTCCGGGATGCGCTCGGGGTCGAACTTCAGTGACAGGTACGGCTTGCGCTGGTAGTGGTTGGTGCGCAGCGTCGCCTTGATCATCGACAGGTAGGCGCGCAGGATGCGGTCCTCGTCGAGGCTGGCGACCTCGTCGAGCTTGCCGGCCAGCACCTCGGCGATCGCCATGCTGCGTTCGTCCTCGCCGCCCGCCAGCGACGGGTCCAGCCGGCTCTCCCAGAGCCGGATCAGCAGCCGGGTGATCGCGGCGTTCCCGAGCAGCACCTGCTCGATGTAGCGCTTGCTGAACGTGGTGCGCGTCTGCCGCAGGTAGAGCGCGTACGCGCGCAGCACCATCGCCTGCCGCCAGTTGAGGCCGACGTGGAGCACCAGGGCGTTGAAACCGTCGTTCTCGATGTCGCCCCGCCAGAGCGCGTTGAACGCGTCCTGGAACAGCTCCTTGATGTCGTCTTCGGCCACGCCCGCCGGCGGCGTGTAACGCAGGCCCAGGTCATAGATCCAGAAGGAGCGGCCCGGGTCGCTCGTGTTGATCTCGTACGGGCGTTCGTCGACGACCTCGACGCCCATGTTGGTCAGCAGCGGCAGCACCCGGGAGAGCGAGATCGGCGGGCCCAGCCGGTAGATCTTGAGGCGGCGCTCACCCGGCTCGGCGCTGAACGGCTCGTACAGGTTGATGGACGTCTCGCCGTCGGTGGCGAGCTTGTCCAGCCGCTTGAGGTCGGCGACCGCCGTGCGCGCCGGGAAGTCGGCCTTGTAGCCCTCCGGGAATGCGTCGCCGTAGCGGCGGGCCAGCACGCCCGAACGTTCCTCGCCGCACTGCTCGACGATCGCGTCGGCCAGGTCGTCCTCCCACGAACGGGTCGCGGCGGCCAGCCGGGCCTCCAGCTCGTCGACATCCACGTCCGGCAGCGGGCGGCCGCGCTCGCCGCGCACGACCACGTGCAGCCTGGCGAGCATCGACTCCGTCACGTTCGCGCTGTAGTCGACGTTGACACCCTCGAACGCGCGGCGCAAGATCTCCTGGATGCGCAGCCGGACCTTGGTCGTGTAGCGGTCGCGCGGCAGGTAGACCATGCACGACATGTAGCGGCCGTACAGGTCTTTGCGCAGGAACAGCTTGAGCTGCCGGCGCTCGCGCAGCCGCAGCACGCCCAAGGCGATCGGCAGCAGGTCGTCGACGGAGATCTGGAAGAGCTCGTCGCGCGGGTAGCTCTCCAGTATCTCGATGAGATCCTGGCCGTCGTAGCTGTCGGCGGTGAACCCGGCGAGCTCCAGGACCTCGTCCAGCTGGCGCTTGAGGACCGGGACGTGCATGATCGACCCGCTGTAGGCCCCGTGCGTGAGCAGGCCGAGGAAGCGGCGCTCGCCGACCACCTCGCCGTTCCCGTCGAACTTCTTCACCCCGATGTAGTCGAGGTAGAGCGGCCGGTGCACCGTGGACCGCGAGTTGGCCTTGGTGAGCACCAGCAGGTGCTTTTCGGTGGCCTTCTCCCGCACCTCGGGGGGCAGCGCGGCGAAGCTGTCGGACTCACGCTTGTCACCGCGCAGGATGCCGAGGCCGGTGCCCGGCTCGGGGCGCAGGACCGTGCCCTCCTCGGTGAGCGTGTAGTCGCGGTAGCCGAGGAACGTGAAGTGCCCGTCGGACAACCAATCGAGCAGCTCGACGCCCTCAGCAAGCTCCTTTTCGGGCAGTGGCGGCGCGGTGTCCCGGATCTCCAGCGCGATCTCGCCGGCTCGGGAGCGCATCTTCGGCTCGTCCTCGACCGCGACCCGAACGTCCTGCAGGACCCGCAGCAGATCCCGCTCGACCTGCTCCAGGCGGGCGCGGTCACTCGTGCGGTCGACCTCGATGTGGATCCAGGACTCGTCGATGTCGGTGTCGCTGTCGAGCTTGCCCCGGAAGGCCTTCATGTGGCCCGCGACATCCCGGTCGACGCCGAGCAGCGGGTGCACGACCAGATGGGCGGCCAGCTCGTGCCGGTTCAGCTCCATCGTCACGCTGTCGACGAGGAAGGGCATGTCATCGGTCACGACCTGGACGATCGTGTGCCCGGGATCCCAGCCGAACTCCTCCAGCGTGGGGGTGAAGACCCGGACCTTGGCACGGCCCTGCGGCCGTTCCTCACCCAGCACCCGGTGCGCCATGGCGGGACCGCAGATGTCGGCCGGGTCCCGCGAGAGCAGGTCCTCGGCCGCGACGTGCCGGTAGTACAACCGAAGGTACGCGACCGTCTCCTCAAGGTCACCACCACGGGCGCCGGCCCCCTGCGCCCACGTCTCCGCCGCCCGCCGGAGCAGGTCGTCCTTAGCCTGATCGAGCTTGCCGCCCATCAATAACTCCCCTTGAGACCCTTCGCCACCTCTTTGTGGCGCCGCTCACTGCGCCAGCGTAGCCAGGAATCGCCGCAAAGCCGACCGGCGGGGCCGCGACTCAGCCGTGGCATCGCTCAGCCGACCTTCCAGCCGGTGGTTTCGTCATCATCCTGGCCGTTTTCCCGCCCGATCCGATCATCGTCCTCAAGCCCGATCGGCACGTGTCCTCAGGCTCTGTCGGTTCGTCGATCAGGGTCGGTTCGTCGCTCAGGCCGACCCGCCCGTTCCCGAGCCCGGCGATACCTGGCCGGAGCCGGGCGGGGTCGCGGGCCCAGAGGCCGTACGCGTCGCCTGCCTGGAGGCCGTACGCGTCGCTTTCCCGCTGCCGCCCTCGGTCCCGGTACCAGTGCCGCCGCCGCCCGGACCGCTCGGCGGCGTCGTCGGCGGGGTGGTCGGGGGCGTCGTCGGCGGAGTCGTCGGAGGCGTGGTGGGGGGCGTCGTGGGAGGCGTGGTCGGCGGGGTGGTGGGAGGCGTCGTCGGCGGGGTGGTCGGCGCCGTCGGCTCGGTCCGGGTGGGCGACGGGTTGGTGGTGCGCGTCGACTGCTGCGGGCGTGGCACCGACTTGGACGGCTGGTCATTGGGCAGGCCGGAGTCGCCGGGCATGTCGGCCGGGACGTTGTCGGCGGGGTTGCTCGCCGGGTTGGCCGGGCTCTCGCCACCGCCGAGCGCGAGGGCGACCGAGGTGACCGCGACCGCGATCAGGACGGCCGCGACGGCGCACAGGGCGGCGGCCTTGGCGGGGATCTTGCGCAATGCCTGCGGGCCGGGGCGCTTGGCCGCGGCTCCCCCGCCTCCGCCGAGCGAGCCCGGGACGGTCTCCCCGCCGAGAGTGCCCGCGTTCTCCGCGATGAACTCGGCGGGTGTCGGCAGGCGCTCAGCCCGGTACTCCGGCTGTCCGTCTGACAGGTAGTCCGGCTGGTGCTCTGACGCGTAGTCCGGCTGGCGCTCGGCCTCGATGCCACCGGGCACGTCCGCGACGGCCCGTACGGCCTGGGTTTCGGTGGGCTCCGCCACGGCAGCGGCGGCCTGCGCCGGTCCGTCCTCCTCGCCGAGCTCGGCAGCCACAACGCTGCCCACGGCCAAGATCGCCGTGCCGTCGTCCTCCACAGCGGCGTCGACGACGACCGGGGTGGCGGCGGTGACATCCTCGTGGCCGAGCAACCGCATCAGCACGTGCCGCGCCTGCGGGCGGGCGGCCGGATCCTTGCTGAGGCAGTCGCTCACCAGCTCGCGGAGCGGGCCCTCCAGGGGCCCCAGCCGGGGCTCGTGGTGCAGGATCCGGTTGATCACGGCGGGAATGGTGTCCTGGCCGAACGGGGCCTCGCCGGTCGCCGCGAACACCAGGGTGGCCGCCCAGCAGAACACGTCCGCGGCGGTGCCGATCTCGTCGCCTTGGAGCTGTTCGGGCGCCATGTACGAGGGGGTGCCGATGACCTTGCTGGTCAGCGTGGTGGAGCCGCTGATGGCCCGGGCCACGCCAAAGTCGATCACGCGCGGGCCGTCCGGGCCGATGAGCACGTTGTGCGGCTTGAAGTCGCGGTGGATGATCTTTGCCTGGTGGATGGCGGACAACGCGGTCGCGGTGCCGACGGCCAGGCGTTCGAGGGAGGCGCCGCTGAGCGGGCCCTCCCGGGTCACCAGCTGGTTGAGCGACGGGCCGGGCACGTACTCGCTGACGATGTAGGGACGTTCGCCGTCCGCGTCGGCGTCGATGACCTGCGCGGTGCAGAACGGCGCGACGCGTTTGGCGACCGCGAGCTCCCGCAGGAACCGCGCCCGCGCCTTGTCGTCGGAAGTGAGCTCCGCGTGGAGGAGCTTGACGGCGACGCGCTTGCCGTCCTCCGCCTCGCCCAGGAAGACGGTGCCCTGACCGCCCTCGCCGACGCGGCCTATCAGGGCGTACGACCCCAGTCGCTCCGGATCCCCGGATCGCAGCGCCCCAACCTCCATGCGCGGAACAGCCCCTCTCTCGACTTGATCGCACCAACCGGACCACAGTCCGAAACGGCGCAGACCGACCTTCCGTCTGTGGGACGCCCCAAACGCAGGGAAAGTTGACCCGACTTGGCGACCCTACGGTGTGATCTGCCCGGGCCGCTCCCTCTCCAGCCACATTTGGCGCAGAGGGACACCCTAGTCCCGAACACCCCTTCCGCGATACCGCAATCAAACGGCCATAACCCGCGAATCCGCAGGCAGGGACGGGTTTTTCGCGAGTTTCATGCGTGTGATTCTGCCGGAACGGGTAGATCGTCGCCTAACGATCTTCGTTGTGAGGAGGTAAGACAGGCATGTCCATCCCGTTAAAGACCGCCTGCTGCGCGACCACGGTCGCGTTGGCCCTGGCTCCGAGCATGACCGAGGCTGCCGAAGTCACCCCAGCTGACAAGATCCGGACCCCGGCCACACCGGCCGAGGGCGGGCAACTACCGTCCCAGGCCGACCTACAGCCAGCCCAGGACACCAGCCAGGCCGACATCGCCAAGGCACCCAGCCGGGCACCGGCCCAGAGCGCCGGCCAGAACAAGACGGCCCCGGCAGCGGCCCAGAGCGCTGGCCAGAACAACGCGGCCCAGGCATCCAGCCAGGAGAGCACGGCCCAAGCGCCCAACCAGGAGAGCGCCGCCCATACATCGGGCCAGGAGAGCGCCGAGCAGGGACCCAGCCAGCAGACAAGGGCCCCAACGCGCCAGAGCGCAGCCGTCCGGGCGTTCAGCCAGTTCGCCATAGCGCAGGACTTCGCCCAGTTAGGCGTCGCGCAAGCATCAAACCAGGGGCACGTGGCGCGGGCTGGCCAGCGGGGGCAGATCGCAGGCGGGCCTCCCGTCGCACAGCACCCAGACCACCCCGCAGGGCCGACGGACAGTAGGCAGGGCGGCACACACCTGAGCAAAACCATGACCCTGACAGCGATGCAACAGGCCGTGCACGAGAAGCGTGCGCGGATGGAGGCCCAGTGGCAACGCCGAGCCGACCGCGCCGTCAGGTTCGCGCTCAAGCAGCGCGGCCGCCCGTACGTCTACGGCGACACCGGCCGCCGCGGCTTCGACTGCTCCGGACTCGTCCAGCAGGCCTGGCGCCACGCCGGGGTCTCCGTGCCCCGCGTGGCGGCCACCCAGTACAGGAAGATCCGCAACCGGGTAGCACGCAACAAACTACGGCCCGGCGACCTGGTCTTCTTCCATGGGCTCGGCCACGTCGGGCTCTACCTCGGCAAGTCGCGGTTCATCCATGCGCCGAGCACAGGACGCCGGGTGAGCATCGAACGGCTGAACGGCCACTACCGCAGGAGCTACGTCGGGGCCGCGCGTCCCGCCTGGAAGCCCCTGCCGGCAATCCCAACACGCATCCACTGAATCTGGCTGAACGTGCGCCGGTCGGACCCGGCTCACGTTCAGCCAGAATGACACCATGACCACACTCGACGGGCGCCGCGTCTACACCCGCGCCGACCTGATGGAGGCGCACGGCCTCGGCCGCAGCACCCTGGAGAAGTGGTACCGGGAACGCGCCGCCAACGGCCACCCTGAGCCCGCCGGAACGGTCGGCTCCCAGCTCACCTGGGACGCCGAGGTCTGGGACCGCTGGTACGCATCCCGCGACAAGGGCGTCCCACCAGGCCTGGTCACCCGCGACGACCTGACCGCCAAGCACGGCCTGTCACGGCACACCCTCAAGAAGCTCTGGGCCGACCGCGCCGAGAACGGCCATCCCGAACCCGCCCACCAGGTGGGCAAGGCCCTCTACTGGAACGAGTCCGAGTGGCTCACCTGGTACGAGTCGTACACCCAGAGCCCCGCCGAGGACCCCGACGACCTGGTCACCCTCGCTGAGGCCGCCCGCATCCTGGGTCTGGCCCAGTCAAGCGCCACCGTCTACGCCAAACGCCCGCCCGCCGGCTGGCCCGAACCCGCCGAAGAACAACCCCTAGGAGGCGGCCGAGTCCGCCGCCTCTACCGCCGCCGCGACATAGAGACCTACGCCGCCACCAAACCCCGCACCCCATAAAGGCAAGGCCCCTCGCTCCGCTCGGGACTGGCCTTATCGGGGCTCCCGCCCCAAGCCCCAAGCTGGGGCTCCGCCCCAGAGCCCACCCCTTCAAAATCCACGTCGCACAATCAGCGCCAGCCGCCGCGGTGATGCTTGCGCCGAGGAGAGGCTGGTGATCACGTACACGGTTTCGCGGGTGCGCTTGCCGGTCTTGACGCTCCTGGAGTGACCGGTGATGCGCGCGACCTGCCGAGCGTGTGGAAAGCCCAGGGCATCCATGGTCAGCACCTTGATCACCCGGGTGTCGCGGCGGCCGTCATTTCGGTGCGAGAGCGTCGAGCAGAGCGAGCAGGGTGCGGCCGGTGGGTGTGGCAATGCCGTGGCGGGCGCCGAGCCGCACCACCGGGCCGATCAGACCGTCGTGTTCCAGGGTGCGGCCTGCCTGCCGGTCCTGGAGCATCGAGGTCGGTGCGGTCGGCGGAAGCGATCGCAGCCAGTCAAGCGTGGCATCGGCGTCCTCCTCGGTGAGGGCCGCCCCTTCGGCGCGGGCCACGGCCACGGTCTCCCGGAGCATCTCCCGGGCGAGGTCAGCGATGCCGGGCTCGTGCAGTACCTCCACGCGCCGTCCGGTCAGCGCCGTCAATGGATTGGCGGTGACATTGATCAGCAGTTTGGCCCACGCCACCGTGACGAAGTCCGACTGGTTCTCCACCGGCACGGCGGCGCCCGTGAACAGGGCCGCCGCCGCCTGCCCGACCTCGTCGGCGGGCATGACCAGCCCACGGCCAGTGGCCCGGGCATGCACCCGGCCGGGGCCGGTGCGTTCCACGTTCAGGTACACCAGCGTCGGCACCACCTCGGCCTCGGTCAGCGGGCCTAGCCGGTCTCGATGGTCCACGCCGTTCTGCGCTGCGAGCAGAACGCTGCCCGGCTCAGCGAGGGCCTTCAGCCAGTGGACCGTGGCCGCGGTGTGCTGCAGCTTGGTGGCCAGCACGAGCCACCGGAACGGTGGGAGATCGGCCGGGGCCTCCGCCCAGTTGACCGGGTAACTGCGGGCGCCCTGGTCATCGGTGATGCTGACCGAGTCCAGCCGCGTCCGCCCGCAGATCGTGACCGGATGACCGGCCTCGGCGAGATATCCGGCAAGCATCGTGCCCACCGCGCCCGCCCCGACAATCGCCACCGAATCGGCCATCATCAGCCCCCTCGTTAGACAGCATCGTCCGCTGCCAGTCTTGACCTTGGACGATCGGTAGGCAAAACCCAGCCCCTCCTCGGCGCAAGAATCACCGCGGCGGCTGGCGCTGATCGTGCGCGGCCGCTGGGCATCGAAGTCCTGCACCACGTCCGCGACGTCGGACACGACAGCATCGCCGCCGCCCGCCGCGAAATGTCATACGACGCCTTCACCGCCCCTTCTCGGCGTCCCCGCGTGACCAGCACGAACATCGCCCATCACCGACTTTGCAATGGCCGTGCGAAAAGGACGGTGGCGTATGGTGAGACAGTGATCACCAACATAGGTACGGCCATGCTTTATGTTTCCGATCAAGAGGAATCTCTCAGGTTCTACAGGGACCTGCTGGGCTTCTCGGTCGTCACGGATCAGGACATGGGCGAAGGTGCCCGTTGGCTGGAAGTGGCACCGCCCGACGGCACTACGACCATTGCGCTGCATGACGCTGCCCGGGAGGGCAAGGAGCCTGGCGAAGGTGCCTATCTGACGTTCGCGTGCGACGACGTCGCAGCAACCGTCAACGAACTGCGCAACCGGGGGGCGGAGGTATCCGATCCTGACGTGCAAGCGTGGGGCACCTTTGCCTTCGTCAATGGGCCCGACGGGCACAAGGTCCAGATCCACAAGAAGTGAAGCCGCTGACCGTGGATCGGTATTTCGCATGACACCCCCGATCCACGAGTCTTGACTATTCCTCATGAACTTGGCTCAGGGGTCACTGAACACCATGCGTTGCCCGCGTGCGGTGTCCATGTATTCGCGTACGCGGTGGATGAGCCCGCCGCGTAGTTCGAAGACGAAGCAGTAGTCATTGACGTAGGTGTTTCCGTTCGCCAGCGTCGCGCTCATCGTCTCTTCCACGATCACGCGGTCGCCATCTGCGTAGAAGCCGTGGAAGGTGATGGCCACGTCTCGTGCGAAGAGCCGGGGAAAGTCGTCGGCGATGAAGGTGGCGATCGCCTCCCTGCCGATCATGTGGCTGGGAACGTCAAGGGCGACAGCGGTGGCGTTGCCTGGCGGGGCCAGCCACTCGGCATCCTCGGTGAAGAAAGCCGATATCTGATCGGCGTCATGGTGGGCGAAGGCCTGCCACGCGCTTTGGACGACATCCCGGTTCGCTTGTGTCACGCAGGCGACGCTAGGCGGAGCTCAAGGTGCGTGGCTGGCGGAAATGCGACCTCACCGCGCACGTCGATGGTGGCGAACGGCGACCCGGGCCGCGGGCGAGTGCCGCGCCTCGATAGATCTCGCCGAGCGTGCCGCCGAAGACGACGGCGCCGGGATTGAAGATTGATCAGATTGACCACGCCGATCCCGAGCCAGTCGCCGACCCGGTCCAGGGCCTTGCGGGCGGCAGCGTCACCGTCCTCAGCCGCCTCCACGATGGCTCGCACGCCGACGCGGCCGGCAGCACCAGCGACGGCCCGCCCGCCCCTGAGGCCCCCTCGTGCACCAGACCTGCCGCCGTGAGCTGCGTGGTCAGCGCCAGGATCGTGCTGCGGTTCGGGCCCAGCCGGTTTGCCAGCGCCGTGCGCGAGATCGGGCCGGTCAGATGCACCTGCCGAAGAACCGCCCCGAGATGGTGTCTGCGGAGTGCCGCCTTTCACCGCACTAATGGTGTCACATGTTGAGAACACTGCCCGGATCGACGGAATGTTCTCACTGCGTGCGCTACTGCGAATGATTCGGAATCATAGATGGAGATCCCGTCAGCTGTACAACGTCGAGCGCGAGTAGACCTGCGATTCGAAACCATCTGCTGGGCTTGCTGCGCCCCCTGGGCAGGCAGCCACAAAGAGCCACTTTGCAACAACTTTACGATTCAAGGGGATTGTGGGCACGGATGCCTCTTGC
Organism: Actinomadura sp. 6N118; assembly: GCF_044326415.1. Taxonomy (NCBI): domain Bacteria; kingdom Bacillati; phylum Actinomycetota; class Actinomycetes; order Streptosporangiales; family Thermomonosporaceae; genus Actinomadura; species Actinomadura sp. 6N118. The sequence continues at coordinate 449,058 of NZ_JBIRAZ010000007.1, read as the reverse complement.
GACACTGAATGCGCTGTCCGTACCGGTCGAACGGGGTTCCGCAACGTAAGGCTGACTCTGTGTCACGAAATGTTTCGAGCGTTTTAGAGATCATTGGGAGAGGTGTTGGACGTCATTGTGCACGAACTGGCGGAGGACCATTTCACGCTACGGGACGTCCCCGACTTCGGGCTGCCTGAACCGGTCTACGCACAGGCCCTGGACAACCTGGTTCAGGCCAACGTGGACGTGATCGTTCACAACGGCGACGACCAGATCCTTCTCGGGTACCGCAAGGACCTGCCACTACGGGACATGTTCTGGGTGTTCGGCGGCAGGATGAAGGTGGGGGAGACCATGGCCGACGCCGGCGCGCGTGCCCTCGTCCGCGAACTCGGACTCAACGTGGACCGGGGCCGGCTGTGTTTTGCGAACATCTACAACGTGATGTGGGGAACCAGAAGCGCACCGCCCGAGGAGCGCGGATTTCAGACCCTCCTCACCCTGATGAAGTACCGGTGCACCGAGGAAGAGGCCGAATCCGTCACCGTTGCCGACAACACCCACCAGTCGGTGCGCTGGTACTCCACCACCGAAATCCGTGAGCTCCACACCTCCAGATCCGAGTTGATCCACCCTTTTCTTCCCATCGTCCTACAGAACGCGGGACTGTACTGACTGATTAGACGCCCGACCCGCTTGGACGATCGGCATTTCCGCATTCCCAGCCGCCTTGTCGGCATCCCGAGACGGGAGGCCGGTAGGAGTCATCTCACTTCTGGAGACGCGCGTGAACTGTCGTTCCTGCCACACCGTTGACCTGACAGAAGTCCTTAATCTCGGCAACCAGTATCTCAGCGATTTCCGGGACGACGATCGCCGTCCACCGCAGTGGCCGTTGGCCCTGATGCTGTGCCGGGCGTGCGGGCTTCTGCAACTGCGGGACACCACCCCGCGAGAGTTGATGTACCACGATCGGTACGGGTTCCGGTCGGGCGTCAACGAGGCGATCCGCACCGACCTGCGTTCCATCGTGGAGCACGCCCTGACGACCCACCCCGACGCGCGGCGATGGCTGGACATCGCCTGCAACGACGGCACGCTTCTGTCGTTCGTCCCGCAGGAGATACACCGGGTCGGTGTCGACCCGGTGACGACGTTCGAACCCGAGTCGCGTCAGCACGCCGACCGGATCATCGTCGACTTCTTCCACCCGCGCTGGTTCACCCCCGGCCCAGACGGCCAGGACCACGAGCGGTTCGACATCATCACGTGCATCTCCATGTTCTACGACCTGGACGACCCGAACGGATTCGTCGACGACGTCGCCAAGGTTCTGGCACCGGACGGCGTGTGGGTCATCCAGCAGAACTACCTGCTGACCATGCTGGAGTCGTGCGCGGTCGATAACGTGTGCCACGAGCACATCACCTACTGGTCGCTGGCCGCATTCGAAGACCTGCTGGGCCGGCACGGCCTGGAAGTCAACGACGTCCTGCTGTCGGAGGTGAACGGCGGCTCCTTCCGAACCGTGGTGTCGCATCGCGGTGCTCGGCTGGTCAGCCCGTCCGTCGCCGCGCAACGCGACCTCGAAGCGAGGGCCCGCCTGCACGAACCGGGCACCTGGCACCGGTTCGCCGACCGCGTGCGCAAGGCATTCGACGACCTGCACCGCCTCATCGACGAGATCAACGCGGCCGGAAAACGCTGCTACATCTACGGCGCGAGCACCCGGGGCGGGACGATCTGGCAGGCCGCGGGCCTGACCGTGCGGGACCTGCCGTTCGCGGTGGAGCGGCAGGCGGCGAAGATCGGCCGCACCATCGCCTCGATCGGGGTGCCGATCATCTCCGAGGAGCAGGCCCGCGCCGATCATCCGGAGTACATGCTCGTCGCGCCGTGGTTCTTTCGCGAGGTGTTCATCGAACGGGAGCGCGACTACCTGCGCGCCGGCGGCAAGCTCATCTTCCCGCTGCCCGACCTGGAGATCGTGGGCGCCTGAGACGAGGAGTTCCAGTGCCACGTGCGTTGATCACAGGGATCACCGGGCAGGACGGCAGGTACCTCGCCGAGCTCCTGTCAGAGAAGGGCTACGAGGTCTTCGGCCTGGTCCGAGGACAGAACAACCCGCGGGCCCAGCTGGTCGCGGAGGCCGTCCCCCCGAGCCGGCTGCTCAGCGGCGACCTGAGGGACCTGCCGAGCCTGGTGGGAGCCCTGGACATCGCCCGCCCGGACGAGGTCTACAACCTGGGCGCGATCAGCTTCGTCGGCATGTCCTGGCGACAGGCCGAGCTCACCAGCGAGATCACCGGGCTGGGCGTGCTGCGGATCCTTGAGGCGCTGCGGATCCACACCCAGGGTGACATGTCGAAGGTGCGCTTTTACCAGGCGTCCAGCTCGGAGATGTTCGGCAAGGTCCGCGAGGTGCCGCAGAACGAGAGCACCCCGTTCCACCCTCGGTCCCCTTACGGCATCGCGAAGGCATTCGGCCACTACATCACCGTCAACTACCGCGAGTCCTATGGGGCGTACGCGTGTTCGGGGATCCTGTTCAACCACGAGAGCCCGCGCCGGGGCCAGGAGTTCGTCACCCGCAAGATCACCCGTGGTGCCGCGCGCATCGCGCTCGGGCTGCAAGACACCCTCTTCCTCGGCAACATCGACGCGTCCCGCGACTGGGGATACGCCGGCGACTACGTCGAGGCGATGTGGCTGATGCTCCAGCAGGACGAGCCGGAGGACTACGTGATCGCTACCGGGGAGACGCACACGGTCCGGGACCTGCTCGACATCGCCTTCCACCGGGTCGGCATCGACGCCTGGGAACGCCACGTGCGACAGGAACCTCGGCTGTTTCGTCCGGCCGAGGTGGACCTGCTGGTCGGGGACGCCTCGCGGGCCCGCGAGCGGCTCGGCTGGAAGCCACGCGGCAACTTCCGCGATCTCATCGAGATGATGGTCGACGCTGACCTGGCCGACCTGACGCGTCACCCCCACGATCCCGCGAGCGCGGGTCGGACATCGGACCGGGAGGACCCGCGATGGGCACGGTGAACGTCCCCATGACCACACTGAACACCGGCGTCGCCATGCCGCGCCTAGGGCTCGGCACCTGGACGATGACCGACGCGGACGCCGCCTCCGTCATCCCGACGGCCGCACGGCTCGGATACCGGATGATCGACACGGCGGCGTACTACGAGAACGAGAACGGGGTGGGCGAGGGCATCGCCCGTTCGGACGTGCCTCGCGAGGAATTCTTCATCATCTCCAAGGTGAACGGCCGTGACCACGGATACGACAACACACTCAAAGCGTTCGACAAGAGCCTGGCCCGGCTGGCCCTGGACTATCTCGACCTGTACCTCATCCACTGGCCGATGCCCCGGCGCGACCGTTACGTCGAAACGTGGCGCGCCTTCGCCCGGCTTCTGGCCGACGGACGCACCAGGGCCATCGGAGTCTCCAACTTCACACCCGCCCACATCGACCGCATCATCGCCGAGGTGGGGGCACCCCCTGCGGTGAATCAGATCCAGCTCAACCCGAGAGTGGCACAGCATGCTGGGCGCGCCTACGCGCGGGAGCGCGGAATCACCTTGCAGTCATGGCAGCCGCTGAATCGCGGCGAATCCCTCCTCGTCGAACCGGTGGTACGCGAGATCGCTGCCCGCCACTGCAGAACGCCAGCGCAAATCATCCTGCGTTGGCATCTGCAACACGATCTCGTCCCGCTGCCCAAGTCCCTGAACGAGGAACGTTTGGCCGCCAACATCGACGTATTCGACTTCCAGCTCTCCGCAGCAGAGATCGAGGGGATCTCCGCTCTCGACGGAACCGAGGAACCCGCCGACCCGGAGACCACGGAAGTGGACTGAACCCGGCAGGCAAGCCCGTAATGCTCAGCGTGCCCTTCGCGGCCCTGTGCGTGGACGGCCCTTTGCCAGCGGAGCGCGGTGGGTTGCTAGGGCTGCGGTGGGTTGCTAGGGCTGCGGGGTGTAGTGGCTGAGGACTTCGGGGTTGGCCAGGGAGTCTCGGTTGGTTGCCTGGTCGATCGGGGTGCCTAGGAGGATCTTGCGGACGGGGACTTCGAGCTTCTTGCCGGAGAGGGTGCGCGGGATGCCGGGGACCTCGTGGATCTCGTCGGGGACGTGGCGCGGGGAGAGGGCCGAGCGGAGCTTTGATTTGAGGCGGGTGGTCAGGTCGTCGGTCAGGGCGGCGTTCTCGGCGAGCTGGATGTAGAGGATCAGGCGGCCCTCCTGGCCCAGCCGGCCGGTGTCGATGACCAGGCTGTCGGCGATCTCGTCGAAGGCCTCCACGACGCGGTAGAAGTCGGAGGTGCCCATGCGGATGCCGCCGCGGTTGAGGGTGGAGTCGGAACGGCCGTAGATGACGCTGCCGCCGTCTTCGAGGATCTTGATCCAGTCGCCGTGGCGCCAGACGCCTGGGAACGTGTCGAAATAGGACTCGCGGTAGCGCGTTTTGTCCGGGTCGTTCCAGAAGAAGACGGGCATGGACGGCATGGGCTCGGTGAGGACCAGCTCGCCGACCTCGTTCAGGACGGGCTTGCCGTCGTCGCCGTAGGCCTCGACCTTGGCCCCCAGCCCACGGCACTGGATGACGCCGGCGTGCAGGGGCAAGAGGACGGACGGCCCGACAAAGCCCGTGCAGATGTCGGTGCCGCCGGAGAAGGAGCCCAGGAGGAGATCCTTGCCGATTGCCTCGTAGACCCAAGCGAAGCCTTCGGGCGGGAGAGGGGAGCCTGTGGAACCTATGCCTCGAAGGGATGAGAGATCGAGGGTCTTGCCTGGCTGCTCGCCTGCCTTGAGTGAGGCCATGATGTACGGGGCGCCCACGCCGAAGTAGGTGACGTTGGTGTCAGCCGCGAGCTTCCAGAGGTCGACGGGGGCTCCGTCGTACATGACGACGGTGGAGCCTACGAGCAGGCCGCCGATGAGGTAGTTCCACATCATCCAGCCGGTCGTGGTGTACCAGAAGAACACGTCGCCGTGGCCGAGGTCGTGGTGGAACGAGAGCGACTTCAAGTGCTCCAGGACGACGCCGCCGTGGCCGTGGACGATCGGCTTGGGGAGGCCGGTGGTGCCCGATGAGTAGACCACCCAGAGCGGATGGTCGAACGGGACGTCCTCGAAGGCGAGGGGGTGGCCTTCGCGAGGAAGGTCGCTGTAGGACACGCCCACGCGGAGGTCAGCGGGCGACGAGGCCGGGTCGAGGTACGGAATGAGGACGGTCGCGGCGAGGGTCGGGAGGGAATCCTCGATCTCCCGAACGGTGTCGAGACGGCTGAAGTGCTTGCCGTTGTACGCGTAGCCGTCGACGGCGATGAGGACCTTGGGCTCGATCTGCGCGAAGCGGTCGATGACGCTGGACGAGCCGAAATCCGGGGAGCAGGAGGACCAGATGGCGCCGAGCGAGGCGGTCGCGAGGAAGCAGATCAGCGCCTCGGGGATGTTGGGCAGGTAGGCCGCGACCCGATCGCCCCTGCCGACGCCCAACTCGGCCAGCCCGGCCCGTACCTCTGCCACGTGGAGCGCTAGCTCGCGATAGCTGAGGATGCGGTGGCCGCCCGCCTCGGAACGGAAGATCACGGCCGTTTCGTCGGGGGTCTCGTCAGCGCGGCGAAGGGCGTTGGCGGCGTAGTTGAGGGTCGCCCCGTCGAACCAGCGCAGCCCATCGACCGGCATGCGGCCCTCGGAGCGGACCGGGCCGTCGCCGCGGTGGCCGACGACCTTGAAGTAGTCCCAGATCGAGTCCCAGAACGCGTCGACCTCGGTGACCGACCAGCGCCACAGCTCCTCGTACGTCTCGGCCAGGATGCCGCGGTCCCACAGCCAGTGCAGGTAGTGCGTCACCTTCGCGTTGGCCACGATTTCTTCAGACGGCTCCCAAAGCGGAGCACCCTCGGGGGTCAGCTCGTCTTTCGACATTGGACCGGCCTCCTCATTCCTACCCGCGCCGCGCCGCAGGGTTTCCCCAGCATCAAGCCAGCATGCACGCCGCGGCAACCCGGCTTGGAACCGGGGTCGGACATCAGCCGCTCGCCCCGTTCGCCCGAACCCCATGACCTGGCCTGAAGCCGTACCCGAAAACGGTGTGGCCGCACCTGATCCCCGGGTTGCCGACGGGCTAGCGCCCCGCCGCGGGCCCTTCGGCCAGGGACGTCACCGCCCGGAGGACCGCGTCGGTGTCGGCGAGGGTCGGGAGGACCACCTCGGCGCCGGCGGCACGGAGCTCGGTCTCGGTGGCGCTGCCGGTCGCCACGGCGATGATCGGTGAACGCGCGATATGGGCGGCCTGGACGTCGCGCGGGGAGTCGGCGATGAAGACCGTGGTCGACTCGGTGAAGCGGGCGCCGTGCTTCTCCCCCGCCCGGGTACGGGCAAGCTCCAGCAGGGCGGCCTTGCTGTAGACGCCGTTCTCGTAGCCGCCGACCTCCAGGTCGAGGTGATCGGCCAGGCCGAGCTCGAAGACCTTCAGGACGGCGTTCGGCTGGATGGAGCCCGTCAGCACGGACTGGACGGTGCCGGGGAGACGGGAAAGAGCGGAGATGGCCTCGTAGGCCCCCGGCAGCACCCTGCCGTGGGTCTTGATGTCCGCGCGGCGCGCCGCGAAGGCCTCGGCGAGCGCGGATATGAACGCGGGCAGGTGATCGTCGGTGGTGACGATGTCGTTGAACGCGAGCGTCTCGAAGATGATCTCCGACTCGGTCCGGCCCGGGGTGGGAGCCAGCCGGACCAGCGGCCGGCCGGTGGTCCGTTGGAACGCCTCGGCGTAGGCCTCCCGGGTGACTCGCCCCACGTCCACCAGCGTGTGATCGATGTTCCACAGCACCAGGCGGTTCAGCGTTGCCATCCCGTTCCTTGCTCGACGTCCGTGGACCCGCGTCATGCGGCTCGCCCGCCGGTGCGGGCGAGCTTATCGTCGGTCCTCAGCCCCACTCCCCGCAAGCCGACCGGCCCGGACCCCGGCCACAGCTCGGCCACAAAGCAGGCCGGCGTGCGGGTGTGGCTGCGGTGCCGTGGTCACCGGGTGACCACGGCAGGCGCGGCGTCAGCCCATGTGGGGGTACGGCGTCAGCCCATGTGGGGGTACGGCGTCAGCCCATGTGGGGGTAGCGGTAGTCGGTCGGGGGGACGAAGGTCTCCTTGATCGAGCGGGTGTTGACCCAGCGGATCAGGTTGAAGATCGAACCGGCCTTGTCGTTGGTGCCGCTGGCACGGGCGCCGCCGAAGGGCTGCTGGCCGACGACTGCGCCGGTGGGCTTGTCGTTGATGTAGAAGTTGCCCGCCGCGAAGCGCAGCTTTTCGGCTGCGGCGGCCACTGCGGCCCGGTCTTGTGCGATCACTGCGCCGGTGAGCGCGTAGTGGGCGATGCTCTCCATCTGGTCGAGCATCGTGTCGTAGTCCCGGTCCTCGTAGACGTGCACGCCGAGGATGGGACCGAAGTACTCCTTGGTGAAGAGGTCGTCGGCCGGGTCGGCGGACTCCAGCACGGTCGGGCGGACGAACCAGCCCTCGGAGTCGTCCAGGCCGCCGCCCGCCAGGATCTTGATCGAATCGAGGGCCTGGGCCCGTTCGATCGCGTCTGTGTGCTTGGCGAACGCGCGTTCGTCGATGACCGCGCCCATGAACGCCGACAGGTCCCCGGCGACGTCGCCCATGGTGAGCGCCTCGACCTCGTCGCAGAAGTCGTCGCGCATCCGTTCCCAGATCGACCGCGGCACGTACGCGCGCGAGGCGGCCGAGCACTTTTGGCCCTGGTACTCGAACGCACCGCGCACCATCGCGGTCTTGAGCACCGCGAGGTCGGCCGACGGGTGCGCCACGATGAAGTCCTTGCCGCCGGTCTCACCCACGAGGCGCGGGTAGCCCTTGTAGCCCGAGATGTTCTCGCCGACGGTCCGCCAGAGGTGCTGGAACGTCCCGGTGCTGCCGGTGAAGTGGATGCCGGCGAGCTCGGGGTGCGTCAACGCCACGTTCGACACCGCCTGGCCGTCACCGGTGACCAGGTTGATCACGCCGGGCGGCAGGCCCGCCTCTTCCAGCAGCCGCATCGTGAAGTGCGCGGCGAACTGCTGCGTCGGCGACGGCTTCCAGACCACGACGTTGCCCATCAGGGCGGCGGACGTGGGCAGGTTGCCCGCGATGGCGGTGAAGTTGAACGGGGTGATCGCGAGCACGAAGCCTTCGAGCGGGCGGTACTCCATCCGGTTCCACACGCCCGGGGAGGAATTGGGCTGCTGGGTGTAGAGCTGCCGCGCGTAGTCCACGTTGAAGCGCCAGAAGTCGATCAGCTCGCAGGCCGCGTCGATCTCCGCCTGCTGCGCGGACTTGGACTGCCCCATGATGGTCGCGGCGTTCAGCGTCGCCCGCCACGGCCCCGACAGCAGCTCGGCGGCCTTGAGCAGGATCGCGGCCCGGTCGTCGAACGACATCGCACGCCAGCCGGGGGCGGCCTCGCGCGCGGCGTCGATCGCGGCCCGCACGTCGTCGTCGGTCGCGTTCTTCAGCTGACCGAGCACATGGCGGCGGTTGTGCGGCTCCACCACGTCGACGGGCGCGCCGCCACCGAGGCGCTGCTCGCCGCCGATCGTCATGGTCAGGTCGATCTGCTCGCCCCCGAGTTCCTTGATCTTGGACTCGAGCGCGGCCCGCTCGCCGCTGCCCGGCGCATAGCCCTTGACCGGCTCGTTCACCGGTACGGGCACGTTGGTGACGGCATCCATGTGATGGCTCCCAGAAATCCGACATCGTTGTCGACAAGCACGCACCGCCGCACGGGACGGGTGCCTCATCGCGGCCCTGACGACCGAGGTCTACCCGTTGAACGACGGCGCCTATCAGCACCTTATGAGACATCGCCCAATCCACCCGATCCGGCGATCAGGCGGTCAGATCGCCCAGCTCCTGCGTGGCGTACCACATCAGTTCATGGCCCTCGGCGCCGTCGACCGTGAACCGGGCGTCGTCGTCACCCGCGTCGGCGGCGGCCAGGGCGGTAGCGGCGGCGCGCACGTCGGCCTCGGCGTCGGCATCGTCCACATGCCCGGAAGCGATCTTCTGCCACGGAACGGCAGTGGTCACCCGTACCAGCGCGCGGGAATCGTCCGCCAGGGACGCGTCGCCCCGGGCCCATTCGACCTGCTGGTCGGGTACCTCGGCGGCCAGGACGACCCGGCGGGCGGGCAGCTTCGGATCGCCCGCGAGCAGCCGCAGCGACGCCCGGGCGGCGGCGGTCATCGCCGCGTACTCCAGCTCCTCCAGGTCGCCACCGGCGTACCACTCGCGGAGCGCGGGGGTCACCGCGTAGGCGGCGAGCGGCGCGGGGCCGACCTCGCGGGCCTCCACGAGGCGGGCGAGTTCGGCGAGGGTGGACGGCAGGTAGACGCGCATGACGGTCAGCCAGTCTGCCAGACCGGGGATCCCCCGGTCAGACCGACAGGCCAGTCCGCAGAGGGCAGGTCAGACGGACAAGCCCAGCCCGCGGAGGGCAGCTCAGACCGACAGGCCCAGCCAGCGGAGGGCGGCCAGGGTCTCCGCCGGGCCGGTGTGCAGGATGCCTCGCATGCCGAGGGCCTCGGCCGCGGTGATGTTGTGCTCGATGTCGTCGATGAAGACGCAGTCGGCGGGCGTCAGGCCCAGCAGGTCGACGGCGTGCTGGAAGATCGCCTCGTCGGGCTTGCGCAACCCCACCTCGCAGGAGATGACGACCACGTCGAACAGGTCCGCGAAGAGATCGCGCGGGTAGTCGTTGCCCCAGGAGTTGGAGAGCAGGGCGGTGCGGATTCCACCGGCGCGCAGAGTGCGCAGCGCGTCGTACATCGGCTCGACCGGTGTGAACGCGGTGAACATGCGGGCGATGAGGCCCTCCGCCATGACCGGGCCGCCGTCCACGGTGAGCAGCTCGGCCGCCAGCAGGCGTTCGAACTCGGCCGGGTCGAGCGTGCCGTCCTCCAAGCCGTGGATCGGGTTGGTGCCCTCCCCGTCGTACGCCTGCCGGACCCAGGCGCGCATCACCGTCCGGTAGTGGTCGGCGTCGATCTGGTCGGCGGCCAGCCATGTGGCGATGGCGTCGTTGAGCGGCGAGGTCAGGACCCCGCCCCAGTCGGTGATCACAGCTTTGACGGTCACGCGCCCGATACTAGGGCGTGTCTAGGGGTTCGCGGCCGGTCTAACCGAATGGCGTTCTGCCAGACTGGCCCTGCGGTCGTGCCCGCCCGGTTTGATCATGCAATCGGCGGAGGGGTGCCGATCACATGATCACCGGGATGTGGACCTCGGGTCGGAAGCGTTCGGATTCGGGAGCGTTCGGGTCGAGGGGACGTTTCGGATCATCGAGGAAGGTGCGGATCAGGGAGCGCGCAGCAGCACCTCAGCCGGCACGCGGATGCGCGCGCTGACCAGGCGGGACTACGCGGATCTCAGACGTTGTAGCGCCTCTCGTACTCCTCCGTGGGACTCCTCCAACGCGACTGTGGCGCGCGCGGCCGGGACCTCGCCCAGGAGCGAGACCAGGGCGACACGGGTGTCGCCCCCGGCCTCGGCGAGCGCGTTCTCACAGGTGAGGGCGTCCAGTCCGGTCGCCTCGGTGAGAATGCGCACCAGCCTGGCGCGGAGCTTGGCATTGAGCGCGTTCACACTGACCATCAGGTTGGAGTAGGTCCTACCCAGCCGGATCATCAGCGTGGTGGAGAAGGAGTTCAGCACCAGTTTGGTGGCGGTGCCCGCCTTCATCCGGGTGGAGCCGCTGATCACCTCGGGTCCGGTGGCCAGCCCGATGTGCACGTCGACTTCGTCGCCGTACGGTGTGAGGGGATTGCAGCTGATGAGCGCCGTGTGCGCCCCGGCGGCCGTGGCGGCGCGCAGGGCGCCGACGACGTAGGGGGTGCGGCCGCTCGCGGCGATGCCGATGGCGACATCGCCGGGCTGGATCTCGGCCGCGTCCCGGGCGCCCTGCTCGTGGTCGTCCTCGACCTCCGAGACCGCCTGGGACAGTGCGCGCGGTCCGCCCGCGTGGTGTGCGACGACCCGGCCCCAGATGCCGAACGTCGGGGGAAGCTCCGCCGCGTCGAGCGCGGCCAGCCGTCCGGACGTTCCGGCGCCGAAGTAGTGCACTCTGCCACCCGCCCGCAGGGAGTCCACCGCGAGGTCCACGAGCCGTGCCAGTTCTGGCAGCACGGCCGCCACCACCAGGTGGACCGTGGCGTCCTCGGTGTTGATGCGGCGCAGCACCTCGAGGGTGGGCAGCGTGTCGACGTCAATGGTCCGTGGGTTCCGCCCCTCTGTGGGGAGTTCCAAGTCGATCACCGACGCCTCCGGTCGGGTCGCACGGTCCGCCCACGGACCGCCTCGTACGTGGCCTCCAGGGCCTTGCGGGTCTGCCCGAACGTCCGCTGCGCCACCCCGACGAAGACGCAGTCGACCACGGTCAACTGCGCCAGCCGGCTGGCGGTCGCGCCCGATCGGAACGTGGTCTCCCGTGCCGCCGTCGTCAGAATCAGATCGGCTACTTCGGCTATCGGGGACTTGGGGAAATTGGTCAGGGCTACCGTCGTCACCCCCTTGCTCTTGGCTACCTCCAGCGCGTCGATGGTCTCCACCGTCGCGCCCGTGTGCGAGATCCCGATCGCGACGTCCCCGCTGCCCAGCACCGCGGCGCTGGTCAGCATGATGTGGGCGTCCGACCAGGCGTAGCAGACTCTTCCGATGCGATGCATCTTCTGCTGGAAGTCCTTGGCGACGAAGGCGCTGGCACCGACGCCGTAGACGTCGACGCGTTCCGCGCCCACGACCGCGTCGACGACCTGCTCGAGCACCTTGATCTCGAGCTGGGCTGCGGTCTCCTCCACGGCCCGGGCGTCGGCGAAGGTCACCTTCTCCACGATCTGTTCGAGAGAGTCGTCAGGACTGATGTCGCTGCCGATGACCCGGCCGCCGGAGGCGCTCTGTGCCCTCCCCGCCTCCGTCGCCAGGGTCAACCGCAGCTCTGGGTATCCATGAAACCCGATCGCCCGGCAGAACCTGATGACAGTGGTCTCTGAGGTGCCACAGGTTTGGGCGAGTTCGGTGATGGTGGAGTTGGCGACCCCTTCGGGGTCGTCGATGACGCGTTGCGCGACGCGGCGCTCTGCTGGGGGAAGCGATGGAAGCAGTGAACGCACCCTGACAACGGTGCTCAGCGGCGTCGTCTCCTTGACGGCCGCGTCGACCCCGGATGCTCTGGTCTCCCCTATGCCCCCTGGCTCTGAGCCGGTGGGTTTCCTCATGGAAGAAATTTTCTTACTTGTCGGATGTCACGTCAACGGTAGAAAGGGCTACGGTCGCCATGTGTTGACCCATTTGGCCGGTCCTTACGTGATCGGCATAGACGCGGGTGGCACGAAGACCCGCTGTGTCGTACTAACGCTCGGGGGCGCTCTGGCCGGTTCCGGAACCGGTCCTGGAGCCAACCCCAACTCCGGCGGCGATACCGCGGGTGCGCTCACCACCGCTCTCCAGACGGCGCTTGGTGACCTGGATCGTTCTCACATCCTCGCCGGCGTCTTCGGGATCGCCGGGGCCGGGTCGGCCGGCCGCCCCGCCGCCGTCAGCGCGGCGCGGCGCGCCTGGCAGGCCGTCGGGCTGCGCGGCTCGCCCGCCGTCGTGACCGACATCGCGGTGGCCTTCGCCGCCGGCACCAGCGCACCGAAGGGCATCGTGGTGTTCTCCGGTACCGGTGCCGGGGCCGCGGTGATCAGCGACGGCGCGATCGTGCAGCGCGCCGACGGCTACGGCTGGCTGGTCGGCGACGAGGGCTCGGCCGTGTGGCTGGGCCGGGAGGCGGTCCGGGCCGCTCTGGCGGCCTACGACGGACGGGGGTCACCGACCCTGCTCACCGAGTCGGTGCCTCGCGCGCTGCTCGGCGCGGCCGTCGCCACGGAGATCAACTCCAGTCGTCCGCGGTCACGGCACGAACGGCCCCTGGCGCTGGCCGGCGCACCCGCTCTCGCTTCCAGACCCGCACCCAGGAGCACTCCGGCGACCGTCCCCAGACCCGCCCCACCCGGGGCGGTGGCGGTGACACTCGATCCGGAGCACGATCTCCCGCCGCCCGCCCAGGCGACGCCGAACCCGCAGCTCGCCCAGGCGATCATCAAGGAGGTGTACGGCCGCCCGCCCGCCGCGCTGGGCCGTCTCGGCCCGGTCGTCGCGGCCGCCGCGGCCGCGGGTGATCCGGTGGCCCGGCGGATCACCGAGGAGGCCGCCCAGTGGTTGCTGCGCGACGTCGACGCGGTCCGGCCCGCGCTGGCCGATCCGTACGCCCCGGTCGTCATGCACGGCTCGGTGCTGCGCGACGGCCCGGTGGCCGAGGCCGTCCGCGACGGGCTGCGCGACCGGTTCGCCGCCGATCCACGGCGGGCCGGCGACGGTGCCGTCGGCGCCGCCGCCCTGGCCCTGCGCCGCCTTGGCCACGCTCTGCCGTAGGCACGCCATAGGTCTGCGGCGGGTCCGCCATGGGTCCGCGACAGGTGCCACCGTTCCGGCACGTCATGTGCTCAAGATCACCAATTTCCGCATGACGCTGAAATTTCCGCTCCGCCGTGATTAAGTTGTGATCAACGGTGGAGCGAACTCCGCCGGGCCGATGCGCCTTCGCGGATCCGGCCCCGGTGGTACCACCGGCCACAGACGTGGCATGTACCGATTTTGGCTGCGTTACTCCGCAGCGTCACCCGGCCAGTCTCTTCCGCGACCCTTGTTCGCGGCGGGCCCCAGTGTGTCCTCCGTCATGCCGTGAGGACCGCGACGCGCCCCAGACACCCGGGTGACGGCCGATTCCGTACACCCACGTCGAATGAGGCTGCATGCGTCGCCGAACGCCGTCCCGCCATCGCCTGGTGCCCACCCACTCGTTCCTCCTGCGCCTTCCCCAGATCTCCCGCCGCCGCATTTCCCTGATCTCCCGCCGAGGCTCTCGCAGGGCCCCCCGCCGAATTCTCAGCCGGGCCTTCCGCCGTCCGGCCGCGCTCTGGGCCGGACGGCCGAGGATGCTGCGCGGCATACGCGGCTTCCTTTCCGCCTGCCTCGCCTTCTGTCTCGTGCTGATCGGCACGGTCGTCGTCGCGTACATGCGGACGCCGCTGCCGACAGAGCCCAAGGACGGGGTGACGGACGAAGGCTCGGCGGTCTATTACGCCGATGGCCGCACCCCCGCGTTCCGCCTCGGCGCCAACCGCGAGGTCGTCCGGCTCAACCAGATCCCGCCGCATGTGCAGTGGGCGGTGCTCGCAGCCGAGGACCGCGGGTTCTACAAGGGCCACGGCGTCTCGCCCATGGGAATGGCCCGGGGCTTTCTGAAGGGCGCGTCGGGTGGCGCGGCGGAGGGCGGATCGACGATCACCCAGCAGCTGGCGCGCAACTACTTCAAGGGACTCAGCGACGAGCGGACCGTCGACCGGAAGGTCCGGGAGATCTTCATCGCGCTCAAGCTGGACGAGCACCGGAGCAAGGACGAGATCCTCACCCTCTACCTCAACACCGTCTTCTTCGGCCGCCAGACCTCCGGGGTGCAGGCCGCGGCGCGGGCGTACTTCGACAAGGACGTCCAGCAGCTGACCGTGGCCGAGGGCGCCCTGCTCGCCGCCATGATCCAGCGCCCCGCGTACTTCCACACCCAGGGCGACGGCGCGCCCGCGCGTGCCCTGCGGGCCAGATGGCAGTACGTGATCAACGGCATGGTGACGATGGGCAAGCTGAGCCGCGCCCAGGCCGACCGTGAGCGATTCCCGCAGACCCGTGACGAATGGCGGGGCGTGAGCGTCTCCGGTCAGACCCTGCTCGTCCAGCAGCGGGTCCTGGACGAGCTGCGCGAGCTCAACGTGCCGCTCCAGAGCGTGGTGAACGGGCGCCTGAAGATCTACACGAGCCTCGACCAGCGCTGGATGCGGTACGCGGAGCAGGCGATGCGGGCCGCCGGGGAGCCCCGCTGGCCCGGCACCGTCCGGGCCGGGCTGATCGCGGTGGATCCGCGGGACGGTGCCGTGAAGGCGTTCTACGGCGGCGATCCGAAGCGCAGTCAGTACGACAGCGTCTTCAACCCGGTGGCGCAGGCGGGCTCCACATTCAAGCCCTATGTGCTGGCCGCGGCACTGCGACGCGGATACAGCGTCCGGTCGATCGTGAGCGGCGCCTCCCCGCAGAAGTTCGCGCCGGACGGGCAGCTGACCCCGATGACCGCTCCCGGCTATCTGGTGGACAACGACGAGAAGATCGGCTCGCTCGGCCCGATCGACCTCGTTGAGGCGACCGCGCAATCGGTCAACACCGGCTACGTCAAGCTGGGCTTCGCGGCCGGACTGGACAACGTCACGCGGACGGCCACCGATCTCGGCGTCCCGGCGGCAGCGCTCGCGCCGTTCAAGAACCAGGCCGGCATCACGCTGGGCACCGCCACCATCCCGGCCGCGGACCAGGCGGCCGGGTACGCGGCGTTCGCCAACGGCGGCCTCGCCGTCCGGCCCCATGTCATCACGAAGATCGTCGACGCGTGGGGCCGGGAGATCCCGCTGCCCTGGCGCCGCCCCGGACGCCGGGTCCTGACCACGGAACAGGCGGCTCAGGTGACCTACGCGCTCCGCCAGACCGTCCAGAAGGGCACCGGACGCCGTGCGGCGCTCACCGAGCACGAGGCGGCGGGCAAGACGGGCACCACCGACCGCAACCGCGCCGCCTGGTTCGTCGGTTTCGTCCCGCGGCTGTCGACCGCCGTGATGATGACCGACACCAAGGGCAAACCGCTGGAGGGCCTGCACAAGCAGCGCGGCAAGGTCTCCGGGGAGACCACTCCGGCGACGATCTGGCGCGCGTTCATGGCCAAAGCGGGCCGCGATCTGACGTACGAGCCGTTCGCCGAGCCGCTCTTCACCGGTCAGGTCAAGAACTGGGCGCAGCCGTCGCCCGGCGACCCCGAATTCGCGCAATGGTGCAGCCTGCCCGCCAACCGCAATGTGCCCACCTGCCGGAAGGCAGCGGTTGGCCGTGGAACATCGCCGCTTGGCCGTGGAACACCGCCGTCCGGTCGCGCGACCACGCCGCCCAGTCCTTCAACACCGCCGCGAGTCGACAGGTCGCTACCGAACGGCTAACGTCGCCAGGTCAGATCACAAGACCGTAACGAGTCAGCAGACCGTGACGAGCGACCACGTCGGGGAGCCTGGTCCAGTGCGAGCTCCACGTTCATCCGCCATCGCGATGGCCGCAGCGGCCCTTGCCGTGCCGCTCGCCGCAGGCTGCGGCGGCGACCCCGCCAAGGAGGGCTCGCCGGGCGGCGACCGTGCGACAGGCGGGGCGAAGGGCGGGACGACGGCTCCCGCCCGCCCTCAGATCTCCTGGATCCCCCGCTTCGTCGCCGACATGAGCCTCGCCGAGAAGGTCGGCCAGCTCTTCGTGCCGACGTTCTCCAGCCAGGCCGCCGCACAGTCGATGATCAAGCGCTACAAGGTCGGCGGGCTCATCTACTTCCCCGGCAACATGCGCACCCCGGCGCAGACCGCGGCGCAGTCCAACGCCCTGCAGAAGTCCTCCAAAGTCCCGCTGCTGCTCGGCGTGGACGAGGAACAGGGCATCGTCTCGCGCACCCCGTTCATCACCTCGTTCCCCGGCAACATGGCGCTCGGCGCGACCCGCCGCCCCGCCGACGCCCGGGCGGCCGCCCAGGTCACCGGCACCGAGCTGCGCGCGGTCGGGATCAACCAGAACTACGCGCCGGTGGCCGACGTCAACGTCAACCCGGCCAATCCGGTGATCGGCGTACGGTCCTTCGGCTCGGATCCGGCACTGGTGTCGCAGATGCTGGGGGCCGCCATCGCGGGTTACCAGGCGGCGGGGGTCGCCGCGACCGCCAAGCACTTCCCCGGGCACGGCGACACCGACACCGACAGCCACACCGGCCTGCCGGTCATCAAACACTCGCGCGCGGAATGGGAGCGGCTGGACGCGCCGCCGTTCAAGGCCGCGGTCGCCGCCAACGTGGACGCCATCATGTCCGCGCACATCGTGGTGCCGAAGCTGGACGGATCCGGCGACCCTTCGACGCTGTCACGCAAGGTCCTGACCGGGCTGCTCCGCGACTCCCTTGGCTACAAGGGCGTCATCGTCACCGATTCCCTCCTGATGGCGGGCGCGCGCAAGAAGTACGGCGACTCGGTGGTCCCCGTACGGGCCATCAACGCGGGCGCCGACCAGCTCCTCATGCCACCGAGCCTGCCGCGCGCCTACGACGCGGTGCTGAAGGCCGTGCGCGACGGAAGGATCTCCGAGCGGCGCCTGGACGAGGCGGTGTCACGCATCGTGCAGCTCAAGGAACGGCGCGGCCTGTTCCGCGGCACCCGTGTCGACCCGGGCCGCGCTGACCAGGTCGTCGGCTCCAAGGGCAACAAAGCAACGGTCCGGCAGGTCGCCGAGCACGCGGTCACGCTCGTCCGGAACGAGGGCGGAGTGCTGCCGCTCAAGCGCAGGCCCGTCTACGTGTCGGGCCCCCAGAGCGGCGTCCTGGCCACCGCCCTGCGCCGCGAGGGCGTCCGCACCGTCGGCTCGGTCAACTCGGCCGACGCCGCCGTTCTCACGACCCTCGACTCGGGCGCCGCCGGCACCGCCGCACGGGTCCGTGCCCTCGCTTCCAAGCCGGTGATCGTCGCCGCGCTCGGCCGCCCGTACGATCTGGACAAGGCCGGCCAGGCCAAGGCGGCCCTGGCCACCTACTCCTCCGGCTCGCCCGCCCTCAACGCCCTCGCCAAGGCCCTGGCAGGCACGATCAAACCGACCGGCAAGCTCCCGGTCCCCGCCGCCGGCAAGCCTCCAGGCACCGGCCTGACCTACTGAGCGCTGGACGTGCCATTCCCTCTGCGTCCTTTGCCGCTGTCTTCAGCGAACTCGACAGTAGGTGTACGGCGGTGCGGCATCCTAGGTGGCGGCGGTGAGGCTGCCTTCGCAGGGGCGCCTCACCGCTGCTCAGCTTTAAGGGCCCAATTCCAATCAAGGCCCAGTTCGGATTAAAGGCCCAGCTCTGCCAAGGCGGGCAGGTGAATCCGGGCGGCGGTGCGGGCGGCTTCGGCGGTACGGGCCGCGCGTGCGGCCTCGGCGGCCAGGCGGCATTCGGCCAGGGTGTGCCGGGCGAGGGCGGCTCGTACGAGCGGCAGGGACGGGGCGCCCATCGAGAGCGACGTGACGCCCAGGCCCGTGAGCACGCAGGCCAGGGCCGGGTCTCCCCCGGCTTCGCCACAGACGCCGCAGCTCTTGCCCGCCTCGGCGGCGGCCTCGGCGGTGATCGCGATCAGGTCGAGCACGGCCGGCTGCCAAGGGTCCTGCAGATGCGAGAGGCTGCCGATCTGGCGGTCGGCGGCGCAGGCGTACTGCGTGAGGTCATTGGTGCCGAGGCTGAAGAACTCCACCTCGGGCGCCAGGTCACGGGCGCGCAGCGCGGCGGCCGGCACCTCGATCATGATGCCGGGATGGTCGATCCCGGCGGCGCGGCACACCTCGGCGAAGTAGGCCGCCTCGTCCGCGCCGGTCACCATCGGCGCCATGACCTCCAGCTTGGCGGACTGGCCTGCGGCGGCCCGGGCGAGGGCGCCGAGCTGGGCCGCCTGGAAGCCGGGGTGGTGGCGCATCATGCGCAGACCGCGTTCGCCGAGGGCCGGGTTGGGCTCCTCGCCGGGCGGGGGGAGGAAGGCCAGGGGCTTGTCGGCACCGGCGTCGAGCGTGCGCACGACCACGCGGCCGTCCGGGAACGCTTCGAGGACCTTGCGATAAGCCTCTTCCTGCTCGTCGTCGGTCGGCGGTGTCGAACGGTCGAGGAAGAGGAACTCCGTCCGGTAGAGGCCCACGCCCTCGGCGCCGTTGACCAGGGCGGCCTCAACGTCTTTGGGTCCGCCGATGTTGGCCAGCAGCGGGATCCGGTGGCCGTCCTTGGTGGCGCCCGGAGCAGTGGACGTGCCGAGCGCCGCCGCTTGGGCCGCCGCCGCAGCCAGTGCGGCAGCGACCTCGGTCTCGGTCGGGTCGACCTGGACGGTGCCTGCGGCTCCGTCCACGAGGACGCGGGTGCCGTCGGCGAGGCCGGTGGCACCGGGCAGGGCGACCACGGCGGGGACGCCCATCGTGCGGGCGATGATCGCCGTGTGGCTGGTCGGGCCGCCCTCCTCGGTGACGAACGCGACGACCAGCCGGGGATCGAGCACGGCGGTGTCGGCGGGTGCCAGGTCCCGGGCGACGAGGACGAACGGCTCTGCCGACTCCGGTACGCCCGGCATCGGGAGATCCAGCAGGCGCGCGATCGTACGGTCCCGGATGTCGTCGAGGTCGGTCACCCGGGCGGCCAGGTACTCACCGGCCCCGGCCAGCATCTCCCGGTAGACGCCGAACGCCTCGAAGACGGCGCGGGCGGCCCCGACGCCCTCGCCGACCTTGGCCTTGACGCCGTCGGCAAGGCCGGGGTCGCGGGCCATCAGGGCCTGGGCGTTGAGCACGTCCTGACCCTCCTTGTTGCCGGCGTCGGCGGCGAGGACACCGCGCGCCTCCAGGTCGGCGGCCACGGCGGCGAGCGCGCCGAGCGCCCGCTCGGTCTCCGCCGCCGCGTCGCCCGCATGGCGAGAATCCTGTTCGGGCTCGGGCACGGCACCTGCGACCGTGCGTACCGGCCCGACACCGACACCCGGGCTGACCCCGGCTCCCCGCAACACGCTGGGACTCATCTCGCGCACCCTCCGGCGATCGAATTCAGGTTCAGGACGAAGCTCAGGCCTGGTCGCCTGGTCAGGCTTACTCAGGCGGGGACGGGGACGGGGACGGGGACGGGGCTGGGGACCGGGGCTGGGGACGGGGGCTGGGGCGTGGCCTCAGGCCTGGGACGTGGCTTAGGCCTGAGACGGAGGTCAGGCCTGGGGCGGGGCTCAGGCCTGAGACGGAGGTCAGGCCTGCTCAGGTGTGGTCAGGCCTTCTCTGGCTCGGGCTCGGAAAGAAGGGATTGGAGCTCGTCCAGGAGGGCGTCGGCGCCGTCGCCTTCGGCGGAGATGACGATCTCCTCGCCGTGGCGGGCGTCCAGGCCGAGCACCGACAGGATGCTCTTGGCGTTGACCGGATCGCCGCCGTGCTTGGCCACCGTGACCTCGCCGACGGCCCTGGCCGCGGTCTGGACGAACATCGCGGCGGGACGGGCGTGGAGACCCACCTTGGATTCGATCTTGACATTACGCTGTGTCACTGAAACAACTCCTCATCATTCACCCCGTGCCCGGGAGACCCCAGGCACGGAGATCGACTTCGGTCATGTCCGCCACCACCCGGTCGGCCGCGGCCAGCGCGACCGCGGGCTGGGTGGTGGTGACTCCCACGCAGGACATACCCGCGGCCTTCACCGCGGCCACCCCGGCGGGAGCGTCCTCGAACCCGAGCGCGTCCCGCGGCGCCACATCGAGGGCGTCGCAGGCCGCCAGGAAACCCTCGGGGTCGGGTTTCCCGTTGGCCACGTCGTCTGCCGTGACCAGCACGTCCAGCAAACTCTTGATGCCGAGCTCGTCCAGCAGGCCCTCCGCGTACGGCCGTACTCCCGAGGTCACCACCGCCAGGGGAACGCCCCCGGCGTGCAGCGCCCGGACGAGCTCGACCGCACCCGGCACCGGCTGGACCGGCGGCATGTCCGGTCCCGTCTCGTACGAGATCACCTCGTGGAACAGATCCTCGACGGTGCGCCCCGGGAACAGGTGCAGCAGCTCGGCGAGCACCTCCCGGCCCCGCCGCCCGGCGAACGAGGCGATCAGTGCCTCGTCGTGGGCGATGCCGTTCGCCGCGAACATCCGCGCCCACATCTCGCGGTTGCGCGGCTCGGTGTCGATCAGCGTCCCGTCGAGGTCGAAGACGGCTGCCTTCAGATCCGTACGGCCGGGGTCGGCGGAATCGGCGGCCCTCAACTCCATGTGAAGAGCTCTGCCCCCTTGTCGACCTCACCGGACTCGACCACGTCGGACAGCGCGTCCGCGTTCGCGTCCAGTGCCACCACCGCGCAGATCGGCGAGCGCCCGCCCGCCTCGATCGCGGCGGGGTCCCAGCCGACGACCGGCTGACCGGCGGTCACCGCGTCGCCCTCGGCGGCCAGGAGCTCGAAGCCCTCGCCCTTGAGCTGGACGGTGTCGATGCCCAGGTGCACCAGCACGCCGTGGCCCTCGCCGTCGACGACCACGAAGGCGTGCGGGTGCATCTTGACGATCGTGCCGGTGACCGGGGCGAGCGCCCTCCCGGGCGCACGCTCGGGATCGACCGCGGTGCCCGGGCCCACCATGGCCTGGGCGAACACCGGGTCCGGCACGCCGGCAAGCCCGACGACGCGCCCGCTCACGGGCGCCAGAACTCGCGTCATGAGAACACTCCTTGTCCTGCCCTGCCGGGCATCAGTCGAGAATGTCCTCGATGTCGCTGGCGATGGTGTCGGCCTCCGGGCCCACGACCACTTGGACGACGCTGCCGCTGCGCATGACGCCGAACGCGCCGGCGGCCTTCAGCGCGGCCTCGTTGACCTTGCTGGGATCCGAGACCTCGGTGCGCAGCCGGGTGGCGCAGGGCTCGATGTCTTCGATGTTGTCGGCGCCGCCCAGCGCCGCGATGATGGCCTCGGCCTTGTCCATGATCAGTTCCTGCCTTCGGTCAGTGCTGTGTGCGGTGGGGTTCGGCGGTCACTATGCCCGGGGGGTGCCGGTCATTGTGCAGTGGGGTGTGAAAGGTCGCTGTGCGGTGGAGTGTGGCGGTCGGGATCAGTCGGTCTGGGTGACCTTGTTGAGCCCGCGTGGCACGTCGGGGTCGATGCCGAGCCGGCGGGCCAGGTTCTCGACGAGGATCTGGCCGGGCACGATCAGGCCGAGCGGCGCGACCCACTCGGCCAGCGCGGGGCCGGGCAGGGCGAGCGAGGACGCATCGGCGAGTCCCGTGCCGCCGCCGATTCCGTATGCGCGCGACCCGGCGGTCGTGACGCGGCGGGCCAGCGCGACGGTGCCGGACAGGGTCGGGCCCTCCTCGGCGGCGACCAGCAGGGCGGGCGTCTGGTCGTCCACGACCGCGATCGGGCCGTGCAGCAGGTCGGCGTACGAGAGGCCCATGGCGTGCAGGTAGCACGCCTCCTTGATCTTGAGGGCCAGCTCCAGCGCGGTGCCGAACGCGATGCCGCGGCCGGACACCACGGCGCCCGGCACCTGGGCGAGCTCCTCGACGATCTCAGGCAGCGCCGGGGCGGACTCGGTGATCGCGATGATCCGCTGGACCTCGTCCGGCACCGCGCGCAGGTCGTCCAGCTCGACGTCGGCGCCCAGCCCGAGACCCAGGATCGACAAGGCGGCCAGCTGGGTGGTGTAGGTCTTGGTGGCCGGCACCGCGAGCTCGTCGCCCGCCTGGGTCAGCAGCGCGACCTCGGCGATCTCCGCGAGCGGCGACCCGGAGCCGTTGGTGATCGCCACGGTCCGGGCACCGCCGGCGGCGGCCCAGTCCAGGGTCTCGACGATCTCCTCCGTCTTGCCGGACTGGCTGATCGCCACGGCGAGCACGCCGGACAGATCGAGCTTGCGCTTGTAGGTGGTCGCGATGGACGGAGCGGCCAGCGTGGCGAGGCGCCCGGTGTGCGACTCGACCAGGTACCGCCCGTACACGGCGGCGTTGTCGGACGAACCGCGCGCGATGAACAACACCTGGCGCGTCTCGCGCGCGAGCTGTGCGATGTCGGCTGTCCGCGGCAGCAGGGCGTCGAGAGTGCGGCGCAGCGCCTCGGGCTGCTCACCGATCTCGGCCCGCATTCGGCTGGTGCTCATGATCCCCCTCAGCAGGCTTTCTGCCCGTTGATCCAGGTCGTACGCGCCCGGAGGTCGTCTCCGAGCCAGACCAGATCGGCGGCTGCGCCAGGAGCGATGCGGCCGAGGTCCGTACGTTCGATGAGGTCTGCCGGGACGCGGGTGGCGGCGTCCACGGCGGTGACCAGGTCGATGCCGATCCGCACCGCGTTCCCGACCGCCTCGTCCAGGCGCAGGCCGGAACCGGCGATCGTGCCGTCGGCGCGCAGCGGCGGGCCGGACTCGGGCATCTCGATGGGTTCGCCGCCCAGCTCGTAGGTGCCGGGCGGCATCCCGGCGGCCGCGGCGGCGTCGGTGACGAGCACGACCCGGCCGGGCGCGGCCTGGAACACCAGCTTGCACACCGCAGGGGCGACATGGTGCAGGTCGACGATGAGGCCGGGATGCAGCCGGTGGTCGATGAGCGCCTGCACGGCGACGCCGGGATCGCGGTGATTGATACCGCTCTGGGCGTTGAAGATGTGGGTGACCATGCGCGCGCCCGCGTCGGCGGCACGTTCGACCTGCTCAGCGGTGGCGTCGCTGTGGCCGACGCTGACCAGCACACCGTGGCGGCTCAGGGTCTCGATCGCCGCGGGCGCGCCGTTGCGTTCGGGGGCCAGCGTCACCAGCTTGACGAGGCCGGTCTCCAGCAGCGTCGCGATCGCCTCGGGGATCGGGTCAGTGAGGAAGCCGGCGTTGTGCGCACCCTTGCGCTTCTCGGAGAGGAACGGGCCCTCGAGGTGGACGCCGAGGACCTTGGCGCCGGTCGCGGGCAGGCCCGGCAGCAGCTCCTTGGCATGCCGCAGAGCCTTGGCCTGGACGTCGACCGGGGCCGTGATGAACGTGGGGAGGAACGCGGTCACGCCGGTCTCGGGGAGGCGGCGTACGACGGTGTGCCAGCCGTCCTCGCCGGCGTCGGCCATGTCGTGCCCGAAGAACCCGTTGACCTGAAGATCGACCAGCCCGGGGGCGAGCACGCCGTCACGAAGGTCCAGGTCAGGGGCCGTCACCGGCCGCCCTTCACCGACCTCGGTGATCACCCCGTTCTCGATGCGGACGAATCCCGGAGAGAGTACGCGGGTAGGACCACCATCGACGGGGGATGTGATCAAGCTGTTCGCGGTGATCAGAAGTGATGCCATGGGTGCGCACTCTCCGTGACGCTTGAGCCGCTCTCTGCTGTCATGTTTTAACTGGTCTAGTCCGGACTAGACCAGTACGAACCATACTCCACACATCCGTTAGAGCGAAGACGTCGGGCCGAACTTCATGTGGTCGGGCCCACTCGGGGGAGGTCATCCGCTCATGAGCTCAACGGCTGCCATGGCCGGCGGCACGGCCGGCGGCGGGGCGCATGGCGCCTGGTCAGCCACGTTCGCGGTCCTGCAGCGCATCGGCCGGAGCCTGATGCTGCCGATCGCCGTGCTGCCCGCGGCCGGCATCCTGCTCCGTCTCGGCCAGGACGATCTGCTCGGCAAGGACGGCCTCGGCTGGTCGCGCATCGCCGAGGTCTTCGCGGCCGCCGGTGGCGCCCTGTTCGACAACCTGGCGATGCTCTTCGCGGTCGGTGTCGCGATCGGCTTCGCCAGGAAGGCCGACGGCTCCACGGGGCTGTCGGCGATCGTCGCCTACCTGGTCTTCGACCGGGTGACCAAGGTGATGTTCGCGCACACCGAGACGCTGAAAGCCAACGTCGTCCAGACGGTGATGCAGGACGGCACGGCAACGGAGACGATCAACTACGGCGCCAAGAACCCCACTCAGGTGCTGGGCGGGATCGTGGTCGGCATCATGGTCGCCCTGCTCTACCAGCGCTATTACAGGATCAAGCTGCCGACGTGGCTGGCGTTCTTCGGCGGCCGCCGCTTCGTGCCCATCATCAGCGCGGCGGCCGCGATGGTGCTCGGGGTGGTCTTCGGTCTCATCTGGCCGACGCTGGGCGGATGGATCGACGACTTCGGCGGCTGGATCACCGGGCTGGGCGCGGCGGGCGCCGGGGTCTACGGCATGGCCAACCGCCTGCTGCTGCCGTTCGGACTGCACCACATCCTCAACACGCTCGTGTGGTTCACGTTCGGGACGTACAGGGCGCCCGACGGGGTGCTCTCGCACGGTGAGATCAACCGCTACCTGGCCGGCGACCCGGACGCGGGCACCTTCCTGGCGGGGTTCTTCCCGGTCCTGATGTTCGGCCTGCCCGGAGCGGCGGCGGCCATCTGGGCGGCCGCGCCGAAGCACAAGCGGAGCGCGGTGGGCGGCCTCATGGTGTCGGCAGGCCTGACGGCGTTCGTGTGCGGCGTGACCGAGCCGATCGAGTTCTCGTTCATGTTCGTGGCACCCCTGCTCTACGTCCTCCACGTGTTGCTGACCGGCGTCTCGATGTTCCTGCTGGCCGCGATCGACGCCCAGCTCGGCTTCTCGTTCTCCGCGGGCCTGATCGACCTGCTGCTGAACTCGACGAAGAGCAACACCCGGCATCTCTGGGCCATCGTCGGCCTGGGCGTGATCTATTTCTGCCTCTACTTCGCGATCTTCTACTTTGCGATCACGAGGTTCAACCTGCCCACCCCCGGCCGTGAACGCGAAGAAGGCGGAGCCGCCGACGGCACCCTGGGCGGCCTGATCGACCAACCCACCGACACACCCGCAGCCGAACCAAAGAAGTCAAGACCACCCCGCCAGCCCCCCGACTAGCCGAGCCTGCCAAGCAAGCGCACAACAGGTTCCGCGCGCGAACGCCCGAGCGTTGGTCGCGGGCTGAGTTCGGCACTGGTCTACGAGCTGACCTTGGGAAGCACTACTCGGAGGGAGGCGGAGCGTGCAGGGGCCGAGGTACTTCGCAGATCCCCCGTTGTTGATCTTCCAGCGGCCTGACCTGCGAGTTTGCTGGCAGTGACGTAATCCGGCCGTTATTCATCTGTGCATTGACAGACGTTAATTTTGTGTGGTCTAGTCCGGCCTAGACCAGTACTGACCTGACCTTGACCAGTGCTACCGACCGGACTCCCCGGCCCACGAGGACTCCCGTGACAGCGATCGATCCACAC
This sequence comes from Actinomadura sp. 6N118, assembly GCF_044326415.1. Taxonomy (NCBI): domain Bacteria; kingdom Bacillati; phylum Actinomycetota; class Actinomycetes; order Streptosporangiales; family Thermomonosporaceae; genus Actinomadura; species Actinomadura sp. 6N118. The sequence continues at coordinate 423,168 of NZ_JBIRAZ010000007.1, read as the reverse complement.
AGTCCCGTACCCAAGTACTTCCAGCTCCGAGCCATCCTGCTCGATCTGATCGAGACGGCGGAACTGCCCGTCGACGCACCGATCCCGTCGGAGCGGGAGCTGTGCGCGGAGTACGGCCTGTCCCGGATGACCGTGCGCCAGGGTGTCGACCAGCTGGTGACCGAGGGACGTCTCTACCGAGTGCCGGGCAAGGGCACGTTCGTCGCCCGGCCCAAGATCGAGATGCCGCTGCGGCTCGTCTCGTTCACCGAGGACATGCTCAGCCGCGGCCTGCGGCCGGGCGCGATCGATCTGGCCCGGCGCACCGTCGCGGCCGACGCACGGCTGGCCCGGCTCTTCGAGGTCGAGGCCGGTACCGCCATCCATGTGATCGAACGTCTCCGGACCGCCGACGGCGAGCCGATGGCGTTGGAACGGTCACACATCCTCGCCTCCTTCGCCCCCGATCTGCTCGACCGGCGTCTTGCGGATCGTTCCCTCTACGGCGTGCTCGAGGCGGTGTACGGGCTGGTCTTCGACGCCGGAGACCAGACCATAGACGCCGCGGTCGCCGACGCGACGGAGGCCAAGCAACTACACATCCCCAGGGGCAGCGCCGTGCTGCTTCTTCAGCGGCGCTCCTACACCGGGGGCGTCTGCGCGGAACTGGGCGTGTCGACCTACCGGGCCGACCGCTACCAGGTCCACACGGCCCTCGGAAATCCCCCGACGCGCTCCTAGCGCGGCCCCCCGGTAAAACGAGGAGGAACCCCTGATGAGTTCGACAACCGCCGTGGGCACCGTGCCCGGCGGCAGCTCCAAGACACTCGCTGTCCTGCAGCGGATCGGCCGCAGCCTCATGCTGCCGATCGCCGTGCTGCCGGCGGCGGGCCTGCTGCTGCGTCTCGGCCAGCCCGACGTCATCGGCGTCGACGAGACCAAGGACCCGTGGATCAGCTTCTCCGGAGCCGACCGGGTCGCTGAGATCTTCGCCGCCGCGGGCGGTGCGCTCTTCGATTGGCTGCCGCTGCTGTTCGCGGTGGGTGTGGCGGTCGGCTTCGCGAAGAAGTCCGACGGCTCGACCGGGCTGGCCGCCGTGGTCGGCTACCTGGTCTTCCACTACGTCAGCATGACGATGTTCTTCCACACCTTCGCCGACGACAAGCTGGTGTTCCCGCGGATCACCAAGTCGTTGTTCGACCCGGACAACCCGGGCACGCCGAAGGTCGCCGTGGACCTGGCCGCCGCCAACCCGACCCGGGCACTGGGCGGAATCGTCATCGGCATCGTGACCGCGCTGCTCTACCAGCGCTTCTATCGGATCAAGCTGCCCACGTGGCTGGCGTTCTTCGGTGGGCGCCGGTTCGTGCCGATCATCACCTCGTTCGCCGCGCTGCTGCTCGGCCTGCTCTTCGGGTGGATCTGGCCGGTCCTCGGCAAGTGGATCAGCAACGGCGGCGAGTGGATGGCCGACCACAGTGAGATCGGCGCGGGCGTGTACGGCGTCATCAACCGTCTGCTCTTGCCGCTCGGTCTGCATCACATTCCCAACAACGTGGTGTGGTTCCAGATCCCCGACTGCACCGTCGGCGGCAAGAGCTACAGCGGCGACCTCAACTGCTACCTGCAGGGCGCGGACGGCGCGGGCTGGTCCATGACCGGATACTTCCCCGTCCTGATGTTCGGTCTGCCCGCCGCCGCGATCGCCATCTGGCGCGCCGCCCCGGCGCACCGCCGTCCGGCCGTCGGCGGCCTCATGCTCTCCGCCGCGCTGACCGCGTTCGTCACCGGCATCACCGAGCCGATCGAGTTCGCGTTCATCTTCATCGCCCCGGTGCTCTTCGGCATCCACGCGATCCTGACCGGCATCTCCATGGCCATCGCTGATCTCCTCGGCATGAAGCTGGGCTTCAGCTTCTCCGCGGGCTTCATCGACATGGTGATCAACGGGGGCAAGGACAACACGAAGAACCTGTTCGGGTTGATCATCATGGGCCTGATCTACGCGGTCATCTACTACGCGCTCTTCACGTTCATGATCAAGAAGTTCAACCTCGCCACCCCGGGCCGCGAGCCCGAGGGCGAGGACTCGGTGGCCGCAGACCCGGCCGCCGACCCCGAGCTCGCCGCCGGCGAGAAGAAGAGCCGATCGCGACGCGACGGCGCCGAAACCGCGGCCGATAAGCCGGCCACGTAACACATCCGGGACCTCCAGCCCACAGGCCCCACTCCGAGTCCTCTCTTGACTCCCAGGGACGACTCACCCCGCAGCGGCGGGGCGTCACGATCCGACGCCCCGCCGCTGTGTCTTTTCCGGAATCCGCTGGGCTTTCTGTTACTGCGGTGACCGTAGGTGGCCACGGTGTATTCGCGCGGACCGGTGGGGCTCTTGTTGTCGACGCCGAACGACAGGAGGTCTGCAGCATGCCGAGGCGATACATCCGTACCCCGGACGTACGTAACATCCGTACCCCCGACGTCCGTGACCGGGCCATCCCGGTCACGGAGAGCGGCTACGCGTTCGACGGAGCGCTTGCTCTTCGGCCTGATGGCGTACGCGAGATGGCTCGGGCGCCGGGGCCGCCGGAGCTTCGCCATACCGCCGAGGCGACGTTACAGCTGGTCGCCGAGGTGCTGGCCGGGACGCGTCCGGTTCGGCAGCTCGCCCGGCGCGCGCTGCCTGAGGTCTGCCTCGCGATCGCCGCGCATCGGGCTCCGGTGGCGGCCGGGGTACGGATCGTTCCGCCGCGGATCCTGACGTCGTGGCTGCAACAACCCGCACCGGACGCGGTCGAGGCGGGAGCGGTCGTCGTCATCGGCGGGCGCGTGCGGGCGCTGGCGCTGCGGCTCGAACACCGGCGGGAACGCTGGCGCTGCGTCACCGTCGAGACCACCGACAGGGACGGCGGGAGAACGCGGGCACACGCGTTCCCGTGAAACAGCGAAGCGGCCTCCCGGTTCGAAACCGGGAGGCCGCTTCAGCGTGCGTTACTTGTTACTTGTTGCGCGGGTCGCCGTGGCAGCGCTTGAACTTCTTGCCCGAACCGCAGGGGCACGGGTCGTTGCGCGAGACGCCGGCGTATTCGTCCTCGGACTCTTCCCTGTGGTGCTCCACGCCGCCCTCACCGTCGACGGTGGGACCGGAGTAGTCCAGCTTGGACGGACGCTTGGGCGCGTCGAGCCCCTTCGCCTTGATGTGCGGCGCTTCGTCCTCGGGGACGTCGTCCACCTCGACGTCGTCGGTGGGCTCGGCGGTCTTGGAGACCTCGACCGGCGCGGCACCGACGGTGGGAGCCGCGGGCTGGTCCTCGACCTCGACCTCGAGGTTGAAGAGGTAGCCGACCGACTCCTCCTTGATGCCGTCGAGCATCGCCCTGAACATGTCGAAGCCCTCGCGCTGGTACTCGACCAGCGGGTCGCGCTGCGCCATGGCCCGCAGGCCGATGCCCTCCTGGAGGTAGTCCATCTCGTAGAGGTGCTCGCGCCACTTGCGGTCGAGCACGGAGAGGACGACGCGGCGCTCGAGTTCGCGCGTGACCTCGGCGCCGAGCTCCTCTTCGCGCTTGTCGTACGCGGCGTTGGCGTCCTCGCGGATGCGCTCGGCCAGCGTCTCGGCGTCCAGGCCGGAGATGTCGCCGCCGACCTCTTCGGCCAGCTCGTCGACCGTGATGGAGATCGGGTAGAGCTGCTTGAACGCCTTCCACAGCTTGTCGAGGTCCCACTCTTCGGCGAAGCCTTCGCCAGTGGCACCCGCGACGTAGCCGTCCACCACCTCGGTGAGCATCCGGCGGACGTTCTCGTGCAGGTCGGCGCCCTCGAGCACCTGGCGGCGCTCGCCGTAGATGACCGTGCGCTGGCGGTTGAGCACCTCGTCGTACTTCAAGACGTTCTTGCGCATCTCGAAGTTCTGCTGCTCGACCTGGCTCTGCGCCGACTTGATGGCGTTCGAGACGATCTTGGACTCGATCGGCACGTCGTCCGGGATGTTGAGGCGCGTCATGATCGACTCAACGCGGGCGGAGTTGAACAGCCGCATCAGGTCGTCCTCAAGGGACAGGTAGAAGCGGGACTCGCCCGGGTCACCCTGACGGCCGGACCGGCCGCGCAGCTGGTTGTCGATGCGGCGCGACTCGTGCCGCTCGGTGCCCAGCACGTAGAGCCCGCCGGCGTCGACGACCTCCTCGTGCTCGCCCTTGACGTCGTCCTTGGCCTTGTCGAGGGCCTCGGGCCACGCGGCCTCGTACTCGTCGGGCGTGTCCAGCGGGCTGAGCCCGCGCTGGTGCAGCTCCAGGTCGGCCCGGAAGTCGGGGTTGCCGCCGAGCATGATGTCGGTGCCTCGACCGGCCATGTTGGTGGCGACGGTGACGGCGCCCTTGCGGCCCGCCTCGGCGACGATCGCCGACTCGTGCTCGTGGTGCTTGGCGTTCAGCACCTGGTGCGGGATGCCGCGCCGCTTGAGCATCTTGCTCAGCCGCTCGGACTTCTCGACCGAGGTGGTGCCGACCAGGACCGGCTGGCCCTTCTCGTGACGCTCGGCGATGTCCTCGACGCAGGCCTCGAACTTGGCCTGCTCGGTCTTGTAGACGACGTCGGCGACGTCCTCGCGGATCATCGGCTTGTTCGTCGGGATCGGCACGACGTTGACCTTGTAGGTCTTGTTGAACTCCGCCGCCTCGGTGTCGGCCGTACCGGTCATGCCGGACAGCTTGGAGTAGAGGCGGAAGTAGTTCTGGAGGGTGATCGTGGCGAGAGTCTGGTTCTCGTCCTTGATCGCCACGCCTTCCTTGGCCTCGATGGCCTGGTGCATGCCCTCGTTGTAGCGGCGCCCGTGCAGGATCCGGCCGGTGAACTCGTCGACGATCAGGACCTCGCCGTTCATGACGACGTAGTCCTTGTCCTTCTTGTAGAGCTCCTTGGCCTTGAGCGCGTTGTTGAGGAACGAGACGAGCGGCGTGTTCTCCGGCGCGTAGAGGTTGTCGATGCCGAGCCAGTCCTCGACCTTCTCGACACCGGACTCGGTGATGCCGACGGTGCGCTTCTTCTCGTTCACCTCGTAGTCGCCGGGGCCGTACTCGTCGACCTGCCCGGCGGTGCTGACCAGCTCGGCGCGCTTGAGGCGCGGGGTGATCTTGGAGAACTCGCCGAACCACTTGGAGTTCTGCTCGGCCGGGCCGGAGATGATCAGCGGCGTCCGGGCCTCGTCAATGAGGATCGAGTCGACCTCGTCGACGACGGCGAAGTTGTGGCCGCGCTGGACGCACTCCTCCAGGCTCCACGCCATGTTGTCGCGCAGGTAGTCGAAACCGAACTCGTTGTTGGTCCCATAGGTGATGTCGGCGTTGTACGCGGCACGTCGCTCTTCCGGCGTCATCTGCGGGACGATGACACCGACCTCGAGCCCCAGGAACTGGTGAATGCGCCCCATCCACTCGGCGTCACGCTTGGCCAGGTAGTCGTTCACCGTGACCACATGGACGCCGTCGCCGGACAGCGCGTTCAGATAGGCGGGGAGCACACAGGTGAGGGTCTTGCCCTCACCGGTCTTCATTTCTGCGATATTGCCCAGATGCAGCGCGGCTCCACCCATGACCTGAACGTCATAGTGGCGCTGGCCGAGCACCCGCTTGGCGGCTTCACGCGCCGTCGCGAACGCCTCGGGCAACAGCTCGTCCAGGGTCTCGCCCTCGGCGATACGCTCCCGGTATTTGTCAGTCAGCTCGCGCAACTCGGCGTCGCTCATCTCGAGGAAGTCTTCCTCGATCGAGTTGACCTGATCCGCGAGCTTCTTGAGCTTGCGCAGGGTCTTGCCTTCGCCCGCGCGAAGGATCTTATCGATGACTGGCGGCACTCTCGGAGGCTCCTTGCAGATCGTGGTTCACCGCGACCAGCGGCACGCACACCACACGTACGATGCCATCGTAGGCGAGTCCAAGGATGGTCTAGCTCACGCGGCGACGCAATCCAGGCCGCATTCTGTTTGACCGGCCCGTCACGCGGAAGATCTAGACGTGCATTTGAGGGGAGGCGCCAGATGTCTGATGAGTCGCTTGGATCGCACGCCGGCAGACCCAGCTCATGGGTCGCCGTCACGGTCGTCTTCATAGGCTTCGTGGTCGGCGGGGTGGCCCTGACCATAGGCCCCAACTGGATCGTGTTCTGGATCGGCGTCGCGATCGTGGTGATCGGCAGCGTGGTGATGGGCGCCGTCCACATCTTCTCCGACGTGGTCGTCGACGCCCCGCGTGTCATCCCCGAGATCGTGGACTATTCCCTCTTCGGCACCCGTACAGAAAAGCGCCGCGGCGGCCTGGCCGGCGAAACGCTGGACAAGCCCAAGGCCACCGACCCGCACCAAACCCCACATGGCTGAGCAGCCCCGCCAGACTCCACGCGGCTAAAACAGCCCCGCCAGCCCGTCTTGCCACCAGCGCAAGACGGGCTTTCGCATCCCCACCCACTCAACCTCCGATCACGCGGTGGCACGGCCGGGCGGCGGGGCAGGTGGTGGCCTCAGGTGGTCGGCGACAGGTCCAGGGCGGGAAGGATGTGGGGTGGGTTGAGCTTTTCCACTCGGACGTCGTCGCAGGCGACCCAGGTGGCGGCTTGCCAGAGGGCGGTACGGAGGGCTTGGAGGGTGGTCTCGGCGCGGGCGGGAGTCGCTGTCGCCCAAGGCTCAAGGGAGACCTGGCGGGCGACGAGGGTTTTGCCCTCGCGCGCCGGGTCGACACGGCCCAGAAGCCGGCCGCCCGCCAGGAGGGGCATGGCGAAGTAGCCGTGCACGCGCTTGGCCTTGGGCACGTAGGCCTCCAGCCGGTGGTCGAAGCCGAAGACCCGGGAGGTGCGGGCGCGATCCCAGACCAGGGAGTCGAACGGGGAGAGCAGGGTGGTGGCGTGCCTGCCACGAGGCGGCTTGCCCAGGGCACCGGGATCGGCCCAGGCGGGATGCTTCCAGCCCTGGACCTGGACAGGGACGAGATCCGTGGCCTCGATGACGGAGGACACCTGGTCGCCCTTCACGCGGAAGTAGTCGGCCAGGTCGGCACGGGTGGCCACGCCCAAGGCGCGGCCGGCGTGGGACACGAGGCGGGTCAGGCACGTCGTGTCGTCCGGATCCTGGGCGAGAAGGTCGGCGGGAACGGCCCGTTCGGCCAGGTCGTAGACGCGCCGCCAGCCCACGCGCTGCACGCAGACCACCTCGCCGATGTCCAGCAGCCACTCGATCGCGATCTTGGCGTCGCTCCACTGCCACCAGTCGCCGCCCGACTTGGCTCCGCCGATCTCCTTGGTGGTGAGCGGGCCGTCGGTGCGGAGGCGCTTGAGGACGTCTTCGCGGGCCCCGTCGGGAACCTTGTGCCAGCGCACTCCCCGGTCGCGGAACGCACGGCGGCGGAAGGCGAACGACGGCCACTCGGAGATGGGCAGGATGCTGGCGGCGTGCGCCCAGTATTCGAAAGTCGCTCCGTCGCCCCAATAGGCGTCCTCGACGGCCGCGCGCCCGACCGCGCCCAGGCGGGCATACGGAACGAGCTCGTGGGAACGCGCGAGCACGGAGATCGTGTCGAGTTGGACGGCGCCCAGATGCTCAAGGAGAGCCGGGACTCCCCCGTCGCGATGACCTTGCCCGGCGGCACCCAGCAGACCCTGTGCGCGCAGTTGGAGACGGCGGGCTTCGTCGGCTGTCAGTTGAACGTGGCTCACGCCGCGATCGTAGGACACAACACCGACAAAACGCCTTCGGCGGTTGCCGCACATGGAGGCGGCCGGCGCGCGATCGTCGAATCGGCAATATCAGGCGCGTCGAATCGGCCGTATCAGGAGAAGAGGCGCGCTGCTGATCGCGCCCGGGGGGCGTTGGGGGTCAGGTGATTTCTAGGAGTTTCTCTCGGACTGCGTAGACCACGGCTTCCATCCGGGAGTGCAGCTGGAGCTTCTCCAGGATGTTGCGGACGTGGTTTTTCACGGTGTTCTCGGAGATGAAGAGTTCCTTGGCGATCTCCCGGTTGCCCAAGCCGCGGGCCACCAGGCGGAGCACTTCCATCTCGCGTTCGGTCAGCCGGGGAGCCGGCACCTGCTGGGTGCGCTCCTCGCTGCGCTTGGAGAGGGAGGCGAACTCGGTGATCAGCTTGGACGCCATCGAGGGGCTGATCAGGGACTGGCCGCCGTGCACGGCGCGCACCGCCTGCGGGACCTCGTCGATGGAGATCTCCTTGAGCAGGTAGCCGCTGGCACCGGCTTTGATCGCCTCGAAGAGGTCCTCTTCCTCGTCGCTGATGGTCAGCATCACGATCTTGGCGCTGGGGGCGGCCTCCTTGATCGCCGTGCAGGCCTCGATGCCGGAGCGGCGGGGCATGCGGATGTCCATCAGGACGACGTCGGGAAGCAGGTCGCCCGCCATCTGGACGGCCTCGTGGCCGTCGCCGCCCTCACCGATGACCTCGATGTCGGACTCGCTCTGCAGGACCATCTCCAGGCCGCGCCGGAAGAGCGCGTGATCGTCGACGATGAGCACTCTGATCGGATCGGACTCGCCGGACGCGGCGGAGTCACCTGCGGCCACCTGACGGGGTACCGCCGCGGCGCCGCGAGTCTCGGGATTCTCGCTCACCTGAGTCGCGACGTGGAGGAGACGCCGCTTCCCCCCTTCACTGTGCGTGATCTTGGGTCATGTGGAGCGCGGTGGTCCGGGGCCGACACGGGCCCCGGACCACCGCGTCCGCGGCTTGCTTTCTAGATCATGACATGCTCGGCGGGGTGACGTGTCGCATGTGCCACATCACTCTTCGACAAGGCGGATGACGCCGTAGTCCCAGCCCCGTCGCCGGTAGACGACGGAGGACTGCCCGCTGGCCTTGTCGCGGAACAGGAAGAAGTCGTGGCCCACCAGCTCCATTTCGAAGAGGGCCTGCTCAATGCCCATGGGCTCGGCCTTGTGGAACTTCTCCCGGACGACGATGGGGCCGTCGCCCTCCATGGAGATCGGCACAATATGCTCGTCCGCCGAGAGGTCGGCGGGCTCGTAACCGTCGAGTTCCGGCTCGGCGGTCTCCGTGACGGTGGTCGCGGCCACCGGCTCGGGCAGGGGCTCGGGCGGCAGCTGTTCCATGGTGGCCAGCTTCGCCGGGGACTTGCCGTGGTGGGCCTTGTGGACCTTGCGCCGGTCACTGTCGCGCCGCAACCGGGACTCAAGCTTGTCGAGCGCCAGGTCGAGGGCTCCGTATCGATCGTCGGCCGCGGCCTCGGCCCGGATGACAGGCCCGCTGTGGTGGATGGTGAGCTCGACGCGTTCCCGCCGGTCGGCCTGGCGCGGATTACGCTCCTGCGACACCTCCACATCAACGCGGATGACCTTGTGGTTCAGCTTCTCGATCTTGGCCAGTTTGTTGTCGACGTGCCGCCGAAACCTGTCGTTGACGTCCGTACGGCGGCCCTTCACGATGATGTCCACGCGGGACCCCCCCTTCTCCCGGAAAATGACGGGCTCCCGTTCTTTCGGGGTCGCACCCGCCCGGCCGACCTGGTCTTCGTCCCCACATCCGCCTGCTGAGAGCCTCGCGGCGCTCTCGCCACTACTACCCTTCTCTCGCTTCGGGGGATGTCGGATCCCCCGATGAGGCAGGACTTACCTCTAAGGCGCACCGTGATCGGTCGACGAGAAGTCGCCTTACGTGGGCCGTTTCGCCTGCGCCTGGCATCGGCTAGCCGGACCGCCTTCCGTGCCCTCACAGAGCACTGCGATCCGACGCAACCACGGACCCGGGCGGGTGCCATGTCAGGAACGCTAACCCCTTCCGCCACGAATGTCAGGGGGGTGAACGGAGGAAAAACTCACACACCGTCATCGTTTGGGGTCGCATTGCCACTCTCGAACGCTCCCGCGAAGCCGCTCACGTGCCGTGAACCCCCGCGAGCGCGGGGGTGGGGGTCGCGGTCTCAATGCAGGTCACGGGCATCTGACCGCTCGGTGAGTTTGGAAATTCCGACCGGCGCGATGACAGCTCGTGACTGTAGATATCAGAAGCTTCCCACCCAGATGAGACATCTCGGGCAAGATTCCGTGACGGTGGGTAACTCGTTATCGTGTCGGCGCCTTACAGTGAAGAAAGTCACCCTCCCCCGGCCGTCACCATTTTCGTGGCGTCGCGGCGACAGTCGCGACGCCCACCACATCAGCACCGGCAGCCCGCAGGGCCCGCGCAGCCTCCGCCGATGTCGCTCCACTCGTGATCACGTCGTCGGCCACGACGACCCGCCTCCCGGCCACCCATGCCACCGCCTCGAACGCCCCCACCAGATTGACGGCGCGCGCCGTCGACGACAGCCCCGCCTGATCAGCGACCCGCCGTCTCTGACGCAGGGCGTCCACCCGCACGACCCGTACTCCCGCCGCTTGGATCTCCTGCACCGCGAACGAGGCCATCCGGCGAGTCGCGTCATGTCCCCGCTGCCGCACCGCCATGGCCGAGGACGGCACCGGGACCAAGGCCACCACCCCCAGGCCCTCTGTGGCGCTATGAGAGCCGCTCACGCCCCTCTCATGACCCGCCTGCGCGTCATGACCGCCCCACCCGGGAGACCCGGCCTCTAGAGCCGCGAGAGCGCTCTTGGCGAGGGCCCGGCCCAGCGGGCGGGCCAGGCTCGTGCGGCCGCGCTCCTTGTGAGCGACGATCAGGGCTTGGACCGGACCCTCGTACGCGGAGATCGTCCAGGGCGGCGGAAGCCCGAGCGGCACGGGAACGGGCGAGGCTCTGCGGGCGGGGCCGCTCAGAAGGGCCGCGCAGAGCGTGCAGATGGATTGGTCGAGGACGCCGCCAGGCTGGTCAAGGACACCGCAGCCTGCGCAACGTTGAGGCAGGGCCAGATCGAGCAGGGTCTCGAATAAGCGCATGCGGACGACGATGCCCGAAGGTCTCGGTCCACGGCCAGACCCCGCGCAAACTGTGGATAACTCCCAGCGGTAGTGGTTCGGACTCTCAGCGGTAGTAGTTCGGATCGGAGCCCTTGATCGGGCACGTCCACTCGCTGAACTGGTCACGGGCCAATTGCTGATGGCAGATCACGTTGTGCTGGCCGTTGCGAGTACCGAGGTAGACGGGGGCGCCCGGCGAGGCTGCGATCGAGTTGGGCTCGCCCTGGATGCCACCGCCCAGCGGGCTGATAGCGCTGCCGCTGACCGGAACGAGGTAGGGCAGGACCTGCGACTCGGACCGTCGGCGCCCGAGCACGGCGAGGGTGCCATAGTCGCGCCACGACAGGTCGATGGCATCTTCCAGCTCCGAGCTGACCGGCAGGAAGATACCCGCGTCGATGGCACCCTTGTCGTCGTAGGCGATACGCCCGAGTTGCACCTGGGTGCGGTTGTCGACCTTGACGATCGCGGCAGCCCGGACGCCGTCGCGGGCCAGCCGGAGCGCGAGGACCTCACGGCCGCCGAGTCCCCAGTGCTCGACCCGCTGGAACGGCTGGCCGCGCTTGCGCACCCATAGCCAGGACTTGTTCTTGTCCGTCTCGACGACCCACAGCTGGTTATTGCGATCCCAGGTGGGGGCGGTGAAGCGCGAGCCGGGCCGCTGGTGTACCAGCAGGGTCTGCACCTCGCGCGCGCCGACCACGCCCTTGGTCAGGAGCACCTGGCTGCGGTCAGGACTCAGGCCGGCCGCCTCCGACTTGTCCGGCGCGACCGCGGGGCGTATGAGGCGGTAGGCAAGGCTCTGGGTGAGGGGATTCTCCTCGCCCGAGGCCAGCCCGCTCAGCAGGCCCTTTTCCCCGATGAAGTAGGGGGTCTCGGCGCTCTGCGCTTCCTCGCTCAGGTTCCCGTCCGGGGCGTACTCCTGCCAGGACCGGATCGGCTGGGTGGCGTCGTGGCCGTCGGGCGCGATCTCGTCGCCATCGATCTTCAGCCGCCACTGCTTGATCTCGGAGAGCTGCCGCAACGTCCAGCTGAGCTGGGACGACATGCGTTCGGGATTGCCGCCGGCCGCTTCGCGGCTGAGGTTGACCGTGGCGATGTCGTCCTTGTCGATGTCGACACCGCCGCCGAGCAGCTTGGTGTTGGCAGGGAAGGCGCTCTTCACCGCCGGGCTCAGCCAGGACGTGGGCCCGGACAACAACGCCCGGACCAGGTGGGTGGCCAGGTGCCGCCGGTTGGCCAGCGGCAGGAAGACCCCGTTGGGCACGAGCCGCCGCTGGTCGGGCGTGAAGAAGTACAGGTTCATCGAACGGAACGCGCGGTCGACGTCGGCCTTGGTGAGCAGCAGGCCGACCTGGCCCTCCGTGGGCAGCCCGGTGATCCGCCACGTCCCCGGCTGCGTCCGGGTGAGCTGGAAGCTGACGACGACGTCCCGGGGATCGGCGGTGTACTGGCCGTCGGTGTTGATCGCGCCGAGCTGCTTGCCCGCGAGTTTCACGGTGGCCTGCGTGTCGTTCATCTTCTCGATCCGCGGCTCGAACCGGGCGTCGCCGAAGACCGTGACCGCGGGCCGGGTACCGACCTTCCAGCCGGTGTTGCCGGCCAGATACTCGCGGGCGACCTTCTGGCCGTCGTCGAAGCTCGCCGAGGCGTACAGGAAGCCCGAGACGATCTGCGTCGGCGACCAGCCCGTCCGCGGCCGGACCGGGATGAGCCGGACGTACGGATCGTCGGCCTGCTCGGCCCGGTCGGCGGTCTTGCCGGACACCACCCGGCCACCGCTGGGCACGGTCGCGCAAGCGCTGACGCAAGCCATCAGCATCGCCGCAGTCATGACGGCGGGACGAGATCGGCGGCGGGAGGGCCGGCGGGAGGGCATGGTCATTCGCCTACCTCCAGCTCCGCGAACAGGGGCCGCGATGTGCCGGCACCCGGCGGCACGAGCGGCAGCGGCGAGCCGCGCAGCTCGGCTCCAGCGATCCGCGGCAGCGACAGGCGGAACTGCGAGCCGACCCCGGGCTCGCCCCAAGCCTGCAGCCAGCCGCCGTGCAGCTGGGCGTCCTCGCGCGAGATCGACAGGCCCAGGCCGGTCCCGCCGGTGGTGCGCGCGCGGGCTGGGTCGGCACGCCAGAAGCGGTCGAAGACCATCTGCCCCTCCCCCGGTTTCAGCCCGACGCCGTGATCGCGCACGGCCACCGCAACCGCGTCGCGGTCAGCGGCCACGGACACCACGATGTCCTCGCCCTCGCCGTGTTCGACGGCGTTGACCAGCAGGTTTCGCAGGATACGTTCGACCCGGCGGCTGTCGACCTCGGCCATGCAGGGCTCGCCCGGCAGCTGGAGCACCATCTTGCTGCCCTTGCGTTCGGCCAGCGTCTGGGAGTCGTCCACGGCACGCAACACCAGGTCGCGTACGTCCACCGACTCGGCGTCCAGCGTCGCCGCCCCGGCGTCGTGGCGGCTGATCTCCAGCAGGTCGGCCAGCAGCGACTCGAACCGTTCGAGCTGGCTCTGCAGCAGCTCCGCGGACCTCCCCACCGACGGGTCGTCGAACGTGTCGCGGTGCTCGTAGAGCATGTCGGCGGCGATGCGGATGGTGGTCAGCGGCGTGCGCAGCTCGTGCGACACGTCCGACACGAACTGCCGCTGCACCTGCGACAGGTCCTCCAGCTCGCCGATCTTGTCTTGGAGGTTGGCGGCCATGTCGTTGAACGAGGTGGCCAGGCGCGCCAGATCGTCCTCGCCGCGTACCTTCATCCGCTCTTCGAGCCGCCCCGCCGCCAGCCGCTGGGCTCCCTGCGCCGCCAGCCGCACCGGGATGACGACCTGCCGCGTGACCAGCGAGGCGATCGCCGCAAGCAGCAGCACCAGGACGGCACCGACGCCGACCAGGGTCCGCTGCACATCGGTCAGAGTCCTCTCCTCCTGAGTGAGCGGGAAGAGGTAATAAAGCTCGAACTGCCCGGCCTGCCCACCCACAATGAGGCTGCGCTGCGACGGGCGTTCAGGATCGGTGTACGTCAGCGTCCCGTACGTGCTGGCAGTGGTGAAGCTGGAACTGGCCGCCGACTGCTTGAGCTGCTCGCGCAGGCGCCGCGGGACGCTCTTCGCCTCCAGCCCGTTGGTGCCCCAGCCGTCGACGAACTCGTTCCGCGTGTCACGGATGTAGACCTCGTACAGCCCGGACGGGCCGCTGCGCGCCCGGAGCCCGTTGACCACGCTCTCGACGCGGCCGCCGGTCTCGGCGGAACTGGCCAGCTCGCGCCGGACCGCGGCGAGGCCCTCGTCGAGCTGGCCGGTCGCCGTGTTGGTCTTGGCCTCCAGGAGCGCGGAGCTGATCCGCAGCTGGAGGAAGACGCCGAGGATCGCCACCACGATCGCGGAGATGACCAGCGTGGACGTGACCACCCGGACCTGGATGGAACGGCGCCACCGCGTGTAGAGGCGCCGCGCGACGCCGCGCACGATCCGGCGGAACGTGACGAGCCCGCGTCGCACGTTCCGCCTGATCGCGGTCATGTTCATCGTGGTCATGGCCGGCCTGGCCGTGGATTCCTGCTGCTCACCGGGGGTCCGGACAGGGGCGCGGCTATGCCGGACCGGCCTTGTAGCCGACACCGCGCACGGTGACGACGATCTCCGGGCGTTCCGGGTCCTTCTCGATCTTGGCCCGGAGCCGCTGTACGTGCACGTTGACCAGGCGGGTGTCGGCGGCGTGCCGGTAGCCCCAGACCTGCTCCAGCAGCACCTCGCGGGTGAACACCTGGCGCGGCTTGCGGGCCAGGGCGACCAGCAGGTCGAACTCCAGCGGGGTGAGCGGGATGTGCTTGTCGCCCCGCTTCACCGAGTGGCCCGCCACGTCGATCGTGATGTCGCCGATCAGCAGGGTCTCGGGCGCCGGCTCGTCGGTGCGCCGCAGGCGGGCGCGGACGCGCGCCACGAGCTCCTTGGGCTTGAACGGCTTGACGATGTAGTCGTCCGCGCCCGATTCCAGGCCGAGGACCACGTCGACGGTGTCGCTCTTGGCCGTCAGCATGACGATCGGTATGCCGGATTCGGCGCGGATCTGGCGGCAGACGTCGATGCCGTCCGCGCCGGGAAGCATCAGGTCGAGCAGCACGAGATCGGGCCGCGTCTCCCGGAACGCTTCGAGCGCCTTGTCGCCGTCGTGCACGAACGACGGCTCGAAGCCCTCGCCCCTCAGCACGATGCCAAGCATTTCGGCGAGCGCGAGGTCGTCGTCGACGACCAGTACACGTCCTCTCATGGCCCTCATCGTCACAAAGTCGGGGTTCGGTGGAGTGGGGTGGCGAGAATTACATCTAGGGGTGCAAGGTTACCCGCGTTTGCCTTGTACATGACCCCTCCTGGCCACCGGGCACGGGGCACCGGCTCGCAGATACCGGTGTTCAAAGGCCCGATTGTCAACTGGGACTCCCCAACCTGGCCGTGGGTTGACCCGGATTTGCCACGAGTTGCACCACACGTTAACGGGCAAGGTTCGCGTTCCACAGCTTGCACCCACGTGCGCTTTAGGCGGACAAGGCTCGCTTAGCTCATGACAGGATGACGAGAACTTCGAGAGGTCCGTTCGTTCGCACGTTGGCCGCCGTACTGGGAGCAGAGAGATGCCGGGACCGAAAGGGTGGGAGCCTGACGACGCCCCTCTCCTGGGTGGCGACGTCCCGTTCCGGCCGATGTCGATCTCGGAGATGATGGACGGCGCCATCGCCGGGATGCGCCGCCATCCGCGGGCCACGCTGGGCCTTTCGGTGGCCGTGACCACGGTGATCCAGGTGCTCGGCTCGCTCATGGCGTACTACCTGCTGGGCCCGGAGGCGAGCGGCGGCTTCACGCGCAGCAAGTTCTGGGAGTCGGTGGGCACCCAGCTCTGGCTCGGCGCGCTCGGCATGACCCTTTCGGCGTACGGAATCCTCCTGCTCTCGGGGTTTCTCGGCCCGGTGCTGGGGCGCAGCATGTTCGAGCGGCCGGCCTCGTTGCGGCAGGCGTGGCGGGACACCCGGCCCCGGCTGGGCCGCCTGGCCGCCGTATCGGCCGTGGTCATCCTCGCCGCGCTGCTCGGACTGATCCTTCCGCTCGCCCCGTTCGCCATGCTCGTCGCCGCCGAGACGCATCCGGCGCTGAGCGTGCTGGCCGGGGTCATCGGGATCCCGGCGGGCCTGGCCCTCATGATCTGGCTGTACGTCCTGCTGGTGCTGGGCTCGCCCGCCGTGGTGCTGGAACGGCAGACGTTCACCGGGGCTCTGCGGCGCGCCACCGCGCTGTCCCGGGGCCGCTGGTGGCGGACCTGCGGCACGCTGCTGCTCACCATGATGATCACGTTCTTCATGGGGTTCTTCGCGCTGCGGATCCCGTTCCTGGTCGCCGACCTGGTCTTCTTCGAGCGCGACCCGCACGGCAGCGAGCTGGTCCTGAAGATCGCCCTCGACACGGTCGGCCGCATCGTCAGCTGGTCGGTGGTGCTGCCGTTCGACGCGGGCGTGATCGCGCTGCTCTACTTCGACCGCCGCATGCGGCGCGAGGGCCTCGACCTCGACCTCCGCACCCGTCCCGCCGAGGACACGGCCCCCGCGCCGGCGCACGTCCCGGCCACCGACGACCACGCCCAGGCCCCTGCGGACGGATCCACCGCCACGGAGCCCGGCGACGATGGGTTCTTCGACCTGTGGCGGCCGAGCCCGCTGATCACCTCCCCCTACCCCGGGGTTCCTCATGATCATTGATCCGATCGGGCGGGACGAGGCCCGGGAGCTGGCCCGCCGCGAGCTCGAAAAGCAGATGTACCAGGACAACTCGTCCTGGCTGGAGAAGTTGTGGGACCAGTTCACCGATTGGCTGAACGGCCTGTTCGAGGACGCGTCGGCGCCGCAGGCGCAAGGCAACGGCGGCGGATGGGTCTCGATCGTCATCATCCTCGTGATCCTGGCGGCGGCGATCGCGATCGTCGCATGGCTCATGCGCGGCCGCCGCCTCACCCGTTCCCGCAAGGCTCCGCTCCTCGAAGAGAAGCCCTCGGCCTCGCGCGACCATCGCGACGCCGCCGAACGGCACGCCGCCGCGGGCCAGTGGGCGGAGGCGATCCGGGAACGGCTGCGAGCCATCGCCCGTGATCTGGAGGAACGAGCCATCCTCGGACCGAGACCGGGCCGTACCGCCGACGAGCTGGCGGCCGAGGCCGGGCAGGCGCTGCCGGAGCTGGCCACCGACCTCCTCACGGGCGTACGGATCTTCGACGACGTCTGGTACGGCGACCGGCCGGGCACGGCGGAGGGCTACGCCACGCTCACCACGCTGGACGAACGGGTACGGGCCACGCGCCCCCGGCCGCTTGACGGCGGGGGCAAGGACGGCGAGGACGAGGCCGACGGCCAAGGCGTTCTCCAGGGCGCCGGCGCTGACCCCGCTGCGGGTGGGTGGCGGTCGCCGTACATCCCGGCTGAGACGGGCGGTGAAGGACGATGACGGACACGATCAGCGCGCCCGCGCAACCTTCCGTCCCACCCGCAGGCGGCAACGGCGGCGGCGAGACGACGGCGCGGCAGGTGGCCGGGCGCCGCTGGCGGGCGGCGCGCGGGATCGTCTTCGTGATCTTCGCGATGGTGATCGTGGCGATCATCCTGGCCGCGCTCAAACCGACGGTCACGCCGGGGTACCTCGACCCCACCGAGCCGGGCCGCGACGGCACCCGCGCTCTCGTCGAGGTCCTCAAGCAGCGCGGCACTCCCGTCACGGTGACGCGCCGCTCGGCCGACGCCGTGGCCCAGAGCAACCCCTCCTCCGTCCTCGTGATCACCAGGCCGGAGAACCTCAGAGCGGCCGACGTCGACCGCCTGCGGGCGGCGTCCGGCGACCTCCTGCTGGTCACGCCGAGCCGCGCGCTCCTGGAGGCGCTGGCTCCCGGTGTCTTCCCGGCGGCTGAATCCTTCGAGAAAGTGGCCGCCCCGGGCTGCTCCCTGCCGGCGGCGACGCTCGCGGGCAGGGTCGACTTCAACCGGGATTCGGAGACCTACGAGTTCCCGCCCGGCGCGGTCGCGACCAGCTGCTACCGCGCCGACGAGTTCGCGCGGGTCGTCCAGCTTCCGCCCGCCGCGGCCGGCGGCCGGACGGTCACGATCATCGGCTCCGCCACGCCGCTCACCAACGAGCACCTCGCCAAAGAGGGCAACGCGGCGCTGGCGATGAACCTCGCGGGTGCCCGTTCGTCCGTGGTCTGGCTGATCCCCGAGCGCCCGCGCGCGGGCAGCGGCGGGGACACGGCGCTCAGGGACCTGATCCCGCACGGCGTGAATCTCTTCTTCTTCCAGCTGGCCGTCGCGGTCGTGCTCATCGCGCTGTGGCGGGGGCGGCGGCTCGGCCCGGTGATCGCCGAGGCGCTGCCCGTCGCCGTCCGTTCCGCCGAGACGGTCGAGGGACGCGCCCGGCTGTACCGTGCCCATCACGCCCGGGACCGCGCCGCCGCGGCCCTGCGTGCAGGTGCCCTTGAACGGCTCGTTCCACTGCTCGGACTGCCCCGCAGCGCCGCGCAGGATCCGGCGGCGGCGCAGGAGATCGTCGCCGCGGTCGCCCGCCGCACGAACGCCGGCGAGGCGGCGATCGGCGCGGCGCTGTACGGTCCTGAGCCTGCGGACGACGCGCAGCTGGTGGGGCTCACCGACTTTCTCGACGACCTGGAAAGGCAGGTTCGGCAATCGTGAACAATCCCGTGGAGCTCGCCAAGGACGGCGAACCACCTGTTGATACGCCCGAGTCCAGCGGAGCTCCGGCCGCGGTGGACGCCGAGCAGGCCGCGAGCGCGCGGGCGGCGCTGACCGCGCTGCGCGCCGAGGTGGCCAAGACCGTCGTCGGCCAGGACTCGGTGGTGACCGGCCTGGTCATCGCGCTGCTCTGCCGGGGCCACGTGCTGCTGGAGGGTGTGCCCGGCACGGCCAAGACGCTGATGATCCGGACGCTGTCGCACGCGCTCGACCTGGACTTCAAGCGGGTGCAGTTCACGCCCGACCTGATGCCCGGCGACGTCACCGGCTCGCTGATCTACGACAACCGGACCGCGGAGTTCGAGTTCCGTGAGGGCCCGGTGTTCACCAACCTGCTGCTGGCCGACGAGATCAACCGGACGCCGCCCAAGACGCAGGCCTCGCTGCTGGAGGCGATGGAGGAACGGCAGGTGTCGGTCGAGGGCACCGGCCGTCCGCTGCCCGACCCGTTCGTCGTCTGCGCCACGCAGAACCCGATCGAGTACGAGGGCACCTACCCGCTGCCCGAGGCCCAGCTCGACCGGTTCCTGCTGAAGCTGACCGTCCCGGTGCCGGCCCGGGACGACGAGATCGCGATGTTGCAGCGGCACGCTGCCGGATTCGACCCGCGCGACCTGTCGGAGGTCACCGCGGTCGCGGGCGCCGCCGAGCTGGCCGCCGGACGGGCCGCCGTGCGCGGCGTCCACCTCGACCCCAAGGTCGCCGCCTACGTCGTCGACATCTGCCGGGCCACCCGCCAGTCCCCGTCGCTCCAGCTGGGCGTCTCGCCGCGTGGTGCGACCGCGCTGCTGGCCACGTCGCGCGCGTGGGCATGGCTGTCCGGCCGTGACTACGTGACGCCAGACGACGTGAAGGCGCTGGCCCGCCCGACGCTCCGCCACCGGACGCAGCTGCGCCCCGAGGCCGAGCTGGAGGGCGCGACCGCGGACGGCGTGCTGGAGGGCATCCTCGCCCACGTCCCCGCCCCACGCTGATGGCGCTGACCGGGCGCCTGGGACTGCTCGCGCTGCTCGGC
Source organism: Actinomadura sp. 6N118 (assembly GCF_044326415.1). Lineage (NCBI taxonomy): Bacteria > Bacillati > Actinomycetota > Actinomycetes > Streptosporangiales > Thermomonosporaceae > Actinomadura > Actinomadura sp. 6N118. The sequence continues at coordinate 403,493 of NZ_JBIRAZ010000007.1, read as the reverse complement.
GCGGCCGTCCCGATCTTCCTGCCGAGCTGGTGGACGCTGCTCGCGATCTGGGGCGTCCTGCTGCTCGGCGTGCTGCTCGACTTGGCGCTGGCAGGGAACGTGCGCGCGCTGCGCTTCCACCGGACCGGCGACACGAACGTACGGCTCGGCCAGACCGCGCATGTGGCCCTCATCGTGGAGAACCTCGGCGGCCGCAGGGTGAAGGCCAGGCTGCGCGACGTCTGGCCGCCGAGCGCCAACGCGACCCCGGACGGCTCCGGCGACGGGCGCACGGTCGTCATCAACGTGCCGCCGGGAGAACGCCGCCGCATCGACATGACGCTCGTGCCGTCGCGGCGCGGCGACCGCAAAGCGGTGACCGTCACGGTCCGTTCGGTCGGCCCGCTCGGCCTTGCCGCCCGGCAGCTGTCGCGCGCCGCGCCCTGGACGCTGCGGGTGTTGCCGGCGTTCCCGTCCCGCCGCCATCTGCCCGCCAAGCTGGCCAGGCTGCGCGAGCTGACCGGGCAGCACGTGGCGCTCATCCGTGGCCAGGGCACCGAGTTCGACTCGCTGCGAGAGTACGTGGACGGCGACGACGTGCGTTCGATCGACTGGCGGGCCACCGCGCGCCGGGCCGACGTGGTCGTCCGGACATGGCGGCCCGAGCGCGACCGCCGGATCTACCTCGTCCTCGACACGGGCCGCACGTCCGCCGGGCGCGTGGGCGACATCCCGCGCCTGGACTGTTCGATGGACGCGGCGCTGCTGCTCGGCGCCCTGGCGTCCCGGGCCGGTGACCGGGTCGACCTGCTCGCGTACGACCGCCGCGTGCGGGCCCGGGTCGAGGGCGCCTCGCGCACCGACCTGCTGCCCGCCATGGTGCAGGCCCTGGCGCCGATCGAGCCCGAACTGATCGAGTGCGACGCCGCCGGGATGGTCTCCACGCTCATGTCGCGCGTCCGGCAGCGCTGCCTGGTGGTGCTGCTGACCGAGCTCAACACGGCCGCGATCGAGGAGGGCCTGCTCCCCGTCCTGCCGCAGCTCACCGCACGGCATCTGCTGATGATCGCCTCGGTGTCCGACCCGCGCGTCAACGAGATGGCCGCCGCGCGGGGGGATCTGGCCGCCGTGTACGACGCGGCCGCAGCCGAACAGGCCCGCGCCGACCGCCGCCGTCTCACCGCCGAGCTGCGCAAGTACGGAGTCGAGGTCGTCGACGCCCCGCCAGACGAACTGGCCCCCGCCCTAGCCGACGCCTACCTGGCCCTAAAAGCCGGCGGCCGCCTCTAACGGAGCAGCGCCGCAAGGGACCGCTGCCTATGGCGCGAGCGGTCGGTGAAACGTCGGTCTGTGGCAGGTCAGCCCACGGTGAGGACCGTGGCAGGTCAGCCCGCGGTGGGGACGACGTCGGGACGTTCGGGGCTCTCGCCGGTCTCGCCCTCGCGGACGGCACGGCGGCCCAGCACGATGACGTACGCGAGGAACGTGACCTCGGCGACCACGCCGATGCCGATGCGCAGCCAGGTGGTGTGGACCCAGCCGGTCACAAAGCCCTCGATCAGACCGGAGACCAGCAAGACGACGATCAGGCCGAGGGCGATGCTCATCATCGCGCGGCCCTCCTCGGCGAGCGCCTGCGCGCGGGGACGGCGGCCCGGGTCGACGATGGTCCAGCCGATCTTCAGTCCGGCGGCGCAGGCCAGGTAGACCGCGGTCAGCTCCAGCAGGCCGTGCGGAAGGATCAGCCCGAAGAACACGTCTCCCTTGCCGTTGGCGATCATCAGCCCGGCCATCACGCCGAGATTGAGCTGGTTCATGACCAGCACGATGATCGTCGGGATGCCCAGCAGGATGCCGAAGATCAGGGCGACCGCGGAGACCCAGGCGTTGTTGATCCAGACCTTGAAGGCGAACGACGCCGCCGAATGCTCGGTGTAGTAGTTGGCGAAGTCCTTGTCGACGATGTCGCGGATCTGGCTCGGCGTCGCGATCGAGGCCTGGACCTCCGGGTTCTTGACGATCCAGACCGCCAGGGCGAAGGCGAGCAGATTGCCGAGCAGCGCATTGCCGATCCACCACCAGCGGAGCCGGTAGGCGGCGGCCGGGAACGACGCGCTGAAGAACCTGGAGAAATCCCGCCACATCGGCGCCTGCGCACCCGCGACGGCCGCGCGGCCACGCGCCACCAGGGACGTCAGGCGCCCGACGAGCAGCGGGTCGGGCGAGCCGGACCGGACCACCGAGAGGTGGGTCGCGGTGCGCTGATAGAGCTCGACCAGCTCGTCGACTTCGGCACCGGTCAGCTTGCGGCTGTTGTTGATCAACCGCTCCAGACGCTGCCATTCGTCGTTATGGGCGGCCACATAGGCATCGACGTCCACCTGGGGAGAGTAACGTGTCCGATCACCGACCGGGCAAAATGGACCTCCCCGGCGCCCGACGCAGGAGTAGTACATGGCCGAACTCGTCACCGGTGAGGCCGTCGCGGTCGAGATCAAGGTCGCGCGGCTGGCCAGCCGCGCCTGCGCGCTCCTGATAGACCTGATGATCCAGCTTGTGATCCTCAACTTCGCGCTGATCCCGGCCCGCATGACCGAGTTGGTCGCCGACGACGCTTGGTCTGCCGGGCTCGTCATCCTGACGACCGTCCTGGTGCAGGTGGGCTATCCCAGCATCTTCGAGACCATGACCCGGGGCCGTACGCTCGGCAAGCTCGCGCTGGGGCTGCGGGTGGTCTCCGACGACGGCGGGCCGATCCGGTTCCGGCAGGCGCTGGTCCGCGCGCTGGCGGGGTACGTGGAGTTCTGGGCCTTCGCGGGCGCGCCCGCGTTGATCGCGTCGCTGTTCAGTAAGCACGGCAAGCGCCTGGGCGACCTCTTCGCGGGAACGGTGGTCATCCAGGAACGGGCGTCCGGCACGTCGATCTACGGCCCGATCGCGGTGATGCCGCCGCAGCTGGCCGGCTGGGCGCAGACGCTGGAGCTCTCGCAGCTGTCGGACGAACTGGCGATGACCGCGCGGCAGTACCTCGCTCGCTTCTGGGATCTGCTGCCCGAGGTACGAGACGCGCTGGGCCAGCGGATCACCGACCAGGTCACCGCCGTGGTCAGCCCACCCCCGCCGCCCGGCGTACGCCCCGAGATCCTCTTGTCTGCCATCCTGGCCGAGCGGCGCCGCCGTGACGAATGGCGGCTCGCACAGCGCAAGGCACGCCGGATGCGGATCGCGGGACAGCAGCTGACCGCCTGGCCGGGTCCGGCCAGCCCCGCCCCGGCGCCCGCGATGGCCATGGCGGGCGCGGCGCCTGCTCCCGGCCCGCGTCAAGGCCCTCCGGCTCCGCCGCCGTTCAGCGGCCCGGTGCCAGGCCGTCCCACGTTCGTGCCGCCCGCGAACTACGGCGCCGGTCCGTACCAAGGAGTCCTGAACCAGCCGCCGCCGCCCGGGCAAGGCCCAGGCCCATACCAGCCGCCATACCAGCCGCCGCAACACGGCCCACAGCCTCAGCCGCCGCCGTACCCCTATCAGTACGGAAGCCAGCCGCCGCCCCACCAACCTCCCTACCCGCCCCAAGGACCTCCCCAGGGCCCGCCGCAGGGCCCCTGGCAGGGCCCACCTCTCGGACCGCCCCAAGGATTGCCTCCTGGGCCACCGCTGGGGCCTCCCCCAGGGCCACCGCAAAGCCCGCTGCACGGCCCACCTGGGCCACCGCAGGGCGCTCCCCTCGGACCGCCCCACGGGCCACATCAGGGGCCAGCCCAAGGGCCGCCGCAAGCCCCGTCTGCTGGACCACCCCAGGATTCGCCCCCACCGCAGGATTCGCCCCCACGGCAGGCGTCGCCTTCACCGCAAGATTCGTCTCCACCGCAGGATTCACCTCCGGCGGCGCCGTAAAGCCCGAGGCGCGGAGGCAGTCAACCGCGGGATACGGCACGCCGACCGTTCCCACCGGATGGTGGCTCCGGTGGGAATCGGCCGGCGGGGGTTCCTGATTCGCTAGGGCGTGCCGCAGTACTGCTGCTGCTTGCCGATGGCCCGGTAGGGGCAGTCTGCGTACTCGGTCAGAGCGAGCAGGGCGTCCCGGTTACGGGAGGTCTCCCGCTCGATGATGGATGGTGACGGGTAGAAGTTGCTGCCGTACATCTCGAACGTGTAGGAGAAGATGCGCTGGTTGCCCCAGAACCAGTCATCTGTCGTGCCGTCGGTGATGTAGAGGTCGCTGGCCTGCTGTGGCGTGTAGCCGTTGGAGTTCGCCATCTGGCGCCCGATGGTGCGGTGGGTCGCCTCCTCGTCCGCCGACAGGGCGCCGGGCACGGTGTTGTTGTAGGTGTAGCCGAACGGCCAGAGCACCAGTTCGCCGTACGAGTGGATGTCCAGGAAGATCTTCAGTTGCTGGACGCCGCCCACGACGCGGCTGCGGGCGAAGTTGGCGAGGACCTTCGTCTCCGGCTCGGACTCCGCAGACGGGCCGCGGTAGGTCTCGCTGGCGCCGTTGCCCGACGAGCCGCCGCAGCAGCCCCACCGGTAGGCGAAGTTCCGGTTGAGGTCGGTGCCGGTCGAGGTCGAGTTGGGCCTGCGGTTCTTGCGCCACATGCGGCCCGCCGACGTGTCGCTGGTCATGTCGTAGACCTGGCCGTCGGGGTTCGAGATCGGGATGATCCAGATCTCCCGGCTGTTGACGATGCTCGTGATGCGGCTGGTCGCGTTGTACTCCTTGGTGAGGATGCCGATCAGGTAGAGCGCCTGCTCGTTGGTGATCCGCTCCCGCGCGTGGATGTTGGCGATGTAGAGCACCTCGGGCTCGGCCTCGTCGGCGGCGACGTTGTCACTGATCTTGACGCCGACGATGTCCCTGCCCTGGTACGACTTGCCCGCGACGAACTTGCGCGCGATCTGCGGGTAGTTGGCGACGACCTGGTCGATCTCGGCCAGCGTCTCGGCATAGGTGTGGTACGAGGTGGCGGCGCGCGGTTGCGGGCCGGGGGCGGGGAGCAAGCTGACCTTGAGCCCGAGCCGCTTGATGGCGCTGACCTCGGACGGGATGGCGCTGACCTCGACCGAGCCGTCGGCGCGCACGTTGTCGATCGCGGCGCCCGTACGGGCCAGCTGGGACCGCTGCTGGGCCGTTGCCGCGCCGGTCACCAGGTACTGCTTGGACGGCGAGTCGGGAGCGGGCGCGGCCGCCCCGGCGCCGGACTGCCCGGCCAGGACCATGAGGAAGGCCGCGAGGACCGCGGCGACGGAAGCGAGTCTTCGGGGGATCACCATGTGACGGGACACCTGCCATTCGCATGTGCGGGGGTTTCCACAGGGGGTCCACGAGCGCTCGCGGTGCCGTCACGATGACCGCTGCGGCGTCCTTTGACAATGGCGGCAGCGATCAGCCGATAGAAGGAGCCATTACCTGTCAATGCAGGTCATCGGCTGTTTGAATGGCCCGTGTTCAGTCCCAATCAAAATCGGACTGAAATTTCAACGGTGTCCATTGAAAATGTGTGATCAGCTGAGATTGGGCGGCGATCCGAGCTCGGTCAGCTCGATTCCGGGGGCGGCCAGGACCACGTCTCCGGCCAGGTGCACCATGGCCACCTCGCCGGTCGCCAGATCGGTGACCTCATATCGTTCCACCGGCAGCGGGGCGGTCTCGGTCTCGTGCGTCTCGATCTCCGCCAGCCGCCAGCGCCAGGTTTCGGTCAGCGCGGACAGCGCCGGGCCGCTCAGCCGAACGAGGCGCACGTCGGCCTGCTCGCCCTTCCGGAGCCGCAACGTCCGGCCCACCGCCACGAGAAAGCCCGGCGAATCCCCTATGAACGCCGCGGCGCGTTCACCATGCTCGGTCGCGGTCTCCGCACCCGAAGCCGCCCGTACCCACGCGAGCTCGTGACCGGTCACGCCACCCCGGATCCACCAGTCGGGAGCGACCAGCTCCATCCGGATCTGCCGCCACCGCCCGTCCACGACGAGGTCGAGCCGGACGCCGTCGGAGCGCTCCCCCACGTACCGCCACCCACCCGCACCCGGCGCGCACTGGAAACGTTCCTCAAGGTCTTCGTCGAGGTGAAGGTAGGTTCCGCGCGGCACGCGAAGGACGTTACCGCAGGGCCGCCACCCGAACGATCAGGAGCCCAGACGCCAGGAGTGGAGGTAGTCCTCCTGCTCCGGGGTGAGGGTGTCGATGCCGATCGACATGGAGGCCAGCTTGAGCCGGGCGACCTCGGTGTCGATCTCCTTGGGTACGTCGTGGAGGGCGGGCGCGAGGCCGGCGTGTGCCTTGGCCAGCCAGGCGCAGGTGAGAGCCTGGTCGGCGAACGACATGTCCATGACGGCCGCCGGGTGGCCCTCGGCGGCGGCGAGGTTGACCAGGCGCCCCTCGGCCAGCAGCACCAGGCGGCGCCCGTCGGCGAGAACGTACTCGTCCGCCTGGGGCCGGACGCCGCGGTGGACCTCGACCGCCAGGTCTCCCAGGGCGCGTACGTCGATCTCGACGTCGAAGTGCCCGGAGTTGGCGAGGATCGCGCCGTCCTTCATCACTGCCAGATGCTCGGCGGCGATCACCTCGCGGTTGCCGGTGACGGTGATGAAGACGTCGCCGTGCTCGGCGGCCTGGGCCATCGGCAGGACGGTGAAGCCCTGCAGCGCGGCGTCCAGCGCCTTCACGGGGTCGATCTCGGTGATGACGACGCGGGCGCCGAGGCCACGGGCACGTTCGGCCAGGCCCCGCCCGCAGTAGCCGAACCCCGCGATAACGATCGTCTTGCCTGCGAGCAAGGTATTGGTGGCACGGATGATGCCGTCGAGCGTGGACTGGCCGGTGCCGTAGCGGTTGTCGAACATGTGCTTGGTGTCGGTGTCGTTCACCGCCACCATCGGGAACCGCAGCGCGCCCTCACGCGCCATCTGGTGGAGCCGGATGACCCCGGTGGTCGTCTCCTCGCAGCCGCCCTTGACCGTGGCGAGCAGGTCGGTGCGTTCGATGTGCAGGGTGTTGACGAGATCGCAGCCGTCGTCGAGCACCAGATCCGGGCCTGTCTCCAGCGCCTGGTGGATATGCCGGTAATAGCCCTCGCGATCGATGCCCGAGCGGGCGAAGACCTCGGCACCGTACTCCAGGACGAGCGCGGCGGCGGTGTCGTCCTGCGTGGACAGCGGGTTGGAGGCGGCCAGCGCGACGCTGGCGCCGCCTGCCTGGAGGGTACGGATGAGGTTCGCGGTCTCGGTCGTCACGTGCATGCACGCCGCGATCTTGAAACCGTCCAGCGGCCGTTCGGCGGCGAACCGGTCCCGGATCTGCCGCAGCACCGGCATGGTCCGGTCGGCCCACTCGATCCGCTTGACGCCCTGGTACGCCAGCGAAGCGTCCGCAATGTCACTCATCTGCATTCCTCCCCCGGGTGAACGACAGCCGCCGCACGACCGCAACGGCCGTACGGCGGCTGATCGTCGTTCAGAAGATCTACCGGAACCTGATCAATACCGGTAGTGGTCGGGCTTGAAGGGGCCCTCGACGTCGACGCCGATGTACTCGGCCTGCTCCTTGGTGAGCTTGGTCAGCTTCACGCCGAGCGCGTCCAGGTGCAGGCGCGCGACCTTCTCGTCCAGGTGCTTGGGCAGGACGTAGACGCCGAGCGGGTACTCCTCGGCCTTGGTGAACAGCTCGATCTGCGCGATCACCTGGTTGGTGAACGAGTTGGACATGACGAACGAGGGGTGGCCGGTGGCGCAGCCCAGGTTCATCAGGCGGCCCTCGGCGAGCACCAGGATGGTGTGGCCGTCCGGGAAGCGCCACTCGTGCACCTGCGGCTTGATCTCGGTCTTGACGATGCCCGGGATCCGGGCGAGGCCGGCCATGTCGATCTCGTTGTCGAAGTGCCCGATGTTGGACACGATCGCCTGGTGCTTCATCCGGGCCATGTGGTCGGCCGTGATGATGTTGAAGTTGCCGGTCGTGGTCACGAAGATGTCGACGGTGCCGACCACGTCGTCCAGCGTGGCGACCTGGAAGCCGTCCATCGCGGCCTGCAGGGCGCAGATCGGGTCGACCTCGGTGACGATCACGCGGGCGCCCTGGCCCTTGAGCGCCTCGGCGCAGCCCTTGCCCACGTCGCCGTAGCCGGCCACGAGCGCGACCTTGCCGCCGATCAGCACGTCGGTGGCGCGGTTGAGACCGTCGATCACCGAGTGGCGGCAGCCGTACTTGTTGTCGAACTTGGACTTGGTCACCGAGTCGTTGACGTTGATCGCCGGGAACGCCAGCGTGCCGGCATTGTGCATCTCGTACAGCCGGTGCACACCGGTCGTGGTCTCCTCGGTCACGCCCTTGATCGCGGCGGCCGCCTCGGTCCAGCGCCCGGGACGCTCACCGATCGTGCGGCGCAGCGTCTCGAGGACGATCCCCCACTCCTCGGGGTCGCCCTCACCCGCGGACGGGACGGCGCCCGCCTTCTCGTACTCGGCGCCCTTGTGGACCAGCATCGTGGCGTCGCCGCCATCGTCGAGGATCATGTTCGGCGGGGTGCCGTCGGGCCAGGACAGCGCCTGGTCGGTGCACCACCAGTACTCCTCCAGCGTCTCACCCTTCCAGGCGAACACCGGCACGCCCTTCGGGTCCTCGACGGTGCCCTCAGAACCCACGACGACCGCTGCCGCGGCGTGGTCCTGGGTGGAGAAGATGTTGCACGACACCCAGCGGACGTCGGCGCCCAGCTCCACCAGCGTCTCGATCAGCACGGCGGTCTGGATCGTCATGTGCAGCGAGCCCATGATCTTGGCCCCGCGCAGCGGCTTGGCCTCGGCGTACTCCTTGCGTACGGCCATCAGACCGGGCATCTCGTGCTCGGCGAGCCGGATCTCCCGGCGCCCGAAGTCGGCCAGCGACAGATCGGCGACCTTGTAGTCCATGCTTACGTTGCTCCTTGCGTCCACGTGGAGGATCGGCGCCCACCGCGCCCATGACTGTGGGTCCGCCCGCGAGTCTAGGCGCGGCCAGGTGGCTGAGGCACGCTCCGGGGCGACTTTCTGACACTAATTTGTCAGAATCATCCCCATGCGCATCACGGAGGCCGCCCGGCGGCTCGGCACCTCACCCCGCATGCTCCGCTACCGCGAGGCCCTCGGACTGTTGCCGCCCACCCGCGAGCAGAGCGGCCACCGCCGCTTCGGCGACACCGAACTCCGCGCGGTCGCCCTCGCCCTGGCTCTGGAGAAACGCTATGACATAGGCCCGGCGGAGCTGGCCTTCGGCCTCCGCGTACTCGCCGAGCCCGAGGTCCAGGCCCGCGTCCGAGAGCTGGGCGAACGGATCGGCCGCCTCTCAGCCCCGCCCACCCGAGCCCTCGACTTCGAGAAGGAAAAGGCCCTCCGCCTCCTCCGCCGTCGCTAACCGAGCCGACCGCCCGCCGTCGGCAAACCGGTCCCTCGCTCCGCGAGGTCTTGGCGTGTCAGGTGCTCTTGGCTCCCGGGACCACCAGGCCTGACTCGTACGCGAGCATGACGGCTTGAGCCCGGTCACGCAGGCCGAGCTTGGTGAAGACGCGGGCCACGTGTGTCTTGACGGTGTGCTCGCTGACCACCAGGCGAGCGGCGATCTCGCCGTTCGACAGGCCACCGGCGATCAGCACGAGCACCTCGGTCTCGCGGGCCGTCAGCGTGGCCAGCTCCGCGGGGGCCTGAGGGCGGTTGCGGCGCTGCGTCGTGAACTCGCGGATCAGGCGTCCGGTGACCTGGGGCGCCAGAAGGGAGTCGCCGCGCGCCACGACGCGTACGGCTGAGACCAGTTCGTCGGCGGTGGCGTCCTTGAGGAGGAATCCGCTGGCGCCGACCGAAAGGGCCTCGTAGACGTACTCGTCCACGTCGAACGTGGTCAGCACCAGCACCCGGACGCCGTCGGCGCCCGGTCGGCCCAGGATGCGCTTGGTGGCCTCGATGCCGTCCATGCCGGGCATCCGGATGTCCATGACGACGACGTCCGGCCGGTTGCTCTCGGCCATCTGGACTGCCTCGCGGCCGTCCCCGGCCTCGCCGATGACGGAGATGTCGGGCTGTGCGTCCAGAAGTGCGGCAAAGCCCGCACGCACGATCGTCTGGTCATCGACGATCATCACCTTGATCATCGTGTCGGCTCCACGCGGAGCTCAGCGATGACCGGGTGCCTCTGAACCGGGATCACGGGTCGGGTTCCCTTCCCTCGACAGCGGGAGCTCGGCCTCCACGAGGAACCCGCCCGCTACGGCCGGTCCTGCGGAGAAACGTCCGCCGAGCATGGTCGCACGTTCCCGCATTCCGACCAGACCGTGTCCGCCGGCGGAGTCCGCGGGAGGCGCGGCTTGGAGACGAGTCTGCCCGGTATGACGCGGCGCCACGCCGCCGGGTTCCTCATCGTCTCTACGGGTGGCGGAGGGGTCACGGTTCAGAATCATGGTCGGGGCCGAGCCGCCGTCATCCCGTACCCGGACGGCCAGCCGATCCGGCAGGTAGGTCAGGTCCACGTGCACCTCGGCACCGGGCGCGTGCCGCCGCGCGTTGGTGAGGGCCTCCTGAACGATGCGGTACGCCGACAGCTCGACCGTCGTGGACAGTGTGCGAGGGTCGCCGTGGACCTCCAGATCCACCTGGCCGCCCGCGCCGCGGTGCTGGTCGATCAGGTCCGGCAGCCGGTCCAGCCGGGGCTGCGGCGCCGTCTGCGACTCCGGCTCCGGCTTGGCGTCGGCGCGCAGCACGCTGAGCAGCCGCCGCATCTCGACCAGGGCGTCCCGCGCGGTCTTGGCGATCTCGGTGTAGCCCGCGCGGGCCTCCGGGGACAGGTTCTCCATGGTGTACGGGGCGGTCTCGGCCTGTACGGCGATCATCGACACCGAGTGGGCGACCACGTCGTGCAGCTCACGGGCGATTCGGGCACGTTCGCGCATGACCGCCTGTTCCCGCTGGACGGCGGTGAGGCGCGTGAGGGTCTCGTTGTTGCGCTCTTCGGCTTCGGCCTCCGTACGCCCCGCGCTCTCCACCGCGCGGCGCGCGTCACCGAGCCCGATCGCGGCCAGCACCGCGACCACGGGCGCAGGCCAGGGGATCTCGTCCAGCGTCTTGGTGGCGAAGTAGACCACCGCGACGGTGACCAGGCTGCCCACCGCGAGCGCCCCTGCGGACTGGCGTGGCAGCTGCCGTCCCAGCGCGTACAGCGTGTAGAGGGCCGCGAACGTGGTGGTGATCAGCAGGCCCTGCCCGGTCAGCAGGCTCGCCGCGAACGCGCCGAGCGCCACCGCCGCCACCGGCCGCAGGTACTCCTGCCGCCACACCAGCGGCAACGTGGCGGCCACCGCGAACCCACCGGCCACGCTCAGCGGCGATTCCCTACGCGGCGCGAGCTCGGCGAGGGCGGCGATCGTCAACGCCAGCCCGGTGAGCGGCGCGAAGTACCAGGACGCCATGAACTCCGCCCAGGCGTTGATCCATCGAGGCAGCGGGGCGGTACGCGTCGGGGAGCCCGGCAGGACGGCGGTCCCGTCGGGCGACATGGCAGGAGCTCCGTGCTGGCGCCGGCCCGATCCGTACAACTTCGCGCCGAGCCTCTTCCCGAGCGGGCTCAGCAGCCGGCCGAGACCCGTGATGATCCACAGCAGTAGCTGCCCGAGGCCGGCGACGACCCGTCCGGACAGCCGCCAGGCATGATGGGCGAGCGCCGGGCCGAACTCGGTGGCCATCGGTGCGGACGGCTCCCCGCGTGCGGCCGCATCAGCGGGTGGCGGTGGATGCCCGCGCGTACGGTGCGGGGCGCTGCTGGGATGGTTGTTGCCGGTCACTCATCAATACTGTCCCTTTTACCCCGATGCTCACCTCACCGTGCGGTGTTATGCGTGCGCCGGATGTCCCCCTAGAGGACGACTCCGTTTCCCTCCTTTTGGGGGACGTAAGGGGGATGGACGCGAACGTAATGTCTTAACCGTGACCTACGCGGCAGCCCCTCCGACATAGGGGGTTCGGCGGAGCTGCCGTGGTCACGCCAGAACCGTCCGGCTTCAGGGGTCCGGACGGGGAGCATGGGAAGGCGCCCTCGCTGGTCGTCCGTGGGCGTGTCTCTCCGAGACACGGCCGGTCTTGCCTGGGCTGGGGTCGATCGGCGCAAAACGGCCGGCCGGCGAGGGAAACGCCTCCCAACACGCCTCCAACATCTGCGTGCCGCTTGCAACTTCCGGCGGCTGCCCCTTTCTACAAGCGGGATCCGTTTACGCATCCACGCTCGGACAACCTTCGCCGCGGCACGCGATCACCCGGACCAACGACCCCAAGGGCCCGTTGATCCAAGCGATCAAGAGGAGGGGGCCGGGGTCTCTGGGGTGACGGGGGCGTTCTTGAGGTCGACCTCGTCGAGGGCGGGCTCAAGGTAGATCAGGCGGGCCTCGGGGAACTGGGCCCGGATCTTGGCCTCGGCCGCGTCGATGCCGCGGGAGACCTCGGCGGCCGTGTCGTCGTGGTGTACGGCGATCTTGGCGGCGATCAGCATCTCCTCCGGGCCGACGTACTGCGTCCGGATGTGGATGACGTGATCGACCTCGTCCACCGATTCGAGCGCGGCGATGATCTGCTCCTCGGCCTCGGGCCCGGCGCCCTCACCGATCAGCAGGCTCTTGGTCTCGATGGCCAGGATGATCGCGATGACCGCCAGCAGGACGCCGATCGCGAGCGTGCCGACGCCGTCCCAGACAAGGTTGCCGGTGACGACGGCCATGGTGACGCCGCCGAGGGCGAGGATCAGGCCGACCAGCGCGCCCAGGTCCTCCAGCAGGACGACGGGGAGCTCCGGCGCCTTGGAACGGCGGATGAACTGCCACCACGACTTGTCGCCGCGTACGCGGTTGGACTCCTGGATCGCGGTACGGAACGAGAACGTCTCCAGGATGATCGCAATGATCAGCACCCCGAAGGCCCAGCCCGCCGCGCTCATCTTCTCGTCGGGGTGATCGAGGGCATGGGTGATCTTGTGATAGCCCTCGTACAGCGAGAAGACGGCACCGATTGTGAAGAGCACCACGGCGACGACGAAGGCGTAAAAGTAACGTTCCCGGCCATAGCCGAACGGGTGCTGCGGCGTGCGCTCACGTTCCGAACGCTTGCGGCCCAGGAGCAACAGGCCCTGGTTGCCGGAGTCGGCGACCGAGTGGATGCCCTCCGCCAGCATCGACGACGAACCAGTGAAGGCGAACGCCACGAACTTGGCGGTCGCGATCCCCAGGTTGGCGGCCAGCGCGGCGACGATCGCCTTGGTTCCGCCTTCTGCACTCATCTACGCAATCCTCGCCTTGAGCTCTTGGATGGCCGACACGGGCGTGGGGTCCACGCCCAGCGCGATGGCCAAGTAAACCGTCACGTAGTCCCCGAGCGCGATCAGCGTAGCGATCCTTTCCAGCGGATGCTCCCCCTCGGCTGCGATCTCGGTCACCGCGACGCCCCGCGCGCGGGCCAGTTCGACCGAGACCTCGCGGCGCTTGAGCACCTGCGGGTGCTCGTCGAGATCGCGCAGCACGACCAGATGGAGCCCGTGGTCGGCGTCCTCGGTCCGGTCCCGGAAGAAGTCGTCCGGGTCGTCGGAGCCACCGCCGGAACGTGCGAAGAATCCGTCGAACGCCACGACCTGGTTGTGGTCCACCTCTGGCAGATCGCCGTAGACACCGGGGTACTTGGCGTTCTCGTTGAGCTGGCAGCAGAAGCGGTACGCGGCGGTGCCGGCGAGCGGTGACGTGCCCCAGACCATCGGGACGTCGCCGGCCAGCTCCAGCGCGATGCGCTTGGCCGGGTTGACGAACGCCTCGCTCGCGGGACGGCAGCGATGGGAGACGTCCTCCAGGAGCGTGGCCGTGGCTTCCAGGGTGTCGTCCTGAACGTCGGCCAGCCCGAGCGTGCGGGCCGCCAGCAGCAGCGGCACGGTCAGCCCCCACAGCGTCGCGCGGGGCTGGCCCGCTGAGCGCACGGGCACGAACAGCGCGCGGGTCTGGGCGGCCATCGCGGCGAGCGGGGAGTCGGCGCCGCCCACGAAGAGCAGCCGGGCGCCCCGGCGGGCGGCCTCGGTGGCGACGGCGAGCGTCTCCTCCGTACCGCCCGAGCACGACACCGCGATCACGAGGTCTGCGGCACCGACCCAGCCGGGCAGCTGGTAGCCGCGCACGGTCACGATGGGGACCGGGCAGCCCAGGCCGCAGACCGCGGCCAGGACGTCGCCCGAGATGCCCGACCCGCCCATGCCGGCGACCACGATCGCCCGCGGGCGGCCGTCCTCGGCCAGGCGGTCGATGCCCGCTTCAACGGCCGCGCGCCCGGCCTCGCGGATCTGCGCCGCCGACGACGCGACCTGGCGAAGCATCCCACCCGGATCGGCCGCCTCGATCGCCGCAGGATCGTCCAGCGCGGCCGGGTCGACTGTTTGCCTGTTCACGAGGCCGGGGTGCGGGCCTCGTCGACGAGGAGCACCGGGATGTCGTCGCGTACGGGGTAGGCGTAGCCGCAGGAGCCGGTGCAGACGAGCTCAGCCGCCTGCTCATCGGCTCGCAGCCTGCCGCCGCAGTTGGGGCAGGCCAGGATCTCCAGCAGCCAGGAGTCGAGCTTCACGGTCACTTTCCCCTCACGATCGCCAGGACTTCGTCGCGGACGGCCGCCATGGTCTGCTCGTCGGAGGCCTCGGCGTTGAGGCGGAGCAGCGGCTCGGTGTTGGAGGGGCGCAGGTTGAACCACCAGTCGTCGGTGCCGACGGTCAGCCCGTCGAGCTCGTCGATCGTCACTCCTGGCCGCTCGGCGAACGCCGCGCGGACCTGGTCGGCGGCGGCGGCCTGGTCGGCCACCTCGCTGTTGATCTCCCCGGAGGCCGCGTACCGGTCGTAGGAGGTCAGCAGCTCCGAGAGCGGTCCGGTCTGCTCGCCGAGCGCGGCCAGCACATGCATCGCGGCCAGCATCCCGGAGTCGGCGAACCAGAAGTCGCGGAAGTAGAAGTGGGCCGAGTGCTCACCACCGAACACCGCGCCGGTCTCGGCCATCGTCTGCTTGATGAACGAGTGGCCGACCCGCGTGCGCACCGGGGTGCCGCCGTTCTCGCTGACGACCTCCGGTACGGACTTGGACGTGATCAGGTTGTGCACGATCTTGGAGCCGGGGTGCTTGGCCAGCTCGCGGGTGGCCACCAGAGCGGTGATCGCGGACGGGGAGACGATCTCGCCCCGCTCGTCCACCACGAAGCAGCGGTCGGCGTCGCCGTCGAAGGCCAGGCCGATGTCGGCGCCGGTCTCGCGGACCTTGGCCTGCAGGTCGCGCAGGTTTTCCGGCTCGATCGGGTTGGCCTCGTGGTTGGGGAACGTGCCGTCCAGCTCGAAGTAGAGCGGCACCAGATCGATCGGCAGGCCCTCGAACACCGACGGCACCGTGTGGCCGCCCATGCCGTTGCCCGCGTCCACGACGACCTTGAGCGGGCGGATGCCGACGAGGTCGACCAGCGTCTTGAGGTGGTCGGCGTAGCCCTTGAGCAGGTCCCGCTGGCTGACCGTGCCGGGCTCGCCGTCGTAGGCGGGCACGCCCTTCTCGACCAGTTCGCGGATCTCGATGAGGCCGGTGTCGCGGCCGATCGGCTTGGCGCCCGTGCGGCACAGCTTGAGGCCGTTGTACTTGGCCGGGTTGTGACTGGCGGTGAACATCGCGCCGGGCAGGTCGAGGCTGCCGCTGGCGTAGTAGAGCAGGTCGGTGGAGCCGAGGCCCGCCTCGACGACGTCCGCGCCCTGGCCGGTCGCGCCGCGCGCGAAGGCCTCGGCCAGCGGGCCGGAGGACTCCCGCATGTCGTGGGCCGTGACGACCGCGGTGGCACCGGTCACGCGCACGAACGCGGCGCCGATCGCCTCGGCGGTCTCGGCGTCGAGCTCCTCCGGCACGATGCCGCGGATGTCGTACGCCTTGAAGATCTTGGCGAGGTCGCCCACTCCTGCTCCCTATCCGAAAAGCTCTGCCGCGTTCGGCACTCCTCGTACGAGTTCCGAGCCTACCGGTGACCGCCGTCGCGCCCGGCCACGCCTGGGCGAACACGCGTGGTCACGGCCGACAACGGTCAGTGCCGTCGGCGCGGCCACAGGGGCGGGGCGATCAGTCTTGCGGGGTGGGGGTGCCTGCGGAGTCGGAGCGCAGTACGCGCAGGTGGCCGCGGCGGCCCACTTCGGTGCCTTGCCCGACGGGCTCCTGGCGGCCACCGGCTGCGGGCTTGGCGGCCTCTCGCACCGCGTCCGCGAGCGCCTCCAGGTCGTCGTCGCTGGGCTCGGTCTCGGCGCCGACGGGCAACCGGACGAGTTCCCATCCCATGGGGGCGGTGAGCCGTTCGGAGTGCTCCGCACACAGGTCATAGCAATGCGGCTCGGCGTACGTGGCGAGCGGCCCCAGTACCGCGGTCGAATCGCGGTAGACGTACGTGAGCGTGAAAACTGCGGGCGCCTTACAGGCGGTGCGGGAGCAGATGCGGACGGGGCTCACGATGGCCGACCGTACCCCCCTCCCGCCGCCTCCGCCACCACCCGCGTGCACGTGTCGCCGTTACCGGGCCGTTTCCGACGTAACAACTACATACCGTGCGGGGTTCGGCGCACTGTGCCGCCGGGCGAGGTTAGGGGCCCCTCAGCTGCGGGGTGGCGAGTCCGCGGTGCCGAGCCAGCAGGCGATCGCGGCGCCCCGGGCACGGACGCCCAGTTTGGCGAAGATGCGGTTGACGTGGTTCTTGACGGTGTACTCCGAGACGACCAGCATCGCGGCGATCTCACCGTTGGAACGGCCGCGCGCGATGAGGTCCATCACCTCGGCCTCGCGCCGGGAGAGCCCGAGATCGGCTCGCCGGTCTGCGGGCGGGGCCTCCGCGGCCTGGCGATCCCCGGGCCCCTCGCGCAGCGCCGCCACGACGGCGCGGCTCGCCTGCGGGGACAGGGGGCTGCTGCGGTCCGCGACCGTGTCCACGATGGCGGCGACGAGCTCCTCCGCGCCGAACGCGCCGTGCACGAGATAGCCCGCCGCGCCGTTGCGGATCGCAGCGCCGATCACTTCGGCGTCCGAGTCGTACGACAGCATGAGCACCTTGGCCAGCCCGCTCAGCGGCCCGGCCGCGGTCACCCCGTCCATCACCGGCATCCGCACGTCCAGCAGCACGAGGTCCGGGCACGCATGCCGGGCCAGCTCGATCGCCTGGGCGCCGTCGGACGCCTCCCCGACGACCTGGACGCCGCCCGACTCCAGCAGGGTCGTCAGGCCCGTCCGCACCACGGGGTTGTCATCCACCACGAGCACCCGGATCGGGCGCGGATCCTTGGAGGTCATGAGGCTCGTCTTTCTGGCGGGGGCGTCTCCGCGGCAGGAGACGGCACCGAGGGGACAGTGATCATGATGCTGGTCCCGGCCCCCGGGCGGGAATCGACGGTGAGCCTGCCGCCCACCTGACGTGCACGTTCCTCCATTCCGACAAGCCCGTAGTGACCCTCACGCGCGAAGAGACGCAGCCGCTCCCCCGCAGGCGCGGCGAATCCCCTGCCATCGTCCCGTACGACCAGCTCGACCCCCGCCGCCTGGCAGGTCAGGTGAACGTCCACCTGGCGCGCGCAGGCGTGCCTGGCCACGTTGGTGAGGGCCTCCTTCATGATCGAGATGACCTCGTACCGGATCTTCAGCGGCACATCGTGGTCGCCGGGCGGTCCGGGTACGGCGAAGAGCCGGACCGGAATCCCCTGGCTCGCGCTCCACTCGGCGGCGATCCGCTGCACCCCCACGTCCAGCGGCAGCGTGCAGGCCTCGTCCCGCAGGTCGGCAATGAGCCCGCGGGCCTCGCGCGTGGCGACCTGGAGGGCGGCGACGATGTCGCGCGCGGTGTGCTCGGCCTTGTCAGGCGAACGGCGGATCCAGGTCGGCAGCGCGGTGGCCGACATCGTGATGCCGTGCAGGGTCTTGGCCAGCGAGTCGTGCATCTCGCGGGCCAGCCGGGTGCGTTCTTCGGCCGCTGCGGCGACGGTCCTGGCGTTCCGCAGCGCGGCCTCGGCGTCCGCGTACTGGTCGAGGAGCCGCCGCAGGCACACTCCGGCGCAGGCCGCGACGGGATAGAAGCCGGATAGGAGGATCGCCGTGTCCGGACGTCCCGTGACCGGCTCCCCCAGGGCCACGGCCGCATAGCTGAGAACGATCTGGGTCACGCAGACCACCAGCACGGGACGCCACGAGTACAGGACCCCGGCGATCGCCGACGTCGACACCGTGAACAGGAATGCCGCCCCGAAGACCCCGCCCTGAACGAGCACGGCGGCGGCCAGAAGGGCGTCCACGCAGCACAGAGCAGGCCACCGCACCAGCCAGGCCAGCACCGGCCGCCAGAGGAAGATCCCGGCGGTGGACAGCAGGGCAAGCCCCGCCGCGCTGAGAGCAAGGCCCGCGTCCAGCCGGGCGGCGGGCGTCAGCGCCACCGCCATGGCGAGCCCGAGCAGCCGCAGAGAGAGAAGCAGCCGGAACGCGACTCCCAGCCGCACCCAGGTGGTCGAGCCGTTCATGGGCCGCACACCGCGTTGCCGTCGGCGATGCGCATGCTGTCCGACCTCTGGAAGAGCGCCATGATCCGGCTGAAGTTGTCGATCTTGAAGGCGCAGCCGCCGGTGGCCTGTGTCGCCGACCCCAGTTCGGGCGCGATCGTGCCGTCGAAGTCGAGCACGATCACGTTCACCGGGCGCTTCCGGTCGTAGGACTGCCTGACCTGCCGCAACGCCGCGCGCCCGGCGCGCCCGCCGCCCTTGTCCGCTCCGGAGGTGAGCACCACCACGGCGTTGAGTTTGTCCGGGACGTGGGTGCGCGTCACCTCCCGCTGGGCCGCCCGGATCGCCTCGTACAGGCGCGCTGTGCCCTCCTGCCGGGGCTGGAGCTTCCGCAGCGCCTCCTGGAGGCGCAACCGGTGCGCCACGCCGTCCGGATCGGTGTCGCCGAGCTCGCGGACGCGTGCCAGCGGGTCGTACGGGCGGCCGCGGCCGGTCGACACCCTCCAGAGCCCGAACGTGCTCCTGTCAGGCATGGATGCGAAGCCCGCACCCAGCGCGGTCATCATCTCGCTCAGCGGCTGGATCGCAGGGTCGGCCAGTCCCGCCGCCGGGCCCGAACGAGCGATCTTCGGGGGATCGATCACGACCAGGATGTTGGTGACGCGCGCGAAGTCCTGCCAGACCCCCCGGATGCGCGCCGCCGCGCCCCGCTTGGCGACTGCCATCCCGGTGGACGCGGGCGCGGAGAGCTCCGTCCCCGTCAGCAACAGGGAGCTACGGCCTCCGCCGTCGCGGAACGCGGGAACGGTGCCGACGGGCCCGCGCAGGCCCGTCCGCTGAAGATCACCAACCGTCCGGGCGGAACGCAGGGCGGTCCGGAAGTCGTGGGCGATCCGCTTCTTGTCCGGGTTGGTCGTGACGACCGTGAAGGGGAAGTCCAGGTAGGGCGTGCGGTCGGCCGGGTAGATGGCTCGTAGCTTGGAGCCGGTGCTGCGATTCTGCGACCACACCGACTGCTCCGGCAGGACGGCCACGTGCACGCGCCCGTCGTTCTTCTTCTCGGCCCGCATGCGTTCTCCGGCCCCCGCTGCGGGCAGGAGCTTGGTCGTACGGAGCGTCTGGGCGAACCGGTCGAGCCCGCCGGACGATGCCTCCAACGCCAGCAGGGTCGCCATCCCCGCACCGGTCCGATCCGGGTCGAGCATCCGAAGGCGCACCTTCCCGCTTGCACCGCTCGCACCGCTGCCGGCTCCCGCGCCACCGTCACCGCTGCCGGCTCCCGCGCCACCGTCACCGTCGCCGGGCCCCGCGCCACTGTCAGCGCTGCTGCTGGCCTTCCGGGACCGTACGCCCGCCGTGAGCCCCCGCCAGGTCACGTCCTCGTTGGGTGCGGCACCGTCGCTCTGCGCCGGCATGGCGAAGACCAGCGGCGATGATGCGACCGAGGCCACGTCCGTTCCAGGACCCGCCGTGCGCTTCGCCCTGCCGCGCGCCAGGTCGATCCACAACGACGAGTCGGGAATCCAGACGTCCGGCGGGGTCTGGCTGGTCGCGAACGACGCCGATGTCCGGTCCGAGTCTCCAGCCGTGACGCGCACCAACGCGCAGCGTGCCTTCGCCCGCTGATCGGCGTTGTAGCGCTCGGCCACGATGGTGGCGGCGGGAGCGATGGCCGGATCGACCGTGACGGCCAGCCACTGTGTGCGGCCGTCGCAGTCGGGCCCGCCGCGCGTCAACGCCCATCCGCCCGCACCGAGCAGCAGCCCGGCCGCCAGCGCGAGGGCCGCCGCGACCGTCAGCCGGTCATGGTTGCGCCGGGGCTGGGGCACCGGGTCGCCCCCCGGCGGGGACCATGGGGATGATCCATCCATGTCAGTCTCCCCGGACAGCGCCGTAGAGCGTGGAACGAGTGTCATCCTCGCGCCGCCCTACTCTGGCATAGCTCCATGAACAAGATCGTACGATTGCGCTCAATTTCCGGCGAAAGCTCCCAACTCTCCTTGGACCAATTGTCAATGGACGGACTGTCAATGCCCTGGAGAGGAGGAACCAGGGGGCCGGGCGGGTAGTCTGGTCAACGTGCGATCCCGTGTGGCACGCGTGCGTCGTCGCGACCGGTACGGCCGCGGCCTCCGTGGCCCTCTGACACCCCCACAGGCTCCGGTCTCCCGCACCCGCGCGGAGCGCTTCGACGACCTCGTCCGCGACGAGGTGCGCCGGCTGGAACAGCGCTGGGGGCGCGAGCTCGCGCAGGTCGAGTTCGCCGTCGATGAGGTCCCTGACCTCGGCCCCTGGTTCGACGGCCCTGTCCCGCTCGGCCAGACCGTGCCCGGCGACAACGGCCGCCCCGTCCGCATCGCGGTCTTCCGCCGCCCGGTCGAGGCCCGCGCCACCGGCGAACGAGACCTGGGCAGGCTCATCCGCGACCTCCTCGTAGAAGAGGTGGCCGACCTGCTGGGCGTCTCCCCCGAATCCGTAGACCCGAGCTACGACACCCCCGACGACTGACCTCACCCGCGTGTGATCATCCTCACTCCCGAGGCCAACCGCCGCGCGTCCTGAGCACCCGCGCATCCCCGCGCGTCTGAGCGCCCGCGCGCATAGCCCCGGCCGCTCGTTTTGAGCGCGCGCGTGACCGCGTCGTCTCAGCCGCCATCACGCTACGTCGCCATCTTGTTACCGACTTGATGCCCTGTCAGCTCGACAGGGCATCCGTGTGTGCGCGGATTTGGCCTGTGTGACTGCTTTGGGGGTTGGGCTGCGGTAGTGCTCAGGGGCCTAGAGCTTTGTACCTGGGGCTCTGGTGCGAAAGGTGGCAAACGGTCATGATCATGGCACCGTCATGATCATCGGGATCATGGCCGTGTCATGAAGGGCCCCCGCGCATGCCCCCCATATCGCGCAAGGTGGCCAGTACGGCGATCGCCGTACTGGCCGCCGTCGGCACACTGAGCATCCCCACTCCAGCACAAGCGGCGCCCTCCGGAGCCGTCTACTTTGTCCACGGGATCGACTGGAACCACTCCGCCGCGGGTGACGCGCAGCTCAACTGTGAGAGCGCCTGGAAGGCGGCCAAGGCCGCCCTTAAGAACCGCGGCTGGACCGGCAGCCTGGTCACCTGGGGCTTCTACGCCAAGGACACCCGCTGCACCCGCAAGTTCAACGGCAATCTCAACACGCGGGTCCAGGAGCTGGGCCGCAGGCTCGCCTGGGACATCCACAACCACTACACGAAACAAGGGAAACCCGTAGACGTGGTGGCGCACTCGATGGGCGGCGTGGTCGTGCGCGCCGCCATCGAGGGCGTGCGGCGGTACGGGAAGAACGCGGACTGGCCCGACAAGCTTCAGATCAAGGACGTCGTCACGTTCAGCTCGCCTCACACGGGCACCAGCTGGGCGACCTCATGCACGGCGCTCCGCGGCTGGAAGCAGTGCAGCGACCTGCGGCCCGGCAGCGGCTTCCTCAAGTGGGCCGGGCAGAACCCCCAGGCGGCCGGCGGAACGGACTGGACCCTCATCGGCGCGAGTGACGACGACATGATCACCAGCGGCTCGGCGACGGGCATGCGGGCGAAGCACAAGTCGATTTATGCCGCAGGGCAGGGCCTGGAGCACACCACAATCAAGAACAAAGGCACCGGCAACAGCTGGAAGTCGCGGTACACCAACAACTCCGGGGAGACCTGGCGTAATCGCACCGGCCCAGGACCTCTGCGGCTGATGTACGACGCGCTTTCCTCGACCGCGCACTGATTGACAGGGCCATAGTTCTCAGGCACTAGCCGGAATGGGCCCAGGGCATCTTCGCGTGGCGCGGCGTCGGCGTGATTATTGAGGCGTTCGCCATGCGGCCCCTGATCTCGGAGAACATGGCGAATCGCGAAGACGTGAGTGGATCGACCCTTTCCACTCTCGCGGTGGGCCCCGGCCTGAGGGGACGGGGCTCACATCGCGCTCAGGCGCTCAGGGAATGAGCGCGGTCTGGGAGTCTCCCACTGGCGGCAAGGTGACCGTACTGAGTGCCGGGCCGATAGGCAGGATCGTGAAGAGCCCTTTGTCGCCCTTGCCTGTGGCGAGGTTGCGCGCGGCGTGCACGGGACCTGAGCCCGGTCGCGGAACGATCAGCGTGCCATAGCCCCCTTCGCCCGGGCCGGTGAGCTTGATCTCGACCGTCCGACCCGCTCCGACCTTGACGTCCTGGGGTGAGCCCTGGCCTTTCGGGTCCACCGACGTCACCCGGACGGTGGCGGCGCCGGCGGGCGCGGTCAGCTGGAGATACGCCGAGAAACGGTTGTCGGTGACAAAGCCGCCGTGCGCACCCAGCGGCAGTGTGGCTGTGCCGTACGCGACGTCGGCGCCGCGCTGGGCGGACAGGCCCGTGACGATCGGCCGGTCGGACACGAGCCTGACCGCGGCGGGCTTGCCCGACAGGGCACGGTCGAGATCGAACGGGGTCACCGTCTCGGCGGGGGCGTCCAGTACGTCCTGTCCCTGCGGGGCGAACGCGCCGCTGGCGGTGATCACCTGGATGCGGATCCGGGCGTCCTGCTCGCCGGGCACGCCGATCAGCAGCTGGCGCCGCCCGCCGCCGCCAGGCACTCCCGGCACCACGAGCGAGGTGGCGGGCGCCGGCGACAAGGGCATCCACTCGATGCCCTTCTTCTCGTCGACCCGCACCCGGATGGAGGCCGCCACCCGGCCGGTCCCGGCACGCACGTGCAGCGCCAGATCGCGCGCGGTGGTCACGATGTCGCCGAGCCCTTCGGGCGACTTCCCGATGCGGACGATCTTGGTGCTGTACGGCTCGACGGGGATGCCGTGGCCGTCCACGGTGTCCAGCGGTCCCTCGCCGGACAGCGCGGTGACGTCGACCGAGGCGGGCTGTGCGTCCACGTTCGTGAGGTAGAGGTCGATGCGCTCGGCGGCGACCGGTCCGGGGCCGAGGAACCACAGGTCCGTCCCCGGGCGGGCACATCGGGTCCCTGCCAGCCCGCGGTCCGGCCCGCCGGGCCAGTGGATGGTCCGTTCGGCCTCCAGCCCGGCGGCGAGCGGCCCGCTGCCCCGGACGGTGAACGAGTCGTTCTTGTCGCGGCGTATGTCCTTGGCCCAGGACGTCCCCGCGTTGGGCACCGAGGCGAGCGGCTTGCCGTTCGTGGTCTGGACGACGTCCACCTTGCCGCTGCCGGACGCGCCCTTGGGGGGCGTCAGGAGGCTCAGGCGCCCGTCCTCGCCGCCCCAGGGGCAGACGAGGGACGCCCAGGCCACCGGCACCTCGACGCTCTTCGCCGCGGTCCGCGTGCGGTCTTCGGGGCGGGACAGGGTCGCGGCTCCGTACAGCGCCAGCAGTGCCACCAGCACGAGGCCGGCAGTGGCGTAGCGGAAGCCCAGCAGGCGGAGGATCTTGTCCATCTACGTACGCTCCTCGGACCCGGCCCGCTGAGCGTCCACGGTCTCGATGGGCCCCGGTTCGCCGGACTCGCTCGACCCCGGTTCTCCGGACTTACTCGGCCCCGGCGCTTCGGATTCATTCGGCCCAGGTGCTCCGGACTCGCTCGGCGCGCCCTCGGCCGTCTCAGGCTGAACGCCTCGTCGGAGGCGGAGGGACTCCGTCCGGCGGACCAGCGAGCCTGCGGCGGCGCGTGCCCGGCGTCTGCGGGCCCGGCCATGACGCCCGTGGCCGCCGGACGCGACCTGCCCTTCCAGCTGCACACCAGGCAGCGCCAGAGCGGCGACCAGCAGGACCGCGATCCCCTGGACGCCGACCCACAGGTGCCGCACCATCATGCCGCGCGACAGTTCGAACTCGCCGCCGCTCGCCGGCAACTCGTAGCCCTGGGCCCAGCCGTCCACGGTCTTGGACGTGACCTCGGCGCCGTTGAACTCGGCGCGCCAGCCGCCGTCGGCAGGTTCGGCGAGAAGCAGCATCCGGGGGCCGGTCCCGGCAGGGACGGTCACGGTCGCCGAGACGGCCGGAGTCTGCCCGGCGGTCAGCGGCGTCACGACCCCGTCGTCCAGCAACATCAGGCGACCCGCTGACGAGGGGAGGCGCCAGGTCCCGAAGTCGCGCGTGCGGCTGAGCCGGGTGAGCTCGGGGTTCGCGTCGAGGATTCCGGTCAGTGCGTCGCGTCCGGGCCGGGGCACGAGGACGTACTGGACGCCCATCCGGGTGAGCGCCTGGCCGTCGCCGACCCGGCCGCCCGCGAGCCCGGCGACGAATCCGTCCATCCTGCGCCGCGCCGTCTCGTTCACCGGTGTCTCGGCCTCGCCGAGCATCGGCTCGCGGCCGCGTACGACGGTGTAGGCGACGCGGCCGGAACCTTCGCGGTGCATGACCAGCGTCCGCGGCCCTGTCGGCGCGTTCACGAACGCGGGAATGACATCGGGGTCGACCTTGCCGAGCGGACCGCCGGCGCCTTGAGCGATCCAGACTCCGGCTGCGAGCACGGGCACGCTGAGCGCGGCGAGCACGACCACCGCCCCGCCTGCCTGGTACGTGAGGTGGCGGCCGGCGAGGACCTCCACACCGCGCTGCACCGCCGCGGTGGCGGCCAGGAGCACGCCCGCGGCGGCGAAGACGAGTGCCACGCCCGGCCAGGCCGGTGCCTCGTCGGCGCCCTTCGACACCGTGGCCATGCTGACCAGGATCGCGGTGACGCCACCGAAGATGGCGAGCATCCAGCCTGCCAGCACGGCGGTCCGCCGGCCGCGCAGCGGAAGCGCGCAGATCGCGATCAGGAGCAGCCCGTACATCGTCCAGCGTGCGGGGGTGCCCGGACCGCCGGGGTTGAGCGCAAGCAGGTCGCGGGCGGCGGCGGGCGTGACCGCCGTGTGCAGCCCCGCTTCGAGCAAGAAGCGGGACGGGTGCAGCAGCAGGCCCACCGTCCACGGCAGCAGGAGCAGCGGCGGCGTCGCCAGCGCGATGACCAGGTTGCGGCGGCCGCCGCCACGCGCCCGGCTCTCGAAGAGCACCCAGGTCAGGGCACCCGCGACGAGTGCGAGCGGCCAGGTCAGCGGAACGAATGCCATCGCCACCGTGAGCAGCAGCGCGACACACCAGGCCGCACGCCGTGCACGCTTGTGCCGCAGCACCGGATCGGCGGGCCTGGCTTTCCGTGGCAGGCCGTACATCCGCGCCACCTGGACGGCGATCAGCGGCAGCAGCACGATCACCACGGCGGTGCCGAGCCGGCCGCCCGCGATGGCGCCGGTGGCGGCGGGCAACAGCGCGTACACGGCCGCGAACCAGGCCCGGATGTACGGCGCGGGGACGCGGCGGCGCGGGTGGTGGACACGCCGGCCGGACACCGGGTCGTCGGAGACGACGAGCCTGGCCGCGAGGTAGGCCGCGAGCCCGGCCATCGGGACGCTCCCGAGCAGCAGCACCGAGACGACGATCCAGGGCTTGCCGAACGTGATCGTGGACAGCAGCGCGAGGACGGCCACGTACGGCGGGCTGCCCGCGTCCGATCCGAGGCCGACCGGATGCCAGCCCGAGACGTACTGGGCCCACAGCTCGTCCGCACCGCCCCAGGCCGGCACGAGCGCACCGCCGCCGAGCCGCCCGGCGGCGATGATCAGCGAACGCTCGGCGGCGATCGAGACGACGGTGAGGCCCAGGACGAGCACGAGCCCCGGGTGCGCGAGCAACCGGCGGATCACACTCGGCCTGTCGGGGATCGGGACATCCTCGTCGTGGCGGCGGCTGGCCGCGTTCTTGGCGGCGCTCTTGGCGGCCAGGTGGTTCCCCAGCGCCTCGAAGGTCTGGCGCAGCGCTACCCACCGGGCCTGGTAGCGCTTGATGGAGTGATAGACGTGCCGCCGGCCATCGGCTCGCGCGGCGCGTGCGCGCATCAACCGCCGCGGGCTCCGCAGCACGTCGCCGAGCGCACCCAGCTCGTCTTTCGCCGCCTGTTGCTGCTTGACCACGAGCAGGAAGATGATGCGGACGAACGTCGACCAGATGTTGCGGACCAGCGTCCGCACCATCGGGAACACGGGCAGGTTGGCCAGCAGGGCGTAGAGCGCGTTGCGGCGGTCACGGCGCCGCGGCGACTCGGCCGACATGCCGATCTCGCGCACTCCCCGCCGGGACGCCTCGGCGTGGAAGACCACCGCGTCGCTGACCGCGACCACCCGGTGCCCGGCGGCGTGCGCCCGCCAGCAGAAGTCGAGGTCGTCGCGGAAAAGCCCGAACTCGGTGTCGAAGCCGCCCAGCCGTTCCCACACGTCCCGGCGCACCAGCATCCCGGCGCTGCCGACGGAGAGCACATCCTTGATGCCGTCGTGCTGCCCCTGGTCGAACTCGCTGCGGTCGAGGCCGGTCTCGCGGCGGCCGGCACCGTCGATGGTGACGCCCAGTTCGAGCAGCACCCGGCGGTCGGTCCAGTCGCGGAGTTTGGGGCCGAGGACGGTCGCGTTGGGGTCGGCGTCGGCCACCCGCAGCAGCAGCGCGAGCGCGTCGTGCGCGGGCGCCGAGTCATCGTGGAGCAGCCAGATCCATTCGGTGCGGGGCTCACCCGGTGCCTCGTCAGGGACGGGGACCGAGGCCGCGGGATGCTTCAGCGCCTCAGCCAGCGCCATGCCATATCCGGTCGTCCGGGGCAGTGTGAGCACGTTGCCGGGACCCACGACCTCTCCCAGCACGGCGGGACCGCGGTCCCGGCTGCCGGTGTCGACCGCGACGAGTCGCTGCACCGGCCGGGTCTGGGTCAGCAGCGCCTTGAGCGTCTCCGGCAGCCAGCGAGCACCCTCGTGCGCGACAAGGACGGCCGTGACGACGTGACGATCGGCTGGGCGAGGGCTGCGATCGGCTGGGCGGGAGAGTGGAGTCGACAAGGGGCGCTCGCGGGGTCGACGGGCAGCAGCCGTGCCGGCCCATGGGCCGGCACGGCTGACCACTGTACGCGTGGCCCGGGAGACCCGCCCTGGGATCCCCCTAGATCGGGGAGGTCCCCCTCGAACGAGGGGCCAGGGCTTACCCGGTCAGACGGCCTGGCGCTTCAGCTTGCGGCGTTCGCGCTCCGACAGTCCTCCCCAAATTCCGAAACGTTCATCGTGCTGAAGCGCGTACTCCAAGCACTCTGCCCGCACCTCGCATGCCCGGCACACCTTCTTGGCCTCGCGAGTGGAGCCGCCCTTCTCCGGAAAAAATGCCTCCGGGTCCGTCTGCGCGCACAGCGCGCGCTCCTGCCAGCCCAACTCTTCACCGTCTGTGCCGTGCGCCAGCGGGATCACTACCTCGCTCACAGCGCACCTCCTAGCCCGTGGAGCCCCCTGGTCAATGCCTTCCCTCAGCTCCATCCCCCGAGAAGGCATAGAACTACACGCACGAAATTACACGCGTGTAAGACCCGGTCCGTCAAGCGGAACAAGTTTCCGGGGTGACATAGGGAGCTATTTGGGGATCGAAACGATCGAGATTGACCAGTGATCAGTTCCGGCCGTCAGATATTCACTGCGGCGGACGGTTGTCCCGGTACCAGTCGCCGCCCTCTTCAGGGCTCTGCTCTCCCTGCTGCCCTTGCTGACCCTGCTGGCCCTGCTGCCCGTATCCGGGCTGGCCGTATCCGCCGCCCTGGCCGCTGTCGTCGGATGATCCACCGTAGGCACGGGTCCACTCCCCGGCGCCCTCTTCCTCGGCGGCGGGCTGCTGGTATCCGGCCTGGCCGCCGTACTGCTGCTGGCCCTGCTGGCCCTGCTGGTCGTAACCGGCCTGCTGGCCCTGCTGGTCATAACCCGCCTGCTGGCCGTATTGCTGCTGCCCGTACTGCTGCTGGTCGCCGTAACCCTGCTGAGCCTGGTCGCCATAGCCTTGTTGGGCCTGGTCGCCATAGCCCTGCTGGCCGTACGCCTGCTGGCCGTACTGCTGCTGGCCATAGCCCTGCTGCTGCTCATAGCCGGCCTGCTGGCCGTATTGCTGCTGCTCGTAGCCCTGCTGCTGGCCGTACTGCTGCTGACCCTGCTGGCCCTGCTGGCCCTGCTGGTAGCCGTAGTCGGGGTACGGGCCGGGCACCTGGCCGGGCGCCGCCGCCTTTGGGCGCGTCGGCTGCATGCCCTGGAAGACCGTGAAGATGACCCAGCCGCCGATGCCGATCACGGCGAGCTTGGCGACACCGACCAGGAACGCGGCGAGCTTGGCCGAAGCACTGATCTTGACTTCGGTCACGCCGTCCCCGCCTGCGAGCATGCCCGCCAGCCAGGAGATGACGGTGAACAGCGCGATGCCGCCGAGCACGCCGAGGGCACCCATCACGATGGTGCGCGCCTGCGAGGTGGGCGGGTCCAGCCAGGTGACGAGAAACACGGCGAGCACGAGAAGCCCGACGACGGCGACACTGGTGAAAGTACCGCCGGAGATCTCCGAGAACGCGTTGTACTTGAAGCTGTTTCCGGACAAGAGGCCGATGATGCCGGCGAGCAGTTGCAGGCCGGCAGAGGCGACCAGTACCCAGGCGGCCGGTTCACGCAAACGCTGGACGGCTTCCTTATTCACGACCATCTCTCCAGACAGAGGGAATCGGTTTCCTACCCAAAGCTTTGCACATCGTGCTGCCCGGCGTACGCCAGGCAATGATCGTCCAGGCAGGTGTTTACCCGCGGCGTGCCTCATAGAGCGGCCAAGTGCGGTACAAGAGCCGTACCGGCGTCGGGGGCGGGGCCTCGGGCGCCCTAGGCTGGCCCGCATGAGGATCGTGGCGCTGGCGGGCGGCATCGGCGGAGCCCGCTTCCTGCGCGGACTGCAGGCGGCCGCCCCCGCGGCCGAGATCACAGTGATCGGCAACACCGGCGACGACATCACGCTGTTCGGACTCCGGGTCTGTCCCGATCTGGACACCGTGATGTACACGCTCGGCGGCGGCATCAACGAGGACCAGGGCTGGGGCCGGACCGGCGAGAGCTTCACCGTCAAGGAGGAGCTGCTGGAGTACGGGGTCGGACCGAGCTGGTTCGGCCTCGGCGACCGCGACTTCGCGACCCACATCGTGCGCACCCAGATGCTCGCGGCCGGATATCCGCTGTCGGCCGTCACCGAGGCGCTGTGCGACCGCTGGCAGCCGGGCGTCCGGCTGATCCCGATGACCGATGACCAGGCCGAGACGCATGTCGTGATCGACGATCCGGACACCGGGCGGCGTGCCATCCACTTCCAGGAGTGGTGGGTACGGCTGCGCGCCTCGATCCCCGCCGAGTCGATCGCGCTCGTCGGCGCCGAGGACGCCAAGCCCGCGCCGGGCGTACTGGAGGCGATCGAGGCCGCCGACGTCGTGCTCTTCCCGCCGTCCAACCCGGTCGTGAGCATCGGCACGATCCTGTCCGTGCCGGGCGTCCGCGCCGCCGTCGCGGCCAAGACCGTGGTCGGGGTCTCCCCGATCATCGGCGGCGCGCCGGTGCGCGGCATGGCCGACGCGTGCCTCACCGCGATCGGCGTGGAGACCTCCGCCCAGGCCGTCGCCGAGCTGTACGGGCCGGACCTGGTGAACGGGTGGCTGGTGGCAGAGGCGGACTCCGGCGTACGGGTCGACGGCATGGACGTGCGGTCCCGTCCGTTGTTGATGAGCGACCCGGAAGCCACCGCGGCCATCGCCCGTGCCGCGCTCGACCTCGCCGAGGAGCTCGCGTGACGTTGCAGGTGTTCGGGCTCCAGGGACTGCCGCAGGTACAGGAGGGCGATGACATCGCCGCCCTCGTGCCGGCCGGGACGATCGAGGACGGCGACATCCTCGTGATCACGTCCAAGATCGTGAGCAAGGCCGAGGGCCGCGTGCTCGTCGCCGACGACCGCGAGAAGGCGATCGACGCCGAGACCGTCCGGGTGGTGGCCCGCCGGGCGCACGCCCACGGTGAGACGCGGATCGTCGAGACGCGGCAGGGACTCGTGCTCGCCGCCGCCGGCGTCGACGCCTCCAACACCGCGCCCGGCACCGTGCTGCTCCTGCCCGCCGACCCGGACGAGTCGGCCCGCCGGATCCGCGCCGCGCTGCGCGAGCGCACCGGCGTGAACGCCGCCGTCATCGTGTCCGACACGCTCGGGCGCCCATGGCGGATCGGCCTGACCGACGCCGCGATCGGTGTGGCTGGGCTGGCGCCGCTGGACGACCTGCGCGGCCGGGACGACGCGTACGGCAACCGCCTGGAGGCGACCGTCACGGCGATCGCCGACGAGCTCGCGTCGGCCGCCGAGCTGGTCAAGGGCAAGCTCGACGGCGTGCCGATCGCCGTGGTCCGCGGCATGGGCGGGCTGGTCACCGAGGAGGACGGCCCGGGGGCGCGTGCGCTGGTGCGGCCGTCGTCCGAGGACATGTTCCGGTACGGATCGTCCGACGTGCTGCACGCGCGCCGGACGATCCGGGAGTTCACCGACGAGCCGGTGGACCCGGCGGTGGTCCGCCGGGCGGTCGCCGCCGCGATCACCGCGCCCGCCCCGCACCACACGACGCCCTGGCGTTTCGTCCTGCTGGAATCAGCCGACGCCCGGATCGAACTGCTGGACGCCATGCGCGACGCGTGGGAGGCGGATCTGCGCCGCGACGGCTTCTCCGAGGAGTCGATCACCAAGCGGCTGCGGCGCGGCGATGTGCTCCGGCGTGCCCCGTACCTGATCGTCCCGTGCCTGGTGATGGACGGCTCGCACGACTACCCGGACGCGCGCCGGGCGGGCGCCGAGCGCGAGATGTTCGTCGTCGCGATGGGCGCGGGCGTGGAGAACCTGCTGGTCGGCCTGGCGGTCGAGGGGCTTGGTTCCTGCTGGGTGTCGAGCACGATGTTCTGCCGCGACGTCGTTCGCGAGGCCCTGGACATCCCGGACGAGTGGGACCCCATGGGGGCGATCGGGGTGGGGCACGCCGCCGCGCCGCCGCGCGACCGGCCGCCGCGCAGCCCCGACGCGTTCATCGAGGTGCGCTAGCCGGGCCGGATAGCGGAGTCATCGGCTGGACCAGGAGCGGAGCGCCTGGTCGATCTCCTTCTGGGTGGGCAGGCGCAGGACGCGCGGCGCGGTCTCGGTGAGGCCGTGGTCGCGCGCGTACGCCGCTCCCATCGCGCCCTCGGGCGTACGGAAGCCGAATCGTTGCAGCGTCTCGCGGGCGGAACGGGAGCCCAGCGCCGACAGGAAGGCCGCCGCGCCGTCGTGCCGGAGCGGATCCCGGGCGGTGATCGCGAACGGATGGTCGAGCATCAGCGTCCCCTCCCGGGGCGGCAGCGCCACCACGGGATTGGGCCGGTGCGCGTCGTTGTAGGCGACCACGGCCTGCTCGGAGGTCACCGCCAGCGGGCGGACGAAGCGTTCCATGCCGGCGAGGTCGTGCAGTGGGGTGATCTCCGCGCCGCGCCGCAGCTCACCGACGATCCGCCCGTTCACCGGCTTCTTCTGGACCTGCGCGAGGGCGATCATGGCGACGGTGCCGGTCATCCCTTTCGCCGGGTCGGTCGTGCGGTGTGCCAGCGTGATTCCCTTGGCCTTCCGGCCGAGCAACAGCCGCCAGGTGGGCGCCACGCCGGCGTTGCGGAACTCGGCGTCCACAGGACGGGTGGTCGCGAGCACCACGGCCGAAGTGGCGAACGAGGGCGCGCCCGCAGGGACCGTCTGGTGCCCAGCGCGGCGTGCGACGCCGAGCCACAGCGACGACTCGGGGATCCACGCGTCACTGCGCTGAGCGTTCGTGTTCGCGGGCGTACGGACGTAGTCGGCGGGAGCGATCGCTGTGATCTGAGCCCGGATACAGCGGCCGCCGACCCGTCGCGACTCCACGTTGAAGCGGTCCGCCACGTTCCGCAGGGCCGGGGCGAGTTCGGGCTGCGCGGCGATCTTCACTTCCAGCGGCGCACCGCTGCACGTCTCGGAGAACGCACCGAGCGCCCAGGCTCCTCCACCGCCGACGCCAGCGGCGACAAGGGCGCCGACCGCTAGGAGGACGGGCAACCGGCGACGGCGCGGGGGCATCGCCGAGGGCCTATCGGCAGACCGGTCATTCGCCGTTCTTTCCACAGAAGCACTCATCCGTCGCATTAGTCATGACAAGATCGTTACGGCTCCCCTCCAAGGAGTCACCGAAAGAGATCCACCCAAAGATTACGAGTAATGCCGGCGGCGACGACCGACCGGCTTGTCATAAGAGCGGCAGTGGAGCGATCCACCAGCCGCTCGCCCCCCGCTGGGCGCGGCGGCAATTTCGGCGCGCCCGAAAGGAGTTCGCTCTCCCTCATGAAGCAGCGAGCACGCCTCATCATCGCTTCGGCGATCGCCATAGCCTGCGCGACGGCGGCACTCATCGCCGTCGTCCTCAGCACCGGAAACAATTCCGCAACCGCTGGGAACGTCAGCAACGCCGATGCCGCGCGCGAGTTCCCGACCACCGCCGCCCTCGGCGGCCTGAAGGTCAAGGACCTCAAGGCCAAGTCGTACAAGCAGTACCCCAAGGGCACCAAGATCAAGATCAAGTGCCAGGCCTGGGGCACGCTGGCCTACGAGTCGTACGTCTGGGACAAGACCACGGACAACCTGTGGATCCCCGACCACTACGTCAAGACCGGCTACAGCAAGTTCGTGCCGGACATCCCGAAGTGTGACAACGACAAGCCGACGGCCGGACCCGGCTACGGCAAGCCCGTCTTCGAAGACCCCCGCTGCCTCCAGCCGGGGGCGCACCACGGCCGGCAGAGCCGGGCCGCCGCGCGCAAGGTGAAGGGCTCCACCAAGGGCACCTCCAAGCAGAAGGTCGAGCGGGTCATCTCGGCGGCCCTCTCCCAGACCGGCAAGAAGATCCCGTACTCCTGGGGCGGCGGCGGCCTGGGCGGCCCGAGCTGCGGCAACCCCAAGAACCACTTCCGTGAGAGCGCGGACGACTACAACCGCTACGGGTACGACTGCTCGGGCTTCACGGCCTACGCGTTCTGGAAGGGCGCCGGCAAGGACATCGGCCCGGCCACCGGATTCCAGTTCACGAAGGGCGAGAAGGTCTCCTACAAGAACCTGCGCCGCGGCGACATGATCTTCTGGGGCGGTGGCGAGAACGGCTGGAAGACCACCCACGTCGCGATCTACCTCGGCAAGGGCAAGATCGTCGAGGCCAAGTGGCCGCGCACCACGACCAGCGTGCACGTCCGCAAATTCACCAAGTCGGCGGAGAAGAACCTCGCCGCGCACGCGATCCGCGTCTTCGCCTGACCCCGGAGAAAGCTGATCAAAGAGGCTTCCAAGCGCAGCTTGTCCCTTGAAAGGGAGGCTGGGTGGGGGCTGAGGGAAGGCACCCTGGCCGGGCGATCCCCGGCCGGGGTGCCTTTGCTCTTCCCGGGGCGTGCCTGACGGGTCGGCAGGTGGTGGCACACTTGCGGTGCGATGTTGGAACGAGAATGGCGGCCGCCGTGGCAGGTCGACGTGCGGCGGACGTTGAAGCCGCACCGGCGCGGATCCGGCGACCCGGCGTTCCGGATCGACCGCGACGGCACGATCTGGCGCGCCTCGTTCACCCCTGACGGGCCCGGAACGCTCAGCCTGCGCGAGTCCGGATCGGTCATCAAGGCTGCGGCGTGGGGCCCGGGAGCCGCATGGCTGCTGGACGGACTGCCTGACCTGCTGGGCGCCTGCGACACCCCCGAGGACTTCGACCCGGAACTGCCGCTGCTCCGCGACCTGATCGTGCGGAGCCCCGGCCTGCGGATCAGCCGTACCCACCGGGTCTTCGAAGCGCTCGTGCCCGGCGTGCTGGAGCAGAAGGTCCTCGGTATGGAGGCCTGGCGCGCCTGGCGCTACCTCCTGCGGCGCTTCGGGCAGCCCGCGCCCGGCGCCCCGGACATGCGAGTGCCTCCGCCGCCTGAGGTGTGGGCGCGCATCCCGTCGTGGGAATGGCACCGCTCAGGTGCGGAGGCGGTACGGGCTCGTACGATCATCGGCGCCGCCCGGGTGGCGAAACGCCTGGAGGACGACCCGGCTGAGGCCAAACTGCGTTCGCTCTCCGGCATCGGGGTCTGGACCGCCGCCGAGATCCGGCAGCGGGCTCTCGGCGATCCCGACGCCGTCTCGGTCGGCGACTACCACCTGCCCGGAATCGTGGGCTGGGCGTTCACCGGCCGCAAGGTCGACGACGACGGGATGCTCGAGCTACTGGAGCCGTACGCGGGACACCGGCACCGGGTCACCCGGCTGCTGGAATCGTCCGGCGCCGGGCCTCCGCGACGCGGGCCGCGTCTCGCTGTGCGTGACTATCGCCACTTCTAGACTGCCTGCGGCGCATCCAGAAGTTGTTGCGGGCCCAGTCGAGGCCGTCACGCGAGTCGGCGCCGAAGAGCGGGCCCAGGACGGCGAGTGCGGCGAAGAGGATGAGGAACGTGAGCATGGGAGTGTCCTTTTGGTCGTGATGGGTGAGCCCTGGCCGGGGCTCTGGGACGTTCCCGCGCGGTGTGCCTCTAGTTTGACCCGGGTGGAACCTTCAGGTCCAGCGACCTTTTCTGCATGGAATGTGTAAGAATCGCTTCACTATGTTGGATCTGGGCAGGCTGCGGATACTTCGCGAGCTCAAGCAGCTCGGGACCGTGGGCGCCGTCGCCGACATCCTCGGCTACAGCCCGTCGGCGGTCTCCCAGCAACTCGCCCAGCTCCAGAAGGACGTCGGCGTCCCGCTCGTCGAGAAGGTCGGCCGCCGCCTGCGTCTCACCACCGCCGGCGAAGTCCTCGCTGAGCACGCCGAGTCTCTCCTCGTCCAGGCCCAGCGCGCCGAAGAGGCGACCGTCGCCGCCGGGGGCCGCGTCGCAGGCACCGTCAAGGTCGTGGGCTTCCAAACAGCCCTTCTCCACGTCCTGGCCCCCGCGCTGCCCGCCCTCAGAACGGACTACCCCGACCTGTGCGTGGACGTCCTCGACGAGGAGTTCAGCCGCGTCCTCCAGGCACTCGTCCTGCAGGACATCGATGTCGTCATGACGGACGAGTATTCACATCTCCCCCGCCCCAACCGCCCCGAGCTGACCGCCGAAGTCCTCATCACCGAGCACATGCGGCTCGCCATGCCCGAGATGCACCCTCTTGCCGCGAGCGGCGAGCCCGTCCGCCTCGCAGACCTCGCCGACGCCGCCTGGGCGACCGGCCACGTCGGCACCAACCACTCCGACCTCCTGGAACGCACCTGCGTGGACGTGGCGGGCTTCCGCCCCGACATCCGTCACCGTTCCAACGACATCCTGGTCATCTTCGCGATGATCGCCCAAGGCGCCGTCGCCTTCGCCCCCGATCTGGCCCTCGCCGAACGCGAACCCGGCATCGTCGTCCGTGAGATCGCCGAAGCCGACGTCCTCCGCCGCATGGTCATGTGGACCCGGACCGGCACCGAGTCCCCCTCCAACGGCCGCCCCGCCGTCCGCGCCGTCATGCAGGCCCTCCGCCAGTCCGCCGACGCCCTGGCAAAAGCCCGCCCGAGCCTCATCCGCGGCCCCGCCTGACCAGCCACCCCTGACGCTCCGCTCGAAGATCTCCAACGCGTTCAGGGGAATAGGGCGGCGTTCGGGTGGGCTGTAGGGAACGCCGGCCGACCCGGATGGGGGTGGCTGACAAAAAATATGACGTTTGGCATAGAGTGCGTGCATGGATGCTGGTGTGACGGACTCCGCGCTTCGCCGGGCGTTGGCTCGCGCGCGGGACGGCAAGACGCTCGATGTTTCCGAGGCCACCACTCTGCTGCATGCGCGGGGCGCGCAGCTCGACGATCTAATGACGTACGCGTCGCGCGTGCGGGACTCCGGGCTTGAGGCCGTGGGCCGGACCGGGATCATCACGTACAGCCGCGGGGTGTTCATCCCCTTGACACGGTTGTGCCGGGACAGGTGCGGCTACTGCACGTTCGCGACCGTTCCACACAAGTTGGAATCGCCTTACCTGAGCCCTGACGAGGTACTGGAGATCGCGCGGCAGGGGGCGGCGCTGGGGTGCAAGGAGGCGCTGTTCACGCTGGGCGACAAGCCGGAGGACCGGTGGAAGCCGGCGCGGGAATGGCTCGACGCGCATGGGTACGACGACACGATCTCGTACGTGCGGGCGATGGCGATCCGGGTGCTGGAGGAGACGGGGTTGCTGCCCCATCTGAACCCCGGGGTGATGAGCTGGCGCGACTTCCAGCGGCTCAAGCCGGTGTCGGCGTCGATGGGGATGATGCTGGAGACGACGTCCACGCGGTTGTTCAGCGAGCGGGGCGAGGCGCACTTCGGGTCACCGGACAAGGACCCGGCGGTCAGGTTGCGTGTGCTGGAGGACGCGGGGCGGACCAATACGCCGTTCACAACGGGGATTTTGATCGGGATCGGCGAGACGCTGGAAGAGCGGGCCGAGTCCATCTTTGCGATCAGGAAGACGATGCGGGAGTACGGGGCGATCCAGGAGGTCATCGTCCAGAACTTCCGCGCCAAGCCCGACACCAAGATGCGGGCCACGCCGGACGCCGGGCCCGAGGAACTCGCGGCGACCATCGCCGTGGCGCGGCTGGTGCTCGGGACCAAGGCCCGCATCCAGGCGCCGCCCAATCTGGTGGGGGGCGAGTTCGCGTTGATGCTCCGGGCGGGGATCGACGACTGGGGCGGCGTCTCGCCGGTCACCATCGACCATGTGAACCCGGAACGCCCGTGGCCGCAGATCGACGAGCTGACGGCCAAGACGGCCGAGCTGGGTTTCACTCTCCGGGAGCGGCTGCCGGTCTATCCGGAGTACGTCAAGCGCGGCGAGCCGTGGCTCGACCCGCGGATGATGGGGCACGTCGCCGCGCTGGCCGAACGCTCCACGGGTCTCGCGGACGACGAGAAGATGCCGGAAGGACGGCCGTGGCAGGAGCCGGACGGGGGGTTCGAGGCGTTCGGGCGCACGGATCTCCATGTCGAGATCGACACGACCGGGCGGACCACCGATCGGCGGGACGACTTCGACGAGGTCTACGGCGACTGGGACGCCCTGAAGGACCGGATGTCGGCACCGCAGCGCTTCGACGCCGACATCAAGGCGGCGCTGGCGAAGGCGGAGGCCGCCCCCGCCAGCCTCACCGACGACGAGGCCCTCGCGCTGCTCCACGCCGACGGGCCGGAACTGGAAGCGCTCACCAAGCTCGCCGACGACCTGCGGCGGGACGCGGTCGGCGATGAGGTCACCTATGTGGTGACGCGCAACATCAACTTCACGAACGTCTGTTACACGGGCTGCCGGTTCTGCGCGTTCGCCCAGCGCCGGACGGACGCGGACGCCTACACGCTCTCGCTGGAGCAGGTCGGCGACCGCGTCGACCAGGCCTGGGCGGCAGGCGCGACCGAGATCTGCATGCAGGGGGGCATCCACCCCGACCTGCCGGGCACGGCCTACTTCGACCTCGCGCGAGAGGTCAAGAAGCGGGCACCGGAGATCCACCTCCACTCGTACAGCCCGATGGAGGTCGTCAACGGCGCCAGCCGGACCGACATGTCGCTCCGTGAGTGGCTGCAGGAGGCCAAGGCCGCCGGCGTCGACTCGCTCCCCGGAACGGCCGCGGAGATCCTCGACGACGAGGTCCGGTGGGTCCTCACGAAGGGCAAGCTGCCGACCGAGCAGTGGATCGAGGTCGTCACCACCGCGCACGAGGTGGGCCTCCCGACCACGTCGACGATGATGTACGGGCACGTCGACACCCCGTCCCACTGGGTCGCGCACCTCAAGCTGCTGCGCTCACTGCAGGAGCGGACGGGCGGGTTCACCGAGTTCGTGCTGCTGCCGTTCGTGCACCACAACTCGCCGATCTACCTGGCCGGTCTGGCACGCCCCGGGCCCACCGTCCGCGAGAACCTCGCGGTGCACGCGCTGGCCCGGATCCTGCTGCACGGCGCCATCCACAACATCCAGACCTCATGGGTGAAACTGGGCGACGAGGTGGCCGCCCGCGTCCTGAAGGGTGGCGTGAACGACCTGGGCGGAACGCTGATGGAGGAGACCATCAGCCGCATGGCGGGGTCGGAGAACGGCTCGTTCAAGACCATCAGCTCGCTGGAGGCCATCGCCGCCTCGGCCGGCAGGCCCGCGGTGCAGCGGACGACCGAATACGGCCGTCCCTCATCCGAACGCATCGAGGCCGCCCGCAAGACCGACGGCGTCGGCCACTTCGGCCGAGGCCTTTCCCTCCCCCTGCTCACCAGCTGAAAAAGAGGGGCTCCCCACCGGGGAGCCCCTCTACCGGGCTGTGCGGTGTCAGGCGTCGGTGGAGAAACGGACGGCTGTGGGGGGGAGGGCGATGCCGGGCCATAGGCGGAGGCCGTCGCGCAGTTCGTTGCCGGGGCCGACCATGGCGCCGTCGCCGAGGACGACGCCGTCGAGGACGGCGCCGGCGCCGACGCGGGCGCCGCGGCCGACGACCGAGTCGCGGACGGTGGCGCCCTCGGCGACGAACGCGCCGTCCTGCAGGACGCTGCCGATCACGGTGGCGCCGGGCTCGACCTCGGCGCCGCGGCCGACGGTGGTGCCGCCGCGGACGACGGCGCCGGGCGACACGATCGCGCCGTGGAGGGTGAGGCGCTCGCCGGGCTCACCCGGCATGGCGGATGAGGCGATCTTGCCGAGGACCAGGTCGCGGGAGCCCTGGACGAAGGCCTGGGGGGTCCCGACGTCAAGCCAGTAGGCGGTCTCGACGTAGCCCATGACGACGGCACCGGAGGAGATGAGGGAGGGGAACGACTCGCGTTCGACGGAGACGACCTCGTGCTCGGGGATGGTGTCGATCGCCGAGCGGCGGAAGACATAGCAGCCCGCGTTGATCTGGTCGGTCACCGGGTGCGGGGTCTTCTCCATGAACGCGGCGACGCGGCCGTCGGGATCGGTCGGCACGCAGCCGAAACGGGAGGGGTCGTCGACCTTCGTCAGGTGGAGGGTCACGGCGGCGGACGACTTCTCGTGCATGGCCACCTGGGCGGTCACGTCGTGGCCGGACAGGATGTCGCCGTTGAGGATGAGCACGGGCTCATCGGGGTCGCAGGTCAGCGCGCGGGCCGCGTTGCGGATGGCGCCGCCGGTGCCGAGCGGCTCGACCTCGCTGACATAGGCGAGGTCGACGCCGTGCGCGTTGGTGCCGAACGCCGCCTCGAACATCTCCGCACGGTACGAGGTCGCGAACACGATGCGGTCGACTCCGGCCGCCCGGGCGCGGGCGAGCTGGTGGGCGAGGAAGGCGACCCCGGCCGTGGGAAGCAGCGGTTTGGGGGTGGAGATCGTCAAAGGTCTCAGCCGGGTCCCCTGGCCCCCGACCAGAAGAATCGCTTCCACAAGGCCCCCTCCCTCGAACGGTCTGGTCGAGCCTACTGGTCTAGCGGGGGGACGCGTGTGCTGCGACGGCTCGCTCGTACGAGGCCATGTGCGCCTCGGCAGACGCCTTCCAGCTGAACTGCTGCGATCGTTCGTAGGCCGCGTCGGCGAGCGCGCGGCGGCCGGCTGGATCCTCGATCAGCCCGGAGAGCGCGCGGCAGACAGCCCAGGCGTCCGGCTCGGTGTAGGCCACGGCCTCGCCGCCCACCTCCGGCAGCGGGCCGCGGCGCGTGGTCAGCACCGGCGCACCGCAGGCCATCGCCTCCAGCACGGGCAGGCCGAAGCCCTCGCCCCGGCTGGGCAGCGCCACGACGAGCGCGCCGCCGAGGAGCCCGGGCAGCGCGGTCCGGGGCAGGTAACCGGGACGGACGACCTTCAGGTTGAGCGGGACCGTCGCGAGCGCCGCGTCGACCTCGTCGTCCCAGCCGCCGCTGCCAGCCAGCACCAGCGCGGGCGGGTCGGGGTAGTCGGACACGGCGCGGGCCCAGCCGCGGATCAGGCTGGGCACGTTCTTGCGCGGCTCCAGCGCCCCGAGATAGGCGATGTAGGAACGGCCGTGCAGGCCGAGCCGGTCCGACACCTTCTTGATCTCGATCTCGTCGGGCCGGTGGAACACGTCGTGGTCGACGCCGTGGTACGCCACGTCGATGTGCGTGGGGTCGGCGCCGAGCAGCCGCACCAGCTCGTCGCGGGTGGCCATGGACGGCGCGATCAGCCGGGTGGCGCGGCGCGCGGCGGTGCGGGTCGCGGACTTGATGTAGGTCGACCGCACCGGGTCGTGGATCTCCGGCTCCGCGAACACCGTCACGTCGTGGATCGTGACGACCGTGGGCCGCCCGGCCCGGGTCGGGAGGATGTACGCGGGCAGGTGGATGACGTCGGCGTCCACCTGCTGCGCCACGTACGGCAGGCCGGTCTGCTCCCAGGCCAGCCGGGAGTCCCGGTGGGCCAGGGCCGCCGGGCCCGCCACGATCCGCGCGTTCGGCGCCAGCGTGCCGTAACGCTCCTCATCCGCGCGCTGACAGGCGATCGCCAGGTCGG
Organism: Actinomadura sp. 6N118; assembly: GCF_044326415.1. Lineage (NCBI taxonomy): Bacteria > Bacillati > Actinomycetota > Actinomycetes > Streptosporangiales > Thermomonosporaceae > Actinomadura > Actinomadura sp. 6N118. Next base: position 362,679 of record NZ_JBIRAZ010000007.1, on the reverse strand, counting down.
CGCCGAGCCGGTCTAGAGCGACGACCAGTCCGTCGCAATAACGGCCGAGCCCGCCGCGGTCGACGGGTACGGCAGTGGCATCGACGAGGATCCGAGGCGCCACATTGCCCCCTTTTGTGTCCCGATCTCGCGGCGTACGGCATGGATCAGCCCCCGCCACTTCAGAGCCTACGCCGATCGTGCCCCATCGGAAGTCAGACCGCCGTGCCAACACGGATCAATATCAATTGTGAGCACACGCCGATGTGCCGGCCGCGCCGACGGACGGATATCAGGCGCGCTTGCGGGCTTGGATCAGGCGCGCTTGCGGGCTTGGATCAAGACGATGCTCCCGCGCTCGTTGGGCGCCCGGCGGTCGGTCAGGGCGACCAGCGGCGCGAGCGGGGCGGCGGCGTTGAAGCCGACCTTGCCGCCGTACGTCGACAGCGACAGGTAAAGCCGCTCGGCCGCCGGGGTCCGGAACTGGTAGGAGTGGCGGACCAAGTCGAGGCCGCGCTCGTCCATCAGCTTGGCCAGCGTCTCGTGCGTGTACGTGTGCTGGACGTGGTACTTGGCCTTGTGGGCGTCGCGCAGTTTGGGCCAGGCGTCGGCGCGGCTCAGCACGTCCGCCGACATGAAGATCTCGCCGCCCGGCTTGAGCACCCGGGCCATCTCGTCGAGGGACTTGCCGCCGTCGTCGAAGTGCTCGATCGCGCAGACCGACAGGATGGCGTCGAACGAACCCTCGCCGAACGGCAGCCGCAGCGCGTCACACTCGATCAACGCGGGCGGATGCGCGAGCGTCTGCCCGTACACCATCTTCTTGCGCGCGAGGTCGATCGAGACCGCCTGCGCGCCGCGCTTGCGCGCCTGCCCGGCCCAGTAGCCGTCACCGCCGGCGACGTCGAGGACCCGCTTGCCGCCGAGGTTCCGGCCCATCCAGGCCAGCAGCGTCCCGGCCTCGCGGTACCGGCAGACATGTACCTGGTGCCCCATGAACGCGACCACATCCGAGAGTTTCATCGCCGACCACTCTAGAGCGTGCTTCAAAGCCGACTGCCCTGGGTGTGCCGCCCTGAACGGCCTGGCCGGTGGACGCGAGGGCGCCGAGCGCAAGGTGAGCTGGCCTACCCTTGGGCACGTGATTTCTAAGGCTGTGGCGATGCGGATCGGGCGCGTGCTTCTTGTGCTGCTCGCGCTCGGGTTCTGTGCGTACAGCCTGATCGACCAGTGGGACGCCACCGTGCGGGCGTTCGAGCAGATGTCGGTGGCGACGCTGCTCGGCGCGTTCGCGGCCGGGCTCGCCGGGCTCCTCGCGTGGATTCTGAGCTGGCGGGTCTTCCTCGCCGGGCTCGGCTCGCCGCTCCCGGTCAAGGCGATGTATCGGATCTCCTCCATCTCTCAGCTCGGCAAGTACGTGCCGGGCAAGGTGTGGGCGCTCGTCACCCAGATGGAGCTCGCCCGCGAGTACGAGGTGCCGCGGGCCCGCAGCTTCGGCTCCACACTGCTGGCCATGGCCGCCTCGCAGGCGACCGGGCTGGCGATCGCCGCGAGCACGCTGCCGCTGACCTCGGCGGCCGCCCGGGACCGGTACTGGTGGCTGTTCCTGCTGGCCCCGGTGGTGCTGGCCTGCCTGCACCCGAAGATCGTCACCTGGGCGCTGAACACGCTGCTGAGGCTCGTGCGGCGGCCGTCCCTGGAGCATCCGGTCAGCCTGCCCGAGACGTTGCTCGGGGTGTTCTGGGCGGTGCTGGGCTGGGTGTTCTTCGGCGTCCATCTGTGGCTGCTGTGCGCGGCGGTGGGCGGCGACGGGACGGGGTTGCCGTTCCTCGCCACCGGGGCCTACGCGCTGGCCTTCGTCGCCGGGTTCCTGGTCTTCATCGCGCCGGGCGGGATCGGCGCCCGCGAGGCGGCCATGGTGCTGGTGCTGACGCCGGTGCTGCCGGCGGGCGCGCCGATCGTGGTCGCGCTCGCGTCCCGCGTGGTCCTGACGCTGGCCGACCTCGTGAACGCCGGGCTCGCCGTGCTCATCGGCGGCCGGCCGCCCAAAGCGCCGGTGAAGGAGGGCCCCGGCGACGGGAACGAAGACAGTGGGAATGAACCGGCACCCGGCACACTTGTCACGGGTACGCAGCCGAATAAGGAGTGATCGTGACCGCCCCGATTACCATCACCGACGCCACGTTCGAAGAGCAGGTCCTGAAGAGCGAAACCCCGGTCCTGGTGGACTTCTGGGCGGAATGGTGCGGTCCGTGCAAGATGATCGCCCCCGTGCTGGAGGAGATCGCCCAGGAGTACGCGGGCAAGCTCACGATCGCCAAGCTCGACACCGACGCCAACCCGACCACCATGGCCTCGCAGGGCGTGATGGGCCTGCCCACGCTGAACCTCTACAAGAACGGCGAGGTCGTCCAGCAGATCGTCGGCGCCAAGCCCAAGCGTGCGCTGCTCAAGCTGATCGACGAGCACCTGTAAGGGCGTCCAGATAGGCGGCCCAGAGAGGTTCGTGATCCACCGGGCGCACGCCCGCACGGAGCCTCTCTGGCTCGCCCGGCGCGTAGAAGCGCTTGAGGGCGTCGGCCAGCGAGCCGGCATCGTCCGGCTCGCAGACCAGGCCGTCCACGCCGTCCCGGATCTGGTCGGCGAATCCGCCGACCCGGGTGGCGATGACCGGCAGCCCGTGCTCGTACGCCATCCACACGTTCTGCGAGGCCGTAGCGGCTCGATAGGGCAGGACGAGCGCGTCCGCCGCCTCGAACAGGCCCGGCACGTCGGCCGCCGGGACATAGCCCGGCCGCAGCTCGACTCTCCCTGCCAGCCCCAGTTCGGCGATCAGCCGTTCGGTCTCGTCGAGCCCGCCCCAGAACTCCCCCGCCACGGTGAGCGAGACCTCCTCGGGACCCGCGGCCAGCGCCCGGAGCAGGACGTCCAGCCCCTTGTAGGGCCGGACGATCCCGAAGAACAGCAGCCGGTTCCGCACGCCTGCCTCTCGCCCAGCGCTTTCCTCGTGTCCGCTGCCTTCCCCACGTCCGGCGCGTTCGGTGACGCCACCTGAAGGAGTCGGCAGGTGAGCGGGCATCTCGGCGACGCGGACAGGATGGGTCGTCAGCCCCCTGGCCAGCTCGGCCTGCTGCTCCGAATGCACGAGAACGCCGTTCACACGACGCAGTAGGGCCTTCATGAGCGGCCGGTCGTACGGCTTGCGCTCGTGCGGGAGCACGTTGTGGCACAGCGCCACCACAGGCGTCCCGCCGCGTAGACCGGCGAGGATCCCCAGGTACGAGGGGACCTGGACGGGGCTGAGGACCGCCAGCACCACAAGGTCGTACGCGCGCAGAGAACGCCCTGTGCGCCACCAGCCGTCCGGGCGGCGCCAGTCGAGATCGTGCCGGGTGCCGGGGAACGGTTCGCCCTCCGGCTCGGAGATCGTCTGCTGTCCCGGGTAGAGGAACGCCGGGTACTGGGCGCGCCACGACTCGATGGCGACCTCGTGTCCGGCCGCGGCCAGCCGGTGCGCCAGCTCGGTGGTGTGGTGCGCGCCGCCGCCCTTGTAGGGGAACGCCGGGCCGATGATCGCTATCCGCATCGGATGCCGCCGCCTAGGTGTCGTTGCGCGAACGGACGATCAGGTCGGCCAGCAACGCCAGCGAGGCGATGAGCATCCCGGTAATGAAGATCATCACGGTGTTGTTGGCGAAGTAGCCGAAGTGCACGACCATGTCGAACACGCCCTTGACCAGGCCGATGACCAGCAGCCACAACGCCGGAGGCATCAGCACCTTGAGCGGGTTGAAGTACATGACCATCCGCAGCACCTGCAGGATGTAGCGGTAGGCGTCCTTGGTGAAGTGGAACTTGGACTTGCCTGCCCGCTTGTAGTAGTCGATCGGCACGTACCGCACGTCGTGCTGGTTCGACAGGAACGCGATCGTGATCGTCGTGACGCAGGAGAACCCGGGCGGCAGCAGCCGCAGGTAGGGAAGCGAGACCTGGCGGCGGAACGCCCGCAGCCCCGAGTTGAGGTCGGGAATCCTGGTGTTGGTCAGCCGTTCGGCGACCTTGCGGATGAACCACTTGGCGGGCACCCGCAGCAGCTTGTGCGTGCCCTCCTCGCTCCTGCGCGCGCCGACCACCTGGTCCACCGTGGGGTCGGTGTCGAGGATCTCGACCAGCTCGGGGATGCGCTCGTTCGGGTACGTCATGTCGGCGTCGGTCCACACGACGATCTCGCCGCGGGCCTGCTGGGTGCCGATCCGCCGCACCGTGCCCGAGCCGCTGTTGTGGTGGAACGCGATGATCCGCATATTGGGGAAGCGCGGCGCGGCCTCCTCCAGCCGGGCCAGCGTCGCGTCGGTCGAGCAGTCGTCGACGGCCAGCAGCTCGTAGGTCTTGCCGCTGTTGTCCATCGCCTTGCAGATGCGCTCGACCTCTTCGAGGACATGATCCTGCTCGTTGTAACACGGCAGAACGATCGTCACATGCACGGCACTGTCGGTGGGCTGGGTACTCACGCAGGGCGAGAATACTCGCCCTGAGCCCCTTACGAGGCCGGTCGCCCTCGGCGAACACCCGCCAACAGGCCGCTAACCGGGCGGTTCGGACATCCAGACGCTGACATTGAGGCTCCAGGAGCCGTTCGGCGACTCCACGAGGGTCCGCTCGTCCTGGCGGGTGCGCAGCTCCACGATCCGGACGGGCTGGCCGTACGGCGACACCTGCCGGGCCTCGGCGCCGAGGATCACCGGGTGCCGCCCGGCGGCCCAGATCTTGCCGGCCACCCGCTGGATGTCGGCGGGCCGGGCCCCGTCCACGGTGCGGGCCGCGGGCAGGCCGCACATGCTGCGGATCACCTGCAGGAAACGGTCGGCGGTGACGCGCTCCACCACCACGATCGAACGTCCCGGTCCCAGCTTCTGGCACATCCCGCGAAGCGCCCCGACCTCGTCCTGGTCGGTCCTGGTGAACATGAGCCCGGCGGACGAGATCGTGATGGGCACCGCCAGCACGAGCACCCCCACGACCGCGGCCGCGTTGGTGAGGCGCCGCCCGTACCCGAGCCGCCGCACCCGCCGGAACGACCAGGCCAGCCCCCACACCGCGAAGAGCAGCAAGCCGGGGAGCACCAGGCCGATCAGGCGCCGGGTCGCCCACGGGTGGTCGGGGGTGATGCCGGGACGCCACAGGACCTGCAGCGTGGTGAAGACGATCACGGCGTACGGCAGCAGCCACTCCGGCGAGCCGCGCCGCAGCAGGCGCCGCACAAGCAGGGCCGCACCGAACGTGGCGAGCAGCATCGCCGGGACGCCGATGTACCAGATCACCCAGTAGAGGGAGAGCTCGGAGTACTGCCGGGTGCCGTCGAGCGGCAACCCCGCGAGCTTCTGCGTCGCCTCGATGAACTCGGCGTTGAGCCTGTCGTCGTCGTTCGTCGGCACCCGCCGCACCGTCTGCACGTACGGCCGGACGGCGAACGCGATCACCAGCAGGACGGTCAGCACCGCCGCCGCGTTCGGCAGCCGTCCGGCCGAGACCCGCGCGCCGAGCCGCCGGAGCCGCTTCGCCGTCCTCGGCCAGCGCAGCACGACGACCATGACCGCGGTGAGCGCGATCAGGACGGCCGTACCGAGCAGCAGCGGATCGAGCGAGGCGTGCAGGTACTCCAGGTAGGGCCGGGACAGCGTGAAGCCCTCGATCAGGCCCGCGCCGACGCCGATGGTCAGGCCGAGCATCAGCGGCAGGCCGGTCCGTCGGCGGCGCGCGATCAGGAGCCCGGCGATCACCACCACCGGTAGGACGTCGCGCAGCCCGTCGATCCGCACCAGGACGATCAGCCCCAGCGCCAGCCCAGCGAGGAACGCCTTGACCCGCGCCGACTGCGGCAATCCCCAAGCCGCCTCCGCCCGTACGTCGTACATCAGGGACAGGCCGCCCAGCAGCAGGATCAGCGCGGGCAGCTCGCTGTACGTGGAGCGGGAGATCCACAACATGGGCAGGCTCAGCGCGAGGAAGAGCGCACCGGCCGGCGCCCACCGCGGACCCACCAGGCGGGCGGTGAGCCCCGCGAACGCCAGCACCGCGCACGCGCCGAGGAGGGGGGCCATGGCCAGCATGGTGTACGTGCCGCCGATCCAGCCGCCGAGCGCGAGGAGCATCGGCAGCCCGGCCATGAACTGGGGCCAGATGACGTCGTCGCGCTGGTAGAAGGCCGGGCTCTGGTACTCCAGGACCGGGTCGCCGCCGCCGAACGCCCAGCGCATCTGCGGGATCGGCAGCGAGCCGTGATCGTTCAGCCAGGTCGCGAACTGCACGTACGAGGCCGGGTCGCGCCGGACGATGATCTGCTCGGAACTCATGATCATCTGGAAGACCAGGAAGACCAGCACGATCGCCAGCACCGAGACCGTCACCCAGCGGGGCACCGGCACGGGCCCTTCCGGCGGATCCTCCTCATCGGGATCGCGCCGCCGGTCCCGCAGGCCCAGCCAGACGACGACGGTGGCCACCGGCACGAACAGCGCGATCGCCGGGCCCGGCGAGAACATGCCGGCCAGCAGCAGCGGCAACGACACCATCAGCCACGCCACGATCAGTAGGGCCGGGGCCACGCTGGCCCTGGCGAGCAGGCGGCCCCCGCTCATCGTTCCGCTCCAATGCGCCCCATGGCTACGTCCCGCCACCCCCTCTTTTGCACCCCCATGGCTACGCCCCGCCACCCCCGGTCTCGTCGTTCGACGATGCGGAGCGTAGCGGTCCTGAGCCCCGGCCCAGCCGCGACCGGGTAGCGAGTCGGACACTTCCTCCGGGCGGGCCGGATGGCCGCGCGGGGCGCGGCGTACTGTCTGTTCCCATGCCTGACTTCGGATCTGGCCCCGGACATGACGCGGGACCTGCGGACCTGCTCCGGCAGCGGGTCGCGGCCGACCCGTCGCGCCCGTTCGTGACCTTCTACGACGACAAGGCCGGCGAACGCGTGGAGCTGTCGGCCAAGACGTTCGACAACTGGGTGGCCAAGACGGCCAACCTCCTGGTCGACGGGCTGGCCGCCGAGGCGGGCGACCGCGCCGTGCTCGTGCTGCCGCCGCACTGGCAGAGCGCGGTGTGGCTGATGGCCTGCTGGTCGGCCGGACTCCATGTCGAGGTCGTCGATCCGGACAGTGCCGGTTTCACCGAAAGGGTGAAATCCGGCGAACCGGTCGGCGGTACCGGGCCGTATCTCCTAGCGGCTGCCGAGGATGTGCTGGGAGATGTGATCGATGACCAGGAGGCCGAGGAGATCATCGGGCTCTCGCTGCACGCGCTCGGCGGGCCCCTCACGGAGCCCCCCGGCGGGGTGGTCGACTACGCAGTGGAGGTGCGCGCTTACGGAGACAGGTTCGTTCCGGGTAGCCCAGCTAGCTCTGTGATGCCGCAGTTGACTGTGACAAACACCACACTCAGTGGGGTGGAGCTGGTGCGTGTGGCACGTGAGGCCGCCGTGAACTGGGGGCTGGACGCGCAGGACAGGGTCCTCGTTGACATGTCCTACGCCACACTCGACGGGGTTCTTACTGGCCTGCTTGCACCACTAGCCTCGGGTGCTTCCGTCATAATCCAACGAAACTTCCACAAAGACGCCCTAGATCATCGAGTGAGCCTGGAACATGTGACCGTGGTGGCCGGCGTGTCCGGATGGAATGACCAATCCGGGTCCGTGCGCCGGCTCGCCTGATCTAGTCTCTGTCTCTGCTCGTTCAGCCGACCTGTTTTGCCAGCCGACACGTTTGCTTCCCTGACCCCTGAGAGCGCGGGCCTGCCCCCACCACGGAGCCGATGAACAGCAACCCCATGTACATGGAGTACGTCGACGACGCCGATCCCAGCGGGCCGGCGCCGGAGCGGCGTGGCTGGCGCATCCTCGGATGGGTGTCGGTCGGCCTGTCCGCCGTCATGGTCGTGGGCAGCCTGGCCGCCTACGGCGTCTACTACAAGACGATGGGCAACATCGCTCACGAGGACGTCAACGCCAACGTCGGCCCCAATCGCCCCAAGAAGCTCAACAACGCGCTCAACATCCTGGTCCTCGGGTCGGACACCCGCGCCGGCGGCAACGCCAAGTACGGCCGGAGCATGAAGAACGAGCCGCCGCGCTCGGACACCATGATCCTTCTGCACCTGTCGCCCGGCGGCGGGCAGGCCATGGGCATCAGCTTCCCGCGCGACCTGATGGTCCCGATCCCGCCCTGCAAGACCAAGAACGGATCGACCGCCGCGACGGACCGGGGGCAGATCAACTCCGCGTTCACCAACGGCGGCGCCTCCTGCGTCATCAAGACGATCGAGGGCCTCTCCAACATCAAGATCGACCACTTCATGCAGATCGACTTCAACGGCTTCAAGTCGATCACCAACGCCGTCGGTGGCGTCGACGTGTGCCTGTCCAAGGCCGTCAACGACAAGAAGTCCCGGCTCAAGCTGGCCAAGGGCAAGCACACCATCAAGGGCGAGACCGCGCTGGCCTACGTGCGCGTGCGGTACGGCCTGGGCGACGGCTCCGACACCGACCGCATCAAGCGCCAGCAGAAGTTCATGGGCTCGCTCGCCAACAAGGCGCTGAGCGCCGGTGTGCTGGCCAACCCGAGCAAGCTCCTCTCTCTGATGAACGCGACGACCAAGTCGCTGACCACCGACGAGGACCTGACGCCCAGGGTGATGATGCAGATCGCCCAGGGCATGCAGGGCATGACCTCCGGCAAGCTGCGCTTCGTCACGGTGCCGTCCGGGCCCGACCCTGCGGACCCCAACCGGGTCGCGCTCACCCAGCCCAGTGCGAACACCTTCTTCAGCACGATCCGCAACGACAAGACCGTGGCGAGCGAGCCCAAGGCGGGCGCGTCCAAGATCTCCCCAAGCCAGGTGCGGGTGCGGGTCTACAACGCCAGCGGGATCGAAGGCCAGGCCGGGCGGGTCATCACCGCGCTGGAGTCCCAGGGCTTCCACGCCAGCCTCGGCGGCAACATGAGCAGCGCGGCGACCACGAAGGTGCTGTACGGCTCCGGCGCCGACCAGCAGGCCTCCTTCCTCGCCAAGCTGGTCCCCAGCGGACCCAAGCCGACCGCCCGCTCCAGCGGCGGCACCCCCGGCGTCGTCGACCTCGTGGTCGGCAAGGACTGGACCGCCCTCAAGAACGTCAAGGCCGGCATCCCCAAGCAGCAAGGGGAGATCCGCGCGACCGACGACATCTGCAAGGGGAGCTGACCCAACCCCGGGAAATCAATGACGTACACCGCCAGGCCCTCAGCCGCATCCCAGCCCGCCTCCGCACCGGCCCTGCCCCGGAGCCCCGATCAGGCACCGCACGCCGGTGCCGGCGACCCGGCTGCCCGGGGGAACGGCGAACCGGCGCCCGGGGGCGCCCATGCCGCGGTCACCGGGAGCGCCCCTGCCGCGGCCACCGGGGACGCCCCTGCCGCGGTCAAGCCTGCCCGCAAGGAACGGGACCCGTACTTCGACAACGCGAAGTTCCTCGCGATCCTGCTCGTCGTGGTGGGGCACGCGCTCGGGGGTGTACTGCGCTCCCCGCTGGCCGAGAGCGTGTACATGTTCATCTACATGTTCCACATGCCGCTGTTCATCGTGGTCACCGGCTACTTCTCGCGGAACTGGACCTTCTCCTCCGGCAAGGCGCGCAAGCTGATCGCCACCGTGGGCGTGCCATACGTGATCTTCGAGTTCGCCTACTCGGGCTATGACTGGCTGGCCGGCGGGAACGAGCTCGAGGTCACGCTGCTGGACCCGTACTACCTGACATGGTTCCTGTGCGCGTTGTTCCTGTGGCGGCTGTCCACCCCGGTCTGGCAGCAGATCCGCTGGCCGCTGGCGGTGGCGGCGCTCTTCTCGCTGCTGTCCTACATGACCGACCTGGGCGCCACGCTCAACCTTCACCGGGTGATCGGCCTGCTGCCGTTCTATGTGATGGGCCTCATGCTCAAGCCGCAGCACTTCGAGCTTCTCAAGAAGCCGCAGGCGCGCGTCCTGGGCATCACCGTGCTGATCTGCGGCTTCGGCGTGGCCTATCTGACCATGAACCGCATGGCCAGAGGGTGGGTCTATTGGGACCATTCCTTCAGGCACTTCGGCGTCGACAACATCACCGGCATCACCATGCGGCTGGCGATGTTCGCCTGTGCCACCACGCTGCTGTTCGCCTTCTTGACAATTGTTCCCCGGCGCAAGACTTGGTTCACCGCGCTCGGCGCCTTCACGCTGTATGCGTATTTGCTGCACGGCTTCTTCACCAAGCTGCTGAGCTTCGCCGGATGGTGGAAGACCGACTGGGCGGCCTCCGTACCGGGGGTGTTGGCGCTGATCGCCGGCTCGCTGGTGCTGGGCACGATCCTGTGCACCCCGCCTGTGGTGCGCTCCACCAAGTGGCTGCTTGAACCGAATACGACCTGGGTGTTCACCAAATTGCGCCGTCCGAACGGCGGCCGGGCAAAACGCCAGGCCAAAGCCACACCGGGTGAAGGCAGAGGCACGGTAAGTGCCGAGATGGGCCGGTAACGAGACACTCGAACCAGGCGTGTCAGATAGTCTGCTGGAAGCTGCGATTCCCGAGCCGTCCGACTGAGCCGTCCGTTCAGAGGCCGGGCGGCGGCGCCGCGACGGCGCAGATGTCAGATGGAGGACCGTGTCACCGCTGCTAAGCGTCGTTGTGCCCTTTTACAACGTCGAAGAATATCTCGAGGCATGCCTGGAGTCGCTTGAGCAGCAGACGCTGCGCGACATCGAGGTGATCGTGGTCGACGACGGTTCGCCGGACGGCAGCGCGGCCATCGCCAAGGATTTCACCCAGCGGGATTCGCGGTTCCGGCTGATACAGCAGCCAAACCAGGGCCTCGGACCTGCCCGCAACACGGGCGCCCGTCAGGCCACGGGGCGTTACCTGGCCTTCCTCGACTCCGACGACCTCCTCCCCCGCTACGCCTACGAGATCCTGATCGCCTCCCTGGAGGAGACCGGCTCGGATCTGGCCTGCGGCGGGGTACGCAGGTTCACCGCTGCGGGTCCGGCCAAATCACCGCTCCACACCCAGATCTTCAAGGCCGCCGACAAGCAGACCCACATCACCAGGCGACCGGATCTGCTGGGCGACCGCACCGCGTGGAACAAGGTCTTCCGCAAGTCGTTCTGGGACTCGCACGCCTTCGAGTTCCCGCCCGGGCTGTACGAGGACAGCCCGGTGACCATTCCGGCGCATTTCCTCGCCTCCTCCGTCGATGTGCTCAGCGACGTGGTCTATTACTGGCGCGAGCGCGAGGGCGAGTCCCAGTCGATCACTCAGCGGCGTAGCGAGCCCGGCAACCTCGAAGACCGCGTCCGGACCATCAAGGTGGTGACGGCCTTCCTCCATGAGCGGTCGCCCGAGCTGTGGCATGCCCAGCTGTATTCCGTGCTCGCCACCGAGCTGTCGCTCTATGTCGACGCGGCCCTCGACGGAGGCGCCGAATACCACGAGCGCCTGCTGCCGCTGGTCAACGAGGCCATCGCCGAGGCCGACGATTCGATCTTCGCGGAGCTGACCGCCCTCAAGCGGCTGAAGTACCACCTCGTCCAGCGCGGGCTGATCGACGAACTGCTCGAGGTCCTCGCGTACCAGCAGGCCAGGATCTTCACCGCCGATGTGGAGCGCCAGGGTGACCGGTGGTACGCCGACTACCCCTTCTTCCGGGACGCCGAGTACGGCATCCCGGACCGGGTCTACGACGTCACCGACGAGCTGACCCTGCAGACCCGTGTCGACAACGCCTGGTGGGAAGACGGCAAACTCCGCATCTCCGGAGAGGCGCACATCACGCGCATCCCCATGGCCGACCCGGCCACCGACCGGGACGCGTGCCAGATGCGAGTGTGGCTCCAGCACGCAGGTCGTGGGACGGTGGTGGAGCTGCCGGTCACGCGCGTTTACCGGCCCGATGTCACCGCCAAAGCCAGCCGTGCCGCCGCTGACTACGACTGGGCCGGGTTCACGGTCGAGATCGACCCGGCGCTGCTCCAGGTGAACAGGTATCGCGCCCTGCGCCTGTTCAAGCAGCGGATCCTCCCGTCGTTCCGATCGGCCAACTGGGAGTTGCACGCCGAGGTCACGGCACCCGGCGGGCTGACCCTGAGCGGTCCGATGCGAGGCCCGGTGCGCACCGACGTCCAGTGGGCCGCCGGACGCGACGTCGCTCCCGGGGTCGTGGTGCGGCCGGTGACCGCGTCGGGCAATCGTTTCACCGTGCAGGTGAAGCAGCTCGTAGCGCAGGTCACCGAGGCCCGCATCGAAGGGCCGACCCTGGTCCTGGCCGGACGGGTCACCAACGCCAAGTCCCTCCAGGGGGAAGTGGTCTTGGCACGCCGCCTGGGCGTGGCCGAGACCCGCGTGCCGGTGACCTTGGACGAACGGGGCGCCTTCACGGCAGACGTACCGCTCGACGTCCTGGTCTCCCATGCGTCTGACACGGCCGACACCATCCACACCTGGATGTCCGGCGGGCTGGACTGGGACGCCTCGATCAAGCTGAGCGGCAGCAAGGCCATCCGGCTCTCGGTCTCCGACAACGTCGAGATACGGCATCCCGTCGGCACCAACGAGATCGTCGTCACCCGGACGAGGTTCGGCAACCTGCGGCTGCTCGAACGCCCACGCCGGTGCGTGGTGACCACGGCGGAGTGGACGGAGGACGGCGAACTCGTTCTCACCGGCGAACTGGCGGCGGCCGACCTGGCGGACGGCGATCGCCCGGACAGCATGCTCCTCCGCCTGCGCACCGGCGGGGACACCCACTCACTTCCGCTCCGCTGGGCCGACGACGGCACCTTCTCCCTCGTCTTCTCACCGGCACGGATCCCGCGGTTCGGCGAGGTGCTGCCGCTCGCCGCCGGACCCTGGGACTTCTTCACCCAGTTCGACAACGGTGAGGTCGCGGTGGCGATCTCCCGGTCCTCCCTGGCCGACCTCCCGCCGCCGCAGCAGCTGGGGCAGCACGAGTTCACCCTGCGCGCCCATCAGACAGACGCGCTGCGGCTGACCTCCCGGACCGCACTGAACGACGACGAGCGCGGCGTCTACGGGCTCAAGCGCATGGCCCAGCGTGACTACCCGGGTTTCCTGGCGTCTCCGTTGCGGGACATGGCCGTCTTCGAGAGCTTCCGCGGCCGGCAATACTCCGACAGCCCGCGTGCCATCTACGAGGAGATGGCCCGGCGGATGCCCGACCTGGAATACGTCTGGATCACTCTGGACAGCCAGTTCCAGCCGCCGGAAGGGGCACGCACCGTTCTGCTGGGCAGCCGGGAGCACTTCCAGGTCCTCGCCCAGGCACGTTTCCTCGTCGGCAACGACCCGATGCCTGAATGGTTCCGGCGCCGCGACGGCCAGTTCTATCTGCAGACCTGGCACGGGACGCCCCTCAAGCGCATCGGCTACGACATCGAACGCCCCAAGTTCAAGAACGCGCAGGACTACCTGCGGCGTTTCAGTGCCGACGTCGCCCAGTGGTCAGCGATGGTGTCGCCGAACCCGTTCAGCACACCGATCATGCGGCGGGCCTTCCGGTACGAGGGCGAAGTCCTCGAGTCCGGCTACCCGCGCAACGATCTGCTCGCCAAGCCGGATGCGGAGCGCGCGGCCAGGGTGCGTGCCCTGCTGGGTGTGCCGGACGGCAAGACCATCGTGCTGTACGCCCCCACATGGCGGGACGACCAGGCCAAGTCCGGCGGTTACCGGATGGAGCTGGAGCTCGATCTGGAGGCGGCACGCGAAGCCCTCGGCGACGACCACGTGCTCCTGGTCCGCGGCCACTTCAATCTGGGCGGCGGAGTCGAGGGGACGGACGGCGAGTTCGCGATCGACGTGAGCCGCTACCCCGACATCGCGGAGCTCTACCTGGTCGCCGACATGTTGATCACCGACTACTCGTCGGTGATGTTCGACTACGCGGTCACCGGCCGTCCCCAGTTCTTCTTCACCTACGACCTGGAGCGCTACCGGGACGAGCTGCGCGGCTTCTACTTCGACTTCGAAGCGGAGGCGCCCGGGCCGCTGTGCGGGACCTCAGCGGAGCTGATCGAGATGATCCGCGCGGCCGGCTCGCTGGAGGACACCTACGCCGACCGGTACGAGGCCTTCCGCGCCAAGTTCTGCGCGTGGGACGACGGCGGGGCGGCTGCCCGCGCGGTGGACCGTATGCTCCGCGACACCTGACGGATCCGGCCGGACGAGGGGTAAACGGGACGAGGGGTAAAACGGGGAGTTCAGGCGTGGAGTTCACGCCGGGGAGTTCACGCGGGGAGTTCAGGCGTGGACCAATCGGCGGACACGCCTGAACAAACCGGCTCTGACCTCGACGGACAGGTTGTCTTTCACCGTGCGGAACGCCTGCGCCCGCTGACCGAACCTGCCGTCAGGCCGGTCGTCCGGCAGGTCCGCCGTGGGGGACAGCCCCGCGCGGAGCAGGCCGTCGACACCGTCACTCACCTCGCACCAGACATCCCACTTGCCCGGCGCCAGGCCCCGCAGGCCGATCATGCCGGCGAAGGCGAGCGTGCCCACATCGCGCGAGACCTCCAGCCCGGCTGAGCGTGTCTGCCCCGAGCTCCGGTGCCGCAGGACCGTGCGCAAAGTGACCGGAACAGCGACCGCGGCCGCCACGCGGCCTTCCAGCCGGAGAGACCGGCCTTCCACAGCGGCGCGATCGATCTGGATCACCCGTCCGGATCCCACGTGCAGGGCGAGGGCACCGCTCGCCTTGGTCAGGTACGGGGTCACACAGGGCGTGCCATCCGCCACGGCGACCATGCGTGGCCCCGGAGGCGTCACCTTGAGGCCCTTGCCGGGCACCAGGCCCCCCTCGCGGACGATCTTGTCTGCCCGGATGGTCGCGCTCAGGTCCCAGCGGCCGGCGGCGAAAAGGGCCTCGCCGAAGTCGATCTCCGCGAGCAGCTCGCCGTCGTCCACGGGTTCGAGCGGCAACCGGTGCTCCCCGCGTTCCCCTCGCCGGCGGATGACCAGCTCGGCGCGCTGAGCCTTCGGATCCAGACGTTCGATCCGCGCCGCGACGCGGACAGCGAGCCGGTGCTCCTTCCACTCCACCGCGACGAGCTCGACGCGCTGGCGCAGCTCCGACACCTCGAACACGGCGTCCGGGATCTGGGCGCGTTCGTCATGGAAGCCGGGATAGGCCACGTAGGCGTGCTCACCGTCCACCACGATGGGCGGGGGCTCGGTGGCATGGACGCGGGCCGCCTCGTCGATGAGGCTTTCGGGGCCGTTCCGCAGCAGGTGGTCGAGAAGCCTCATGTAGGGCGAAAGCTCGGCCATCACCGCCGGATTGCCATAGGTGCGCACGAGCTCACGGACCGCCGCCTTGGTCTCGTCGCGCTCGGCCTGGTCGAACCGCGAGTATCGCGGGTCGAACCGGGAGAACACCTCGATGGCGAAGTGCCGGCACAACAGGCGATCACGCACCTCGCCCGGCTCCGTGTGGGTGGTCACGTAGGCGAGGAGCTCGGCGATCTGCGGGAAGTAGGTGGCGGCGGGAGCCCCGCCCTTCTGGAGGGCGCTCGTGCCGTCGTGACGCTCAACCCAGTAGTAGTAGTCGTAGTCGGCCAGAACGGTCACGCCGGACGCCTCGAAATATCCGCGCACCGCGAAGATCTGGTCTTCGCCGGACAGTACGCCCTCGGGAAACCGGATCTTCCTGTCCTCAAGCAGCCGGCGCCGGTAGAGCTTCAGGACGGTGAGGCTGCCATAGAGATTAGGAACATCGTCGTAAATCGTTGTAAAGGGGACCGTCTTGCGAAACAGAAGGGGATTCACCTTGCGGCCGATGCCGACATACTTCGGAACGACCACATCGGTGCCGTGTTCGTCCGCGGCGGCGACCATCCGTTCCAGTGCTTCCGGGCCAAGGTGGTCATCCGCGTCGAGGAAGAAGACGTATTCTCCGGCAGCGCGGTCCAGGCCGACGTTGCGCGGGCGCCCGGGGCCGCCCGAAGCAGACTGGTGGATGACCTGCAGTCCCGCATGCTCAGCGGCCAGGCGATCCAGTTCCTCGCCGCTTCCGTCGGTGGACCCGTCGTCGACGGCGATGATCTCGATCTCTTCCGCGGGAAGCGTCTGGTCGAGCACCGACCGTACGGCACGTCCCACCGTCGCCACGCAGTTGTGCACGGGCATGACGACACTGACCCTGGGCGCGATCATCCTGTCTCCCATTCATCCGGACCCGCCGGCCTGATGATGGCGTCCGTGCTGTGCATCGACAGACCCAGCATCAACCGACCCTCGCCAGCGGAGGTCCAATCAGATGTGAAGCAACGATTCCACAAAAGGTCTGAATATTGGAATGATAGGGCGTCTTTTCACCTGTGTGAGCGTTCTGGCAAGCGCGAACCTGGCCCTTCCTGGCCATCTTCATTTCGGGTTTCCTGGACTTCCTCGACCGGACCCGGCGCTTCGGCAGCCGGACCGGACACTGCTGCGGCCGGACCCGGCACTTCCGCGGCAGGGCTCGGCGCTTCTGTGCGCCGGGCACGGCCGAGCGCCACGGTGAGCAATGGCGCCGCCATCAAACCGACCAGCATCGGTGCGGCCACATAGCGGAAGAGTTGTGCCGGGTTGGCCGCCAGCACGGCTAGCTGCACTCCCGCGATCATCGCCACCAAGGCCCACGCGCCCGGGACACGACGCCGCCAGGCAAAGAGCCCGATTGCCGCATACCCCACATATGACCAGAATGCACCTCGCCAGAGCAGCCATTCGAACTGGGGTGCGCGGCTGAGGCGCCGGCCGAACTCGGCACCGGCGCGGACCGGTCCCACGAGCGGCCTGGTCTTGAGGACGGGAAGATAGCGGCTGTCCGCCATTCGCCCGCCGGGCAAGGACCAGGTGAACCGGTCGGGGGTGACGGTGCCGCCCGCGATCGCCGTCCGGCCGTCGAGCGACTTGGGACCGGGCCAGATCGCCCAGGCGACCGAACCACGGCAGAACCGGGCCCCGGCCACCAGGTCCGGAGAACGCCTGATGGTCGTCTTCCACAGCGCAAGCAGTTGATCACTGAGTGGATCGGCCTTCGTCTTGCTGAACCCCGGCCGGTTGGTCAGCCAGTCGGCGTTGTAACAGCTCGAACCCGCGGTGGCCCAATGCGAGAGAGGGGCCACCTGCCGCATCAACGCCATGTCGCCCTTGGTGAAATCCTCCGGACGTTCGTAATAAGCGACCGCCACATCCGCATAGGCCGTCGCGTAGGTCAGGCTGGGCTGTGGGCCTTCAATGTCCAGTGCGGGGTAGAGCCCCGCGGTGAGCGCCACCGAAATCCCCACGACGCCGACGCAGGTCGCGGCCACTTTCCACCGGATACCCGACAGGGCCACGACAAGGATCGGGGTCGCGATCACGACGGTGAGGAAACCGTTGTTACGGAAGAGGACCAGCCCGGTGAGCCCGAGGGCCAGGAGGCCGATGAGCTTCCACGACGCCTTCTCCCCGGCCCGGCGGCGCGCCACCAGGCGGCCGGTCACGGCGAAGAGGAACAACGCGGAGATCGTGAAGGGCACGTCCTTCCACAGAAAGGACGGAAACTGTCCCAGCGCTGGAAGGGCGACGGACACGACGGCGGCCAGCGCCGCCCACCGCGCACGCACTCCCAACTCGTGCAGCACATCGGCCGTATAGGCCAAAGTCGCCGCCCAGAAGACGGTCTGCAGAAAAGTCAGCAGCGCCACGTCTCCGGTCAGCTGGAGGGACAACCAGACCAGGCCGTCGTAGGGAACCGAATGATTGGCCATCCAGTGGTCGGCCGTGACGTGCCACACATATGAGATGGAGTCATAGCTCATCGCGCCGGGGTAGTAGGCGGCCCACCAGAGCAGCAGCACGAACTGACAGACCGCAAAGACGAACACCGGCAGGCGCAGCCGCACCGGCACACGCCGAAACGACCTCGAAACAGTGGTGACCACAACGTCAGCCCATCCTTGGATGTCTTCGAGTCGCGACTTCTGAGCCGCACAGATGAGGGACTCCTGGATGCCAGGCATCTGCAGCCCGGGACAGACCAGACCGGCCCGCCACCCGATCGTACCGGCGACGCAGAGTTCACTCCGCCGCCTTCTTTCGGTAATCATTCTTTGTGTGCGGCCAGTTGCATTGACATGTCATCGCAGGTGGGTATCACTCGCATCGGTGGTCCGCGTCGGTGTCCGCATGGATGTGATCGACTACCGACCGTCACTCTCAAACAGCGCAAAGTGGGCATGGTAGATCAGGGGTGTATCACTGGGAACGTCCGTGTAAATTTCAGACAACTGATCCCAGGGTCAAGACGTCATTATCGATGAGAGCAATCGATGAGAGCGGCGTCCAGCCGTGGTCGGTCCGTGGTCGCTCGTCAGCGCCAGGGGACCGACGGCCCCTGGACCACATCATCACCTGCTGGACCGCACATCATCACTTGGACGAAAGGCCGCAGGGTGCGCGTACACGTACCGGCCGGAATCACGAGGGGGCCGTCATCACCGAGGTAGCTCTGCGCCACGAACAGGGCACGGGACGACTCGCGTCGACGCTTGTCGTGATCCCCGCGCTCAACGAGGAACTGGCCATCGGCGGAGTGATCAAGGATCTCCTCGCCAGCTGCCCCGAGGTCGACATCCTCGTCATCGACGACGGCTCGACCGACGGCACCGCCGCCGAGGCCGAGACCTTCGGGGTCCCGGTCGTCCGGCTGCCGTTCAACCTGGGCGTGGGCGGGGCCATGCGCGCCGGCTACCGGCACGCGCAGCGCCTCGGCTACCAGGCCGTGGTCCAGGTGGACGCGGACGGACAGCACGACGCGTTCTACCTTCCCAGGCTGGTGGAATCGCTCGACACCGCGGACCTCGTGATCGGTGCCCGCTTCGCCGGCGAGGGTGACTACCTGGCCGGGCGCGGACCGCGCCGGTGGGCGATGGGACTGCTCGCCACCGTGCTCTCCCGGCTCTCCGGCACCCGCCTCACCGACACCACCAGCGGCTTCCGGGCGGCCGGGCCCCGCGCCATCGAGGTGTTCGCGGAGCACTATCCGGCCGAATACCTGGGTGACACGGTCGAATCCATGGTGATCGCCCTGCGGTCCGGCTGCCGGGTACGGCAGATCCCGGTGGCGATGCGCCCGCGCGCCGCCGGGCAGGCCAGCCAGTCCCCGATCCGGGCGACGATCTACCTGGTCCGTGCGATCGTCGCCCTGGGCCTGGCGCTGGTGCGCCGCTGGACGCCGGGAACGCCCGCGGCATGACGGTCTACCATCTGGGACTCATCGGCGCCGCGATCGCCCTCGTCGTCATCTTCGAGATGTTGCGCCGGCGCCGCATGCGCGAGAAGTACGCGATCATCTGGGTCGTCCTGGCCGTCTTCATCGTGCTGATCGCGGCATTCCCCAAGATCCTCACTTGGGCCGCAGACCTCACCGGAGTCGAGGTCCCGGCGAACCTGCTGTTCTTCGGCGCGAGCCTGCTGCTGCTCGCCATGAACGTCCAGCTCAGCTCCGAAGTGAGCCGCCTGGAAGACAAGGTCCGCACGCTCGCCGAAGAACTCGGCCTCCAACGCCTGCGCATCGAGCAGGTCGAGCAAATCGAGGAGATCGAGCGGGCCGAGCAAATCGAGCAGGCCGAGAAGTCCGGCATGGCGGACCACGAGCCCGCGCATGACGGCACTTCCGGCGACGCCCCGTGAGACCACAGGTGTCCGCGACGACCGACGGCGTCCCCGCGTCCCCGCGCCCCTCGCGTTCGGTGGCCTCAGGCACGCTGACCGTCGGGATCGGCCTCGTGCTCCTCGGGCTGTCGGCCACCGTCTACCTGGTCCTGTCGGCCCGCGCGGTCGGACCCCGCGAGTTCGCCTCCGTCTCGACGTTGTGGACGCTGGTCTACACGTTCGGAATCGGCGCGTTCCTCCCGTTCGAGCAGGAACTGGGCCGCGCCCTCGCCGGTCGTACGGAGCTCGGCCGCGGCGGGGGGCCCGTGATCGTACGGACCATGCAGGCCGCCGCCATCACGCTCGTGATCCTGCTCGCAGCCGGGGCGGCGTTGTCCCCGGCGCTGGTCGATCGGCTCTTCGACGGTCAGTGGTCCCTGCTGTTCGCTCTGGCCGTGGCGGTCGCCGCCATGGCGGCGCAATACCTCACCCGCGGGATGTTCTCCGGCTCGGGACGCTTCGGCTGGTACTCGGCGCAGCTCGGCATCGAGGGCGGCGTGCGGATCATCGGCTGCGTCGCGCTCTTCCTGATCGGCCTGGACGTCGCCGGACCCTACGCCTGGTTGCTGGCCGCGGCACCGCTGATCTCGGTCCTGGCCACCGCGCCCGGCGCCACGCGGGCCATCCAGCCGGGGCCGCCGTCGCCCTGGACCGAGATCTCCGCCAACCTCGGCTGGCTGCTCCTGGCGGCCGTGTGCGCCCAGGGTGTCGCCAACGCCGCCATGGTCGCGGTGGCCCTGCTGGCCCCGGAGAGCGACGCGGCCGGGCAGTTCCTCGCCGCCTTCGTGATCGCCAGGGTCCCGTTGTTCCTCTTCCAAGCCGTCCAGGCAGTGCTGCTGCCCGGTCTGGCCCGGGCTCTCGCGGCCGAGGACCGGGCGCGTTTCCGGCGCGAGCTGCGTCGCGTGCTGGCGGCCACCGGCGCGGTCGCCGCGGTGGGTGTGGCCGGAGCCGCCGCCGTGGGGCCACAGGTGCTCCGGCTGGCGTTCGGCGACGAGTTCGCCCTCGGCCGTGTCGACATCGTCGTCCTGGCCGCCGCGACCGGCATCTACATGATCGCTCTCGTCTTCCAGTCCGGGCTGGTCGCCCTCGAACGCCACCGCGACAACGGCCTCGGCTGGGCGGTGGCCCTGGCCACCTTCGTGCTCGCCTGCCTGGTCCCCCTGTCCGCGCTGCACAGGGTCGAGCTGGCCCTGGTCCTGTCCTGCGTCGTGGCAGCCGTCCTGCTCGGCGCCCGGCTGCTCACCGCACCCACCAGGGCGACATCGTGACCCTGTGCATCATGACCCTGTGCATTATGACGGGGTGCAACGAGCTGGTCACCCCCGATTAACGTCCTTCCGTCTCCCGGTAATATCCTTTCGCTTCTGATCACGCCGATACCATGAAGAGATCATCTTGGGATTTCACGCGTTCACCGCGGGGAACCTCGTCTATCCACGATGAAAGGACCTCTCACCATGTCGAATTTCACGCTCGATGACGTTCGCGAGCGAACGTACAAAGCGCGTGACGCATGGTGGACGGTCCTGCTGGTGGACCCGCTCGCCGCGCGGCTGGTCCGCTTCACCGCCAACCGCACCAACATCACGCCCAACCAGCTGACGATCGGCTCGCTGATTCTCGGCTTGGGCGCGGCCGCGAGCTTCGCGGCGGCGTCCTGGCAGTACCTGGTGCTGGGGGCGCTGCTCTACCACCTGTCATTCACGCTCGACTGCATGGACGGCAAGGTCGCGCGGTTGAAGGGCACCGGCTCGGTCTTCGGCGCCTGGCTCGACTACATCTTCGACCGCATACGCGTGCTCGTCTGCGCCATCGCGCTGATGGGCGGGCAGTACGCGGCCACCGACAACGTCGCCTATATCTGGGCCGCGGTCGGCGTGGTCTTCCTCGACATGCTGCGCTACATGGACGCGCTCGAGATCTACAAGGTGCGCTCGCAGATGCGCAGCCAGCTCCGCAAGCTCCAGGAGGAGGCGGAGCTTCTCGAACTGGCGCACAAGCGCGCCAACGGCGAAGAGACGACCGTCATCGACCCGCTCGACCGCATCCTGCGCCCCGATCCCGAAGCCGACATGGAAGACCAGGTCATCGGCGACCAGCCGACCCCGGCGGCGATCCTGCAGGAGGGCTTCTACCAGAAGTTCCCGTGGTACATCCGCATCCGCAACGTCCTCACCCGTGGACGCATCCGCCCGCACCTGGTCAGCGGCATCGAGTTCCAGATGGGCGTCTTCATCGTCGCCCCGCTGGTCGCCGCCGCCGTGACCGGTGCCATCATCCCGGTCGCCGCGCTCGCCGGCGCCGGCATGATGGCCTTCGAGCTGTTCATCATCTACAAGTTCTGGCTGTCCAGCCGCGACTACGGCCGCACGCTGGTCACGCTCGAACGCAAGGTCGCCGACCTGCGCGCCGAAGTCACCCAGCAGCACGAGCTGACCGCCGCCGACAGCGTCTGAGAACCCCCTGCTCCGCCGGAGCGCCTCCGCCCTTCAGGGCCGGGGCGCTCCGGCGTTCTTGGCCCCTTCCGCCCGCACCCGCGGCTTGCTCGCGGCAGGCCCAGGCTCGGGCTCAGGTTCCGCCTCAGGCTCAGGTTCCGCCTCAGGCTCAGGTTCGGGCTCTGCCTCGGGCTCTGCCTCCGCCTCGGGCTCTGGCTCTGCCTCCGCCTCGGGCTCTGCCTCAAGCTCTGCCTCCGCCTCGGGCTCTGCCTTCGGCTTCGGGGCTGTTTCCTTGACCAGGGAGACTCGTTCGGGTGGCGCAATGACCGGCTTGGGTGTGCGAGCCAAGCTGAGGCCGGCTGCCAGGAAAGCGAAGGGGATTGCGGGAAGGATGTAGCGGTAGTCGAAGTCCGCGGTGGCGGCCGGGATCACCAGAAGGGCCATGCCTATGCCGAGCGGCAGCAACACCTCACCACCGAGCCTGCGAACCCGGAGCAACACTCCCAGCAGCCCTACGGCCATGACGGCACCCAGATATGGGCCGCGAAGGAAGAATCGGTCCTGGTAGTCGCGGACCCAAGCGGCCTGCGGTTCGACGACCCGGGCATCGGCGGTCGACCCGCCGTACGGGTAGGCGTGGAGCGCCTGCCAGTTACTGAGGGACGCGCCTTCCGGGAACTCGTACAGGTCGACGATCGAGCGTGAGGGGTAGTTGGCGCGTTCCCACTCGAAGCAGCGGAGGGTGTCGCGCCAGATGACCTTGAGGTAGTCCCCCGGCTGCTTGGTGATCGCCGCCATGGCGAACTCGCCGGCCAGCTTGTTGGCCTGCGGGTCGTACAGGCCGTCAGGCAGCGTGCTGAAGCCGGAGTTCCCGCCCCACAACGCCCCCAGGGCCGGGGCCACTTCCGGATTGCGGGGCAGCCCATCGCGGCAGAAGGGAGCGACCTCTGGCCGGGGTTTGATGATCGAGCAGTCGGCGAAGTCGACGGTCCGTCCGTACAACCAGACCTTGTCGGTGTTCGTGAGGGCGAACCTGCCGTGCACCTCGTCGAACCACGACATGTAGATCAGGATGGGAATGGCCGCGCCGACCATGGCGGCCGCGATGGCACGCCATCCGACCCGCCGGATGAGCATGCACAGCAGCAGGACGAACAGAAGCGGCAACCCGGTCGACCGCACCAGGGTGGTGAACGCCATCAGCACACCCGCGAGCGCGCCCATCCACCAGCTCATACGGCGACGCCACAGCACCACCGTGATGGCCGCGACGAGCAGGAACGTGAAGAGCCCGTCCGACATCAGCATGTGCTCGAGCTCGATCTGGTACGCGTCGTACAGCATCGGGACCGTGGCCGCCGTGGCGATGACCCCGGCAACCCAGCTCCACCAACGTGGCCAGCCCGCCTTCAGCCCGCGCCAGACCAGCACGTAGACCAGGACGCCCGTCAGCACGCCGATCGCATGCTGGACGACCAACGTCACGGTGAAGCTCTCGAACGGCTTGAGCAGCCACAGGAAGACCGAATAGCCACTCGGCCGGAGCCGGGAAGGCTCAAACGACAGCGCGCCCTGCAGGTAGGTCGTCGAATCACCGAACCACAGGGGCGACGGATAACCGATCATCACGATCCACCGCACCGCGACGGATCCGGCGACCACGATCAGGAAAAGGCCGTGGGCCAGGAAGAACCGGCCCATCCCATGTGCGACCGCCGCGAGAACACGTGCGACTGGGAGAAGCCGCACGCCATCAGCACCCACCGTGGTGGCACTGTCACTCAAACCGTCTCCGAAAAAATCCAAGGCAGCCTCGACCTGGGTGATGCATTCACCCCGTCGGGCGCAACCACACCTGGCAACATGACCACGTCACCAAAGTCGCCGCACATCAGGACGCTCCGTGCACGACAAGGGTTTACCGCAACCTCACCCGCCGGACCTTCGCTTCGCCATTTCCCCGAGTCGCATTCTGATCACATTGTCCGCGACGCCGCCGCTCGGCGGACCGCCGAGGACGCCGTCCGGCCGCTTTGGCTTCAGACGCTCCACAGGGGAAACAACAGGTAAAGCAGCGCCATCCGGCAGATGGCCTCCATCACCCCAAATGTGCCGTTACAGTCGATCCTTACAGCAGCGTCACCCCCTGAGTCCCGACCTGTTCCCGGAGCCATGGCCGACAACCCGAACAGCGCGCCCCCCGCCGACTGGCGGTCCGCCAACACGACGACCCCGTCACTGAGCGTCATTGTCCCCACGCATCGCGTCCAGGGATATATCCGACAGTGCCTTGAGTCGATCCTCGCCTGCGATCTGCCGAACCTCGAAGTGATCGCCGTGAACGACGCCTCGCCGGACCGGTGCGGGGAGATCCTCGACGAGATCGCCGCACGTGACCCGCGGGTGCGGGTACGCCACCTCACCGAGAACGTGGGGCTGGGCGAGGCCCGCAACATCGGCCTTGACATGGCCACCGGCGACTACGTCTGGTTCTTCGACAGCGACGACTACGCCACCGAGGGGGCGGTGCAGGCGATCGTCGAGCGGCTGGCGCAGACCCGGCCGGACGTGCTGCTCTTCGACTACGCGCGCGAGTACTGGCACGGCAAGGTCAAGCGCAGCGTCATCAACGACCTGTTCCGGGTGCCTCCGGCGCCGGACGTGTTCACCTGCGCGGAGCGCCCGAGCGTCCTGCGTCTCATGATGACCGCCTGGAATCGGGCCATCCGCCGCGAGTTCCTGCTCGGGCTCGGGCTGCGGTTCAGCCGCGGCCACTACGAGGACTTCAACCTCACCTACCCGATCCTCATGGTCGCCGAGCGGATCTCCCTGCTCGACCAGGTCTGCTACATCTACCGGCAGCGCCGCCGCGGGGCGATCACCAAGACGCGCAGCCAGAAGCACTTCGACGCGTTCGCCCAGTACGACCGCGTGTTCGCGTTCATGG
This sequence comes from Actinomadura sp. 6N118, assembly GCF_044326415.1. Taxonomy (NCBI): domain Bacteria; kingdom Bacillati; phylum Actinomycetota; class Actinomycetes; order Streptosporangiales; family Thermomonosporaceae; genus Actinomadura; species Actinomadura sp. 6N118. The sequence continues at coordinate 337,565 of NZ_JBIRAZ010000007.1, read as the reverse complement.
ACCAGATGGGTCCCGAGGCCGACCAGTTCCGTCCCCGGATGTTCGACCGCACGATCTGGCACCTGCTGGTGATCATGGAGGCGGACGACCGGGTGCCGGAGGCCGACCGGGCCCGCTTCTTCGCGAGCATGTCCGAGGTCTATCGCCGCTACCGGCCGTCCGACCATGTCATGCCGGACGACGTACTGCTCGCCAAGAAGTACCGGCTGATCGCCAAGAACGACTACAAGGGCTTCGAACGCCTGCACAAGAAGATCCGCGCCCGCAAGGCGGCGGGCAAGGCCAAGCGCAAGGTCAAGGCGTTCGCCAACAACTCCAAGCGGCGTGGCATGCAGGTCTTCTACCAGACGCAGCTGCGCCGCCCGATCGACGAGAACCTCGCGGTGTACGCCGCCTACTGGCACCGCGGCTACGCGTGCAACCCCGCCGCGATCTACGAGAAGGCCAAGGAGCTCGCCCCGCACATCAAGGGCGTGTGGGTCGTCAAGGCGGAGAACGTCGGCGACATGCCCAAGGGCGTGCCCTACGTCGAGCACAACTCGAAGGACTACTGGCGTCTCATCGCCCGTGCCAAGTACTTCGTCAACAACGTCAACTTCTCGAACGCCCTGGTCAAGCGGCCCGGCCAGATCCATGTCATGACCGAGCACGGCACCCCGCTCAAGCGCATGGGGCTCGACCAGCTGCAGTACCCGGCGGGCGGCGGGACGATGGACTTCGACGCCCTGATCAGGCGGGCCGACCGCTGGGACTTCCATCTGTCGGCCAACCCGCTGACCACGGAGGCCTGGGAGCGCAGCTTCCCCTGCGACTACGAGATGCTGGAGATCGGCTACCCGCGCAACGACCGGCTGGTCCGCGCGACGGAGCAGGAGCGCGACCGGCTGCGAGCCGAGCTCGGCATCCCCGAGGGCAAGAAGGCCATCCTCTACACGCCGACGCACCGTGACTACCGGCGTGACTTCGCGCCGATGTTCGACATCCGGCGCTTCGCCCAGGAGCTGGGCGAGGAATACGTCCTGCTCCTGCGGGCGCACTACTTCTACAAGCCCGAGGCCGAGATGTGGGACCGCGAGCGCGTCATCGACGTCTCCGGTCACCAGTCGGTCGAGGACCTGTGCATCGCCTCCGACGCGCTGCTCACGGACTACTCGTCGATCATGTTCGACTACGCGGTGCTGCCCGACCGGCCCATCGTGATCTTCGCTAACGACTGGGAGACCTACAAGCTCACCCGCGGCGTCAACTTCGATCTCACCGAGTTCCCGCCCGGTGTGATCGCCTACACCGAAGAGGACCTGCTGAAGAGCATCCGGTCCGGGGCCCCGTGGGGCGAGGCCGCGGCCCGCTCGCGAGGCGCGTTCCGTGCACGTTTCTGCCCTTGGGAGGACGGCCGGGCATCCGAACGCGCGGTCCGGCGCGTCTTTCTAGGTGAGAACGTCCCGAACCCGCCCCAGCCGTAGCAACGCCGCGCTTCGCCGCAAGGAGTCTCCCTTTGGTGTCCAACCTCATCAGTGTCGTCGTGCTCGCACGCCGGTCCGGCGCTGACCTGGCCGAAACGCTGGCCTCGCTGGCCGCCCAGTCCCACCGCGCTCTCGAGATGCTGGTCGTGGACGGCGGCACCGGCGCGGGAGCGGACGTGACGCTTCCCGATGAGCGTTTCCGGCTGATACGGGAGGGAGCTCCCGGCCGCGGCGCGGCGCGCAACATCGGTGTACGGGAGGCGACGGGCGAGTTCCTCGCCTTCGCCGAGGACGGCGACATCCTTCCCGAGGACGCCCTGGCGACGCTTCACGCCGCCCTGACCGCCGGAGGTTCGGACTTCGCGGCGGGCAACGTGGGGATCCGGCGGGACGGCGGCGGAGGGACGCGCCTTTCGCCTGTGCACAAGAAGGCGTTCGCGACGGATCTCTCCGGCACGCACATCCGGCGGCACGAGGCGCTGCTCGGCGACCGCTTGGTCAGCAACAAGCTGTTCCGTGCCTCCTTCTGGGAGCGGAGCGGCCTGGTGTTCCCGGACGTCAACCGCGACGACGACCTGGCCGTGGCGGTGCCCGCGTACTTCCTGGCCGACGCGGTGGACGTGGTGCCCGCGGTCGTCGTCCGGCGGTTCGCCGACGTCGCGCCCGCGCCGAGCGCCGTCCCGCAGGACGCCGCCGACGGTTTCGCGGCGGTGGAGGCGGTGCTGGCCGCGCTCGACGGCCGGTGGAAGCCCAAGGAGCGGCGGCGGTTCCTGGCCGCCGTGCTCGACCGTGAGTTGCGCGCCTTCCTCGAAGGCCTGCCCGACACCACCGACGAGGAACGCGACCAGGTCGTCGCGCAGGCGGCGGCGCACGCCGACTGGCTCGACCCGAAGGTGCTGGCCGGACTGCCCGCGATCAGCAGGCTGAAGTGGCACCTGGCCGCGCAGAAGAAGCGCGGCGAGCTGGTCAAGGTCGTCCGGTACGGCCGGGGCAAGCCCAACCCCTCGATCGTCCGCGAGGGCCTGCGCCGCTATGTCGTCCACCCGTACTGGAAGGACGACAAGCTCGGGGTGCCGCAGGAGACGTACCGTGCACGCAGCGAGGTGGCCCTGCGCGGCCGGGTGCACGAGGTCGCCTGGCGCGACGGCAAGCTCGTGGTGACCGGCGAGGCGTACATCAACTCGGTCAGCTCGCGGCGGAAGTGGACCGCGATCAAGGGCGTGAGCCTGCGGTCGGGCCGCAAGCGCATCCCACTGCTCGCCAAGCAGACCCCCAAGCCGGGCAAGAAGTCCGGCGCGTGGACCGGGTTCGAGTTCACCCTCGACCCCAAGCGCCTCAAGCGTCGCGGCGCCTGGCGGAACGGTGTCTGGGACGTCGAGGCCACGGTGTTCAACGCGGGCGTGCTCCGTTCGGCCCGGCTGCGCGGCGGCACGGGAGGAAGCGGTGCCCGGCCGCCGTACCACTACGTCACCGATGACGTCCGGATCGTCCCGAAGGTCGTCGACGGCAGCCTGCGGATCGCCGTGGAGACCGTCGCCGCCAAGGCCACCGCCCTGCGCTGGGCCGACGACGGCGTCGAACTGGACGGCATCACCACCGGTCCGGCGCCGGCCGAGCTGAGCCTGGCCCTGGGCGACGAGATCGTGCGCGTCCCGGTGACCGCAGGCGACGGCGGCCGGTTCAATGGCCGGTTCAGCGCCCGGTTGCCGCTGCCGTCCGCCACCGGCGGCGCCGATCCGCACGCCATCGACGACACCCGCGACTGGGCGGTGTTCCTGGACGGGCACCCGCTCGTGCTCGCGGAGGGCGTCACCGATCTTGAGCAGCTCATCGGCAGCCAGGAGGTGTTCGCCGGCCGCGGCCCCTCCGGTTACCTGCGGTTGCAGCTGCGCACGGCGCGGCTGCTGGTGACGGCGGCCGACTGGAGCGACGACGGCACGCTGGTCCTCACCGGCTCCCACGCCGCGTATGACGCCGGCGAGATCGTGATCCGGAGCCGTGGCCGCCGCAAGGACTACCCGTTCCCGGTCAAGGCGTCCGGTGACGGCACGCTGGTCTGCGACGTCCCCGCTGCCGCGATGCCGGGCGTCGCCGGAGTGCTGCCGCTGCGGCAGGGCCGCTGGGATGTGCTGTTCCGGCCCACCGGCGGCCGGCCGCTGGCGGTGCGCACCACACCCGAGGTCTCGGCGGACCCGCAGCCATCGGTCGAGATCGCGCTGCGCGAATACAGGCTGGAGAGCCAGGGCGACAACCTGGTCGTGCACGTCACCAACAACCTGACGGCAGAGGAACGCGGCGCGGGCGCAACCGCGATGCGCGCGGAGGCCCGCAAGAGGGTCGCCAAGGACGGTCTGCGCGACACCGTGTTGTTCAGCTGCTTCAACGGCCGGCAGTACTCCGACAGCCCGCGCGCGATCCACGAGGAGCTCGTCCGCCGTGGCGTCGACATGGAACAGCTGTGGGTGGTCAACGACGGCCAGGTGGATCTGCCCGACACCCTCCAGGCCGTCCGCCTGAACGGGCGTGAATGGCACGAGGCGGTGGCCTCGTCCCGCTACATCATCACCAACCACCGTCTCGGCGACTGGTTCCAGCGGCACCCCGACCAGGTGGTGCTCCAGACCTGGCACGGCACCCCGCTCAAGAAGATCGGCCGTGACCTCAAGGAGGTGCACTTCGCCTACGCGCCGGGCATGAAGAAGGCCCTCCAGGCACAAACGCAGGCGAAGTCGGCCGACGTACCGGCGACGCCCAACCTGCCGGAGTGGACGCACCTGCTGTCCCCCAACCCGTTCAGCACCGAGATCTTCCGCCGCGCGTTCGGGTTCAAGGGCGAGATCATCGAGGCCGGGTACCCGCGTAACGACGTCCTCTATCACCCTGAGGCCGACCGGATCGCCGCCTCGGTGCGCTCCACGCTCGGCATCCCGGAGGGCAAGAAGGTCGTGCTGTACGCGCCGACATGGCGTGACGACCAGTACTACAGCCGTGGCCGCTACAAGTTCGACATGCGGCTCGACCTGGCGCGCGCGCAGGCGGCGCTAGGCGACGACCACGTGCTGCTGGTCCGTCTCCACAGCAACGTGGTGGACGGCGTTCACGAGGACGGCAACGGCTTCGTCTTCGACGTCTCGCTCTACCCCGACATCGCCGAGCTCTACCTGATCTCGGACATGATGATCACCGACTACTCCTCGGTGATGTTCGACTTCGCCAACACCCGCCGGCCGATGTTGTTCTTCACCTACGACCTGGCCGACTACCGCGACCGGCTGCGCGGCTTCTACTTCGATTTCGAGAAAGAGGCGCCGGGCCCGCTGCTGGAGACCTCGGACGCGCTCATCGAGGCGATCCGCAATGTCGATGAGGCCACCGCCGGTCACGAACTCCGCTACAAGGCCTTCGTGGACCGCTTCTGCCCGCTTGACGACGGCCACGCAGCGGCCCGCGTCATCGACAAGGTCTTTCCTTAGGGAGTTTCGGCGATGGCGCGCCAGCCTTCGAATGCCTGAGCGCCTGGTGTCTGCCGGTTGACGAGGAGCCGGCCGTGGTCCCCCAGTGCGGCGACCACGGCCCGGCCGGTGGAGTCGAACGCGACCGACGGTGCCGCCACGAGCGGCCCGCCCAGCGAGAACCAGCGGCCGAACGCCAAGCCCCGGCCGTCGGCGAAGGAGCAGCTGATGCCCGCCGGCGTCCCGCCGCGCGCGCAGATGAGCGACGTCTGGCCGCCGTCGGACGTCGCCAGGGCGGGGGCGTCGATCTCGTCCACCCCGCCCGCTCGCACGGGTGCTGCGAACGTGCCGTCCGCCCGCTCCTTCTGGATGAGGTATTCGCCGGAGCGTGGATCGCGGTGGACCAGCCGCGTGCGGGCGTCCGATCCGGTGGACAGCCGCAGCGGACCGGCCGGTGCGGTGCGGCCGATGTCCTCGCCGCGGACCGGGCGCGTCTCCTGCATGCGCCAGCGCATCACCGTGCCCGGACCTGTCGCCTCGTGCCGGGCCCGGACGCGCGGGTCGTCATCGGAGGCGGCGAACACCTCGATCGGCGACCGCCCGGCAGGGGTGACCGCGAGCCCGTCGCGCAGGTCACGTCCGCCCAGGTCGCGCCACTTCCCGAACGTGCCCAGCGGCTTGTCCTGCATGCGCATGGCGACGGTGCCGGCGCCGGTGCGCACGAAGACGACGATCCGGCCGTCGGCGGTCGCGGTGACGGCCGGGGATCCCGTGTGCTTGCGGTCGCGCTCGCGGCCGGGGGCGCCCAACTGCGTCACCTGCCACGCGTTCGCCCGGCCCGCCTGGAAGACCACGAGACCGTGCGTGTCGTCGGCACGGTGAGCGGCGACCATCCACTGATCGCCGACACTGCCGACCGTGATCCCCGGACTGAGCGGGAATCCGGGGTCGATGCGGAGCGGCCCGCTCCACTCGTCGGCGTTCCGCTGCGTCCAGACGTACAGCCCGCCCTGCTCGACCGCGAAGGCGCGCAGCAGCCCGTCGGACCCGCGTGCCAACTGTACGCCGCTCCCCGGCCAGCGGCGGTACATGCGCTTCGTCCAGCCCCAGTACTTGCGCAGTTTCGGTTCGCCGAGCAGGCGGTCATGCCGCCGGTACGCCTCGAAGGCGGCCTTCTTGTCCGCCCGCTGCCCCGGGCCGAGGTTCACGGGGAGCCGCAGGATCGCGTAGTCGACGTAGCCGATGGCGACCAGGCGCGGGTCGCCCGCCCCGCGCACGGCCTCGGCCGTCAGGCGCGCCGCCGCGACGTGGTCCTTGTGGTCATGCCCGTACGGCTGGGTGTCCTGGTGGCGCACGACGGTCGTGCCGAACGTCTTCATCAGTGCCTGCAGGGCCGCCAGCACGTCCGCCCGGCTGACACAGCGGGAGAACGGCGATCCCGCGGGGACGACGGTGTGCACGCAGGTCGTCCCGATCAGGTCCCTCTCGAGGCGTCTCAGGGCGTTCTTGCCGAGTGTGCTCGTGTGCTTGTCGGCGCCGTCCGGCAGCCGGAACCACACCAGCCGTACCGCAGGCCGGTCGGCGAGCGTGTCGACCTGAACGGTGAGCGGCCCGGCCGCCACCGCGCTGCTCGTCCAGCGGTCACGCACCCCGGCCATGCGGGCGTACGCCAGCCGGATTCCCCGTTCTCTGCTCGCCGAATAGGCATATGGATCGTATGACCGTGCATATCCCTCGCCCGCGGTCAGAAACACGGTGACCGTCTGCCGACCGGCAGTGACGACGTCTCTGACATCAGGATTCATGAAAAGCAGATCGTCATCCTCATGCGCGACGACCTGCATATAACGGTCTCGTTTTCCCGCGGCGCCGGCCTTACCCTCCGGGGCGGCTGCGGCCCGCACCGGTACGGGTTCGCGCCGGGCCTGAACGCCGTTTTCGGCGAGCGTGACGCCGACGACCATGGCGAGTCCGGACACGGCCACGGCACCGGTGACCGTCCACAGAACGGGCACGCCTTCACGAATCCCCACGTTGTGGTGGCTCCCCCGAGACAGGCGGGCCGACAGCGGCGCCCGCGAAGACGTGGACCTCTGGCAGGAGATCTTGGACGAGAACGACCCGGCGGCGCAAGATCAAAATTGGCCGGATATTGACCGGATTTTGAGGCAACGTTCAGGCGGCCTTGGGGCGTCATTAGTACGAGATCCACCCGGGTATGCGGTCAGATGCTGGTCAGGCCGCTTACCCGACGAGCGGAGACGGGGAATCGCCATCAAGGGGACATTTGAATGCCGGGAGTCCGGGGTCCGGCAGCGGGTGAGCACACTCGTCGTCGTACCGGCACTCAACGAAGAGCTCGCCATCGCAGGCGTCCTCAGAGAACTCGCTCTCTACTGTCCGGACGCCGACGTGCTCGTCATCGACGACGGCTCGGCGGACGGCACCGCCGCCACGGCGACTGCCCTGGGCGTCCCCGTCGTACGGCTGCCGTTCAACCTGGGCGTCGGCGGGGCCATGCGCGCCGGATACCGGTACGCGCTGCGCCACGGGTACCAGGCGGTGGTCCAGGTGGACGCCGACGGCCAGCACGACGCCTCGTACATCCCGCAGCTCGTCGCCGAGCTGGACAAAGGCTCCGACCTGGTCATCGGCGCACGCTTCGCCGGAGAGGGCGAGTACTCAGCCGGGCGCGGACCGCGCCGCTGGGCGATGAGCCTGCTCGCGGGCGTACTGTCCAGACTGGCCGGAACGCAGCTCACAGACACCACGAGCGGCTTCCGGGCTGCGGGCCCCCGGGCCGTCCAGCTGTTCGCCGAGCACTACCCGGCCGAGTACCTCGGCGACACTGTCGAGTCGACGGTCATCGCCGTGCGGTCCGGCTACCGGGTCCGGCAGGTGCCGGTCGCGATGCGGCCGCGGGCCGCCGGGCAGGCCAGCCAGTCCTCCCTGCGTGCGACCATCTATCTGCTGCGCGCCGTCGTCGCGCTCGGGCTGGCGCTGGTGCGCCGCTGGACGCCGAGGACATCCGCGGCATGAAGGTCTACCATCTGGGACTCATCGGCGCCGCGATCGCCCTCGTCGTCATCTTCGAGATGTTGCGCCGGCGCCGGCTCCGCGAAAAGTACGCGATCATCTGGGTCGTCCTGGCCGTCTTCATCGTCCTCATCGCGGCATTCCCCAACATCCTCACCTGGGCCGCCGACCTCACCGGGGTCCAGGTCCCGGCGAACCTCCTGTTCTTCGGCGCGAGCCTGCTGCTACTCGCCATGAACGTCCAGCTCAGCTCCGAAGTGAGCCGCCTGGAAGACAAGGTCCGCACGCTCGCCGAAGAACTCGGCCTCCAACGCCTGCGCGTCCAGCAGATCGAACAACGGCCCGGCCGGCTCGACCAGGCCGAGCCTTCTGACGCCCCCTGACTCAGCCGCGTCGGCTGTCTTCGCCCACGCCTGCCTGATCCACGCCTGCCGATGCAGGCCTGACTGATCCCCGCTTCGGCCCTGCACCGTGCCGAGCCCATTTTCGTGCGCCTTGCCACTGATCTGCCGGCGCGCGTCTTCGTGATGGAGTGAACCGTTGATCAACCGTCTGTTCGACCGGCTCTCGGATCTGGCGGTCGTGGCGTTCGCGGTATGGACGGCCGTGTACCACGTGGGACTGCTGTTCACCCCACCCACATGGGTTTTACTGTCTTGCTGGCTCGTGGTGCTCGCGATCCTGGGCGGGCTGTACGCGTGGTGGTTGACGCCCCAGCCGGCTGAACGAGGGGCGGAACGAGCGGCTGGCGCTTCCGTCGACCGGCCGCCGCTCGGCTACTGGGCGTTCGCCGCCATCGCAACCGGCGTGGTCGCGGGAGCGGCGGCGGGGCTCCACAAATCCGGTGTGCCCTGGTGGCTGGTCTGGTCGGCCGGGCTGCTGAGCGTCGCGGCCACCGCCGTGGTCTTCGTCGGCGCCCGGGGCGGCGCGCAGGTCCTGCGAGGCAGAACCGACACGGACGAGCCCGCACGCGACATGACGGCGGTGCCCGTGCTGACGGCCGCGGGCTTCGCGATCGGTTCTCTCTTCCTCGTCAACACCGATGGCGACGACGCGTTCTTCGTGTCCCGCTCGGTGTGGACCGCCGCCCATGGCCGCATCGCGCTCCAGGACGTCATCTTCACGCAGGGCGAGATCCCGCCGATCGCGGGCGAGCCGCCGGTCTCCTCGATCGAGGTCCTGGTCGGGGCGCTGGCCCGGGAACTGGGGGTGCCCGCGGCATCCCTTCTCTGGTACGTCGCGCTCCCGGTGGTCGTCTTCCTCGCGGTCTGGGCGCTGTGGCGGCTGGTCCGGGAATGGGCACCGCGGCGCCTGCTCGCCTGCTTCGCGGTCGCCGTGGTCTACCTGGTCTGGTCAGGCGAGAGCGGCGGCTCGCTGGGGGCGTTCCACTTGCTGCGCATGTGGCAGGGCAAAGCGATGTTCGTGTCGGCGCTCATCCCGCTGTTGTACGTCTACCTGACCCGCTGGGCGGAGCGGCGTTCACCATCCGCACTCGTGCTGGCCGCGGCCGCGGGCGTCGCGGCGACCGGGCTCTCGTCCACGGCGGCGCTCCTCGTCCCACTCGTCGTCGCGGCGGTGGCGGGACCGCTGATCATCACGGGCCGGATCCGCGTCGGGCTGGCTGCCGCGGCGGCGCTGGCCTACCCGGTCGGCGCGGGCCTCCTGGTCACGCTCACCCACAGCGGCAGCGCGATGGTCGAGGGGCACGCCGACGGTGCGGCCTCCAGCTACGCGAGGGTCCTGCTCACCGGAGTGATCGGCGTGATCGGCGGATGTGCGCTCTGGCTGGGTCCGTGGCTGGCCCGCCCGGGTGTCCCTGCGCTGATCACCGGCGGGGTCGCGGCCGTCGCCACCGTGCTGCTCATGAACGGGCTGCTGGAGTTCACGGGCTCCGCGACGGGCGCCGGACCGGTGATGTGGCGCACGATGTGGGTCGTACCCGCGCCCGTGCTGGTCGGCCTGCTCGCCACCGTCGCCCTTCCCCGGGCACTCGCCCATGTCAAGGCAAGCCGGTGGTTCGCGCTGGCGCCTGCTGGGCTCATCTGCATCGCCCTTGTGGTGAGCGGGCTGCCGCTCTGGACGCAGGACGCCGGGACGCGCGTCGAAGGCCGCCCCTCCTGGAAAGCCGTTCCCAAGGAACTGCGGACATCGCGGGCGGTGGTGGAAGCGGCGAAGGAACGCGGCGGTGGCACGGTGTTGATGCCCCAGCGCTACATGCGGACGGTTCCGATGTTCGCGATCAGGGTCAACGCGGTCAGCCCCAACAGCCATCACCTCACTATCCTGGGCGCGTCTCGTTCGTTCACCAACGACCGGAAGCTGCTTGACCAGCTCGTCCAGTCACCGCGGAGCCAAAAGCCGGCCGCCGGGGCTGTGCGCGACGCCCTGCAGCGGGTCGGGGTCACCGTGGCCTGCGCGTATCACACCGACAAGGCGGCGCTGCGGCTTATCGCCGCCGCCGACTACGGCGAGCAGCGCAAGGTCGGCGGCCTCGGCTGCCTCTTCGCGAGCGGCTCCGAACGAAACCCTGGCCCCCAGCGAAACTCTGACCCCACAGCGAAACCCTGACGCCTCCTGGCGTACGACCGCAGTTCGCCAAAGCCGTCCACCATCTCCGGGATGACCGACCAAGCAACCGAACCGACGATCATCACTGACGAGCGGCCCTGGGGGCGCTTCGAGCGGTTCACCCTGAACGAGCAGTCCACCGTGAAGATCATCCACGTGGCGCCGGGACAGCGGCTCAGCCTCCAGCGGCACCGCCACCGCGACGAGCTGTGGGTGGCGCTGGACCGCGGCGCGGTCTTCGAGGTGGCGGGGCAGCGGATCGAGCCGGAGGTCGGCGAGCGGGTGCTGATCAAGGCCGGTGACACGCACCGGATGGGCTCGTCGGGACCGGCCGTGCGCGTTCTGGAGATCGCCTTCGGTGAGTTCGACGAGGACGACATCGAGCGCCTCGAAGACGCCTACGGCCGCGCCTGACCCCCATGTGACCGATGACCGACGTGAGCGGACGCGACGCCACCGTGACGACCGCAGGGACGACCGCAGGGACGACCGCAGAGGCTGCGCCCCAGGGCAGGCGGGCGCGGGACCCCTTCTTCGACAACGCCAAGTTCGTGGCGATCGTGCTCGTGGTGGCCGGCCATGCCATTGGCGGGCTGCGGGACGTGCCCGCCGCGCGGGCGGTCTACGTCTTCATCTACATGTTCCACATGCCGGTGTTCATCCTGCTCACCGGATACCTGTCGCGCGGCTTCACGCTGGCAGGCGGCCGGGTACGCAAGCTCACCCTGCAGCTCGTCGTGCCCTACGTGCTCTTCGAGGTCCTCTTCTCGCTCTATTTCTGGGCGACGACGAACAAGCCTCTGGAGTTCAGCCTGCTGCAGCCGACGTTCGTGATGTGGTTCCTGATGGCGGTCTTCCTGTGGCGGCTGTCCACGCCCGTCTGGAAACAGCTGCGCTGGCCGTTCGCCATCGCGCTGGGCATCTCGCTCCTGTCGTACATGACGGAGATGCCCAAGGAGCTGAGCCTGCACCGCATGTTCGGGCTGCTTCCCTTCTATGTTCTGGGCACGCTGCTCCGCCCGGAGCACTTCCAGGCGCTGCGGACGCCGCGGGCGAAGGTCGTCGGCACCGCGGTCCTGCTGGCCGGGCTGCTCTTCATCAGCACGGTGGGCCGCAAGCTGCCGCACCAGTGGGTCTACTGGGACAGCGGCCATGAGGCACTCGGTGTCGGCAACCTCATGGGGACGCTGATCCGGACCGGCATGTTCGGGCTCTCGATGACCCTCACATTCGCCTTCCTGGCGGTGGTCCCGGCACGACACCTGTGGTTCACCGTGCTGGGCGCCACCACGCTGTACGCGTACCTGCTGCACGACTTCGCCGTCCGTACGTTCATGATCTATTTCGGCTGGTACGAGCTCGAATGGCTGCACACCCTGCCTGGCGTCACGCTGGTGGCGGTCGCGGGGTGCGTGCTGGCGACCGTACTCTGCACGCCACCGGTCGTCCGGGCCACACGATTCCTCGTCGAACCAAGGCTGACCTGGCTTTTCGCTCCAGCGCAGCCGTCCCTGCCGGCACCCCGGGGCGTCCACCAGAGCGGTAAGCCTTAGGCAGGACGACAGCGCCCGTTCATGTTCGGGACACAGAACCGCAGAACTGCGTCCCTAACGTCTGGGGCTCCGGAGTCGAAAGCTCCCCCACACCCCTTACCACCTGAGGAAACACGTGCGTGTCGTCTGCATCATCCCCGCGCGCGGCGGCTCGAAGGGCGTTCCCCGAAAGAACCTCGCCCGCATCGGCGGCCGCAGCCTCGTGACCCGTGCCGTCCAGTCGGCGCTCGCCGCACCGCTCATCGACGCGGTGGTGGTCAGCACCGACGACGCCGAGATCGCCGCCGAGGCCCGCGGCGCCGGCGCCCGTGTGGTGGACCGCCCGGGCGAGATCAGCGGCGACACCGCCTCCTCCGAATCGGCGCTCCTGCACGCGCTGGACCAGATCGAGGAGAGCCCGGAGGTGACGGTCATGGTGCAGTGCACCAGCCCGTTCATCGATCCGGCCGATCTGGACGCCGCCGTGGGCCGCGTGCTGGACGGCGCCGCCGACAGCGTCTTCGCGGCGATGGAGTCCCACGAGTTCCAGTGGCGCGTGGTCGACGACCGGGGCGTCACCGCGGTCGGCCACGACGCCACGCAGCGGCCACGACGCCAGGACCGGCCCGTCCACTACCGCGAGACCGGCGCGTTCTACGTGATGCGCACCGCGGAGCTGCGCGTCCTGAAGCACCGTTTCTTCGGCCACATCGCGGCGCAGCCCGTCCGGCCCGAGCACGCCATCGAGGTGGACACCGCCACCGACCTGGCGCTCGCCCGCGCCGTGGCGCCGATCGCCGAGCCGCCGGAGGCGCTGGACGTCGACGCGGTGGTGACGGACTTCGACGGCGTGCACACCGACGACCGGGCCTGGGTGGACCAGGACGGCACGGAGAGCGTGGCCGTCAGCCGTTCCGACGGCATGGGGGTCGCGCTGCTGCGCCGTGCCGGCGTACCGCTGCTGATCCTGTCGACCGAGGTCAACCCGGTCGTGGCGGCACGCGCCCGCAAGCTCAAGGTGCCGGTGCTGCACGGCCTGGAGGACAAGGCCGCGGCGCTGCGCAAATGGATGGCCGACGAGGGATACGACCCCGAACGGGTCGCCTATGTCGGCAACGACGTCAACGATCTCGGCTGCCTGGCACTCGTCGGCTGGCCGATCGCCGTTCCCGGCTCCCATCCCGAGGTGCTGGCGGCGGCGCGCATCACCCTCACCCGTCCCGGCGGCGCCGGGGCGGTCCGCGAACTCTGCGACCGGATCCTGCGGGCACGCGGGACCTCGGCGCGGACCGAACAGGAATCCAAGGACGGCGACATATGAGCTCGGCAGTGGACACCCGCACCGTGCGGATCGGCAACACCGAAATCGGCGAGGGACACCCCGTCTACGTCATCGGTGAGATCGGCATCAACCACAACGGCGACGTGGACATCGCCCGCCGTCTGATCAACATCGCGGCCGACGCGGGTTGCCAGGCGGTCAAGTTCCAGAAGCGCACGCCGGAGATCTGCGTGCCGGTCGAGCAGCGCGACAAGCTCCGCCAGACTCCGTGGGGCGAGATGACCTACATGGAGTACAAGGAGCGGGTCGAGTTCGGCACCGACGAGTACCAGCAGATCGCCAAGTACGCCGCCGACCGCGGCATCGACTGGTTCGCCTCGCCGTGGGACGTGCCGTCGGTCGAGTTCCTGGAGGAGCTCGACGTCGTCACGCACAAGGTCGCCTCGGCCTCGGTCACCGACCACGAGCTGCTGCGCGCGCTGGCCGCCACCGGCAAGCCGATCATCCTGTCGACCGGCATGTCGACGCTCGACGAGATCGACGCCGCGGTGGAGGTCCTCGGCACCGAGCGGCTGATCATCCTGCACTCCACCTCGACCTACCCGCTGCCGCCCGGGGAGGCCAACCTCCGCACGATCGGCACCCTCCAGCAGCGGTACGGCGTGCCGGTCGGCTACTCCGGCCACGAGCGCGGGCTGCAGATCTCGCTGGCGGCCGTCACGATGGGCGCGGTCATGGTCGAACGCCACATCACCCTGGACCGCACCATGTGGGGCTCCGACCACGCCGCCTCGCTGGAGCCGACCGGCCTGGAACACCTCGTCCGCGACATCCGCATCATCGGCGAGGCGCTCGGCGACGGCGACAAGCGGGTGTTCCCCGGTGAGGAGGAGCCGCGGGCCCGCCTGCGCCGGACCACGGTCTGAGGAACCGAGCGTGACCCCAGCGCTCTCCGTCGTCATCCCGGCCCGCGACGTCGCCCCCCATCTGGACGACCTGCTTCGCGGTCTGGCCGCCAACGCCCGCGCCGACGTCGAGTTCATCGTGATCGACGACGGCTCCGCGGACCGGACCCCGGAGATCCTCCAGGAGGCCCGCCTCGACGGCCTCACGGTGGTCCGCAACGACCACCCCACCGGCGTCGCGGCGGCACGCAACCAGGGCTTGGCGCTCTCCTCTGGCCGATACGTCACGTACCTGGACGCCGACGACTACGTCATGCCGGGCTACTACAGCGACCTCCTGGCGGCGATCGAGAGCCTGGGCTGCGACTTCGTGCGCGTCGACCACGTACAGGTGACCGGGACCCGCCGGATCCCCGAGCCGGCCCCAATGGGCCGGCGCGGGGTGGTCCTCGACCCCCGTGACGGGATCCTCCCGGTGCACGAGAACTCGATGGTCGACTATCCGGCGATCTGGGCCGGCATCTACCGGCGAGAACTCGGCGAGCTGCTCACCATGGACGAACGGCTGCACACCGCCGAGGACCGCCCATGGGTCTGGCGGCTGCACCGGGAGGCGGCCTCGTACGCGGTCGTCTCCCTGGCCGGGCTGCACTACCGCCAAAGAGCGGGCTCGCTGCGCCAGATCGGCGACGAACGCCAGCTGCACTTCTTCGACGCGTTCGACCAGGTGATCCAAGATCTGGCGGACGATCCTGACCGGGAGAGCTTCCTGCGCAAGGCGGCCCGCACGTACTGCGCCATCATCGCGTTCCACCTCAAACGACGAGACCGCCTGTCCCCCGAGCTCAGAGAAAGACTCTACGAACGCGGCCGGACCGCCCTGCGATCCCTGCCGGAGGAGACCCTGGCCGAGACGTTGCCGGGCATGGGCGCCGAGCGGGCCCGCCTCTTCGCCGACCTGCTGGGGGTCACATGACCATCCAGCTCTTCACCTGCGCCTCCGTACCAACTGCCCTGGCCATGGCCGCCGCGGTCGACGCAGGCATGCTCGGCTCGGCCCAGCGCATCCTGCTGGTGAGCGACGAGACGACCATCCCCGAATTCGCGCCCTCACTCCGTGACACCCCCGGCTTCGCCACAGCCGCCGAGCGCTTCGCCCAGACCCTGTCGTGGAACGAGACCATCGCCCCGGCCCACCCGGCCGCCTGGACTCCGCGCAGCGAGGACCGCCCGCTGTTCGAGCGCATGCTCCGCCGCGAGTGGAACCTCGGCAGCGAGCCCATCGAACTGATCGTGGGCTCCGCGACGTCCGCGCAGAGCAGGGCCCTCGCCACGATCTTCCGTTCGGCCCCGGTCACCGTCTGCACCGCCTCACCCGAGGTGTACGCGCCCACCCCGGCCGCCCTGCCCACCGGAATGAGCAGCCGGATCGAGCGCCTCCTCCACCTGGACCTGGTCCCCGGCCTGACCCCCCACCTCCTGGGCGAGTACGGCACCCCGGCCGAGGTCATCCCACCCGACGCCTACCGAACGCTCCTCACCGAAGCCGCCACCCAGGTGAACCCGCCCCCCGGCACCGCACTCATCGCCGGAACCGCCGAACGGGCGAAGGACCTCACCATGCTGCGCGCCGTCGCCGCGAACGGCCACAAGACCATCGTGTACGCGCCGCCCCCCGAAGCGCCGACTTGGCCAGCCACAAGCCTGGCAACCCGCATGGCCAACGAAGCCGAGACCCTCGGCGTGCGCCTGCTGACGACCGACCCCGCATACCCGTCGGCGCCAGTCGAGGTTCTCTGCGCCGCCCTGGCCCCGGACCTCGTTGTAGGTTGCGACGTCTCCGCCCTCCTTGCGACCTGGCGCTACCTCGACATCCCCACCGCCTACGCAAGCGCGGAAAAGAACGACGATCGCCAAATCCCCGCCATCATCGCGGCACACGTGTTGCCTCACCTCGCCACCGAGGGCACGCTCCCACTCAGCGGTCCGACGCAAGCGCAGGCACAGGCTGACGGCTTGGCACGGGAGCTCGGCGCGCTGGTGAATGCGGTGAGTTACTGCTTGCGGCCTGGTAGTCGGCCGGATTTGCGGGCCGATGCCAGTGCTTACTTGGAGCGCCACGTGGGCTCTCCTTACTTCCAGCGGGAACGGCTTGCTGAGCTCGGGCTGCCTGGTGGGACGCCGCCTCAGGTGGAGGAGCCTGCACCGCCGCCGCCAGAACCGGTCGCGCGTAAGCGTGGCCGTATCACCACACGCCTGCTTCGATCCGGATAACCGTCCTCAACCACCGTCCTCCAGCCCCCACCCACCGCCATCAAATGACGAGCTTCGCTCGGCGACTCACTCAACGAAACGGCCTCATGAGCAAGGAGAAGATCCGATGACCACGTTGTCGGTCATCGTGCCGGCCAGGAACGTCCAGGGCTATGTCGGCGACATGCTGCGCGGTCTGGCCGCGAACGCCCGGGATGACTTCGAGTACATCGTCGTGGACGACGGTTCGACCGATCGGACCCCGGAGATCCTCGCGGCGGCGGCCGAGCGCATCCCGCAGCTGACGGTGGTCCGCCACGACCAGGCGAAGGGGCTGAGCGGCGCGCGCAACGCGGGGCTCGCGGTCTCGGCCGGCCGGTACATCAGCTATCTGGACGGGGACGACTGGGTCGTTCCGGGTTACTTCACCGATCTCGTCGAGGCGATCGACGGGTTGGGGTGTGACTTCATCCGGGTCGACCACATCCAGGTCTTCGGGCGTCGCCGGGTGGTGGAACGCGCGCCGGCGCCGAGGCGGGGGGTCGTGTTGAAGCCGCGGGAGTCGATCCTGCCCGCGCACGACAAGACGATGGTCGACTACCCGTACGCCTGGGCCGGGGTCTTCCGGCGGGAGCTGGCCGACGCGGGCATGCTGACCTTCGACGAGCCGCTGCTGACCGCCGAGGACCGGCCGTGGATCTGGCGGCTGCACCGGCTGGCGGGGTCGTACGCGGTGGTCTCCATTGCGGGCCTGCACTACCGGCGCGAGGTGGCCGGGTCGTTGACCCAGGTGGGCGACGCCCGGCAGCTGCATTTCTTCGACTCGTTCGACATGGTCCTGGCCGAGCTCGCCGACGACCCGGACCGGGTGCCCTACATCCGCAAGGCCGTGCGGACCTATCTGGCCGTCATCGCGCACCATCTGTCGGAGCGGGAACGGTTGACGCCTGCGCTCCGCCGGCAGTTGCGCGCCCGCGCCCGGACCACCATCAAGGGCATGCCGCCCGAGGTGCTCGCGGAGGTCCTGCCCGGCCTGGGCGGCGAGCGGACGCGGTTGTTCACCCAGCAGCTCGGAACGGACGTGATCCTGTGACCCAGATCTTCGTCGCGGGGACCATGTACGGCGCGATGACGGTCGCGGCCGCGATCGACGCCGGCCTCTTCGGGGGTGGGCGGCGGGTGCTGCTGACCGCCAACAACGCGGCCATCCCGCAGCTCGCCACGCCCCTGCACGAGATGCCCGGCTTCGAGGCGCTCGCCGGCCGCTTCCACGAGGTGCTGTCGTGGAACGACCTGATCGATCCGCTGCATCCGTTCGGCTGGACGCCGCGCGCGGAGGACCTGCCGGTCTTCGAACGGCTGCTGCGCGACCGGTGGGGCCTCGGCACGGACCCGGTCGAGCTGGTGACCGAGTCGATCGCGGTGAGCCCCGGCCGGGCGCTTGCGATGATCTTCCATGACGCGCCGGTGACAGTGTACTCCGACGGGCTCATGGCGTACGGGCCGACCCGGACGTCGCTGCCCAACGTCGGCCCGCGGATCGACCGGCTGCTGCACCTGGACCTGGTGCCGGGCCTGAAACCGCGCCTGCTCGAAGAGTATGGAGTGCCGCCTGCGATCGTGCCGGACGAGGCGTTCCTGGCGGTGCTGGCCGAGGTCACCACGGAGGTCGCGCCGGTGCTCGCCCGGCACGGCTCGGGCTTGGAGGGCGCCGCGCTCATCGTCGGCCAGTATCTGGCCGCCCTCGACCTGATCTCCGAGTCCGCGGAGGAGGACCTGCACCTGCGGATGTTGCGGGGTTGCGCCGCGCGCGGCCACACGACCGTGCTGTTCAAGCCGCACCCGACGAGCCAGACGTCGTTGTCCGGACGGCTCGCCGAGGAAGCCGGGAAGCTCGGCGTCCGGCTCGTGGTGATCGACGATCCGGTGCCCGCCGAGGTGTGGTGGGCCACGGCGAAGCCCGAGCTCGTCGTCGGCTGCTTCTCGACCGCCCAGATGACCGCGCTGCGCTTCTTCGGGGCCACGGCCGCGTGCAGCGGTACGCGCATGATGCTCGACCAGCTCACCCCGTACCAGAACAGCAACCGCGTTCCGCTCGTCATCACCGACACGCTGCTCCCCCATCTGGACGCGGAGGGCAAGCTCAGCACGCCGGTGATCGATCTGGACCGGGCCGGGGAGGAGCTGGCCCCCCTGCTGACCGCCGTCACGTACTGCATGCAGGCCGGCAGCCGCCCCGAGCTGCGGAACGACGCCCAGGCGTTCCTCGCCGAGCACGCCGAGGGCCCGATGTTGCGCTATTTCAAGCGGCGCCGGCTGACGAGCCTGAAGCTCCCCGGCGGCCTGTCCCAGTCCAACCGCCGGCTCCTGACCGCCGCGCTCCCCCCGCACACCAAGCGCCGCGAGCTGGCATTGAAGGCGCTGCGAAAGACCGAGGAGATGCGCGGCCAGACCGACGAATGAACCGTGCGGTCAGGTCGATGAACAGATGAACAGGGGAGCTACAGGTGGGCGTAGGCCTGCTGGGGAAAAGCCGGCTGCCTGGGGCCGCCCGTGGGGCGGGGTTGTTCGTTGCACGCCATGTCGTGTTCCTGGGCTTGCTGGCGTACGCGATCCAACTGCGCGTGATGGCGACGCGCGGCTATCCCGGCGGGCTGTGGTTCGGCGACACCGGTAAGTACCTCGACCACGCGGCACACCTCAGCCCGGGGAGCTGGCACACCAGCGGCTATTCGGCGTTCCTGGCGTTGCTGCGCTCCGAGCACAGCCTCACGGCGGTGGTCGCCGTCCAGCACTCGCTCGGCGTGGCCACCGGCGCCATGGTCTACCTGCTGCTCCGCAACCGGGGCATCGCGGCGTGGTGGGCCACGCTCGCGGCGGTGCCCGGGCTCCTGGACGCCCGGCTGCTCCAGCTGGAGACCATGCTGGTGTCCGAGTCGCCATGGATCTTCTTCATGATGCTGGGCGTCACGCTGGGGGCGTGGCGGTTCCAGCGTGCCCGGTGGGCGTACTGGATCACGGCGCCCCTGGCCGGGCTGGCGGTCGCCGCCGCGACCCTGATCCGGCCGCCCGCCGCCCTGATCGTGGTGCTGATCGCCGCCCGGCTGCTCTACCGCCGCCGGACCCGGTGGGTCACGGTCGCGCTGGTGGCGGCGTTCGCGATCCCGGTCGGGTCGTACGCGGTGTGGTTCCACGAGGAGTACGGCCGGTACGGGTTGAGCAACAGCGATGGCGCCTTCCTGTACGGCCGGACGGCGGCGTTCGCCGACTGCGCCAAGATCAAGCCACCCGCGGAGGAGCAGTTCCTCTGCCGCCCGAGACTCCCGGAGGACTCGGTCGTCGCTCCGGCGTTCTCCGCGCTCTGGGGCGGCTGGGGGACGTCCTCGGCGTTCGTCCGCTGGAACGGTGTGGAGAGGTCCGGCGCGGAGGGCAACGCGCTGGCCAAGAGCTTCGCCAAGCGCGCCATCCTGAAACAGCCGGGCGACTATCTGGCTGTCGTCTGGCGTGACACCGTCCGGTCCTTCCGGGCCGTGGACACCGCCTACCCCACGCCCGCCACTCCCGTCGCGCTGTCCTTCCCCCGGACCCTCACGCCGATGGAGGGCAACGGCGCGGTCAGCATCGCCCGCTATCTCGACATCCCGCACGCCGGGGCGGACGACCAGCCGCGCGTCGTCGAGCCGCATGCACGGCAGGTCCGCGACTACAAGGCCGGCCGCTGGACCAGCCTGCCCGGGCCGGCCCTGCTGCTCATCCTTCTGGTCGCACCCGTCGGCATGGTCGTGCGCCGCCGGTGGATCGCGGTGGTGCCCTGGCTGACCGCCTGGTCGCTGCTCGTGGTCCCCGCTGCGATGGCCGACTTCGATCCCCGCTACATCCCGCCAGCCGTCCCCTTCGCCGCGCTGGCCCTCGGGCTGGCGCCGCCGTGGCGGGCCGCGCCGCATCGATGGCGCGCGCCGATGGCCGCCGCCTCCGCAGCCGTCCTCGCCGCCGCGCTGCTCGTCACCTGGCCGGGCCCGGCCTCCGCACGCGAAGCCAAGCAGGCCGAAGCCGATCGGCGGCAGCTCGCGGCATCGCTCGAAAGCCTCCGCACTCCCGACGGTCTCTTCCGGCCGTCCACGGCCACCAATCCGGAGTGGTCGCGCAGGCTGCCCTTCCCGACGAAAGAGAAGCTGACCGCTCTCTACGCCTCGTACTACGTCACCCAGATCCGCTCGATGGGGCGGCTGCCCACCGCGGACCCCCGGATGGCCACGGGCCTCGCGGCGCGTACGCCGGACGTCATGCGGGCGACTCCACTTGACCGGGCGATCTGGCTCGTCACGCTCAAGCAGGCGGGCGGGACCGTACAGCCCGGCGTGGAGACCCGTATCCGCGGCGAGCTGCCACGCGGCTATCCGAGGGGCCGCGAGCTCACCCCGGAGAACGCGCGCCACTGGCTGCTCTCAGCCCAGCTCGCCAACGCGTTGAACGCCAAGCCGCCTACGTTCGACGAGCCGGAATTCGAGAGCTGGACCGCGACCAAACGAGGACGCGCCGCACGCGGCATCGCGCTCGAGACGATGAAGATCCTGGGCAGGCCCCTTCCGGCCGGCACGTGGCGGCCCGACATCGTGCCCGAGGTGCAATGGAAGGCCGGCGGGGCGCTGGACGAACTGGAGGGCGCCGCCAGCGGCCTCACCGCCACCGGCCTGCGGGCCCCCGACATGCTCGCGCTGGTCATCGCCGTCCGCCTGGACGCGCAGCGCGCATGCCCAGGCGCGCCGGCCCTCTACCAATGGGACCGCGACGCCCCCGTCTGCGACCTCCTGGCGACGCACTACGCCCTCCGCATCGACGCGTTCACCGCGTATTGAGACTCTGTTCAAACGGCCGGTGAACTCTACGATCTCGGGCACCCCGTTTGGCCCTCCAAATCGTCCTACAGGTGACACC
This sequence comes from Actinomadura sp. 6N118, assembly GCF_044326415.1. Lineage (NCBI taxonomy): Bacteria > Bacillati > Actinomycetota > Actinomycetes > Streptosporangiales > Thermomonosporaceae > Actinomadura > Actinomadura sp. 6N118. The sequence goes on along the minus strand of NZ_JBIRAZ010000007.1, from coordinate 316,139 downwards.
GCGCAATGATCCGCCGGGGCCGCGGACGGTCCCTCCCGCAGACGGTCATTGCCACCCGAAGGACGTTTTGTGGCACCTGGTACCAACTCGATGAGGACCTGCGCCGTCCCGGCCTTCTCGGCGGCCGCGACGCTGGTCATCGCCCTCCTGGGCATTAGCGGACCGTCCTTCTGGCTCGACGAGGCGGCGACGATCAGCATGACCGGGCGCTCGCTGCCCGATCTCGAACGCGCCGTCCACCGGCTCGATCTCGTGCACTTCGCCTACTACCTGATCATGAAGCCGTGGGTCGCGTTGTTCGGCGACGGCGAACTCGCCCTGCGGCTACCCTCCGCGGTCGCCATGGCGGCCGGCGCCGCCGGAGTGGTGGCGCTCGGCCGCCGGGTGGGGTCGGACATGACGGGCCTGGTGGCCGGTATCTGCTATGCGACGAGTGTGACCGTCACCCGGTACGCGCAGGAGGCCCGGCCGTTCGCAATGGTCACGGCCACCGCCGTGCTGGCGACCTATCTGCTCGTACGGGCCCTCCAAGCCACGGAGGAGACCGGGACGCAGGAGACCGGGACACAGGAGACCGGGACGCAGGAGACCGGGACGCAGGAGACGCGGGACCGGCAGCAGGTCTGGCTCACCGGCTACGCCGTCGTCCTGGTGTTCGTCGGGCTCTTCAACATCTTCGGCCTGCTGCTGGTCGCAGCCCACGCGATCACACTTCTGTGGACGCGCGTGGAGCCGCGTCTCCTGCGCCGCTGGCTCGTCGCGACGGCGGCGGCGCTCGTCGTGCTCGCCCCGTTCGTCATCGTCTCGCAGACCCAGAAGGCACAGGTCGCCTCGCTGCAGAAGCCGACCACCGCCATGACCTGGAGCCTGGTGCGTTTCCTGGCGGGAGGGGAGCGGCTCATCCTGGTTCTCACCGCTCTCCTGGTCATCGGCATGATCGCTAGCAGGTTGCAACCGCCGCGAACGCCGCGCGTGCCGGGACTGTCCGCGCTGGCCGTGCCTTGGCTGTTCTTCCCGCCGGTCTTCCTCCTGTCGGTCTCGTTCATCCAGCCGATGTTCCGCACCCGGTACGTGCTGATGTGCGTGCCGGCGCTCGTGCTCCTGGTCGCGGCGGGGCTGGTGGCGCTCGGGCAGTTGTGGCGGCCCCTCACAGCGGTGGCCCTCGTGGCGGTGCTGGCGCTCACGGTCCCCGGCCAGTTGGAGATCCGCAAGCAGGACGAGCGGATCGACGACCTTCGCGCCGCCGCCGACATCGTCCGGGAACGAGCCATGCCCGGCGACGGGGTCCTCTTCCTCGCGCGGCACCAGCGCTGGCGCACGGCGGCCTATGCGGACGCCTACAAGGGACTCACCGATCTCATGGTCCGTAAGTCCCCGGCCAAAGCCGCCAACCTCGACGGCGAGGACGTGAACCCTGCGGTCCTGGCCACCCGGCTGTGCACCGTCGACCGGGTCTGGCTGATGGACGGCGGGGGTGCCCGCCAACCCTCGTGGGTCCGCAACCGCGAGAACCTCGTCCAGAGGATGGGCCTGGATGTGACTCTCGGCGTCTGGCGTTACAAGGGCGGAAGCATCAAGCTCGTCACACGCTCTCGTCCCGCCGACCCCGGTGTGTGCGGGGGCAGTCCCGCCACCTGAACGACTCCGCCACCTGAATGACGGCTGTGCGCTCAGCCTCCGGCCACGCGCTGCCGGGCTTGGCGCACGGCGGAGATGACCTCCATGGCGGCGGGGACCTCCAGGCGCATGCGGGCCCGGCGGCGGGCGCGGGCGCCGCCAGGATACGGGAGGCGGGTGGGCGCGGGCAGGCCGCCCGTCCGGGCCTGCACGACGAGGCCGGACAGGTGGGTGGTCCAGTCGTCGTCCACCGGGTCATGGAAGTAGTTGGCCGCGCACCAGCCCCGGTCGGGGGTACGGAACGCCCCCGCCTCAAGGTCGGCCAGCGTCCCGAGACAGTCACTGCCCTCGAAGACCATGTTGATCATCTCGGCGTTCACACCGAAGTCGGACAGGACGAGGAGGGGCACCCGCGCGGCGATGGCCTCCAGGGCCGCGGTGGAACTCACCGTGACGAAGCCCGCGGCGCGCGCGAGATGCTCACGCATGGGACCGGCGTCGAAGGTCAGGGCACCGGCGCGTACTTTGCCCTCGGTCACCAGGTCGCGCCAGAGAAGCTCGTAGTGGTGCAGCTCGCGGTGGGTCTGCTGCTCGTCAGCGCGAGCGCGCAGCTTCACCACAGGCCGCAGATCCGGGCGTTGCCCGGCCAGAGCCGCCAGCGAGAGGAGGATGCGACGTCGTTCGTCCAGCGCGACGGGCACCTTGGCCTGCGTGGCGAAGACGACGCGATCGCGTTCCGGCTTGGGCGGCGCCGGATCGAGGAACGGGAGCCGGGCGCGGCCCACCGTGCCACGGACGCCGAGGGCGCGGGCGATCCCGGTGAACTCGTCGACCTCGCGGTGGCTGTGCACGATGAAGAGGTCGGCGGCCGAGCGGAAGACCCAGGCGCGTTCACTGGCGGGCACCGAGATCCCGGGCAGCCCGGAGACCAGGACGGGCCGGGGACCGGCGCGGTCGAGGATGATGCCGCTCAGCACCTCGACCACCGGGCCGGTGCAGGCGAGCAGCACGACGTCGGGTTCGTACGAGGCGAGCAGGCGGCGCAACCGGCGGGCGGGGAGCACCTCGGCCTCGGCGGTCATGGTCCCGTTCAGCGCGGCCCGGATCTGGTCCGGGGACGGTGTGATCGGGGACCGCACGACCGCGGTGCGCGCGGTCCAGCCGGGCGGCAGCGCGTCGAGCAGGCCGGCCGCCCACTTGAGGTACGAATCGGAGTCGGCGACGGCGAGGACCCTGGCGGTCAACGGCTGGGCTCCAGGCCGTCCAGGAAGAGGCTCAGGTGCTCGCGCAGTCCGGCGTCGGCCTGGTCGGTCCACCACTCGGCGGGAACGGTCACGCCCTGGATCGTAGTGCCGTTTCCCCGCAGGACGAGCCTCAACGAGGTGAGCGCGGTCGACGGCAGGCTGATCACCCGGTGCTCGCGGGTGAGCCCGCGCAGGCAGACCTCGACGGGCGGCCCCGGCTCGGCCACCGCGATCCGCGGGTTGCGCCGGAGCTCGGCGAGGTCGGCCGGAAGCTCACGCCGGTGCGGGCGGTAGGCGATCGGCTCGGCGGCGGCCAGATCGGCGACCCACTCCAGGTAACGCTCGCGGTGCACGAGGCCGTTCGCCACCAGGGAACTGCCCAGGACGACCTGGCGTTCCGGCGGCGGAGGTCCGGCGGGACGGCTCCGCAACCACGGGAAGTCATGCCCGACGATCGTGACGCCGTGCTTCGTCACGGCCTCGCGCAGGTCCCCCGGGACCGGGAGCGCAGTGAAGATGATCAGGCGGCCCGCCCGGCCGAGGGCGCGCAGGCGGGTGGCGGCGGCCAGGCCCAGCGCCTGCCGGGTCACCGTGGGCTGGGCGCGCGCCCGGATCAGCGGCCGTGGATCCGGCGCGGCGAGCAGTTCGAGCAGATGGATGGTGGCCAGGCCGTCATCGGCGATGATCATCCGCTGCGCCCGGAACGTCAGCAGCCGTCGCTGCACGGTGCCCGAGAAGGCGTCGCCGATCACCAGCGTCCCGGTGCCGCCCGGCAGCGGCACCCGGGAGCCCACGTGCAGGCCCGCCAGCCCCAGGTGCGGGCCGAGGCGTTCCACTTCGGACGCCGTCGCGACCAGCGGCTCCACGCCCGACCGCAGCACGATCTCGGTCCCGTGGCCGAGCAGGCCTGCGTGATGGGCCTCGACCGCCGACAGCAGCTGTAGCGGCGACTCCACCCACACCTTGGTGGCGGGCGGCCGTCTGAGCGCGGGCGGTGACGGTGCGGAAAGGGACACCCTGCGCATTGTGGCCCGGCTTCGCGACGGGAAGGTGAACCTCCGAACAACTACATGGGGATATTGCCCTCAGGGATGGTTCCGTCCGGGAATGGTTCCGCCCATCGACCGGCCGACGTTCACCCGAGGTCACCCTCCCGTACGGCGGGAATTCTCCCAGCCCGCCCACAATCGCCCAGAAGGACAGTGTCTTCCCCCAGGAGTGAGCCAATGCGGGTCTGCGTGTGCACCATCGCACGTCATCCCGAGGACGCCCGGGTCCTGCACCGCCAGATTCGTGCCCTGCTCGACGCGGGGCACGAGGTCACGTACATCGCGCCGTTCCGCGCCTGCAACGTGACGCCCTGGCGGGAGATCACCCCGGTCGACGTGCCTCAGGCGACGGGCCGGCGGCGGCTGTACGCGCTCCGTGCCGCAAAGCGTGCCCTGGCCGAGCACGCCGCGTACGCCGACGTGGTGCTGCTGCACGACCCGGAGTTGCTGATCTCGCTGCCCCGGTCGGTGCGGCGGCGGACGGTGGTCTGGGACGTGCACGAGGACACCACGGTCGCGCTGACCGAACGCGGGCGCCTGCTCCGCCCCGTGCGCCCGCTGCTGCGCCCGTTCGTGCGGCGGCTGGAGGCGCGCAGCGAGCGGCGGCACCGGCTGCTGCTGGCCGAGGAGGGCTACCGCACCCGGTTCGCCAGGCCGCACCCGGTGGTGCCGAACACCGCGTACGTCGCCGCGGAGCCGCCCATGCCGCCGGGCCCCGGCCGCGCGGTCTACGTCGGGCGGCTGTCGGCCGGGCGGGGCGCCCACGAAATGATCGAGCTGGCCCGGTTGCTGGCCGCCGCGGGCGTGATGGTCGAGCTGATCGGCTCCGCCGACCCGCAGGTCCGGCCCGCGCTGCGTGATGCGCAGCGCGAGGGGATCCTGCGCTGGTACGGGTTCGTCCCGAACGACCGGGCCCTCCGCATCGCGGAAGGCGCCACGGCCGGGCTCGCTCTGCTGCACGACGAGCCGGCGGAGGGGCGCCCTGTGCCCGCCAAGGTCATGGAGTACATGGCCCACGGCGTGCCGGTGGTCACGACGCCGCACCCCGCGACGGTGGCTGTGGTGAAGCCCTCCGGCAGCGGGATCGTCGTCCCGTTCGGCGACCCGCGGGCGGCTGCTGACGCGGTGCTCGAACTCTCCAAGGACGTGGACCTCCGCACCGAGATGGGCAAGCGGGCGTACGAGACGGCCCGCGCGCGCTTCCACTGGGCCGTTCACGCCGAGGAGTTCGTCTCCCAACTGGAAGCCTGGGCCGGGCGATCGCCCACCCCGCAACCCGTCTCCACCGAACCGCACGCCGGTTGACGCGCCGCACGAGCCGACGCGGGCCGCACAGGCTGACGCGCACCGGTTTACTGCCGGGGGTTAGGAGCGCTGCCGTCCTGTCTTGTGTGAGGCTGGAGTCCGGCTGACCGGGTAAAACGGGCTGAACGGAGCGCACAAGTGGAGATCTTCACCTCCTGGCGGACGTGGGACGAGGCCCGCGTGGACCTGGCGGAGCTGCCCGTGGACCTGGCCGCCGTCGAAAAGGCGGCGACGGCGGCGCAGCGATGGCACGGCGACCAACTGCGGCCCACGGGCGTGCCGTACGTCGAGCACCTCCTCGAAGCCCTCGAAGTGCTCGTCCGCGGGGCCCAGGTGACCTCCTCCGACCTGCTCGCGGCGGTACTGCTGCACGACGTCGTCGAGGACACGGACGCCACCGTCAGCGAGGTGGAGGCCGAGTTCGGACCGGTCGTCGCCGAGCTGGTCGACTGGGTCACCAAGCCCCCCACGGCGGGCGCGGGGCGGCAGGCCAAGCGCGCGGCCAAGTCGGCGTACCTGCGGCGTCTCGGCGAGGCACCGCGCGAAGCGGTACTGGTCAAGCTGGCAGACCGCGTCAGCAACGTGCAGCGCCTCGACCAGATGCCGCCCGACTTCCAGCGCCGCTACTTCGCCGAGACGGTCACGTACATCCTGCCGCTCGCCGCGACGGATCCCTGGTTCGCGCAGTGGTACGGCGAATGGCGCGAACAGTTCGCCCATTTGCGCTGACCGCCTCTGATCGCCCCTGCCCGTCCCTGAGATGATCGGGACATGGACAGGGAATGGGTGGTCGAGGAGAGCGTGGCCATCAAGGCGGAGCCCTCGACGGTGTACGCGGCGCTCGCGGATCTGCGGCGGATGCGCGAGTGGAGCGAGGAGACGTTCGCCGTGTGGGTGCGCGGGCGTTCCGTCGAGACGGGCACCAAGTTCGTGGGCTTCAACCGGATCAGCTGGCGGCTCTGGTTCACCAACTGCCAGGTCAGCGCCGCCGTTCCGGGAGAGGTCTTCGCGTTCCGGGTGTCGAGCTTCGGCATTCCGGTGGCGATCTGGGGTTACCGGATCGAGGACATCGGCGACGGCTCGACCCGGCTGACCGAGTACTGGGAGGACCTGCGGCGCGACACCCGCGGCGCGGGGTTCGTCTCGCTGCTCGGCAAGGTCTTCACGGGCGTTCCGGCCGAACAGCGCGCCGAGGTCAACCGGGCGGGCATGCGCGCCACGCTGGACCGGCTCAGGACGGCGCTCGAATCACGGTGATCCCGTAGTGACAGGAAAATAAGAACCTGTTCTACTTAGCGGTGTGAGTCATGTGATTCAGGGTGAGCGGGTCACCATGCCCGTCCGGATCCGGGACGCCGCGGTGGCCTCGGCGATGTTCGCCGTGCCCGCGGCCCCGGCGCAGGCCGTCATCGACTACTCCGGCCTGCGGGTGGCCACGCCGATCCCGGGCCGCCGCGCCATCTGCTCGCTGGCCTTCATCCGCTACGCGGACGGCGACCTGGGCCCGTACCACGAGTTCGCGGTGGCGTTCCTCGTACGCTCACCGGACGGCGGGCCCATCGGGGCGTTCATCCACTGGTTGCCGGTCAACCAGGCGTTCACGCTGGACGCGGGCCGGACGATCTGGGGTTTCCCCAAGGAGATCGCCGACATCCCCATGGACCTCACCAGCCGGATCAAACGCTGCGCCGTGCGCCTCGGCGGCCGTACCGCCCTCGAACTGGCCGTGAAGCCCGGCCTGCCGATGCCGGGCGGGGCGGCGGCGCCGAAGGTCGACGCGTACTCCTGCCTGGACGGGGTCACCCGCCGTACACCCTGGACGATGTCACCGTCGGGGGTCCGGCTCCGGCCGGGCGGCGCGAGCCTCAAGCTGGGCGATCATCCCGTGGCCGACGAGCTCCGCGGGCTCGGCCTCCACGGCGCCCGCGCGCTGAGCAGCAGCACGGTCGCCCACCTGGCGATGGAGTTCGCGGACGCGGTGGAGGTGCGGCAATGAAGCGGCAGACGGCACTGGTCACGGGCGCGGGCAGCGGGATGGGGGCGCTCGCGGCGCAGCGGCTGGCCGCCGCGGGCTGGGACGTCGTCGGCGTGGACGTGGACGAGGCGGGTCTCGGCCGCACGGCGGCACGTTCCCCCATCATGCACACGCGGGTGTGCGACGTCGCGGACCCGAAGGCCGTCGAGGCCGTCGTGGCTGAGATCGGCACGCCGCACCGGGTCCTGCACGCGGCCGGCATCGGTCCGCTCGCACCGGCCCTGAAGCAGCCTCTGGACGAGGTCGAACGGGTGATCCGGGTCAACTACCTGGGCACCGTCCACGTCGTACGGGCGGTCCTGCCGGGCATGCTGGCCCGCGGCCAGGGCGAGCTGATCCTTTTCTCCTCGCTCGCGGGATGGCTGACCGCCCCGCTGACGTCGGCGTACGCGGCGGCCAAGTCGGCGGTGAACGCCTACGCCGAGGTACTCGTCCGCGAGCACGGCGACAGCGGCGTGAAGATCCGCTGCGTGTGCCCCGCCCAGGTGGACACCCCGATGCTCCGCCGGATCGTGGAGCGGTACCCGGCGGTCGGCCGGACGCGCATCATCGCGCCCCGGCTGGTCCTGGACGAGATCGACCGCTCGCTGGCCCGTCCCGCCCGCGATCTCTACGTTCTCCCCGGCGGCCGGGCCAAGGCCGCGGTGTTCCTCCAGCGGCACGCCCCCGGGCTCGTCGATCTTGCGCTGCGGCAGGCCACTCGGCCCGGCCGGGGGCTTTCAGGGGACACCCGGACCGGCTAGCAGGCCGCCCGAACCGCATAAGCTGTCTCTTTCGCCCCTCCGTGGGGTACGGGGATGAAACCCCCGAGGAGCACAGTCGCGAGGAGCAGCCTGCATGTCGTCCCTGAGCAGGCCGGCAGCCGTCACGGGCCGGCCGGCCTCAGCCAAGACCACGGTCAAGGACCAAGAGATCGCCGCCGAGCAGCGGTACGTCGACGTGGCGTACGAGCGGCTCGACGAGATGCGCGCGGACGCCCAGGCCATGATCCGCGAGGGCTACCGGCAGTCCCTCGCCGGGACCAAGGGCTCGCTGGTCGACCGGGACGCCATGGTGCACCAGGCCGCGCTGCGCGCCCAGGCGCTGGACATCGCCGATGACGGCCTGGTGTTCGGCCGGCTCGATCTGGCCAGCCGGGAGATCCGCTATATCGGACGCATCGGCGTCCGCACGTCCGAGCACGACTCGCTCGTGATCGACTGGCGTGCCCCCGCCGCCGAGGACTTCTACCGCGCCACCCCCGAGGACCCGCGCGGCGTGGTCCGCCGCCGGGTCCTGCACTCGCGCGGCCACGCGGTCGTCGACCTCGAGGACGATCTGCTCGATCCCGAGGCCGCCGACGGGCTCACGATCGTCGGCGACGGCGCGTTCCTCGCCTCCCTCGCCCGGACGCGCGAGGGCGCGATGCGCGACATCGTGGCCACCATCCAGCGCGAGCAGGACGAGGTGATCCGCGCGCCCGCCGACGGCACGGTGCTCGTCCGCGGCGCTCCCGGCACCGGCAAGACGGCGGTGGCGCTGCACCGCGTCGCCTACCTGCTCTTCCGGCACCGCCGCCGGTTCGGCTCGCGCGGCGTGCTGATCGTCGGGCCCAACTGCCGCTTCACCGCGTACATCGAGCGTGTGCTGCCCTCGCTCGGCGAGGGTTCGGCGAGCCTGCGCTCGCTCGGCGACCTGGTGGACGGCGTGACCGCCACCGGCCACGACTCCCCCGCGCTGGCCCGGCTCAAGGGCGCGGAGACCATGGTGCGGGTGCTGCGCCGCGCCGTCGCCGACCAGGCGCCCGGCGCGCCCGACGAGCTGCGCGTCGTCCACCGGGGCGTCGTCGTACGGCTGGACCGGCAGCGCCTCGACAAGCTGCGCAACGAGGTGCACCGGCGCAGCAGGGGCAGCGTGAACGCCGCGAGGGGCCGGGCCGCCGAGCTGCTGCTGGAGGCCCTGTGGCAGCAGTACACCGACATCGGCGGGCACGAGGAGCCCGCGCCGCCCGGCCAGGAAAACCTCGCGCTCTGGAACGATCTGCTCGCCGCGGACGGCCTCGGTGAGCTGGATGAGTCGGGCGAGGGGACGGGCACAAACGGGAACGGCTCCGGCCCGGCCAAGAAGCCGGAGGGCAAGCAGGGCGAGTTCACCACCCGGGTTCGCGAGCAACGGGCGTTCACCGACTTCCTGATGGCCTGGTGGCCGATCCGGCGCCCGCTCGACGTGCTGGCCGCCCTCGGCGACGAGGACCGGCTGCGCCGCGCCGCCGCGCGCGACCTCGACCGCGACGCCGTGGCCCTGCTGGCGGCCTCATGGGCAGACCCTGAGACGCTCAGCTACCAGGACGTCGCACTCCTCGACGAGCTCGACGCGCTGCTCGGCTCGCCGCCCCGGCCCGCCCGCCGCAAGGCCAAGGCGGCCGAGGACGACCCGTACGTCGTGGACGGCGTCAACATCCTCACCGGCGAGGAGGTCGCGGACGACGACTGGGAGCCGGAGATGCGCGAGCTCACCACCTCGATCGAGCGCCTCGAACGGTCCCGCCGCGTCGATGACGGCGTGGTCGAGGAACGCCCGGAGTACGCGCACATCGTGGTCGACGAGGCACAGGACCTGTCGCCGATGCAGTGGCGCATGCTGGGGCGCCGCGGCCGCCAGGCCAGCTGGACGATCGTCGAGGACCCGGCACAGAGCGCCTGGGAGGACCTCGACGCCGCCCGTACGGCGATGGAGACCGCCCTCGGCACCGACCAGCCCGGCGCCCGCTCGCGCCGCGGCAAGGGACGTTCCCGCAAGCCGTCCACCGTCCAGCGGGCCCGTTACGAGTACGAGCTGACGACCAACTACCGCAACTCGACCGAGATCGCAGCGGTGGCCACGCGCGTGCTCGCGCTGGCGCTGCCCGAGGCCCGCCCGGCCCGCGCGGTGCGCACCTCCGGCATCGACCCGGTCATCCGCGCCGTACCGGAGCCGGAGCTCGCCACGGCGGCCCGCGCGGCCGTCGAGGAGCTCCTCGACCAGGTCGAGGGCACGATCGGGCTGATCGTGCCATTGCCCACGGGCCCGTCCCGTCCGGGGAACGCGCAGGCCGACCTCTTCTCCGTGGACGGTGAGACCAGTGGGGCCTGGAGCCCCGCCGACCGTGATCGGCTCGCCGCCGGACTGCCGGAGCGGGTCCAGGTACTGGACGTACTGGAGGCCAAGGGCCTGGAGTTCGACGCGGCGGTGATCGTCGCGCCCGAGACCGTGGCCGCCCAGTCGCCGCGCGGCCTGCGCGTGCTGTACGTCGCGGTCTCCCGCGCGACGCAACGCCTGACCGTGCTCACCGGCGACCCCACCTGGACCGCGATCTTGACCACCGGCTAGGTAGTGATAAGTCAGATTTTGAGAAGCGTGTCCGCCACCCCGGCGACCGGCGGTTAGGCTGCCAAGAGACCTGACCGCTTTGTGTCCTGACGACCGGAGTTGTATGAGCGGCCGCAATCCCGCCCCGCGGCGCAGTTATGGAGGCCGCACGGCCGAAGAACGCCGTGCCGAGCGGCGGGAACGGCTGCTGTCCGCAGGCCTGGAGCTCTTCGGCACCCAGGGCTACGCCGCGACGTCCATCGAACGGCTCTGCTCGGCCGCGAGCGTGTCCACGCGCAACTTCTACGAGGAGTTCAGCGGCAGGGAGGAGCTGCTCGCGGCGCTCCACCTGCGTCTGAACGAGCGGGCCCACGCCGCACTGAGCGAGGCGTACGCCGCGGCCACGGCGGAAGACCTGCCCACCAGGGTCGAACGCGCGGTGAGCGCGTACGTCGGAGTCACGGCCAGCGACCCGCGCTGGGCCCGGATCAGCTTCGTCGAGGTCATCGGGGTCAGCTCCGAGCTGGAGGCGCTACGGCTGGAATGGCGGGAACGCTGGGCCGACATGATCGTCGCCCTGGCGGACGAGGCGGTCGCGCGCGGCGAGGCCGTCGCCCGCGACTACCGGCTGACCGCGATGGCCATCATCGGCGCGGTCAACAACCTGGTCCACCACTGGTCCTCACGCGGCCAGGACATCCCGCTGGACGAGATCACCGCCGAGCTCACCCACCTGATCCTCGCCGTGGCCACCGCCCCGGAACGTCTGACCTCAAAGGACTAACGCCTGCGGCGGAACGCGTCGAGCCCGCTGGCGGCGGTGTAACGCACCATGCTGCGCAGGGGGCTGCTGCGCGGATCGGGATCCCGGCCACCGGCCATTCGCCACAGCTGTTCGGTGTGCCAGGCGAGCTCGCTCATGCCGTCCAGCCGCCGGATCCCCACCCGCCGGGGCACCACGCCGCTGGTGACTCCGCTGGTCATGCCGTCCCCGTCCAGCAGCCGGGCGGGCAGGTCCGGCTCCAGCGCCATCGGACGGCCCAGGCCGATCAGGTCGACCGCCCCACCACTGATCGCTTCCTCCATGGCCGCCCTTGTCCGGAAGCCCCCGGTGAGCATCAGCGGAACGGACGTCAGGGCACGCACCCGCTGCGCGAAGTCCAGGAAGTAGGCCTCGCGCGCCTGCGTGCTGGCTCGTACGGGACTGGCTTGCACATCGCCGGTGAGCAGCGCGGGCGACTCGTACGTCCCGCCGGAGATCTCCAGCAGATCCACGCCCTCCGCTCCGAGCACTCCGGCCACCTCCAACGACTCCTCCCAGGTCAGACCACCTCGCTGGAAGTCGGCCGAGTTGAGCTTCACCGACAGCGGCACATGGCCGCCCGTCACCGACCGCACAGCCCGCACGACCTCGACGAGGAACCGGCGCCGCCGCTTCGGGTCCCCGCCCCACGCGTCGTCCCGCCGGTTGGTGAGCGGCGACAGGAACTGGCTGATCAGGTAGCCGTGCGCCGCATGGATCTGCACCCCGGTGAAGCCGGCCAGCAATGCGATCCGCGCCGTCGTGGCGAAGCGCGCGACCAGTCCTTCGATCTCCGCGTGCGTGAGCTCGCGCGGCCTCGCGAACGCGCCGCCCAGCCCCCGCACCGCCACCGGCGACGGCGCGACCGGCCGCCGGGACAGATACCTCGGCGACTGCCGCCCGGCATGGTTGATCTGCATCCACACCCCGGCGCCGCCCGCGCCGGCCGACGTGGCCCAGGACCGCAGCGCCGCCAGGTCCCGCTCGTCCTCGACCGACACGTTGAGGGGCTCGCTCAGGGCGGTCCGGTCGATCGCCACGTTGCCCGTCACCAGCAGCGCGGCTCCGGAGTCCGCCCACCGCCCGTACAGCCGGACCAGTTCCATGCCGGGGGCGTTGGCGCGCGTGGCGAGTTGCTCGCTCATCGCCGCCTTCGCCAGCCGGTTTCGCAGCACGGCGCCGCAGGGCAGCTCCAGGGGCTTCGCCAGCACGCTCATCCGTCAAGGATGAGGACCACACGGGCCTCTGGCTTGAACGAACCTGCTATCCGCCGAGGGCTGCCGGGCGGCGCGGTCGCACTGCGCAAGGCCGGACGGCACAGGTGTTAACCAAGCGCTTGCTAACCTGATGGCATGCCGATGTCACCCGTGGAACTCCCTGACCGTTTCGAGATCGGCGAGGTCCTTGCCCGCTACGCGCTCGCGGTGGACTCTGGCCGCTGGGACCTGCTGGACACCGTCTTCACCGCGGACGCCACGCTGGACTACAGCTCGTCCGGCGGCGTGACCGGCTCGCTGGACGAGGCCAAGGCCTTCCTGGCGAAGGTGCTGCCGGCGTGGCCCGGCCGCCAGCACCTCATCGGGGCGACACTGATCGCCTTCGACGGGGACCGCGCCGAGGTCACCGCCTCGTTCACCGACACGCTCGCGCCGAGCCGCGACGCCATCAACGCAGACACCCCGGGCCTCATCCGCGGCGGCGGCTGGTACCACCACAGGATGGTCCGGACGGCGGGCGGCTGGCGCAGCCGCGAGGTCGTCATGGAGCAACTCTGGCGCACCATGCAGTGAGCAGACGGCCATACGCGGGCAGAATGGCCTGGTGAGAGTAGTCGCGATCTCGGACACGCACGCGCCGCGCCACTGGAAGTCCTGCCCGCCTGCGGTCGCTGCGCACCTGCGTGACGCCGACCTGATCCTGCACGCGGGCGACGTCTGCACGGCGGACGTCCTCGACGAACTCTCCGCCTACGCGCCCGTCCACGCGGTGCTGGGCAACAACGACGGCCCGGACGTGTCGGCCTGGGGCGCCCCGGAGACCCTTCAACTGGACCTGGACGGCCTCACGGTCGCGATGATCCACGACAGCGGCCAGGCCAAGGGCCGCACCGGCCGGATGCGACACACGTTCCCGGACGCAGACCTGGTGGTCTTCGGCCACTCCCACATCCCACTGGACGAGACAGGCGACGGCATCCGGGTCTTTAACCCCGGCTCCCCCACCGACCGCCGCCGCCAGCCACACGGCACCATCGGCCTCCTCACGATCGAGAAGGGGCGCCTGCTGAAAGCCGAGATCGTCCCGGTGACCTGAATCGACCTGACGGTTCAGATGATCGGAGGACGGCCGGTGCGGGTCATGCGCCAGGCGGTGCGCCAGGAGATCGGACGGCGCGGACCGGCCGGCTTGCGCCAGCCCTCGACGAAGCCCTTGAACCACGGCTTGAGGGCGCTCGGCTTGCGCTCGCGCAGGAGCGTCATGCCGACCCACACGGCGAGGTAGGTGAACGCCAGGAGCCACGGCAGGTTGCGGCGGGCCAGCCAGACGCGGTTGCGGGCGTTGTAGCGGTAGAACATGTCGTGCCGGGTGGGCAGCACGGCGGGGTGGAACATCACCGCGGACGCGTCGTACACGATCCGGTAGCCGGCGTTGAGCGCCTGCCAAGCCAGATCCGTCTCCTCGTGCGCGTAGAAGAAGTCCTCCGGGAGTCCGCCCGCGGCGTCCCAGGCGGCGCGGCGGACCGCGCAGGCGCCGCCGAGGAAGGTGGTGACGTCGGATGAGCGCTCCGGGTCGCCCGCGCGGAGCCGCGGCACGTGGCGGCGCTCGCCGCGCCCGCCCTCGGGGTCGCGGACACGGAACGAGATGATGCCGAGGCCCGGGTCGGCGGCGAACCGGTCGCGCAGGTAGACGCCCAGCCGCTGCGACCGGTACCAGCCGTCGTCGTCCAGGAAGAGGATCACGTCGCCGCAGGACGCCTCGACACCACGGTTGCGCCCGGCGGGGATGCCCACGTTCTTGGGCAGGTGGACGGTGGTGACACGCTCGTCGTCGAAGGGTGCGACGCCGGCGCGGTCCCCGATGGGATCGACGCCGTTGCCGACCAGGACGACCTCGACGTCGACGTGCTCCTGTTCGAGCGCGCTGCGTACGGCCCTGGCCAGTTCCTCGGGACGGTTACCCATCGTCAGCACGACGACCGACAGCTTCAACGAGACACTCCCTGCCACTCCACGATCATGCACAAGTCTGTCACCTGGAGGACACTTTTGTGCAAGATCGCGTTAGTCGTGCGGTGATCTCCCGTTCATTGACGAGTGATCTCACTTGAGTCTCCGCGACGCCAGGATGCTGACCAGGTGCAGCAGGGTCTGCAGGACGGCGACGGCGGCGACCGCGACCGTCAGCACCCGGATCGCGGCAGGCGTGTCGTTGCCCATCACCGTGTCGAGCGCGGCCGCGGCGACGATCAGCAATGACAGCTCGACCGCGCCGATGATGCGGTGGAAGCGGAGCATGGACGCGGCCTGGCGGGCGAGCGCGATGCCGGTGGAACGGGGACGCAGCGCGCGGTCGCCGCCGACGGGGTCGGCGGGCAGGCCCGACTTGGCCCGCGCCACCACGACGTTGTCGGTCTCGGCCTTGATCAGCGCGGCGCCGAGGGCGGCGAGCAGCCCGAGCTCGACCCAGCCGCCGTTCTCCCAGCCGCCCTGGGCGGCGAAGCCGAGGCCGATGAGCAGTGACACCTCGGAGAGGTAGTGGCCGATGCGGTCGAGATAGACCCCGGCGACCGAGGTCTGCCGGAGATAACGGGCGACCTCGCCGTCCACACAGTCGAGCAGCAGGTAGACCTGGATCAGGAAGGCCCCGCCGAGGGCCGCCCAGAGCGTGGCGGTGCCGGTGACCGGCAGCGACACCACGAAACCCCCCACGATGCCGCTCAGCATCATCAGGTAGGTGAGCTGGTTGGGGCTCAGGCCGAGGCGGAGGAAGATCCAGGCGAAGTACGGGGAGAGGGTCCGCATGTAGAGGCGGCCCGCCCAGTGCTCCTCGTTCCGGCGGTCCTTGAGCCCGGGTGGCTGCCCGTACCGGCGGATGTCGGCGACCTTGGCGCTCCGGCGCGACGGCCGGTGATCCTGGTCGCCGGGCGACCCCTGGCCGGACGGTCCTTGGCCGGCCAATCCCTGGTCGCCGGTTGATCCTTGGCCGGACTGTCCCTGGTCGGGCGGACCCTGGTCGCCGGGCGCACGCGTGTCGGCCATGGGCCGCTCAGCCTCCGTGGACTTGGACAAACTCTTCCACCGCCTTGCGGATCTCTCCCTGGTCCAGGGCGAGATGCTCCAGGATCGTATAGCGGCCCGGCCGGGTCTGCGGGGCGTAATGCACGGCCTCGGTGAACTGCTCGACGGTCAGTCCCACGTCCCCCGGCCCCTTGGGCAGGCCGTGCCGGTCGAGGCAGGCGACGATCTCGGCCAGCCGTTCCGCGCCCACACCGAGGCGGGTGGCGCGCAGGTGGTAGCAGAACGCGGCGCCGATGCCGGCGAGCTCACCGTGGTTGGCGGTGCCCGGGTAGAGCTGGTCGATGGCGTGCAGGATCTCGTGGTCGCCGCCGCTCGCGGGCCGGGAGTCGCCGGCGAACGACATCGCCATGCCCGACAACACCAGGCTCTCGGCCAGCACGGTCAGGAACCGGTCGGACTCGACCGACTCGGGCTGGTGGAGCAGCGCCTCGCCCGCCATCCGCGCGACCGTGAGCGCCATGCGGTCCACCGTCTCACCGACCTCCTCGGAGGCCAGCAGCCAGTCGTCGACCGCGGAGAAGTTGCTCACCACGTCGCCGATGCCCGCGCGCACGAGCCGGACGGGCGCCGCCCGCACGTAGTCAAGGTCGACGATCATGGCGAGCGGCATGACGACGCCGAACGAGCCCTTGCCCTTGTCGTGCGTGAGCGAGGCGACCGGCGAGCAGATGCCGTCGTGCGACAAGTTGGTGGCGACCGAGACCATGGGGATGCCGGACAACGTCGCGGCGTACTTGGTCGCGTCGATCGTCCGCCCGCCGCCGATGCCCACGACCGCCTCGTACGACCCTGCCCGCAGCTTGGACCCCAGGCTGACCGCCGCGTCGACGGTGCCGCCGTCCACGTGGAACACCTCGCAGGCCGCCAGCGACGGCCGCACGTGCTCGGCGATCTGGTCGCCCTGCCCCGGGCCGACCGCGATCGCCACCCGCCCCTCGGTGGCGATCCGCTTGTCGGCCAGCAGCTCGCCGAGGGCCGCGATGGCACCGCGGCGGACATCGATGGACAGCGGCGCGTTGAGCATCCGCGTCAGCAGGGGCATGTGACTTCCTTTTCCGGCGGTCGCAGCGGCCCGCGGGGGCGGTACCGCCGGGTCCGGCACGGGGTGCCGGGAGGCCGGAGGTCGGTGTGCGGTTCGGGGCGGTGAACGGATCAGCGCGAGTAGATCAGCGCGAGCGGATCAGTACGTCTTGGCGATCCGCCGGGCCTTCTCCAGGTCGTCGTGGTTGTCGACCTCCACCCAGTCGACGGCGCCGATGGGAGCCACGGAGATCGTGCCGCCACGGTTGACCAGCTCCTGGTAGCCGTCCTCGTAGTAGAGGTCGGGGTCGCCCTCCCAGGTGGCCTTGAGCGCGTCGGCCAGGGGCCCGGCCGCTGCGGGCTCGATGAGCGTAGCGCCGATGTACTCGCCGGCCGCGCTGGCCGGGTCCATCAGCTTGGTGATCGTCTTGAGGTTGCCGGCGTCGTCGAGGGTGACCTTCATCTCCTCGTCGGCCAGAGTTTTCACATTGTCCACGGCCAGGAGGATGTCCGGGCCGCGGTGGGAAAGTAGCGTCTTCTCCACGCTCACCGGATGAACGGTGTCACCGTTGACCATGAGGACGCCCTTGGAGAAGTGTTCGCGCGCCAGCCACATGGAGTAGGCGTTGTTCCACTCCTCGGCCTTGTCGTTGTGGACGAGGGTGAGGGAGACGCCGTAACGCTCCTCCAGAGCCGCCTTGCGCTCCTCGACCGCGCCCGCGCGGTAGCCGACGACGATCACGACGTCGGTCAGCCCGACCTCGGCCAGGTTGCCCAGCGCGATGTCGAGGATGGTCGTCTCGCCGTCGACCGGCACCAACGCCTTGGGCAGCGTGTCGGTGTACGGCCGCAGCCTCCTGCCCGCGCCCGCCGCCAGCACCATCCCGATCATGCTTAATCTTCCTCCAGGTCGACGATCTCGCCAGTACCGCGTCCGGTCCGCGTCCACGTCGTGACGCTCTCGCTGACGAACAACACGCCAAGGTAGGCGGCCAACGCAGCGTACGCGAACGGGAGAAGCCCCGAGAGGCCCGCGAAAGCCACAATGAGCATGCGGCCCTCCCAGCCGAGGCCGGCCCGGAAGACCCAGTCGTGTGGCCAGAGCCGCTGACGGGTGCGGTACACGGTGTCGTAGTGGTGGTACGCGAGGACGGCGATCAGCGCGTAGATCAGTGGCGCCGACACGCCCTGTGCGAACCCCAGTACGGCCAGGTAACCATACTCGATCGAGCGGATGATGGGCGGTACAAGCCAGTCAAGTCGCCCGGTGTGGGCGCCCGGCAGCGGCGGCAGGAGGCCGCGCGCCAGCCGGCCCAGCACCGTGCAGATCGGCCCGTCGTCTCGGTAGGCCCGCAGCTGCCGGGCGGCCATCGCGGTGGCCTGCGCGGCGGCGTCCTGCGCGCCCGGCTCCTGGATCGCCCCGTCCTCAGCCATGGCGGTCATCGCGCGATCGACCTCATCACTCGTCCGGTCAGCGTGTACATGGCGGCGACGCTGCCCCACAGGAGCAGGGCGATGAAGGTCACCTGGGCGTTGAACAGCGCGGCGGTGATCGCGATGAGCGCGAAACGCTCACCGATGGGCAGGACGATGATCTTCTTGGCCCAGTGCAGCATCCGCACCTGCGACGTACTGCGGGACAGCCGCACGGCAAGGCCTCCGTTCGGCTGCACGTCCTGGGCCGCCGCGGGCTGCTCGGCCGTAGGCCGGTCGGCCGCGGGCTGCTCAGCTGCGGGCCGCTCGGCGGGAGTCGGCTCGGGTGGGGGCACGCCGTCGTCCGGGGACGTCAGCGGCAACACGGGCAGGGGCCGCGCCACCTTTTGGCGGCGGCTCGCACCGTACGAGAAGTCGATCATGTGCCGCACGGTCTGCAGGGCCAGCGCGGCCACCGCGAGACCCCAGACGTTGCCTCCGTCCACGCCGCTGCCGGCCGCGGCGGCGGTGGACCCGGCCGCCAGCCCGACGAAGACGACGTACTCCTTGGCCCGGTCGAAGACGGCGTCGAGCCATGCCCCGAGCGTGCTGAACTGCCGGGAGTAGCGGGCCAGCTGCCCGTCCACGCAGTCGAAGACGAAGGAGAAGTAGAAGAGCACGCCGCCAAGGATCATGCCGGTACGGGTACCCGCCGCGAACCACACGGCCGCCACCACGGCGATGCCCATGGAGATCGACGTCACCATGTTGGGCGTCAGCCCGCGCCTGGCCGCCCAGCGGGCGATGTAGCGCGAGTAGGTGCTGACCGCGAACGTGGTGAAGAAGCCGTCGTTGCTCTTGACCGCCGCCGCCAGCCGCACCTTGTCCTCGTCCACGGCGTCGATCGCGGCCCGGGCTGCGTCCACGCCCTCCTCGCTGTCGGCGCGCAGGCAGACCAGCTGCGGGTCGCCGCACTGGGCGACCGGGATCCCGGCGCGGACCAGGCCGACAAGGAGCAGCTCGATCGTCTCCGGCGCCCGTCCCGGCGTGGAGCCGTCAGTCTCCGGCTCGGGGCTCAACCGTTCGAGCGCCTCGGGGTCGTCCAGGAGCGACGCCAGATTCTCGGCGATCTCCGCGAGCGCGCCGGCGCGGGAGTGGGCGATCCTCAGCGCACCCGGGAACCCCGCGTTCGGCTCGGTCACCCGGTGATACGGGGAGCCCGCGGAGGCGATCCGGCGCCGCTCGGCCCGGACCGGGGTGGCGGCGTCCGGCGGCGGACCGGTCAGCGCGGTGGCGGGCCCCTTGGCGTCGAGCAGCAGCCGGGCCAGCGGCTCGTCCCCGGTGACGAGGTCGCCGGTCAGGACCACGATCGTTTCCTCGGCCTGGCCTGCCAGCTCGGCGATCTCGCGCAGGTCGCTGAGCGTGCCCCTGGACTCGATGACGTCGTGGCCGTCCTGACGCAGCGCGGGCGCCAATTCCGGCCTGGTGATGATGCGCTGGTCCGGTACGTTGAGCGTGGCCAGCTGGCCGCGCAGCCGCGCCAGGAGCGTCAGCCGCTCGGTGTCACCGGATCCGCCCGCGTAGGACAGGGCCGCCGCGGGGCACGGAACGTGGCCCCCGGCGATCCGTCCGGTCGCGAGGATTACCGCTACGGTCATCGGCGCCTCCGGCGGCATGTTACTCGGGGTCAGCGGGTGGACGGGCGTCCCGGAACCGCCTGGGCGGCACCGGGGAGTTGCTCAGCGTAGCGTTTTGACGACTACTCGAAGAGGAAAGGGGAACGGGCGATGCGGACGGTCGCGGTGATCCTCGCCGGCGGCACGGGGCAACGAATGGGCGCCTCGCGGCCCAAGCAGCTCATCGAGGTCGGCGGTCGGCCGATCCTGGCATACGCGATCGAGGCATTCAATGGTCATCTGGGCGTGGATGAGCTTCTGATCGTCATGGCCGCCGGCCATGTGCGCACGGCCGCCAAGATCGCCGCTCCGTTCCACAAGGTGACGGGCCTGATGGAGGGCGGAGACACGCGTACCGCCTCGACGGTCGCGGCGCTCACCGCGCTGGCCGGCCGGCCTGACGACACGCGGGTGCTCTTCCACGACGCCGCCCGTCCGTTCGTGGACCACGGCGTGATCGACCGCGTGCTGGCGGCGCTGGCGACGTACGAGGCGGTCGCGGTGGGCGTGCCCTCCGCCGACACAATCGTCGCGATCGAGGACGGCCTGGTGTTGTCGATGCCGCCGCGTGAGTCGCTCGCGCGTTTCCAGACACCGCAGGGCTTCCGGCTCGGCACGATCCGCAAGGCCTACGAGCTCGCCCTGGCCGATCCGCTCCTCGCCGCCACCGACGACTGCGGGATCGTCCACCGGTACCTGCCGGACGTGCCCATCCGGGTGGTGACGGGCAGCGAGCGCAACCTCAAGGTGACCCACCCGCTCGACGTCGTCATCGCCGAACATCTGGCCGCCGAGCCCGACGACACCACCGAATCCCCGGAGAGTAGATGATCTTCGAGAACGCCCCCGCCGTCATCGGTCATCGCGGTTCCGGCTCGGGCGACGTGCCGCTGCCCGGCCCGGAGCCGATCCCCGACGAGAGCCTGAGCCCCGAGACCGTCGCCGAGAACACGATCCCCTCGATGCTGGCCGCGCTCGACGCGGGCGCCTCGTGGATCGAGATCGACGTCACCCGCACGGCCGACGACGATCTCGTCCTGCGCCACGACCCGACCCTTCCCGGCGGCGACTTCCTGATCGACACCGCGGCGGCGGACAGCGGCCTGCCGCGGCTGGTGGAGGTGTTCGACGCGCTGCCGGCCGGGGTGCCGGTCGACGTGGACGTGAAGACGATCCTCGAAGACGCCGTGGACGCCCCGTCCAGGCGTACCGGCGCGCTGCTGGCACCCGTTCTGCGCCGTGAGGCCGGGCGCCGCCCCTTGCTGGTGACGTCGTTCGACCCGTCGTTGCTGCTTTACCTGCAGGAAGAGCTGCCGGGCGTGCCGCTGGGGCTGCTTACGTGGCTGCGGTTCCCGTTGTGGCACGGCGTCTCCGCCGCGGCGGGCCTCGGCCTGCAGGCCATCGGCGTGCACACCGAGTCGTGCGGATTCGGCCACCCCGACACGCGCCTGCGCCCGCTGGAGCACATCGTGGACGTGGCGCACAAGGCGGATCTGGAGTTCGTCGCCTGGTGCCCGGCGCCGCAGGACGTCCACGCCTATGCGGCCGCAGGCGTGGACGCGCTGGTCGTCAACGATGTGCCCGGCGTCGTCGGCGCCCTCGAAGGCCTCAGCCAGTGAAGGCCTAGCGGGAGCCGAACACCTAGCGCGAGCTGCCGCCGTCTTTGAGGTCGTCTCCGCCGTACATCCGGGTCCACTCCCCTGGCTCGTCGTCCTCGGGCGACTGCGAGCTCTGTGACGGCTTCGCCTGTGGAGGTGGTGGCGGTGGCGGCGCCTGCGACGATGGCGGCCCCTGCGCCGGTCTCGGCACCGGGATGCCGCCCGGACCGGGACTGGCACCCGGGCTCGCACTCGGGGCGGGGCCCGGGGGCTGCCCGTACGGCGATGGTGGCGGGTTCGGGCCACGACCGTATGGCTGCTGCTGCTCCCGCCCGTACATCGGGCTCGGCGCCCCGGGTATCGCGGCGTGCGGTGGCGGCCCGCCGGGCATCCCTGGTGGCGGTGGGCCGGCAGGCTGGCGGGTCGCCTGCGCGGCAGACGTCCGCGCCCGCCAGCGCGACGGCAGTATCGAGCCGGCCAAGAGCACCACGCCTACCAGGAACGGCACGGCGAAGACCGACATGTTGATGACCGGGCCGGCGTAGCGGTCGGGCAGGTCGGCGGCCTGCCTCGCGGCCCAGGCCGGCTTCAGCAGCCAGACCACCCCGTACGCGGTGAAGACCGCACCGGGGATGAACGAGGCCAGCGGTGAGAGCCGCGACGCCACCAGCACCGCGATCGCCGCGGCGGCGAGGGCGAGGACGGCGCCCGCGACCAGCCCCGTGGACGTCGTCGAGTCGAGCCGTATGAAATGACGGCGGTGCTCCTCGAGCCGTTCGAACCCGACCACGAGCCCGGCGCCGACCAGCGGCGTGGCGATCACCCCCGCCAGGACCCCCAGGCCGTGACGCGCACCGTTCGACATGGCCACCTCCTCATCCGGCCGGCGCCATGATCCGCCAACCTAATCCTGAGACGTGGCTTTATCTACCCGGGTTCACTCGTTCGGTCTGGTTCTTCCCAAATCCGGCATGTCGGTCAGGGCTTGGCCGGGGTGGGCTGGCCGAGTCCGGGAGGGCTGGTCAGGAAGCCGACGCCCCACGAAACGTGCATGGTGGCGAACACCAGCGGCAACCGCATCCAGGCCGAAACCGGCAACCCGCGACCCTCCACGGCGGCACCGGCGACCATGGCGACCGCGTAGCCGCCGGGCAGGAGCCAGCCTGGCCAGATGCCGAACGCGCCCGCCACCGTGCCCGCGGTCATCGCCAGGACCGCCAGCGGCGGCGCCAGGTAGCGCAGGTTGAGCGTGCCCTGGTGCTCCCGGCCGACGACGCGGCGCCAGCGGCCGGTGTGGAAGTACTGCTTGGCCAGTGCGCGCAAGTTGGGCCGGGGACGGTAGGTGACACGCATACGCGGGGTAAAGAAGATCTTTCCGCCGCTCTGCCGGATCCGGTGGTTCATCTCCCAGTCCTGGGCGCGCACGAACGTCTCGTCGTAACCGCCGACACGCTCCAGCGCGCTGCGCCTGAACGTGCCGAGATACACCGTCTCCACCTCGCCCGCCTCGCCGCCGGTATGGAAACGCGCGTTGCCCACGCCCAGCTTGGAGGTCATCGCGCGGGCCACGGCCTGCTCGAACGGCGTGACGCCCTCCGCCGCCATGATGCCGCCGACGTTGTCCGCGCCGGTCTCCTCCATCGTCTCGACTGCGGCCCGCACATAGTCGGCAGGCAGCAGCGAGTGGCCGTCCACGCGGACGATGATGGAGTACTGGGACGCCTTGATGGCGATGTTGAGGCCCTGGGGAGTGCGCCCGGTCGGATTGGCCACGACGACGATGCGCGGGTCCTCGGTCGCCAGCTTGGCGGCGATCTCCTCCGTACGGTCCCGGGATGGTCCGATGGCGAGGACGAGTTCGAGTTCGCCGGGGTAGTCCTGGGTCACGATACGCCGGACGGCGTCGGTGAGATGCCGTTCTTCGTTGAGCACGGGCATCACGACCGACACCGCGGGCCAGGTGCGGTCTTGTGTCATCTGCTGGACGCCGTTCATTGGACTGTGCGCTTGGGGAGACGGATTCATACAGTTGCTCTGGGCCGGGTCGGCTGGCCGGGGGCCCTTCCTCTCTCTTGCTGGCTCCGGTCTATGACGCAGCTCACGACACCCTGGCCGGGTGTGGCCGCCTGGGAGGGAGGTCAAGACGGCGCCACGTTACTCCAAGGACACGAGTCCGAGGTAGCGAACGGACGGGTGTTCCCCACTTTAAGGTGGTGACGACGCGCGTCAGAAGGCGCCGAATCGGTCTCGGGAGGAGGCGGCGGCCAGAATGGCTGACGGTCACGACACCGGCAAGGGCGCCGGTAAGGACGCCGATCCGTTCGAGCGGTACTTCCGCCCCCGGCCGGGTGACGGCCCGGCGGGCGGTGACGACGGGGCCGGCGACGACGGCATCGACGGCGTCACCGTCGACGGCGCGCCGGCGCCCCGGGTCGCGGTCGAGACCCCGCGCGGCCCGCGCAGGCCCGGGGCGAGCCTGAGTCCCCGGGCGGCGATGAGCGCCCGGCGCCAGCGCCGCTTCCTCATGCTGACCGGCACCATGTCGGCGTTCGTGCTGTTGACGGCGGGCGGCGCCTGGGGCTTCCAGAACTACGTCACCGGCGCCCTCGACAAGGTCAAGGTCGGCGGGCTCGGCAAGGACAAGGACGCTCCCAAGGGCGCCATGAACATCCTGGTGGCCGGTGTCGACCGCCGCGAGGGGCTCACCCGGGCCCAGCAGAAGGCCGCGCGCCTCGGCCGCGAGCCGGGTGAACGCTCCGACACGATGATGCTGGTCCACATCTCACGCAACCACGACCGCGTCACCGTCATCAACCTGCCGCGCGACTCGTACGTGATGATCCCCTCGCACAAGTCGAACGGTTCCGAGGGCTCGAAGGGCAACCGGGTGCCGGCCCGCCACGGCAAGCTGACCTGGGCCTACCAGTTCGGTGGCCGCGACCTCATGGTGGACACGGTCAAGCAGGCCACCAACGTCTCGATCGACCATCTCATCGAGGTCAACTTCTACGGCTTCGTGAGCATGGTGGACGCGCTCGGCGGCGTCGACGTCTGCACCGAGGAGCCCGTCAACGACCCGAAGAGCGGGCTCAAGCTGGCCGCGGGCAAGTCCCATCTGGACGGGCTCAAGGCGCTGAGCTTCGCCCGTGCCCGCTACTCGCTCACGGGCGGCAGCGACCTCGGCCGCATCGACCGGCAGCAGCAGTTCATGTCGGCGATGATGAAGCAGGCCCTCAGCAGCAAAACGCTGAGCGACCCGGTGAAGTCCACAAAATTCCTCAACGCGGCGCTCAAGTCGCTCACGGTCGACGAGAAGCTGGCCAAAAACCTGCCCAAGCTGGCCGACCAGATGAAGGACCTGTCCACCGACAACCTCACGTTCGCCAAGATCCCGCTGTCCAACCCGGGCTACAACACGATGTTGTGGAACGCGACGGCCCCGCAGTCGACCGTGTTGTGGGACCAGAGCCGCGCCCGGGATCTCTTCGGCAAGATCAAGCGTGACCAGCCGCTCGTCGAGCCGCCCAAGCCCGCGCCCAGCGCCACCCCGCAGGACAAGAACGCACTCACCGTGCCGCCCGGCGACATCCAGGTCCTGGTCCGCAACGCGGTCGGCACGCCGGGCCTGGCCCGCCGCGCCGGCGGCGATCTGACCGACGCCGGGTTCAAGGTCACCGTCGTCCAGGGCATCGCGCGCCGCGGCCTGGCGAGCACGGTGATCCAGTACGGGCCGGGCCGCAAGGAGTCCGCGAAGACCCTGGCCGCCGCCATCCCCGGCGCCAAGATCAAGCAGGTCGACTCGCTCGGCTCCCGCGTGCAGGTCCTGGTCGGCGAGAACTGGAAGGGCGCCGAAAAGGTCAAGGTCAAGAAGCCCGCCTCGGCCGGCGACTCCCCCGGCCCGTCCCTGGAGACCGGCACGGCCACCTCCAAACTCTGCAAGTAGGTCTGCAAGTAGGCAGGCACGTCTGCGAGAGGCAGGCGCCATTCGGGTCAAAGGTTGCTGATCAGACACTCCGCACCCGGTCAGGCGATGTTTGATCCGCGCTGTATCGACGAAATAGGCAGCGGCCCTATGTCGTCGAGCGAGCGTGGAGAGCCGATGTGACCGACGTGGGCGGAGTGAACGGCATGAAGGCTTATCGCGGAACCGTCCTGCACTTCACCGGGGATCCCGCCGCCGGTGGCGGGAACGTCCATCTCCTCGAAGACGGCGCCCTGGTCGTCAACGACCAGGGTCTGGTCGACCATGTGTCGCCATGGGTGGATCTGGACGACGACTTCCGGGCCCAGGCGGTCCAGGACTATCGCGACGACCTGATCCTGCCGGGATTCGTCGACACGCACATCCACTCAGGCCAGATCGACGCGATCGCCAGCCCTGGCGGTGATCTGCGTGACTGGCTGGAGAGTTACGTCTATCCGGCCGAACGCAGGTTCGCTGACGACGAGTACGCGCACCGGGCGGCTGGAGACTTCCTGGACACGCTGCTGGCGGCCGGGACCACGACGGCGTGCGTGCACACGACGACCTTCAAGTCCTCCACGAACGCGTTCTTCGCCGCGGCGTACCAACGTGACCTGCGGATGGTGGCCGGAAAGGTGCTCATGGACGCGGGCGGCCGCGCGGAGGGCGGCCCCGTCCCCGACGACTACCTCGACACCGACGTACGGCAGGCGGAGGACGACTGCCGCGAGCTGATCGACAGGTGGCACGGCAAGGGCCGCGGCCTGTACGCGATCACGCCGCGCTTCGGGCCGACCTCGACCGTCGAGGCCCTGCGCATGGCCGGCCGCCTCTTCCAGGAGTACGCGGACCGCGGAGAGCCCGTCTGGGCGCAGGCTCACCTCGCAGAGACGCGGGACGAGGTCGACACGGTGCTCGAACGGTTCACCGCACTCAAGCCGCGCTCCTACCTGGATGTCTACGACAAGTGCGGGCTGGTGGGGCCGCGAAGCGTCTGGGCGCACTGTCTCTGGCCGGACAACGTCTACCGGAGTGGCATCGGCGGCGGGCGGGACTGGAAGCTGCTGAAGGAGCGTCAGGCCGGTGTCGCGTTCTGCCCTACGTCCAACCTCTTCCTGGGGAGCGGCCTGTTCCCGCTGGTGAGGACGCGCAGGGCAGGTGTCCGGGTCGGGCTCGGAACGGACATCGGGGGCGGCACCAGCTTCTCGATGCTCGCAACCTTGAACGAGGCGTACAAGGTGATGGCTCTGCAAGGCGACTACCTGTCAGCCCTCCGCGGCTTCTATCTGGCCACCAGGGGCGGTGCGGAGGCCCTGCATCTGGAGGACAGGATCGGAGGTTTCCAGCCCGGCAACGAGGCGGACTTCGTGGTGCTGGACTTCGCGGCGACTCCCCTTCTCGAACGCCGGACGGACGCCGCCGAGGGCCTCGTCGAGCGGCTCTTCGCGCTGGCGATGCTGGGGGACGAACGCGCCACCAAGGCGACCTACGTGCTCGGCCGCCGCGCCTCCCCGTTCGACGAGCACCACGTCCACCACGGCCATCACCGCAGATGACGAACATGATCACGAACACCGGAGCGGGACTCAGCCGCATGATCCTGGGTAGGAGCCCGGACATGGAAAGCGCGAACGTCTCGGGCGAGCCGCCGGTGCGCGCCGAGATCACCTTGATCGTCAACGGCCGGGGGCACCGGCTCGCCGTCGACACCCGGGCGTCCCTGCTGGACGTGCTGCGCGAGGAACTCGGGCTCACGGGGACCAAGAAGGGCTGCGACCACGGCCAGTGCGGCGCGTGCACGGTCCTCGTCGGCGGGCGGCGGGCGAACGGCTGCCTGGCGCTCGCGGTCGCCCACGACGGCGCCGACATCGTGACCGTGGAGGGCCTCGCCGACGGGGACGAGCTGAGCCCGCTCCAGGCCGCGTTCATCGAACGGGACGCCTTCCAGTGCGGCTACTGCACGCCGGGCCAGCTGTGCTCGGCGACGGCGGTGCTCGACGAGGCGGCACGGGGCTGGCCGAGCGTGGTCACCCAGGACGTGGCCGCCGATCCCGAACTGGACGAGCCCGAGATCCGCGAAAGGATGAGCGGCAACATCTGCCGCTGCGGCGCGTACGTCAACATCGTCGCAGCCGTCCAGCAAGCCGCGGAGCGCGAGACGGCGGGGCGTCAGCCCACAGAGCGTCCGACCGCGGCACGCGAGGCCGTGCGATGAGGCCGTTCACTTACGAGCGCGCACGGAGTGCAGACGAGGCCCTCGCGCTGCACGACGGCGACACGCACTACCTGGGCGGCGGCACCAACCTGGTCGACCTGATGCGGCTCGGCGTCGAACGCCCGGCCAAGCTCGTCGACGTCACCCTGCTGCCGTACGACCGGATCGAGGAGCACGGCGGCGGGCTGCTCATCGGCGCCGCCGTCCGCAACAGCGACCTGGCCGCCGACCGGACCGTCCGCGAACGGTATCCCGTGCTCGCGGAGGCCGTTCTGGCCGGTGCGTCCGGCCAGATCCGCAACCAGGCCACCGTCGGCGGCAACCTGCTCCAGCGCACGCGCTGCTCCTACTTCCAGAACGTCACCAAGCCCTGCAACAAGCGCGACCCCGGAAGCGGCTGCCCTGCCCGCGAGGGCGAACACCACAACCTCGCGATCCTGGGCTACACGCCGCACTGCGTCGCCACCCATCCGTCCGACATGTCGGTGGCGCTCGCGGTGCTCGACGCCTCCGTCCGGGTGCACGGCCGTTCGGGGGAACGCGGTGTCCGGCTGGACGAGTTCTACCGGCTGCCCGGCGACGACCCTTCCCGCGACACGACGCTGGATCCCGGTGACCTGGTCACCGGGATCCAAGTGCCGCCGCTCGGCATGGCGTCGCGCTACCGCAAGGTCCGGGAGCGAGCCTCGTTCGCGTTCGCGCTCGTCTCCATCGCCGCCTCGCTGGACGTCGCGGATGGAACGGTCCGCGACTGCCGCGTGGCGCTCGGCGGTGTCGCCCACCGGCCGTGGCGGGCACGGCGCGCCGAGGAGATGCTGCGCGGTGCCCCCGCCACCGAGGAGAGCTACCTGCGCGCCGCCCAGGCCGAAATGGAGGCGGCACAACCGCTCCGCGACAACGGCTTCAAGGTGCAGCTCGCGACCAACCTGATCGTACGCACGCTGTCTGAACTGGCGCTGTCTGAACAGGCGCCGTCCAAGCCGGGGGATGGATCATGAGGTCGCTGGAACGGGTGGAGGCGCGCGACAAGGTGACCGGCGCGGCCCGTTATGCGATCGAGTACCCCGTCGAGGGCGCCGTGCACGCGGTGGCCGTCGCGGCGACGATCGCACGCGGCGAGATCCAGTCCGTCGGTGCCGATGAGGTGCTGGCGCTGCCCGGCGTCCTGGCGGTGCTGTCCTGCGAGAACGCGCCGAAGCTGAACTCGGTCGACGACGCCGAACTCGAGGTCTTCCAGTCCCGTACGGTCTCGTACCGCGGCCAGCTCATCGCCGCCGTGGTCGCCGAGACCCTGGAGACCGCCAGGGAGGCGGCCGCCAGGCTCCGGATCGGCTATCGGGCCGAGGAACACGACGTCCGTTTCCGGGACGACCGCTCGGATTTTCTCGCCGACGTCGAGCAGGGCGATCCGGAGTCCGCGCTCGCCGAGGCCGCCGTCTCGATCGACGCGACCTACACGACGCCCGCCGAGCACAACAACCCGATGGAGCCGCACGCCACACTCGCGGTGTGGGATGAGAACGGGCTCACCGTCCACGACTCCAACCAGGGTTCGTCGAGCGTGCGGGACACCCTCACCAAGATCTTCGACCTCGACCCGGCCCAGGTCCACGTCATCTCGCCGCACGTGGGCGGCGGCTTCGGATCGAAGGGCACGCCGCGTCCGACCGCCGTGCTGGCCGCGATGGCCGCCCGCGACGTAGAACGGCCGGTCAAGCTGGCGTTCACCCGGCAGCAGATGTTCTCCATGACCGGCTACCGGACGCCGACGATCCAGCGGGTGCGGCTCGGTGCCGACGCCGACGGCCGGCTCTCGGTCATCGTCCACGAGGTGATCGAGCAGAACTCGACCGTACGCGAGTTCACCGAGAACACCGTCGGACCGACCCGGATCATGTACCGGGCACCGCACCGCCGGATGGCGCACCGGCTCGTCCAGCTCGACGTGCCCGCCACCTCGTGGATGCGCGGGCCGGGCGAGACGCCGGGCATGTGGGGCCTCGAATCGGCGATGGACGAACTGGCCGTCACGCTCGGGATCGACCCCATCGAGCTGCGCATCCGCAACGAGCCGGAGACCTCTCCGGAAGAGGGGCTCCCGTGGAGTTCCCGCAACCTTGTGGCGTGCCTCCGCGAGGGCGCCGAACGCTTCGGCTGGGCCGACCGCCGCGCCCGCCGCGAGGGCCGCACGCTCATCGGCACGGGCGTCGCGTCCGCCACCTATCCGGTGAACCGTGAACGCAACAAGGCCACCGCGCGAGCCGAGCCGGACGGCCGCTTCACCATCCGCATCGCCGCCACCGACATCGGCACCGGCGCCCGCACCGTCCTCACCTTGATCGCCGCGGAGGCGCTCAAGGCCGACCCGGACCGCGTCACGGTCGAGATAGGCAACAGCGACCTGCCCAAGGCCTCCCTCGCGGGCGGTTCGACGGGCACCGCGAGCTGGGGCACCGCCGTCCATAACGCCTGCGAGGCCCTCCTGGCCGAACTGGACGTGCCCGTACCGCCAGAGGGCGTCGAGGTCACCGTGGACACCAAGGAGGAGCTGGAGTCCCAGGAGAAGTACGCCCGCCACGCGTTCGGCGCCCATTTCGTGGAGGTCCACGTCGACATCGACACCGGTGAGGTCCGCGTACCCCGCATGCTCGGCGTCTTCGCCGCCGGCCGCATCATCAACCCCGCGACCGCGCGCTCGCAGTTCATCGGCGGCATGACGATGGGCCTGGGCATGGCGCTCATGGAGGAGAGCACCATGGACCGGGAGTTCGGCGACTACCTCAACCACGACCTGGCGCAGTACCACGTGCCGGTCTGCGCCGACGTCCGCGACCTGGAGGCGATCTGGCTCGACGAGAAGGACCCGCACCTCAACCCGATGGGCTCGAAGGGCATCGGCGAGATCGGCAC
Organism: Actinomadura sp. 6N118; assembly: GCF_044326415.1. Classification (NCBI taxonomy): domain Bacteria; kingdom Bacillati; phylum Actinomycetota; class Actinomycetes; order Streptosporangiales; family Thermomonosporaceae; genus Actinomadura; species Actinomadura sp. 6N118. Next base: position 285,666 of record NZ_JBIRAZ010000007.1, on the reverse strand, counting down.
CGTCGGCGCCGCCGCAGCCGTCGCCAACGCCGTCCACCACGCCACCGGCGTCCGCGTGCGAGACCTCCCCATAACACCGTCCCGCCTCCTGTCATCCCTCTGACCCCAGACGTGGCTGGCGTCCCCGCAGACGCATGTCCACTATCCTGCCGATTTACGGACATGACCGCCTATGTCCGGTCGGAGTCGGACTGGACGAAGATCGGATCGCTCCCCCGAAAGTGGTGAAGCGTGACCAAGTACGCCGATCCCCAGCGGATCCTGCAGCACGCCGATGACCTCAAGAGCGACGTCGTCCCGATGGTCAAGAAGGCCGGCGACACCCTCAACAAGGACGGCACGTACAACCTCGAGGGCGGTGACTTCAGCATCGCCTGCGTCGCGGCCGGAAGCGCCTACCCGATGGCCATCCAGTTCGCCTTCGAGGACATCAAGATGCTGATGAAGACCGTCCAGGGTTTCGCCGAGAAGGTCGACCAGGCGGCCGTCACCTACCGGAAGTCCGAGCAGAACAGCACCATCTGACCGTTCAACGGTGAACCGGCAACGGCGACCAGCGAAAAGGAGACGTAGTGGGTAACGGTCCCGGAGACGGCCCAAGCTCGAGTCCCAGCCCCAACTCGACCCCGAGCCAAGGGACAAGTCCGAGCCCGCCCCCCAGCCAGGGATCCAGCCCCAGCCAGGGGGCGTCCCCGAGCCAGGGAACCAGTCCAACGAGCCCGTCCACGCCACAGCGTTCCGCGCAGACGAGCGCAACGAATTCCAAGGGCATCAAACAGGGTGCCGGAGCCGCCGGGCTCGGCCTGGCGGGTGCCCTCTTCGCCGGGGCCTCGGGCGGTTCGGTGGTGGGGACGGCCGAGAGCCTGATGTCGATCGCCACCGCCATGGCCATGGGCGCCGGCGCGATCCTGCCGCCCGCGCTCATGGTGACGTTCCTCTACAAGGAGTCCACGGGCAAGCCGTCCAAGCTCGAGAAGGCGGCCCAGGACTGGGCGGACGCGGCCAAGGAGCTGAGCCAGGCCGCCCAGAAGATCACCGAGCTCGTCAACGCCATCCCCGGCGAAGCCTGGACCATGGACGACCGGCCGCTCTACGAGAGCAAGGTCGTGGACTTCGGCCAGCAGGTGGACGCGCTCGCGAGCTACATCGAGGCGGTCCAGATCTCGATCATGGTGGTCGCCTGGGCGTTGTTCACCTACTCCGTCTTCGCGATGGGCATGGCCGTCTACCTGGACGCCCTGGCCATCGCGGCCGCGGCGGCGCTGGCCGCCACGGCCACCGTCGTGGGCGCACCGGCGGGCGCGACGATCTTCGCCGAGTGCCAGACCCTCGCGGCCGTCGGCATGAAGGTCACCATGGTCGCGACCGGCATCCTCGCCGTGGCAGGCGTCGGCGTGGCCGCGGTCATGGTGGGCGGTGCGGCGCTCACCGCCAACTCACAGGAGGGCAACGGGGCCACGAACGCCTTCGACGCGTTCGAGAAGGGCATGGCCACCGGCGCCGCGGGGGCGGCGGCCAACCTCGCCCAGGCCGGCGTCAACAGCGGCCTGAACTTCCTCAGCCGCGGCGTGCCAGGAGTGAGCAGGCCCGCAGCGGAGCTGGACTTCGACGCCGACCGGGACATCGACAAGACGTGGAACGTCGGCGGCGGCGCCAAGGTCGCCACGCCCGGCGGCATGGGCGAGTTCGAGGGCGGCTACCACGCCAAGATCAGGAACGGCGAGGTGCAGGGACAGGAGGTCGAAGGCAAGATCAAGGGCACCACGCCCGGCGGGATGGCCAGCGGAAGCCTCGGCGGCAAGCTCGAATGGGACGAGAACGAGAACCTCAAGAACAAGTCGTTCAACGCCGGCGTGGAAAGCGGGCCGCTCGGCACGAAGGGCGAGTACGAGGGGAACTGGGACCAGAAAAACCAGTACAGCGACAAGTACAACGTCAACTCGCCGTTCTTCAACCGGGTCGACGGAAGTATCCAGAAGAAGAAGGACGACGAGCCGCCACCCTGGGAAAAGAACCTGTGAGCTTGGGCCGGGGGCACCGCCCCCGGCTCACGTCTTCTCCATACACTGAACGCCATGTGCACATACGCCGAGACCACGTACAAGGTCCACTATGTGTGTGTTCCCTGCCGCCAGAGCCACAAGTACCTCTGGGACGGCGCTGAGCACCTCTGCACCCGCTGCCGCGCTCCCATGACGTTCGCCGGCCACGATTTCGCCGCTCCTCGCAAGCTCGACGACAACCGCTGGGCAGCCGTAGCCGCCGTCCTGGAAGCCGGCCTCACCTACGACGGCTTCGAAACCTGCGGCTGCGGCCGCGAGCCCAAGTCCCGTCCCCGCACCAAGGCCCAGGTCCGTGCCCGCCGCCAAACCGCTGCACGCCGAGGCCTCACCGACCCAGAGGCCCTCTCCGAAACCTGACCCGTCGTGCTGTGCGGCTCAGCTGCCGGCGGCGGCGATCCTGCCCCTCTTGTTCATTTCCTTCTTGTACCACTCGATGAATTCCTCCTGGTACCGCATGTAGGAGGAATGCACGTCCTGGTATCCCGGATACGGCTCGCCCGTGGCCTGCACGGGCTCGGGCGCGCTGTAACCGGATGTGATGATCGACACCTGCAGGCGTTCGTCCACCCGTCCCGCGATCATCAGCGCGGCGACCAGAGCTCTGATCAACTGAGGCGCCTGCGGCGCGAACTCCACTCTCGTCGAGTCGTGACCCCGCATCTGTGCCAGCAGCGCGCCGTCGCGCCCCACGAACCGCACCCCGGGCTCCGCCGTCGCCCCCGGATTCATGGCCACCCGCGCGACCATGTCGCAGACGACCTCATGATCGCGGTCCCGCAGGTGCCCGCGCCCGCTGAGGAGCGTCATCCCCTCCGCGTCGACGGGCCCGTCCGGCGGCACGAGACTCTGCCGGTGGTCGTTGGTGGTGTAACCGATCACGCCCCCGCCCGCGTCCACGACGGCGTAGTGCGGCATGCACCCGTGCCCGGCCAGCTTCTCCGCCCGGTCAACGAAGAAGAACGTCCTGCCCTCCCGGTCGCCCACCCGGAACGTGATGCGAGGGATGTGAACGTTCTCCCCGGGGAAGCGGCCAGGACCTTTGGAGCGCAGGAACCGCTTGAAGCCCTTCTCCTCCCGCAGCTCCCCCACGGCCACCGGCGCGACCATGGCCACGGCGCTCTCCGTCTGCGGATCCCTCAGCTGGTAGTGCAGATCCCGCGACAGCGAGATCACCTCAAGCTGCGGAACCTCGAACAAGTTCGCCACCATCCATCCCAACCTGCGGAGAATCGGCCACAAGGGAGGCTACACGGGCTACTTCAGAAGCTGACGCGCCATCACCATCCGCTGGATCTGGTTCGTCCCCTCGTAGATCTGGGTGATCTTGGCGTCGCGCATCATGCGTTCGACGGGGAACTCGCGGGTGTAGCCGTAGCCGCCGAGGAGCTGGACGGCGTCGGTGGTGACGTCCATGGCGACGTCGGACGCGAGGCACTTGCAGGCGGAGGAGACGAAGGTCAGGTCGGGGACCTTCGCACCGTGCATGGCGAGCTCGGACTTGATGGCGGCGTGGTAGGTCAGCTGGCGGGCGCCTTCGAGGCGCATGGCCATGTCGGCGAGCATGAACTGCACGCCCTGGAAGTCGCCGATCGCCTTGCCGAACTGCTTGCGCTCCTTGACGTAGCCGATGGCGTAGTCGAGGGCGCCCTGGGCGATGCCGAGGGCCTGGGCGGCGATGGTGATGCGGGTGTGGTCGAGGGTGGCGAGGGCGGTCTTGAAGCCGGAGCCCTCCGCGCCGATGATGCGGTCGGCGGGGATGCGGACGTTCTCCAGGATGACCTGGCGCGTGGGTGAGCCCTTGATCCCGAGCTTCTTCTCCTTGGGGCCGAACGAGACGCCGGAGTCGGACTTCTCGACGACGAAGGCGGAGATGCCGCGGGCCCCGGCGGCGGGATCGGTGACGGCCATCACCGTGTAGTACTCCGACTCACCGGCGTTGGTGATCCACATCTTGGCGCCGTTCAGGACCCAGTGATCGCCATCACGGACGGCCTTGGTCTTCATGCCCGCGGCGTCGGACCCGGCTTCCGCTTCGGACAGGGCGTAGGAGAACATCGCCTCGCCCTTGGCCACCGGATTCAGATACTTTTTCTTCAGCTCTTCGGAGCCCGACAGCAGGACCGGCACCGTGCCGAGCTTGTTGACGGCCGGGATCAGCGAGGAGGACGCGCACGCGCGGGCGACCTCCTCGATCACGATCACCGTTGCCAGGGCGTCGGCACCGGCTCCCCCGTACGCCTCCGGGACGTGCACCGCGTGCAGCTCGTTCTGCACCAGTGCGTCCAAGGCCTCCTTGGGGAAGCGGGACTCCTCGTCGACCTCCGCGGCATGCGGGGCGATCTTGGCATCGGCGAGCTCGCGGACCGTCTGGCGGAGGAGTTCGTGCTCCTCAGACGGGGCGTATGCAGGAAAGTCGGGACTCATAACACGCATGCTACCGGCCGGTACACTGCGCCCGGCCTGGGCAGGAAGATTGTCGAGAGGAGACACCGTGGCCCACCGCCTCACGGTGATCGGAACCGGGTATCTCGGTGCCACCCATGCGGCCTGCATGGCAGACCTGGGATTCGAGGTCATCGCACTCGACATCGACCAACGGAAGATCGACCAGCTGTCGGCGGGTCATCTCCCGTTCTACGAGCCGGGCCTGGAGCCGGTTCTGCGCCGCAACCTGGAGAACGGGCGGCTGCGCTTCACCACGTCGTACGAGGAGGTCGCGGAGTTCGGCGACGTGCACTTCGTGTGCGTGGGGACGCCGCAGAAGCTCGGCGAATACGCGGCCGACATGACCTTCGTGGACGAGGCCGTCAACTCGCTGGCGCCGCTGCTCCGACGGCCGTGCCTGATCGTGGGCAAGTCCACCGTGCCGGTGGGCACCGCGGCGCGGCTGGCGGACCGCATCGCCCGGCAGGCCCCGGCGGCGGGCGACGCGGTGCTGGCCTGGAATCCGGAGTTCCTGCGGGAGGGCTTCGCCGTCCAGGACACCCTCCACCCGGACCGGATCGTCATCGGCGTGCCCGGCGACCAGGGCGCCGCCGAGCACGCCGAGAAGGTGCTGCGCGCGGTGTACGCGCAGATGCTCGCCGAGGGCACTCCGTTCATCGTCGCCGACTATCCGACGTCGGAGCTGGTCAAGGTCTCCGCCAACGCCTTCCTCGCCACCAAGATCTCGTTCATCAACGCGATGGCCGAGGTATGCGAGGCGGCGCACGCCGATGTGACGAAACTCTCTGAGGCGCTGTCCTACGACGACCGGATCGGCGGCAAGTTCCTCGGGGCGGGCCTGGGGTTCGGCGGCGGCTGCCTGCCCAAGGACATCCGTGCGTTCATGGCTCGCGCCGGCGAGCTCGGCGCCGACCAGGCCCTGACGTTCCTGCGCGAGGTGGACGAGATCAACATCCGCCGCCGGATCCGCATGGTCGATCTGGCCCGGCACCAGCTCGGCGGCTCGTTCATCGGCCGGACGGTCGGCGTGCTCGGCGCGGCGTTCAAGCCCAACTCCGACGACATCCGCGATTCGCCCGCCCTCGACGTGGCCGCGTCCATCCGCGGCCAGGGCGCGACCGTCACCGTGTACGACCCGCAAGCGATGGAGAACGCCCGGCGCGCCCATCCCGATCTCACCTTCGGCGGCTCGGCCCTGGAGGCGGCCAAGGACGCGCACGCGGTGCTCCTCCTGACCGAGTGGGCCGAGTTCCGCGACATGGACCCGGCCGAGCTCGGCGCCGTCGTGGCCGAGAAGAACATCGTGGACGGCCGCAACGTCCTGGACCCCGAACGCTGGCGCGCCGCCGGCTGGAGCTACCGCGCCCTCGGCCGCCCCCAAGCCCCCTAGACCGTAGGTCCACCGTCCGTTCGGCCCGCAGGAATCCTGATGCCCAGGGAGCTGTTGTCGTGGACATGGCTGATGCTTATGCGGACCTGACGGTGATCCGGCGGCTGCTGAACGAGACGAAGACGTGGGCGTTCGTGGGTCTGGGCGACAACCCCGACCGCGAGGTCCACACCCAGGCACGGCTCCTCCAGGAGCGCGGCAAGAGGATCATCCCGGTCCACCCGGACGGGCGGACCGTGCTGAACGAGCAGGGGTTCGCGTCGCTGGCCGACATCCCCGCCACGGAAGGGCCCATCGACGTCGTCGGCGTCTACCGGCGGGCGGAGTACGCCGGTGCGGTCGTGGACGAGGCGATCGCCGCAGGAGCCAAGGCCGTCTGGCTCCCGCTGGAAGTGATCGACGAAGCCGCGGCCAAACGGGCTCAGGAGGCAGGCTTGGACGTCGTCATGGACCGCTGCCCCGCCGTCGAATGGGCTCTGCGTCGAAATTAGAGGCAGCTACAGATTGTCGCGGAGGCGGGCGCCTTTGGCCTTGGCCTGGTCGTACAGGTCCCGCTGGAAGTCCTTCATCTTGGCCTGGAGGGCCTCGTCGGACGCCGCCAGGATGCGTACGGCCAGCAGGCCTGCGTTGCGCGCCCCGCCGACCGCGACGGTCGCGACCGGGACGCCAGCGGGCATCTGAACGATCGACAGCAGCGAGTCCATGCCGTCCAGGTACTTCAGAGGCACAGGGACGCCGATGACGGGGAGCGGGGTCACCGAGGCGAGCATGCCGGGCAGGTGAGCGGCCCCGCCCGCCCCTGCGATGATCACGCGCAGGCCCCGGTCGGCCGCGTCCACCCCGTACTGGATCATGTCGTGCGGCATCCGGTGCGCGGAGACGACGTCGGCCTCGTAGCCCACCCCGAACTCCGCCAGCGCCTCGGCGGCGGCCTTCATGACCGGCCAGTCCGAGTCGCTGCCCATCACCACACCGACCAGCGGCGTCATGTGTTCTCCCCTTGTCATTCTGGGGGGACGACCCCCCAGACCCCCCGACTAACTACGCCTGCCGGCAATCCTCGCTTCGCTGCGGTTGCCGGCAGGCCCCCAGCGAAGATAATCGGCAGCGTGGCGGGCACGTTCCCTCACCTCGGCGAGATCGTCGCCGAGCGCGGTGACATGGCCGATCTTGCGGCCGGGGCGGACCTCCTTGCCGTACAGGTTCACCTTGACGCCCGGATCGTGGGCCATCACGTGGATGTAGCGGGAGTGGACGTCCGGGTCGTCGCCGCCCAGCACGTTCGCCATCACGACGTACGGCGCCGTCGGCCTGGTCTCGCCGAGCGGCAGGTCGAGGACGGCCCGCAGATGCTGCTCGAACTGGGAGGTGCGCGAGCCCTCGATCGTCCAGTGGCCGGAGTTGTGCGGGCGCATGGCCAGCTCGTTCACCAGCAGGCCCCGGTCGCTCTCGAACAGCTCGACCGCCAGCAGGCCGGTCACGCCCAGATTCTCGGCGATCTCCAGGGCGAGCCGCTGGGCTTCGGCGGCGATCTCGTCGTCCAGGCCGGGGGCGGGCGCGATCACCTCGACGCAGATGCCGTTCTCCTGGACGGTCTCCACGATGGGGTACGCGGCGCCCTGGCCGTGCGGCGAACGGGCCACCAGGGCGGCCAGCTCACGGCGGAACGGGACGTGCTCCTCGAGCATCAGGCTCAGGCCCTGCGCGAGCAGCTCGCGGACCAGGCCCTCGTCCGGCTCGTCGAGCACCCAGACGCCCTTGCCGTCGTAGCCGCCCCGGGTGGCCTTCAGCACCACCGGCCAGCCGGTCTCCCGGCCGAAGGCCTCGATGATCGCCAACGGGTCGTCCCCGCCGATCTCGGCATAACGCGGGCAGGGCGCGCCCAGGGCGCTCAGCCGGTCACGCATGACCAGCTTGTCCTGCGCGTGCAGGAGGGCCGCGACCCCAGGCCGGCAGGGGACCCCGGCGGCCTCCACGGCCTCGATGTGGTCCCCGGGCACGTGTTCGTGGTCGAACGTGACGACATCGCAACCCTTGGCGAACGCGCTCAGATCGTCCAGGGAACGGTCATCGCCGATCCGGACGTCCGCGCACACCTTCGCGGCCGAGTCGTCCGGCGAACCGGCGAGCACCCGCAGATGGACGCCGAGTCCGATCGCCGCCTGCTGGGTCATCCGGGCCAGTTGCCCGCCCCCAGCCATCCCCACAACAGGCCCCTGAGCTGGATTTCTCACAAAGAGAAGGTTATCGGCCGCCCCAAGAGTGAACGAACGGGGCGTCTCAAGCGTCGGACAGGGTGTGGTCACCTGAACTATGGGCAGGGAATCGCCCAGGTAGTGTGAAACGTTCATGTTCTGGCGCCACGGGGGCACCATGCGTCTATTCTCGTTGTGCCTCCGCAGCCACATTGCACTAGCAGCAGCCCGGAAGGACTCCCCTTCGTGAGCCTCGTCGCCAACCTTTATCGCCGTTTCGCGCATCTTGTGCACGAACTCATGAAGTTCGGCAGCGTCGGCGCCATCGCGTTCGCCATCACGATCGGGCTCAGCAACCTCCTGCACTCCGACTCCGGCCTCGGCATGGGCCCGCTGTCGTCGAACGCGATCGCCACCGTCGTCGCCACCACGTTCGCCTACGTGGCCAACCGGTTCTGGACCTTCCGGCACCGCGACCGCACCGGCCTCGGCCGGGAATACCTTCTGTTCTTCGCGCTGAACGGCGTCGGCCTGGTGATCACTCAGCTGTTCATCGGCTTCACCCACTACGTGCTCGACCTGACCGGCGCGATCCCCTACAACGCCGCACTGATCATCGGTACCGGCGTGGCCACGCTGTTCCGCTTCTGGTCGTACAAGAAGTGGGTGTTCCTGCCCGTCACCTCGCCGCACGTCGACCCCGCGTCCGGCCTGCCCGAGGCGGCCGAGGACACCCCGCCACCCGGTCACCAGCCGGTGAACGGGCACACGCTGCAGCCGCTCGGCCGCCCCATCGACGCCTCCCAGGCCGAGGACCTCGCGGAATACACGCAGAGCCGCTGAAACCGGCCATCGGGCCCCGGCGTCAGGTCGGTCCGACGACCACGCGCTGCTCGGCGAGCTGGACCTCGGCAGGCTGGCGCAGGAACACCCCGAAGACCGCGGGCCGCGGCGAGATCAACTCCAGCCTGCCCCCGTCCACGACCGCCAGCGAACGCGCCAGGTAGAGCCCCAGACCCGTGCCCCGGCCGCTGCTGACGCTGCGTTCGAAGATCCGGGGCTCCAGGTCCCCCGGGATGCCCGGCCCCTCGTCGCCGATCTCCACCACCACCGAGCCGACACCCGGCTTGGTGTTGATCGTGACGGTGCCCCCGCCGTGGACCAGCGAGTTGTCCAGGAGAGTGGCGATGATCTGGGAGAGCCCCTCGGGGTTGGTCATGCCGACCAGGTCCCGGTCGCCGGTGATGCGGATCTCGCGGCCGTCCCGGCGGAAGATCGGCTGCCACTCCTCGACCTGCTGGGCGATGATGTCGTCGATGGGCAGGGCCGTGGCGGTGCCGGTGCGGTCATGGCGGGCACGGGCCAGCAGCTGTTCCACGACGGCGACCAGGCGTTCGGTCTGGGCGACGGCCGCGGCGCCCTCCTCCCGGACCACGTCCGGATAGTCGGCCGCCTCGATCATCTCCTCCAGGCGCATGGACAGCGCGGTCAGCGGCGTACGCAGCTGGTGGCTGGCGTCGGAGGCGAACTCGCGGCTGGCGGCCAGCAGGTCGGCGATCCGGACGGCGCTGCGGTCCAGCACCTCGGCCACCCGGTCGACCTCGGGGATCCCGTACCGCCGTCGCCGCGGCCGGGCGTTGCCCGAGCCGAGCCGGTCGGCCGTCTCGGCCAGATCGCTGAGCGGCAAGGTCAGCTTGCGGGCCTGGAACATGGCCAGTCCGACGGTCACGGCCATGCCGAGCGCGGCGAGGCCGCCGATGAGCAGCAACTGCCGTAGCGCCTCATCCTGGACCTCCGACGCCTCCTGCGAGACCTGGACGTGCACGCCCGACTGGGTCCGCGAGTCGGTCAGCAGGCCGGCGCCGTCCGGCGGCTTGCCGCCCGCGGTGATCACCTTGTTGTCCGGCAAGGTGATCACGATGTAGCGGCCGTGGTACTCCTGCGAGATCTTCTCGCTGGTGATGTCCTGCCGGGACTCGAGGCTGAACAGCACGCCGCCGACGATCGAGGAGGCCTCGCGTTCCAGTGACCGCTGGGCCTCCTCGTAGATGAGCTTGTGCGTCGCATACGCGAGGGGGATGCCGAGTAGCAGGATCGCCACGACCGCCACCGCGAGCGTCGAGAAGAGCAGTCGACGCCTCATCAGGGCTCCTTACCGGGATGAAGCCATGACCGTGCAGCCCTGCACCATCGCCGCGCACGGCGGCCGGTGCAGGACTGCAGGACCACGACGGGTCGGTCGGGCTAGTCGCCTCGCTCGAACCGGAACCCGACACCCCGCACGGTGGTGATGTAGCGCGGGCTGCCGGCGTCGTCGCCGAGTTTGCGGCGCAGCCAGGAAATGTGCATGTCGAGCGTCTTGGTCGAGCCCCACCAGTTGGTGTCCCACACCTCGCGCATGATCTGTTCGCGGGTCACCACCTTGCCGGCGTCCCGGACGAGCACACGCAGCAGATCGAACTCCTTGGTGGTCAGCTGGAGTTCCTGGTCACCCATCCAGGCACGGCGCGACTCGGCGTCGATCCGCACACCCTGCACGATCGGGGTCTCGGTGCTGCCGCGTCGCAGCAGGGCCCGGACCCGGGCGAGCAGCTCGGCCAGCCGGAACGGCTTGGTGACATAGTCGTCGGCGCCGGCGTCCAGACCGACGACCGTGTCCACCTCGTCGGCACGGGCGGTCAAGATGAGGATGGGCACTCCATGGCCCTCCGAACGGACCCGGCGTGCCACCTCGAGCCCGTCGAGCTCGGGCAATCCAAGGTCGAGAACTATGAGGTCCACTCCACCGCCGAGCGCACGCTCCAGGGCCTGCGGCCCGTCCGGGCTCACTTCAACGGTGTAGCCCTCCCGCCGCAGCGCACGGGCGAGAGGCTCGGAGATGGACGTGTCGTCCTCGGCGAGCAGTACTGAGGTCATGAACCGATCGTATGGCCATTCATGAACGTTTCCCGGCTACCGCCGCGCTCTTGACCTGCGGTTTGCCACTCGTAGTACATCCTCAAATACTTACAAACCGAGATGTAATAGGAGGTAGCCGCCACACTGACCCCACCAACCTCTGTGGCCCCGCTCGTGAAAGAGGTCGAACAGTCGCGGTCGGACGATCGCAGTTGCACAATCGCACTAGACGACGACGGCACTAGGCGACGATCGCGTAAGAGACGATCGAGCTAGGCGACGATCGCGACGGAGGCACCGGGGAGAGTCAGGCCCGCTCCGGCGGCTCCCGCTCCCGAACGGTCGAGGTGTACGGCGGGGTTGGAGGCGAGGATCACGCGCGTGCCGGTGACCGGCGGGCGGGCGGCGCCGGAACCCAGGTTCGCGGCGACCGTGAGCCGCCCACGACGCACGACCAGCCAGCGCGCCTCCTCGTCGTACGCGACGTCCACCTCGGACAGGCGCGGGTCGGTCAGATCCGGCCAGGCGCGCCGGAGGGTGATCAGAGACCGGTGCCATTCGAGCATCTCCCGGTGCGGGAGTTCGCCCGGCTCGGCCCAGTCGAGCACCGAGCGCCGGAACGTATCCACAGCCTGTGGATCGGGAACCTCGCCCACCCAGCCGTGTCGGCCGAACTCCCGGCGCCGCCCCTCGCTGATCGCACGGCCCAGCTCGGGTTCGACGTGATCGGTGAAGTAGCAGAAGGGCGTGCCGGCCGCCCATTCCTCCCCCATGAACACCATCGGCGTGAACGGCGACGTCAGCACGAGCGCCGCGCCGACCTTGAGAAGTCCGAGCGGCACCGTGGCGCCGATCCGGTCGCCCACAGCCCGGTTGCCCACCTGGTCGTGGTTCTGGAGATACGCCAGGAAGCGGTGGCCCGGGATCCTGTGCACGTCCACGGGCCGCCCGTGGTGCCGCCCCCGGAAGGTCGACCACGTGCCGTCGTGCACGAAGACCCGCGTGAGGACCTTGGCGAGCGCCTCCATCGACCCGAAGTCGGCGTAGTAGCCCTGCCGCTCCCCGCTCAGGGCGGCGTGCAGAGCGTGGTGGAAGTCGTCGTTCCACTGCGCGCCGAGCCCATAGCCGCCCGCCTCCCGGGCGCTGACCAGCCGCGGGTCGTTGAGATCGGATTCGGCGATCAGGAACAGCTCCCGGCCGAGGCTCGCGGCGAGCCCGTCCACCGCGATCGCGAGTTCCTCCAGGATGTGCACGGCCTGGTTGTCGGCGATGGCGTGCACCGCGTCCAGGCGCAGCCCGTCGATGTGGTGGTCGCGCATCCACATGAGCGCGTTCTCGACGACGAACGCCCGGACCTCGTCCGCGCCCGCCCGGTCAAAGTTCACCGCGTCGCCCCACGGTGTGGCGTAGAAGTCGGTGAAGTACGGCCCGAAGCTCTTCAGCCGGTTTCCGCTGGGCCCGAGATGGTTGTAGACCACGTCCAGCACCACGGCCAGCCCGCGCCCGTGCGCCGCGTCGACAAACCGATTAAGCGCGTCGGGACCGCCGTACGGCTCGTGCACGGCCCACAGATGAACGCCGTCGTATCCCCAGCCCTGCGTGCCAGGGAAGGAGGCCATCGGCATCAACTCGACAGCGTCGACACCCAGCGACACGAGGTGGTCGAGCTTGCCGATGGCCGCGTCGAGAGTGCCCTCGGGGGTGAACGTGCCGATGTGCAGCTCGTACAGCACGCTTCCGCGTAGCGGCCGTCCCCGCCATTTCTGATCGGTCCAGGCGAAACGATCGTGCTCGTACACCCGGCTCACGCCATGGGCCCCGTACGGCTGCCAGAGGGAACGCGGGTCCGGCAGCACCTCGTCCACGTCGTCCAGGACGAATCCGTAATCCGTGCCGTGCCCGGCGTCGGTGACCTCGACTCGCCACCGGCCCGGCCGCTCCTCCACCGGCCGCATCGCACGCCGGACGAGCTTCGCGCCGTTGCCGGTCGCCACCTGGACCCGTTCGGCGTCGGGCGCCCACACCTCGAACGTCGTCGTCATTCGCTCACTCACTCGCAGGAACTCGGTCAGGGATCAGCAAGGCCACCGGCAGCGGGTCGAGGACCTCGGAGAGGAGCAGCCGCGGCCCTTGGTGGACCACACCGGTGAGGACGTCCCGCCACGCCTCCGCGGTGACCTCGACGACGGTGCCGCTCCAGCCGCCGCGCCGCTCCAGTCCGGCGGGCAGCCGGGTCACCACGGTCACCGCCTCACCACGCCGGAACGCGACGGCATGATCGACGGCGGGACCTGCCACGCCCACCGGGTCGTGCGCGCCGCCGCCGAACCACTCCGGATGATCGCGCCGCAGCCGCAACGCCCGCGCTGTCACCAGGAGTTTCTCGTCATTCGCGTCGCTCGGCGCGCGGCCGCTGTCCAGCCGCGTGAGCCGCGCGCGCCGCCGCCCGAAGTCGACCGGCCGCCGGTTGTCGGGATCGACCAGCGACAGGCCGATCAGCTCGCAACCCTGGTAGACGTCCGGAACGCCCGGCATGGTGAGCTGGACGAGCTTCTGCCCGAGACTGTTCGCCCGGGCGTACGGCGTGATGCGCCCAACGAAGTCCATGACATTCTTTCCCAGGTCCGCGTCCGCCAAGATCCGGTGGGCGTACGCGAGCACCGCATCCTCGTACGCGGGATCGCCGTCGACCCAGGACGTACGGGTCTTGGCCTCCCTCATGGCCTTGGTCAGGAAACCGGCCAGCCTGTCCTCGGTGACCGGCCAGGCTCCCACGAGCGTCTGCCACAGCAGGTATTCCAGGTCGGGCTCTAGCGGAACACCCTCGGGAAACCAGGTGTGCCAGTGCCGTACGGCCGCCGCCCACTCCGCGGGCAGTTCGGCCAGCACGGCCAGCCGGGCCCGCACGTCCTCCTGCCGCTTGGTGTCGTGCGTGGAGAGCGTCGTCATCGTGCCTGGCCAGTCGCGCGCGATCCGGCCGCAGAACGAGTGGAAGTCGGCGGCACCCACCGAGAACCGCTCGGGGTCACCGCCCACCTCGTTCAACGCCGCCATCCGCGACCAGCGGTAGAACGCGGTGTCCTCCACCCCCTTGGCCGCCAGCGGCGCCGACGTCTGCTGGAACCGCACCACGAATTCGCCGTCGCCCGATGCCTCCGCTGAATCCAGCCCGAGTACGAGCCGGACGACCGCCTCCAGCAGCCCATGCAGTTCCTCTGGCAGGTGTGCCCGTGCTCTGCGGGCCGCCTGTCCCATCACCTCGACCGCCTGCGCAGGCGCCTCCTCACCGGGAACCACGTAGGCCCGGTAGACCGGGACTGCGATCAGCAGCTCGAAAAGCACCTGTTCCAAGGCCTCGGGAGACTCCGACCGCAATGTCCGGCACAGCACCTTGTGCAGCCGCGCCATCTCAGGCCGCAGCCCGTGCTCCGCCGCATACCGCCGCGACGCGTTCTCCACCTCGGCGAACTCCGGCGGCCCACCGGTGAACGAGACATAGGCGTCGGTGAGCGGCTTCTCCCCGTCGGGATCGATGAACAACCCGCCGACCATGCCGAGCGCGTCGTACCCGGTCGTGCCCGCGCACCGCCAGTCACCCGGGAGCTCCTCCTCCCCGGTGGTGATCTTCTCGACGAGCACCCACGCCGCGGCGGCCCGCGAGCCCAGGCGGTCCAGATAGCCGCGCGGGTCGGCGAGCCCGTCCGGATGATCGACGCGCAACCCGTCGACGAGCCCCTCGTCCACCAGCCGCAAGGTGAGCTCATGGGTGCGTTCAAAGACTTCCGGGTCTTCCTGACGCAGCCCGATCAACCCCGAGATGTCGAAGAACCGCCGGTAGTTGACCTCGCCCTCCCACGGCAGCACCACCCGGCCGTCGCCAGCCTCCCAGTCGATGTCGAACCAGCGCGCGTACGGTGAGGACGGCCCTTCGGCCAACACCGAGGCCAGCGGCCGGTTGAGGTCCACCGGCATCGGCACGGCCATGTGGTTGGGGACGATGTCCACGAGCACCTTCAGGTCGTGCGAGCGGAACCGCGCCACCATGGCCCGGAAGCCGTCCTCGCCGCCCAGCTCCTCCGCGAGCCGTCCGTGGTCGATCACGTCGTACCCGTGGGTCGATCCGGGCGCCGCCCGCAACACCGGCGACAGGTAGACGTGCGAGACGCCCAGCGCGGCGAGGTACGGCGCGAGCGCCGCCGCCTCGGCGAACCCGAACCGCTGCCCTGGCCCGTCGCCGACCCCGCACAGCTGCAGCCGGTACGTGCCGATGGGGAATCCCGGGGTCTCAGACGTCTCAGACACGGCGCAGCACCTGCACCGAACGTTGTTCGACCAGGACAGACTCACCGGCCTTGACGGCGGCGGGGCCCCGATCCTCGGCCAGCATCGGATCGGCGGTGTCGATCACCTTGATCCACATCCCTCCGTACCGCGCCGGCGGCAGCGCGAAGTCGAGATCCTCATGGTGCGCGTTGAACATCAGCAGGAACGAGTCGTCGCGGATGGGCTCGCCGCGGCGGCCGGGCTCGCTGATCGCGTTGCCGTTCAGGAAGACCTGCACCGACTTGGCGAACCCCGCCGACCAGTCGGCCTCGGCCATCTGCCGCCCGCCGGGGGTGAACCAGACCAGATCCTGCAGCTCGGTCTCCGCCCGCATGATGCGTTTGCCCTGGAAGAAGCGGCGGCGCCGGAACACCGGGTGCTTCGCGCGCAGCCGGGACAGCCGCTGGACGAAGTCCTGCAGCGGAAAGTGATCGAGCAGGTCGTCCCAGTTGATCCAGGTGAGAGCGTTGTCCTGGCAGTAGGCGTTGTTGTTGCCGCGCTGCGTACGGCCGAGCTCGTCGCCGTGCGACAACATCGGGACCCCCTGGGACAGGAAGATGGTCGCGAGCAGATTGCGCTTCTGCCGCTCGCGCAGGGCAAGGACCTCCAGGTCCTCGACCATGCCCTCGTAGCCGCAGTTCCATGAGCGGTTGTCGTCCGTGCCGTCCCGGTTCGCCTCGCCGTTGGCGTCGTTGTGCTTGACGTTGTACGAGACGAGGTCGTTCAGTGTGAAGCCGTCGTGGCAGGTCACGAAGTTGATCGAGGCGAACGGCTTGCGGCCGTCCTCGGCATAGAGATCGCTTGACCCCGCCAGGCGTGACGCGAAATCCGGCATCGTCGCAGGGCGGCCCCGCCAGAAGTCTCGGACGGTGTCCCGGTACTTGCCGTTCCACTCGGTCCACAAGGGCGGGAAGTTGCCCACCTGGTAGCCGCCCTCGCCGACGTCCCACGGCTCGGCGATCAGCTTGACCTGCGAGACCACCGGATCCTGGTGGACCAGGTCGAAGAACGCCGACAGCCGGTCCACCTCGTGGAACTGCCGGGCCAGCGTGGCCGCGAGGTCGAACCGGAACCCGTCGACGTGCATCTCGGTGATCCAGTAGCGCAGCGAATCCATGATCAGCTGGAGGACGTGGGGACCGCGCATGAGCAGGCTGTTCCCCGTGCCCGTCGTGTCCATGTAGAAGCGCGGGTCGTCGTCGGCCAGCCGGTAGTACGAAGCGTTGTCGAGCCCGCGGAACGACAGCGTGGGCCCCAGATGGTTGCCCTCGGCGGTGTGGTTGTAGACGACGTCGAGGATGACCTCGATCCCCGCCTCGTGCAGGGCCTTGACCATCGCCTTGAACTCCAGCACCTGCTCGCCGCGCTGGCCTCCGGCGGAGTACTCGTTGTGCGGGGCGAAGAACCCGATCGTGTTGTAGCCCCAGTAGTTGCGCAGGCCCCGCTTGAGCAGGAAGCCGTCGTGCACGAACTGGTGCACCGGCATGAGTTCGACCGCCGTGATCCCGAGGTTCCGAAGATAATCGATCATCACCGGATGGCCGAGCGCCGCGTAGGTGCCGCGCGACTCCGGCGGGATCTCGGGATGTGTGATCGTGAGCCCCTTCACATGGGCCTCGTAGATCACCGTCTCGTGGTACGAGGTGCGCGGCGGCCGGTCGTCCCCCCAGTCGAAGTAGGGACTGATCACCACCGACCGCATGGTGTGCGGTGCCGAGTCGAGATCGTTGCGGGACCGGTGATCCCCGAAGGTGTAGCCGAAGCAGGACTCGTCCCAGTCCACCTCGCCCTCGATGGCCATCGAATACGGGTCGAGCAGGAGCTTGGCCGGATTGCAGCGATGCCCCTCGCTCGGCTCGTACGGCCCGTGCACCCGGTAGCCGTACCGCTGCCCCGGCATGATCCCCTGGAGGTAGCCGTGCCAGACGAACGCGTCCACTTCCGGCAGCGGGATGCGGGTTTCCGGCCCGCCCTCGCCGTCGAACAGGCACAACTCGACGCGTTCGGCGGCCTCGGTGAAGACGGCGAAGTTGGTGCCCGCACCGTCGAAGTGAGCCCCCAGCGGATAAGCATCCCCAGGCCAGACGTCCGCCATGCTCTCTGCCTTCCAGGCCGGGGGGTCCCTCGCGAACGGATGTTTCCCCATGAGGGTTAGCTCACACCGAACGGGAGGCGACTGGCCAGATCGGACATTCCTGGGTACCGTTAGGCTTGCCTAACCTTATTGAGGCTGCCCTAACAGAAAGGCCCCCGGCTCCATGTACGTCTGCATCTGCAACGCCGTCACGGAAGACGACGTGCGCGGCTGTATGGCGGACGGTTGCATGACGACCAAGGACGTCAAGACCGCCTGCGGCATGAAGCCGGGTTGTGGCTCCTGCACCAAGCGGCTGTCCGCAATGGTCAGCGAGTACCGGACGGCCAGCGACCTCGTGGACGCCCTGACCGGCGGGCCGGCCCCGCTGGAGGTCGTTCCGGAGCAGCCTCTCGCACCACCGGCCCCGGTGGTCGCAACCGACATCACCCAGAGAGGAAACACCGCCACGACCGCCGCCTGAGGTCCCTGTCAGAGGACACCCGCCACGACCGTGATCGAGAAGACACGCGCCGGGCGGGCCCCAGTGCTGTCCACAGAGCCCCGGACATGAAAGCATGGGGTGATATGGAAGGCGACAAGGACATCATCGCGCTGCTCAACGAGCAGCTCACCGCGGAGCTCACCGCGATCAACCAGTATTTCCTGCACGCGAAGATGCAGGACAACTGGGGTTTCACCCGCCTGGCCAAGCACACCCGCGATGAATCCATCGAAGAGATGAAGCACGCGGAGCGCCTGACCGACCGCATCCTGTTTCTCGATGGGCTTCCCAACTACCAGAAGCTCAACACCCTCAAGATCGGCCAAACCGTCGTCGAGACGCTGAAGGCCGACCTGGAGCTGGAGATGGAGGCGGTCAAGCGGCTGCGCCCCGGCATCGAGCTCATGCGCTCGCGCGGCGACGTCACCTCGGCCCGGATCTTCGAGGACATCCTCGCCAACGAGGAGGAGCACGTCGACTATCTGGAGACCGAGCTGGCCCTGGTCAAGTCGCTCGGCGAGCAGAACTACCTGCTCCGCCTCACCGAAGGCCCAGGCGACAGCATCTCCGAACCCGTCTGAATTTATTTGCTTTCGCGGCCTCGGGCCCTCGCCTGGCGGCTCGGTCCCGAACCGCAAAGCGGCGACCGCGACATCGCTTCGCGATCTTCGCGGGGAGCTTCGCCTTCGGCTCGCTCCCCGCTCAGGTAGCGCGTTCGCGGCGACGCTTGATCTTGCTGGGATTGCATGACGGGGGCCTGAGGCTCTCTCGGCCGTTGGGCCGCCTTTCGTTTCGGCCCCTCGCCACCAACGGTGGCGAGGGGCCTTTTCTTGGAGGCAAGGTCAGCCGGCGCGGCGGAGGACGTGCGGTTGGATGATGCCGAGGCCGCGCACGGGGCGGCGGACTATCCGGGTGATCTCGAAGGCGGATTCGTCCGCGAGCTCGGTGGCGAGGGCGTCGTCGATCACGACCGAGCCGGGGCGGGCCAGCGAGGTGAGGCGGGCGGCCAGGTTGACCGTGGTGCCGAAGACGTCGCCCATCAGCGGGAGGACGGGGCCGTAGGCCACGCCCACGCGGACGTCCGGGACCTCGGTCTCGTCCTTGATCGCTTCGGCGATGGTGAGGGCGATCTCGCCGCCGAGGCGGGGGGAGTCGGCGCTGAAGAGCACCTCGTCGCCGAGGGACTTGACCAGGCGGCCGCCGCTGGCGGCGACGATGTCGGCGGCGGTCTCCTCGAACCGCTCGACGACCCTGGCGAGCTCCAGTTCCTCCAGCTCCCGGCTCATCTGGGTGAACGAGACCATGTCCGCGAAGCCGACCGTGGTCTGCTGGCGCGCGGGGGTCGCACCCTCCTGGCTGGCGACCGCCGCCATGGCGCGGGTGCCCGCGGCGGCCAGCTGCCGGCGCCAGGCGTGCACGACGAGGGGCTCGAAATCGCCGATGTGCTTCTCGGCGATCTCGACGAGAATCCTGACCGCCTCGTTGCTGGGGGGTTCCTGCGAGTCGCGGCTCAGCGTGCTGCTCAGCAGGTTGACCTGCCATTCGGCAAGCCGCGTCATGGTCTGACCGAACGCCCTGACCAGCCGGATCACGCCGTCCTCGTCCAGCACGCCGTCGTCCATGAGGCGCTTGATGCGGGTGAGCGCGGCGACGTCGCCCTCGGTGTAGGCGATGGCCTCGTCCGGCATGGTGGGGTAGCCGAACGCCCGCCAGAGGCGGCCGGAGAACTCCTTCGTCACGCCCGACAGGCGCACGGCGTCGACCCGGGTGTAGCGCAGATCGCCGCCCAGCAGGAGCTCCTCGATCTCCTTCGGGTCCGGCATCTCAGCCATCTCCCTGCACCTCCTCCCCCGCGACATATCGTGGCAGATCAGGCACCACCGAGGCGATCAGTGTCCGAAACCCCGTACGCCGTTCACGTGCCGTCAACCTCCACGCTCACCGGACATGCACGTGATCATCGGACATGCACGACGTCCCCGGCGCTCACCGCGCGGTCGCCGACGACCAGGCGGCCCGAGCCGTCCACGTCGCCCGCCACGCCGCTCAGCGTCTCGTCGCCGGGCAGATCGACCCGGACCGTCCGGCCGAGGGTGGCGCAGAGTTCCTTGTAAGCCGTGCGCAGTCCGCTCTTCTCCGGATCACCGCCCAGCTCCGTCCATTCGCGGTACCACCCCTCGAAATGCCGCAGGATCGCGCGCAGCAGCGTCGCCCGGTCGCTGAGCGGGGCACCCTCGATCGCCAGGGAGGTGGCGGCAGGCACGGGCAGCTCTTCCTCGTGGAGGCTCACGTTGAGCCCGACGCCCACGACCAGGGCGTCGTCCACCTTCTCGGCCAGGATCCCGGCGAGCTTCCGTTCGCCCACGATCAGGTCGTTCGGCCACTTGAGCCGGACGTCCACGGCGACGTCGCCATGTGCCTCGCCGAAGTCCCCCGCCTCGACCCGCGCGGTCATCCGCCGTACAGCGGAGGCCGCCGAAAGTCCGGCCAGCAGCGGGATCCACCCCAGCCGCTCGATCGGCACCGTGGGCCGCAGCAACATCGAGAACATGAGGCCCGAACGCGCGGGCGCCGTCCACTGGCGGCCCAGCCGTCCCCGGCCGGCCGTCTGCAACTCGGTGGCGAGCACCGTCCCCTCCGGGGCTCCCTCACGCGCCGCGGCCATGAGATCGGCGTTGGTGGATCCGGTCTCGGGCACCACCCGGACGTCTCGCCAGAGCCCGCCGTCCCGAATGAGCGCGCGCCGCAGCGCCGTCTCGTGCAGCGGCGGCCGACCAAGATCGCCATATGCTGACTCGTTCACGCGTCCATCCAACCCCACCCGCGCCTCATGGCGATGTCCCGCCCCACCGTCCGGGTCGTCGACGCCCTGGGGGCGCGGCCTAGAGTGGCGGGTGTGGATGGAGTGACGCTACGGCGCGACGACGAGAACGAACACGTCGCCGAGATCGTGCTGGACCGGCCGGAGGCGCTGAACGCGCTGTCGACGGCGATGGCGCGGCGGCTGGCCGCCGTGTGCGCGGAGGTCGCCGCCGAACGCTCGGTGCGGGCGGTGGTGCTCAGCGCGGCGGGTGAGAAGGCCTTCTGTGTCGGGGCGGACCTCAAGGAACGCAACGCCATGACGGACGACGAGATCATGGCGCAGCGGCCGGTGTTCCGGGCCGCGTTCGGCGGTGTGCTGGACCTGCCGCAGCCGGTCATCGCCGCGGTGCACGGCTACGCGCTCGGCGGCGGATGCGAGTTCGCGCTGTCCTGCGACCTGATCGTGGCTGACGAGACCGCGGTGTTCGGCCTGCCCGAGGTGAGCGTGGGGCTGGTGCCGGGCGGCGGCGGCACGCAGCTGGCGTTGCGGCGCCTGGGGCCGGGCCGGGCGGCCGACCTGGTGCTGACCGGCCGCCGGTTGAGCATCGGCGAGGCGCAGGCGTACGGGCTGGTCGACCGGCGGGTACCGGCCGGCACGGCCCGCGACGAGGCGCTGACGCTGGCCGGAGTGATCGCGCGGAACTCCCCGACCGCGGTACGGGCCGCCAAGCGCGCCATGCGTTTGGGCGCGGGCAAGGACCTCCCCTCGGCGCTGGACCTGGAGGAGAACGCGTGGCGCACGGTCGCGTTCTCCCCTGACCGCCGCGAGGGCATCGCCGCGTTCAACGAGAAGCGCACACCCGAGTGGCCTTGACCGCGTCCGGGCCCTGACCGCGTGCGGGCTCTGGCCAGGTGCAGGACCTGATCAGCCGGTGTTCTGGAGGCCCGCCGCGACACCGTTCACCGAGAGGAGCAGGAGCTCTTCGAGGTGGCCGCGTTCGGCCTCGTCGGTGACACCGTCCCGGAGCGCGGACAGGGCGCGCAGCTGGAGGTGCGAGAGCGCGTCCACGTACGGGTTGCGGAGCTCGACCGCCCGGGACAGGACCTTGCGGTTCTCCAGCAGGCGCTGGTGCCCGGTGACGGCGAGGACGAGAGACCGCGTGCGGTCGTACTCGGCGAGGACGGTCTCGGCCATCTCGGGCCGCCCGCCGAGTGCGAGATAGCGCTCGGCGATGGCGCGGTCGGACTTGGCCAGGCTCATCTCGGCGTTGTCGAGCAGGGTGGCGAAGAGCGGCCACGCCTCGTACGCCTCCTGGAGCTCGCCGAGATCGGCGCCCTCACCGGAGACCGCGGCGAGCCCACTGCCCAGGCCGTACCAGCCGGGCAGGTTGACGCGCGTCTGCGTCCAGGCGAACACCCACGGGATGGCCCGCAGGTCTTCCAGACCGCGGGCGGCCTTGCGCCGGGAGGGACGGGAGCCGATGCGAAGCTCAGCGATCTCCTCCAGCGGGCTGACGCGGGCGAACCACTCCGCGAAGCCCTCGGTTTCGATCAGCCCGCGGAACGCGGCGCGGGCGGCGTCGCTGATCTTGTCGGCGAGCGGCCGGAACCGGGCGGCGGCCTCGCGGGCACGGTCCTGCACGGCGTCGGTGGACGCCATCAGGATGGCGTTGGTGACCTGCTCGACGTGGCGGCGGGCGATCTGCGGGTGCCCGTACCGGGCGAAGATGACCTCGCCCTGCTCGGTGACCTTGAACCGGCCCCCGACCGAGCCCGGCGCCTGGGCCAGGATCGCCCGGTTGGCGGGGCCGCCGCCGCGGCCCAGCGAGCCGCCCCGGCCGTGGAACATGGTCAGCTTGATGTCGTTGCGGGCGGCCCAGGCGGTCAGTGCCTCCTGGGTGTCGTAGAGCCGCAGGGTGGCGCTGGTCGGGCCGAGCTGCTTGGCCGAGTCGGAGTAGCCGAGCATGACCTCCATGCGCCGCCCGGTGTCGGCCAGCCGCCGCTGGACGGCAGGGATCGCCAGCATGCCCTCAAGCACGGCGGGCGCGCGCTCCAAGTCCTCACCGGTCTCGAAGAGCGGGATCACGTCGAGCACGGGCGCGTGGTCGCCGAGCGAGGCGGCCAGCTCGTGGACGTTGGCGATGTCCTGCTCGGAACGGGTGAACGAGACGACGTAGCGGCTGCAGGCCCGGACACCGAATCGCTGCTGGATCCACGCCACCACGCGCAGGGTGTCGAGGATCTCCACGGTCATCTCGCTGCGTTCGCCCCCGCTCTCAAGCTCGGTTAGGGCCTTCTCGTGGAGCTCGCTGTGCTGACGGATCTCCAGCTCGGCCAGATGGAAGCCGAACGTCTCGACCTGCCAGATCAGATCCTGGACCTTGCCGTACGCCTGACGGCGGGCCCCGGCAACGAGCAACGACTCCTGAACGAGGCGCAGGTCTGCGAGGAGGTCGTCGGGGCCCGGATACGCCAGGTCGGCGTCGCGGCGGCGGGTCGCGGCGATCCGTTCCGCCACGTACAGCAGGAACTGCCGGTGGGGCTCCTCGGGCGAACGCTTGGCGATCTCGCCGATCCGTCCCGGCTGGCCGGTCCGCGCCGCCGCGAGCGCGTTGCGGAGCGCGGGCGAAGGCGGCGTGGTCGCCTCGTGCACGGTCAGCTCGCGGCCGATCCGGGTGCAGGCGTTCTCCAGGCCCAGCAGCACGTGATCCGCCTGGATCATCACGGCCTCGCGGGTGACCTGCGCGGTCACGTACGGGTTGCCGTCCCGGTCACCCCCGATCCAGCTGCCGAACCGCAGATATGCGGGGGCCCCCGGAGGACGGGCCCCGGTGATCGGCGCCATCGCGGCGTCCAGCGTCCGGTAGATCTGCGGCACCACCCGGAAGATCGTCTCGTCGAACGCGGCCATCGCGGTGCGGACCTCGTCGAGCGGGTCCATCTGGGCGTGGCGGCGCAGGGCCGTACGCCAGAGGAGGTCGATCTCCTCGCGCAGCCGCCGTTCGAGCTCGTCTTGCTCGCTCGTCCCCGGCTCGGCGTTCAGCCGCGCCAGCAGGTCGCTGATCCGCTGGATGGCCGTGACGACCGCTCGCCGGCGGGCCTCGGTGGGGTGCGCGGTGAAGACCGGCCGGAACTCCAGCGCGGCCACCGCCTCGTGGACCCGCTTGAGCCCCTCCGGATCGTAGTTCCGCTTGAGCCCCTCCGGAGTGCCGGCCCCCGTGGCGCGGACCGCCTCGACGGCCGCCGCGACCGAACTGGGGACCGACTCGCCGGTGTCGCGTTCGCGGAGCGTGCGGATGCGGTGGTGCTCCTCGGCCAGGTTGGTGAGGTGGAAGTAGACGGTGAACGCCCGCGCGACCAGTTCGGCACGTTCCAGCGACCAGCCGTTGACCAGCGCCGCCACGTCCTCGATGCCGGTCTCCCCACGGCGGGCCGCGATCACGGCGTGCCGCAGCCGTTCGACGTCGTCGAGCAGGCCCTGGCCGCCGTACTCGACCAGGCTGTCGCCGAGCATGGCGCCCAGCAGCCGGACATCGCGGCGGAGGGGTTCGGGCATGTCCTGCCGGAGGGTGTCGCGTGTGTTCGTAACCACGGAAACCAGCCTAGTGAGGCATGGAAAAGGCACCTGACACCGCGTCCGTACGACCCGGTAGCGGGGCCGGGGTCAGTGTGCGGTTACCCTGACCCGCATGGCGATGGAAGCCCCTGAACCCGCTGTGGACATCGACATCCACACGACGGCCGGAAAGATCGCGGATCTGGAACGGCGCCGGTACGAGGCCGTGCACGCGGGCTCCGCGCGCGCGGTCGAGAAGCAGCACGCCAAGGGCAAGATGACCGCCCGGGAGCGGATCGACGCGCTGCTCGACCCCGGCTCGTTCGTGGAGTTCGACGAGCTGGCCCGGCACCGCTCGACCAGCTTCGGCATGGAGAAGAACCGTCCCTACGGCGACGGCGTGGTGACCGGCCACGGCACCGTCGACGGCCGGCCGGTGGCGGTCTTCAGCCAGGACTTCACGGTCTCGGGCGGATCGCTCGGCGAGGTCTTCGGCGAGAAGATCTGCAAGGTCATGGACCACGCCCTCAAGACCGGCTGCCCGGTGATCGGGATCAACGACTCCGGCGGGGCGCGGATCCAGGAGGGCGTGGTGGCGCTCGGCCTCTACGCCGAGATCTTCAAGCGCAACGTGCACGCCTCCGGCGTGATCCCGCAGATCTCCCTCGTCCTGGGCCCGTGCGCGGGCGGCGCGGTGTACTCCCCGGCGATCACCGACTTCATCGTCATGGTCGACCAGACCTCGCACATGTTCATCACCGGGCCGGACGTGATCAAGACGGTCACCGGCGAAGAGGTGACCATGGAGGAGCTGGGCGGCGCGCACTCGCACAACTCCAAGTCGGGAGTGGCGCACTACCAGGGCGCAGGCGAGGACGACGCGATCGAGTACGTCAAGGCCCTGCTGTCGTACCTGCCGTCCAACAATCTCGGTGACGCGCCGGTGTTCGACGCCGCCGCCGACCCGAACGAGCTGGACGAGGAGCTCGATTCTCTCATCCCCGACTCCCCGAACCAGCCGTACGACATGCACACCGCCATCGAGCACGTGCTGGACGACGGCGAGTTCCTGGAGGTCCAGGAGCTGTTCGCGCCCAACATCATCGTGGGCTTCGGCCGGGTCGAGGGCCACTCGGTCGGCGTGGTCGCCAACCAGCCGATGCAGTTCGCCGGGACGCTCGACATCGACGCCTCCGAAAAGGCGGCGCGCTTCGTCCGTACGTGCGACGCGTTCAACGTCCCGGTGCTGACCTTCGTGGACGTGCCCGGCTTCCTGCCCGGCACCGACCAGGAGTGGAACGGGATCATCCGGCGCGGCGCCAAGCTCCTCTATGCCTACGCCGAGGCGACCGTGCCGCTCGTCACGGTGATCACGCGCAAGGCGTACGGCGGCGCGTACGACGTCATGGGATCCAAGCACCTCGGCGCCGACGTCAACCTGGCCTGGCCGACCGCGCAGATCGCCGTCATGGGGGCGCAGGGCGCGGTCAACATCCTTTACCGGCGCGAGCTGGCCGCGGCCGAGGACGCCGACGCCCGCCGTGCCGAGCTGATCACCGAGTACGAGGACACGCTGGCCAACCCCTACATCGCGGCCGAACGCGGTTATGTCGACGCGGTGATCAAGCCGTCCGAGACGCGCGGCCAGGTCATCAAGGCGCTGCGCTCGCTGCGCGAGAAGCGCAAGAGCCTGCCGCCCAAGAAGCATGGGAACATCCCGCTGTGAGCTCCACCGGAGAAGACGCGACCCGAGCGCCGTTCCTGCAGGTTGTGCGTGGTGAGCCGACGGCCGAGGAGATCGCGGCGCTGGTCGCCGTGCTCACAGCCCGGGCGCAGGCGGCCGCGGCTGCCCGGGCCCGGGCCGAGGAGCGCGGCACGGGCCGGACCTCGCGCTGGGCCGACCGTTCCCGGCAGCTGAGCGGACCGGTGGCGGAGGGTCTCCGGCCGCGCGGCCCGGGGGCGTGGCGGGCGAGCGCCTTCCCGCGCTGAACGATCATCTGTGGGCGGCGCACCGAAGTGTGCCGGGCGTGTCAGGGGAAATCATCCAGGGAGATGTAACCGTGGTTCGCGCCCTCGGAAGGCCTCGGCACGAATAAGGTGAAAGGCCATGGCCACCTCGGAGTTCGTCCCGCAGCCCGCTCGATACGCCGTCTTCGTCGATGCGGGGTACCTCTATGCGGCCTCCGGTGCGCTGCTGCTCGGTTGCGGTTCCAGACGCGAATACCGGGTGGCCGCGGAGAAATTGATCAAGGCGTTGACGACCCATGCCGACGATCAGTTGGTGGGCGAACTGTTGCGGGTCTACTGGTTCGACGCGGCGCCCAAGCGGCAGCCGACGGTCGACCAGCGAGTGATCGCCAACCTGCCGCTGGTGAAGCTCCGGCTGGGCAATCTGAACGCGCAGGGCCAGCAGAAGGGTGTGGACGCGCAGTTGCGCGCCGATCTGGAGGCCCTGGCCCGACATAGGGCGATCACGGATGCGGTGTTGCTGGCCGGGGACGAGGACATGCTCCCCGCGGTGGAGGCGGCGCAGCGCTACGGCGTGCGCGTCCACCTCTGGGGGGTGGAGCCGACACACGGCTCCAACCAGGCCGAATGGCTGGTCTGGGAGTCCGACACCGTCGAGGTCCTGCCCGCCGATTTTTTGCGTCCGTACTTCACTAAAGCCAAGGTTCTGCCCGTTCCCACCGCTGCCGCTGCCGCCGTACGGGACGCCGCCGCCGTCGCGCAGGCGGGCGCCCGCACGGCTCCGGTGCCGTCGCCGTCGCAGGTGTTCGCCGGCCGTGCCCCGGCGGTCAAGCCGGTACCCGCCGCCGCCATGAAGAACGCGGTGCCGCACGCCGGCCACCACGTGATCCCGGCCGCCACGACGTCCACGACCGACGGCAAGCTGGGGCCCGACCGCGACCACATGCTGGAGATCGGCGAACATGTCGCCCAGAAGTGGATCTTCGAGCGGGGACGGGACAACATCCGCGACCTGCTCCCCGGCCCGATCCTGCCGCCTGTCATCGACAAGGAGCTGCTGATCGAGGCGGAGAAGGAGCTGGGCAGCTCGCTGCGGCCCTACCAGGAGGCCCGGACATGGCTCCGGGACGGCTTCTGGGAGCGCGTCTACCGCGAGTTCGGCATCGGGATCGGCAAGTCCGACTGATCCCTGCCTCACCCTGGCCATCCGGCCGGTCAAACTTTTTGTGATGAGTCCGACACATGGAGTGATGGAACCGATACAGTCCCGGCCGTGATGGGAGGGACCACTGTTGGCTGGACGACTGCTGGCTGGGCTGCTGTTGGCTGGGCAGGGCACCAGGCACCGCACCGCCGCCGTGACCATGCTCGGCATGGCGGTCGCCGTGTCGGCGGTCGCGGCCTGCGAGTCTCCGGTGCCGTTCTATCCGCCGGGTGCAGGCTCGCCGGACGATCCGGTGGTCGGGCTCGGCGGCCATGCCCCGTACATCCAGAGCCCGTCTCCGCGCCCGCCCGGCACCGCGAGGCTCGGTACGGCCGCCCCGGCAGGCAACGGCGTCTACGAGGCCACCGGTCCCGGTCTGCTCGACCCCGCCATGCGGAAGCTGCCCCCGCGGCTCTTCGTGCCGAACGGGCACACCGGCATGGTCGACGTCGTCGACCTGCGAGCGTTCAAGGTCATCGCGCAGCTGCCCGTCGGCGGTACGCCGCGCCGGATCGCGGCGGCCTGGGACCTGCGCCGGTTGTGGGTCACCGACGCGGAAGACGGCACGCTCATCCCGGTGAACCCGCGCAACGGCCGCCGCGGCCCGCCCGTCAAAATCGGCGATCAGGGCGGCCGCCTGTACTTCACGCCGGACGGCAGCGAGGCGCTCGTGCTGGCGGGCCCGCCGAGGCGGATCGAGGTGCGCGATCCGCACACCATGCGATCGCGCGGCCGGATGCAGCTGCCATGCCCCGGTGCCGAGCACGCCGACTTCTCGGCCACGGGCACGTTCATGGTGGTCAGCTGCACCTCGTCCGGGCGTCTCGTCCGCATCGATCCCAAGCTGCGCGAGGTCACCGGCAAGCTGGCGCTCCCGCGCGGCGCGGCTCCCGGTTCGGTACGGCTCGCACCGGACGGCCAGACGTTCTACGTGGCGGACTCCGCTAAGGGCGGGGTCTGGATGATCGACGGCGTCGCGTTCACGGTGCTGGGGTTCGTGCCGACCCGGCCGGGCGCCTACGGGCTCACCGTCAGCCGCGATGCGCGGCGGCTGTTCGTCCTGGGCACCGGGACGTTGTCCGCCATCGACGTGGCGACCCGGAAGGCGTCGGACCACTGGCGGCTGCCCAACGGCGGTTCGCCGGAGCCGGGCGGGGTCTCCGCCGACGGCACCACGCTGTGGCTGTGCGAGCCCAGAACGGGCGTGACGTACGCGGTGTCCACGCGCACGGGACGCCTCGTCCACACGGTGAAGGTCGGCGGCGTGCCGCAAGGCATGGCGGTCTATCCGCAGCCGGGCCGCCACTCTCTTGGCGGCACGAGCATCTACCGCTGACCCTCCAGAACGTACGGAGGCCCGTCCCCGGGGGTGGGGCGGGCCTCCGTACCAGCCCAGCCAAGCTCTGGCAGTGACAGCTGCCGCCTTGGCGCAGGGGGAAAGCGCGCTGGATCAGCGGGCGGGGACCTCGCGCCACCACTGCGGGATGAGCTCCTCCACCAGGGCTTCGGTCTCGGATTGGAGCTGGTCCAGGAGAGGGTCGCGGGCCACGCGGGAGCGCAGCTCGTCCACCGCTACCTGGACCTGGGCCTCGTCGCCGGTGGCGTGGGTGGCACGGAGGAGATCACGCCAGAGGCCTTCGTCTTCGGGAGCCAGGCGGAGGCCCGCGCGGGCCGCGCCGACAGCGCCGCGGGCGTCGCCCTCTTCGAGCCGGAGGACGACGAGGCGGTGGGCGACGTCGATGACGCGGGCGCTCGCCTCGTACTCCAGGTCGTCGGCGGCCAGCCAGCCGTAGCGGCCGCGGGGACGGTCGGCGAGTACCGGGCCGCGGACCAGGTCGAGGGCGTACGACATGTAGGCGGTCTCGGAGGAGGGCTCGGCCGCGGAACGCCAGACCAGCCAGCGGAAGACCGCCCAGTCGACCCTGACCTCGGAGCCGAGGCGGATACGGCCCCGGTCGTCGTAGTAGAGGTTGGGGCGCCCGCGCGCGTCGCGGCCCAGCCAGTCGGAGACGCGGGCGACACAGGCGTCACGGACACCGGTGGTCACGCCGCGGGGCCAGATCGCGCCGCCGAGGACCGTGGGATGCACTCCCCCGGGATGGGTGGCCAGGTAGACCAGGACCTCGGTGCAGAGGGCACGGCGGCTCTCGTCCATCGGGCCCGGGGCGTCGACCTCGACGGGGCCGAGCAGCCGGATGTCCACCGAGGACTGGTTGGTGCCGGGCGGTTCGGGGCCCGCGATGTCGGACGGGTCGGACAGCGGCACCGAGTCGAGGCGCTTGGTGGTGCGGAAGAGCTCGAAGACTCCCCGGTAGTGCTCTTCGGGGATCAGCTGCGCGTCCACCTGGAAGCCGAGCACACCGGCCTGGAGCCGCGCGTTGGCGTCGACCTCCCACGTCCACGTCGCGCCCTGCACCTCACCGGGGACGATGTAGCCCGCGGCCATCCGGGTGCCGGTACGGGCGAGCGCGACCAGGCGGTCGGCCTCCCGTTCGGTGGGCTGGTCCGCCATGATCAGGTAGTGCGGCATCCATGCCTCGCCGAACACCCCGCGGCAACGGCCGGTGAGCACCGAGTCGACGCCGGAGGCGGCCAGCGCCTGCCGCACCTCCTCGCTGCGGCCTTCGAGCTCGGGCAGGGCCTGGTCGAGGGACGCGACGGTGCGGATACGGTCGGGCGCGATGTCGGCGAGCCCCTCGCCCAGTTCGGCGCCGAAGCCGACGAGGGTGATGCGCATGTGGTCCGACCAGCGGTTGGTCGCCAGCTCCAGCGCGAGGGCGGCGAGCACGGCCCGGCGGGTCTCCACGGGACCCTGCAGGGCGATGAGCCCGTGCGCGGCCTCCAGGTCGACCAGGATGCGGCCGTTCTCGTTGGTGCCGATCGAGACGAGTCCGGGGTACGGGGCGAGGACGTCACCGAGGTCGGCGGCCCGGAGCCCGGTCATGGCGTCGCCGCGCAGCCGCCACACCTGCCCGTCGTCGTACGCCTCCCACGGCGCGGGCGGGTTGCGGTCGGCGGGTGCGATCCACAGGTCGAGGCTCTCGTTGCCCAGGTGCACCCCGTACACCGTGGGCATGGCGCGGCCCTGTCCGCCCCCTTCGGCGGCCATGGACTTGGACAGGTGCCGCAAGCCGAGGTCGAGCAGTTCCACGGCGGCGGTGTCGGCCCCGATGCGCAGCGCCTGCTCGGCCTTCGCGGCCCGGCCCTCCGGCCGTACGATCATCTGTCCGAACGCGCGGTGCCACATCTGCGTACGGCGCCGCCTGCCCAGCGCGCTGAGCAGCCCGGCGGCGACGAGCGAGGCCGCCGCCAGCCCCTGCGGCCATTCGAGGTCGAACGGGAGGGGTGCCTGGTCTGCCTGCTGCTGCCCCGAGTCGCGCCCGGGGACGTTCGCGCCGCCGGTGCCCGCGCCGCCGCCGAGTTCGTCGGCGGGACGAGGCGCGGGGACCTGCTGGGCGGGCTTCTCCGGCGCGGGCTTCTCTGGCGCTGGTGCCTGGGATGCGGGCGGCTGAGGCGCTGGTGCCTGGGATGCGGGCGGCTGAGGCGCGGGGACGGCGGGCGCAGGTGTTTCGGGGGCAGGTGTTTCGGGGGCAGGTGTTTCGGGGGCAGGTGTTTCGGGGGCCGGTGTTTCGGGTGCGGGCGCCTGGGTCGCCGGCGGCGGCGTCACGGGGGCCTCGGTGGCGGGCGGTTGCGTCGCGGCGGGCGGCGGCGCGGCCGGCTGCCGCAGCGGGGGCTGCTCGGGCGTGGGCCGTGGCAGGGGCTCGGGCGGGCCCGCGTGGCCCGTCCGGAAGTAGTCGTCAACATCCTTCACCGGGATGACCTGGGCGCCCGACGCGTCCGCAGGCATCTCCAGGATCCAGCCCGGCCGGATGAGGCTGGCGATGTTGAGCTTCGACCCGTCCGGCTGCACCCGGTCCTTGTTGAGCGCGAAGATCTCCTTGTAGCGGCGCCCCTCCCCCAGGCACTTGTCGGCGATCTCCCAGAGGCTCTCGTGGTGCCGCCCCTCCGGCGGCTGCACACGGTAGATCTTCGTCGTCGGCGACTTGGCCATCGGCTGGACGACCGGTTCGGCAGCCTGTTCGGTGGCGACCGGCGGCGCGACGGCGGCCGCCTGGACCGGGCGGAACTCCTGTGCCTGCGTCTGCACCGGCCGCTGCGCGTGCAGTTCCCGGCCGCCGAACGCGGGCATGATCGCCGACGTCGCCGTGAACAACAGCAGCGCCGCGACCACGAGCCGGTGAACGAGCGACTGCGTGCCGCCCGCCAGCGGCACCCGGGCCGGGACTCCCACGCCGCGGATGCCCGCGTACACCTCGACCAGCACGCACAGCGCGAGCTGCAACCACGCCAGCCAGACCAGTGCGACCAGCACGGTGACGAGCGAACTCGGCCCGAGTTGCTGCGTCAGGTCGGACGCCGTCGGCACCCGGTCGGGAATCGGCGGCTCGAAGAACGTCAGCAACGCGTACGGCACACCGGCGACGAGCGCGAGCAACGCCGTGATCGCGCCGACTCCGGCGGCGATGTCCCCGAAACTGCGACGCCCCCGGACCCGCACCGGCGGCCTGGGCCCCCGCCCGGTGCCCGTACTTCCGGGCTGTCCTGTCAGCATCGCACCCCTTGCTCGCCCGTCCGGTGATGCTCACCGGTCCGTGCCTGCACAGACGTCGCCTTTGTCATCGTAGACAGCCATGACCCGCGCGCAATGCCCGAGCGGTAACTATCTCGGGTGGCACCGGCCGTCACGGCTCGTCGCCCGTGATCGGCTGGGCGGACGCGGTGGAGCGCATCGTGAACGAGCCGAACCCGGGGACGATGCTGAGGAACTGGGGGTTCACCGTCAGCTCGACCGTGACCTCCACCTCCTCCTCGGTGGCGCCGCACGAACTCCCGGTGATGTTGTCGTCGTAGTCGCTGAGCAGCCCGCACGCGGCGGACTCGGCCCGGCCCGGGTCGATCACGGGCTTGCCGGTCGCGCGCAACTCGGCCTCGTTGATCTGGTTCGCCCCGGCGCGGGCGGCCTGCTCGGCCATGTCCGCGGCACGCTGGCGAGCGTGGATCGCCAGGCCGCCGTCAACGATGAGTCCGGCGAGGACGAGGACGGCGGGGGTGAACAGCACGACGTACATCGAGACCGTGCCCCGGTCCCGGTCCTTGTCAGACACTTTCCTCGTCGATGGCCGGATCATCCTTGGTCACCGCCGTCGCCCGTGTCGGTGCCCCGGTACGTGTAGGTGTCGATGGGCGCCACGGAGGTGCCGCTCAGCCGCTTGCTGCCGGGGAATCCGATGAAAGAGAGATCGCCGAGGTCGACGTCGCAGACGACGGTCACCGAGACCTTGCCGCCGGGCCCCCAGTCGCCGGTGTTGGTGGTCACGGTCGGCCCGCCTGCGCACCACTTGTTGTTCTGGAGGTTGAGCGAGGCGGTCTCCTGCGCGAGGCCCTCGGCGGCGCCCGCGCTCCGTGCCACCGAGGCGGCGCGCACGGCGTCACGTGCGGCGCCGTCTATCTGGCTCTTCGCGTCGACCATCCGCCCGGCTCCGGCGAGCAGCAGGAGGAACGCGACGAAGAGCGGCGTGACCAGCACCATCTCCAGCGACATCGAGCCGCGGTCTCTGCCCGTCGCATGATTTCTGTTCGTCGCGTGGTCTCTGTCCGTCGCGTGCTCTCTGTCCGTCGCGTGGTCGTTCATGGGCCCGCTCCCTGGCACGCCGTGCCGGCGCCCACGTCGGGGCGGAAACATTCGATCGGGCCCTGGGATCGTTGCGAGACGCGGAAGGTCATGAACGGAATGACCCGTACGGCGTTGCCGCTCACCTCGATGCCGCGTTCGTCGGCGCCCTGCAGCGGGGTCACCTGCCGTCCGCTGAGCAGTTGCGGCCCGATCTTGTCGACGTCACCGGCCGCCTTGGCGACCGCCGGTCCCTCCCAGTCCGCGCCGACGGGCTGGGTGCGGGCCACCCGCGCCCCGGCCTGCGCGGCGGCGAGGGCGACATGGCGCGCGTGGAAGACCATCGCGAACTGCACGACGACCAGCAACACCAGGATGAGGACCGGTGTGAGCAGTGCCCACTCCATCGCGGACGCGCCCCGGTCACGCCGTCCGATCAGGTCACGCCGTCCGGTCAGCCGGTGTTGATGCTGTTCGCCTTGTCGCTGACCTTCTTGATGATGATCGCACCCACCGCAATCGCGATGCCGGCGAGCAGCGCGGTGATGATCGCCCACTCGATCGCGGACGCGCCCCGGTCCGTTTCGGCGCGGGCCTTCTCCACCCTGGCGCCCAGCAGGGCGCGTAGGTAGGCGACGGTCGGGTCGTTCAGAGGATTCACGGTTTCTCCTTTGCGGAACGGGGTTGAGCGGAGCCATATCGGGCGGAGGCGTGTCGGGTGAAGTCACGAGGCCATCACCCGCATCACGGCCGGGTAGACCAGGAAAACGAGGAAACCGGCGCAGAGGAAGAGCTGGGCGACGAGCATCGACTGGGAACGTTCACCGGCCTTGCCCTCCAGCTCCGACAGCTCCCTGCTGCGCATCGAGGCGGCACGGGCCGCGAGGGACTTGCGGACCTGGGCGCCGTCGTCGGCGACGAGGGCGAGGGCGCCGGCGAGGTCGCGCAGCTCGGCGATGTCGAGCTCGTCGCCGAGGCCGCCGAGGGCCTGCCAGGGGGTCTGGCCGGTGATGCGCGCGTTGGCGAGCGCGTCGCGGATGCGGAGCATCGCCCAGCCCTCGCCGACCGCGGAGGCGGTCATCAGGGCCTCGGGGACGCCGCGGCCGCCGGCGAGGTTCATCGAGACCAGGTCGAGGAACGCGCCGACGACGTGCCGGAAGTCCTGGCGCCGGGCGGCGGCCTCCTGGCGCAGCTGCATGTCGGGGAAGAAGAAGAAAAGCATGGCGAAGATCGCACAGATCCACACCGGCACCTGGAACGACGCCCCCACTCCCAGCAGTGCGAAGTAGGCGACGACGACCGGGATGAAGAGCAACGCCGCGGCGGGCAGCAGGAACTTCGTGGCGAGGAAGCCTTCGAGTGACTTGTCGGTGATGGCGAGATCGGCGCGGATCGAGCGGAGTTGCCAGCCGCGTGCCTCGCAGAGGCGCACCAGCTCGCGGCCGACCTTCGCGCGGAGGCCGCCGACCCGTTCGAGGGTGGGCGACATGCGGCGGGCCCGGGCGTCCTCCTGGTCGCGGCGGCGGGCGGCATCGTAAGCGGCAAGACGCGCCGCCAGCCCCGGACGGGGCGGGAAGACGGCGCGGACGAGCACGTAGAGGCCGAGGCCGACGAGCGCGCCGGCCAGCATCGCTCCGTTCACGAGGCACCGCCTCCGCCCGCGTCCATGGTGTGCCGTCCGCGCAGCGCGGACGGCTCCCTGTCGGCGACCGTGCGGTCGCCCTGCCAGCCCGCGACGGTGCGCGGCATCTCACCGGGCACGCCGGGGCGCGCCTCGCTGGTGAGGAAGCGGCCTGGCAGCTCGTGCTTGGAGAGCCTGCGCAGCCACAGGAAACCGGCGGCGTAAAGCGCGATGACCAGGCACAGGACGAGCTGCCCGAGGAAGTCGTCGTACGGCTCCACGTACGAGTGGTTGAAGATGGCCAGAAGCAACGCGGTGCCGACGGAGACACCGACGACGATGCGGACGCTGCGCCGGGTGGACCGCCGGTCTGCCTCGACGCGGCGGCGCATGTCCAGCTCGGCGCGGGCCGAGGTCGACAGCGCGCCGAGCATGTCGCGCAGGCCGGGGCCGCGCAGCTTGGAGTTGAGGATCAGCGCCGCGATGACCAGGTCGGCCGACGGGTCGTCGAGGTCGTCGGCGAACCGCCGCAGTGCCTCGGGCATCGGCACGCGGGTGTGCAGGCGGTCGACCAGCGTGCGGAGGGGTTGCTGGAGTGCGGGAGCGGCGGCTCGGAGTGAGGCGGGGATGGCCTGCTCAAGGCCGACGGCGCCCGCGATGGTGTCGCGGAGCGACTCGGTCCAGGCGGCGAGGCCCTCGAGCCGGACCATGGCCTTGCGTTCCTCGGCGGCGCCGCCCGCCAGGCCGTTCCAGGCAAGGACGAGGACGCCCGTGCCGATCGCGGCGATCGGCCAGCGCGTGAGGATCAGGACGAGCAGGCCGACGATGACGGCCACGGCGGTACGGGTCGTCAGGGTCTTGACCAGGTCCTCACGGCTGCGGCCGCGGACCGGGCCCGGGCGGCTCGGCAGCCCACGGACCGCCACGACGAGCAGCAGGAACCCGCCGCCGACCAGCCCTCCGGCGATGATGGCGAGGAGCACGTCGGGCGCGTACATCAGCCTCCCCCGGACGTCACTACATGGAGGCCGGTCACCAGACACCTCCGAGGGAGGTGTCGTAGCCGAACTCGGCCAGCTCGTCGGCGCACGCGATCGGCGCGGCGGGCAGCGCGTAGCCCTCCGGGCCGAGCGCGAAGATCTCGGAGGAGAGCACACGGTTGTCGACTCCGGTGACCTCCCGGATGCTCGCCACGTAGCGGCGCAGGCGGCCACCGCTGGCGTAGTCGTTGCGCTTCTCGATGAAGACCACGAAGTCGATGGCGCCCGCGATGAGCATGTGGGTGGCCTCGACCGGCAGGCGTTCCACCGACTGGATCGCGTACGTGGCGATGCGGTTGAAGACCTCCATCGAGGAGTTGGCGTGGATCGTGGAGAGGGAGCCGTCGTTGCCCTGCGTCATCGCGTTCAGCATCGTGACGATCTCGTCGCCGAGCACCTCGCCGACAATGACGCGGGAGGGGTTCATGCGCAGTGAGCGGCGGACCAGCTCGGCCATCGTGATCGAGCCCTGGCCCTCGGAGTTGGGCAGCCGCTGCTCGAACGCGACGCAGTTGGGGTGCAGCTCCGGAAAGGCGTCGAGGCCGAGCTCAAGGGCACGTTCCACGGTGATGAGGCGTTCGTGCGGCGGGATCTCGTTGGCGACGGCGCGCAGCAGCGTGGTCTTGCCGGCGTTGGTGGCCCCGGCGATCATGATGTTCTTGCGGGCGAGCACGGCGGCCTTGAAGAACGCGCCGATTTCGGAGCTGAACGTGCCGTTGCCGACCAGGTCGCTGAGGAACACCTTGCCGAGGCGTGCGCGGCGGATCGACAGGGCGGGCCGGACGGCCACGTCCATCACCGCCGACAACCGCGAACCGTCCGGCAGCCGCAGGTCGAGCTGCGGGTTGGCGGTGTCGAACGGCCGGGACGACAGCCCGCTGTAGGCGGCCAGTATCTGGATGAGCTCGACGAGCTCCTCGTCGGTCTCGGCCACCGGCTCGCCCATGACCTCCCGGCCGTCGGCGTAGCCGATGAAGACCCGGTCGCAGCCGTTGATGTCGATGTTCTCGATCTCGGGGTCTTCGAGCAGCGGCTGGAGGCGGCCGACGCCGAACAGCGCGGCGTGCACGCCGGCGGCGAGCGCCTCTTCCTCTTCGGCGTTCGGCGGGCGGCGCCCCGCGGTCAGCTCGCCGCGTGCGAACTCCTCCAGCACCTGTCCGATGAGGGCGCGGGCGAACTGGCGTTCGTCCTCTCCGGACATCGGCGCGAGCCCGCTGGCGGCATCGAGCCGGCGCTGCTGGGCCAGCCGGTCACCGACCTCCTGGCGCAGCCGCTTGACGAGGCCGTGGTCCACCTAGCGACTCCCCTCTTCGACGTGCCCGGCCTGGCCTGCGTGCCCGGCGTGCCCGGCGTGGCCTGCCTGGCCTGCGTGCCCGGCCTGACCTGCGTGATCTGCCTGACCGACTGGTATCTGCGTGGCCGGGGGAACCTGCGGCGCGCCGTTCTGAGCGGCGTGCCTGCCGCCCGGGCCGACCCGGAGCGAGGAGAGGCGGCCGACCAGCTCGCCGGCGACCTCCCGGGCGGAGCGGATGAGCAGGGAACGGTCGAGCCGGCCGCCCCAGCTGCCCGCCAGCAGCTCCGCGCCCTTGGGGTCGAGCGCCAGCCCGCCGAGCACGGTCACCGTGGGCGGCGGTGCTCCGGTGGGGGCGTCGGCGGCGTGGCGGCCCTGTGAGCTGGTGATGACGCGGTCGACCTCGGCGATCTGTGCGCGGAAGTCACGTGGATCGGCCAGCACGATGACGCCGATCGGCGGCCCGCCGCGCAGTTCCGACGACAGCGCCGCGACACGTTCACGAAGGTGGGCGACCTGCTCCAGCGTCGCCCGCGTGAACAGCAGCACCAGGTCGGCCTCGCGCATGAGGTCGAGCACCGGAGTGCCCGCGCCGAGCCGCCCGCAGTCGGCCAGCACGTCGACCGGGTCGAGCCCGGCGAACGCGCGGCCCAGCGGGCCCCAGAGCCACGTCATGCCCTGCGCCTGCTCGGCGCCGGTGATGCCGACGAGCACGTCCAGCCCGCCGACGAGCCGCTGGCAGTGCTCGGCGATCTGGTCTGGGCGCAGTCCGCGCCGGGCGGTGGCGGCGAGGCTGAGCAGCCCGCGCGAGGGATTGAGCATGCCGCCGAGCTGGTCGTCCTCCGAGGCGGCCGCAGGCAACCGGTAGACGAGGTCTCCGCCGGCCTGGTCACATTCGGCGACGAGCACCGGGCGCGGCCATACGGCGCCGAGGGCGACGGCGGCGGTCGTGACGCCCGGCGCCCCTTTGTCGGCCGCGAGCGCGATGAGTGCCACTGTCAGTTCCCGCCCGGTCCAGTGCCGTTGCCGGTGCCGTTGCCGTTCCCGGTGTTGCTGCCGTTCCCAGTGTCGCTGCCCGTGCCCGTGCCCGTGCCGTTGCCGGGTCCTGGGCTCTGGGTGTTGCCGTTGCCGGGCGTCTGCTGCTTTTGGGGGGTGGGGGCCTGCTGGGGTGCCAGCTCCGTACCTGGTGGGAGCAGGGCGAGGCCCACTGCTCCGGCCGAGGCAGCTTGCGCGATCGCCGGCGCCTCGTTGGGCGGAACGGCGACGTTCACCGAGGTCTGGTCGCCGCGCAGCCGGTCGCTCTTCCCGGAACTGCTGACGTTGACCACGATCGCGTTCGTCGAGAGCACGGTCCCTGGGCGCGGCCCGCCCGAACCCGTGCCGGTGCCCACCGCGTACAGGCTCACTCGCGCGCCGTTGACCAGGCCGTCCGCCCCCGCCGGAAGCTGGCCGGGCTTGAGCGCCAGGCCCACGACGACCCTGCCGCGCTCAGCCTCCGCGGTCTTGCTGAGCATTCCGTTGGTGAGCAGCGCGCCATTGACCAGTGGCACGGCGGCGTACGCGCGCGTCACCTTCTGGCGCTCGGACCACCGGATGTAGTACTCCACGCCGGTGTCGCCGACCTGCACCTCCTGGAGGGCGCTCAGCGGGATGGGCTGGCCTGCCGCGACCGGCTGGACGATGCGGATCGCCGACACGCGCTGGCCGCTGGCCATCACGAGATACGCGCTGGCGAGCGCGCCGCCGAGAATGAGGAGGACGGCGAGCGCGGCGAGCGCCGGTTTGCGCTCGCGCGGTGCGACCGGAAGCCGCTGCCCGCCTGAGGCGCCCAGCCCGGACTGTCCCAGCCCCGCCCGGCCCGCGCCCGCATTACTGCCGGTACCTGCGGAGACTCCACCCGCGACGGCCGATTGATTGCCCTTCATCGCCCTCGCCACGTGCTCCTTCCCGTCCCCCGTGGCCTCCCGCGTCCCGCGAGATCCCACATCACCGGGGCGATCCATGCTCGCGGGGGGCGCGACGCCACGTCAATGGATTCCACGAGGTGAAGCCGCACCGTGACTGGAAATCCCGATTTGACCAGGCATTTCGCTAATCACTTCCGTTCTTACGCCCAGTCACATGAATCGCTGACAGCTACCGAAAAGGTCAGTCTGTTAGTACCAAAAGGTCAGAATTTGAAGCCGATGAGGCGTCCAAGCGTCGTCGCAGTGTGGTCGAAGTAGCCGATCCGGTTTTCGACCACGGTCTCGAACTGCCCGAAGAGCTCGAAGCTCACCGTTCCGAAGAGTCCCGCCCAGGCCATCAGCGCCCGTGCCACGACGTCGTCCGGCACGTTCATCTCCACCGCCGCCCGTCCGCGTCCGAGGTCCGCCTCGATCGAGGGCGGCACCGGCGGCAGCCCGGCTGGCGGCTCGAGCTCACCGGCGCCGTGCGCTTCGGTGACGATCCGCGCGAAGACGACCGTGTCGCGGAGTGCGGCGGAGATGGTGTCCTCGGGCGCCTCGTAGCCGGGCACCGGAGAACCGTAGATCAGCGCGTACTCGTGCGGGTGCGCGACCGCCCACTCCCGGATGGCGCGGCAGACGGCGAGCCACCGTCCGGCGTAGTCGTCCGGGCGGCTCGCCGCGTCGGCCCGTTCCACCACGTCGCCGACCGCGTTGTAGCCGTCGATGATCAGCGCCGTCAGCAGGTCGTCCCGGCTGGGGAAGTACCGGTAGATCGCCGAGGAGACCATGCCCATCTCCCGGGCCACCGCGCGCAGTGACAGCCCGGTCGCCCCCTGGGTGGCCAGCTGCCTGCGGGCGATCTCGGTGATCTCGTGGATCAGCTCGGCCCGGACGCGCTCCCGGGCGGTACGGCTCGCACTCATGGATCCGAGGTTAGCAGAGCACCGAAATAAAACGAGAGCACTGCTCTTGACGAACGATGCTCTCTTGAGAGAGCATTGCTCTCGAAGCGGAGCGGCAGGCTCGGCTCACCCGGATCAAGGGAGCGGTTCTCATGGGTAAGCACGTCATCGTCGGTGCCGGCCAGGTCGGTGGACAGCTCGCCGAGCTGCTGATGGCCAAGGGGCACGACGTCACCGTCGTCACCCGTTCCGGCTCCGGCCCGGACGGCGTCCGCAAGGTCGCGGCGAGCGCCGCCGACCGCGACCGGCTGATCGAGGTCACGCGGGGCGCGGACACCCTCTACAACTGCATGAACCCGCGCTACCACGAGTGGGCGGAGATCTGGCCGCCCGTCGCCGCCTCCCTGCTGGCCACCGCCGAGCAGACCGGCGCGGCCCTGGTGGCGCTGGGCAACCTGTACGTGTACGGCCCTGTGGACGGCCCGATGACCGAGGACCTGCCGCAGGCCGCCCCCGGCCACAAGGGCCAGATCAGGGCGAAGATGTGGGACGACATGCTCGCGTCGCACCAGGCCGGGCGGGCGCGGGTCACCGAGCTGCGCGCCTCCGACTTCTACGGCCCCGGGAGCACGGAGAACGCCTACATCGGCTCCGTCAGGTTCGTCCGGCCGCTGCTCGCGGGCAAGCGGGTCACGTTCCTCAGCGACCCGGCCCAGCCGCACAGCTGGACCTACCTGCCGGACGTCGCGCGGGCACTGGCCATCGCCGGCACGGACGAGCGGGCCCTCGGACGCGTCTGGCACATCCCGACGGCACCGGCGTTCACCGCCCAGTCGTTCGGCGAACGGCTGTGCGAGCTGGCAGGTGCTCCGGCCCCGCGCATCGGCACGATGCCCCGGCCCCTCTTCAACGCGATCGGACTGGTCAACCCGATGATGCGCGAGCTGCGGGAGACCCGATACCAGTTCGACGCGCCGTACATCCTCGACTCGTCCGCGTTCCAGAACACCTTCGGCGTCGCGCCGACTTCGGTGGACGAGGGGCTTAAGGCCGTTATCGCCGCTGCTTAAGGTCGCCTCGTGTCGTCCCGAGCCGCTTGGCGGGCGTGTGTAATTAAGCTGGCCCGAGCGGCAGCGCCGCCCTTGATACGGGGGCGGCGCATTCTGGAGGGGCTTGAATGCGGATCTCGTTCACGGCGCTGACCGGCCAGGGACCCCGGGATGTCGTGATCAATGTCGACGCCGACGCGACCGTTGACAGCGTCGCCAGATCACTCTTCGCCACCCTGGACGCCGCACC
This sequence comes from Actinomadura sp. 6N118, assembly GCF_044326415.1. NCBI lineage: Bacteria > Bacillati > Actinomycetota > Actinomycetes > Streptosporangiales > Thermomonosporaceae > Actinomadura > Actinomadura sp. 6N118. Next base: position 244,470 of record NZ_JBIRAZ010000007.1, on the reverse strand, counting down.
ACCGGCGGATGGTGTCCCGGCCGCGCACACGCCCCGCTTTTCGAAAGAGGCGACGCTCGCCCAGGGCGGTCGCCTGGACACCCGCGCCAGTGCCCGGACCGACGCGCGTGACGGCAGCCGGGCCGACGCCCGGGTCGACACTCGCAAGGCTGAGCGGCGGACGTTGTGGATGAACGGGCGCATGCTCGACCCGCAGGCCCCCGCCGTCAGGGAGCTGCGAGACGGCGCGGTCGTCGCCGTGGAGCAGCGGGCGGCCGCCGCGACCATGCTGGCCGAGCCGACCGGGCTGGTCGAGGTACGGGTGGTGAGCGGTCCGGCGGCGGGCTCGGTGCACCGGCTCGGCCTGGGCGTCTCGACGCTCGGTTCGGGCGCGCCGGATGAGGACGTGGACGTCGCCCTCGACGATCCGCTCGTGCCGTCCCGGTCGTTGCGGATCACCGTCGAGCCGCACGCCGTCCATGTCGAGCCGTCCACCCAGACGATCGCCCGGGGCGTGCTCCTGGACGGGGAGCCGCTCTCCGGCAAGACCGTCTGGCCACTCGGTGGCATGCTGGCGATCGGCGGCAGCATCCTCACGCTCGCGCAGAGCTCTGCACCGGACACGCATCTGGAACCGCTGCCCGAAGGCGGCCTCGCGTTCAACCGCCCGCCGCGCCTGCACCCCGCGCACCGGACGCGGCGGCTGGAGGTGCCCAAGCGGCCCGAACGCAACCCCAAGGAGCGGCTGAGGCTCTTCGGCGCGCTGCTGTTCTCGGCGTTCGGCCTGGTGATGGCGTTCGCGCTGGGCCAGTGGTGGTGGGCGCTGTTCGCGTTGGCCTGGCCGGTGATGACGGTCGGCGAGTGGATCGGTGACCGTGTCCACGGCCGCAAGTCGTACAAGAAGGCGTTGAAGGAGTACCACCGGAAGACCGCCGAGTTCGGTGGCGAGCTTGACCGGCTGCGGCGCGAGGACCAGGAGGAACGCCGGACCGTCCACCCCGATCCCGCCGAGGTGCTGCTGACCGCGACCGGGCCGCGGCGGCGGCTCTGGGAGCGGCGCGCCACCGACCCGGACGTGCTCCACCTGCGGCTCGGCGTGGCCGACCTGCCCGCGCGGATCGAGCTGGCGGGACTGGAGTCGGCAGGTCCGGAGGCTTCCGATCTGCACGTGCCGGTGGCACGGCTCGTACCGGTCACGCTGCCACTGCCCGAGCTGGGCGTCATCGGCATCACCGGCACCGCGGCCCGTGAGTCGCGCCCCGCGTCCCGTGCGCTCGCACGCTGGCTGGTCGCGCAGGCCGCCGCACTGCACAGCCCGCGTGACCTGGCGATCGTCGTGCTGTGCGCCGACCGGGAAGCGGAAGAGGAGTGGAACTGGGTCCGCTGGCTGCCGCACTCTGCACCGCGCGAAGGGGAGGAATGCACGGCTTTGGTGGGCACCGACCCCGAGTCGGTGGCGCACCGCGTCACCGAGTTGGCGATCCGGGTCAGCGAACGGCGGCGGGCAGCGCAGGCCGCGTCGGCATCGGGTCTCTTCGGCCAGGGCAAACCGGCCGACCTGATCCCGTACAACATTCTCATCGTGCTCGACGGCGCCCGGCAGTTGCGGCGCGTGCCGGGGATGCCGATGTTGCTGCAACGCGGCGCCGAGTTCGGCCTGAACGCGATCTGCATCGACGACGAGGAACGGCTGCTGCCCGAAGAGTGCACCGCCGTCGCCGCCTGGGACCCGGAGAGCCCCGAGACGCTGCGGTTGCGCGGCCAGGGCCTCGACGTGATCGGTCCCGTCCTCGCCGACCAGGTGTCCGCCGCGTGGACCGACCGGGTCGCGCGGGCTCTCGCCCCCGTCCGGGACGTGTCGCGGGAGGACGCCGAGGAGGTGATCCCGGCGGAGGCCCGGCTCCTGGATCTGCTCAACCTGCCCGACCCGACGGCTGACCACGTGGTGCGGGCGTGGGACGTCACCGGCGGGCGTTCCACGCGCGTCCCGATCGGTGTCGGCACCGACGGCGTGTACGAGGTGGACCTGCGCGCTGACGGGCCGCACGGCCTGATCGCCGGCACGACCGGCGCCGGCAAGTCGGAGCTCCTCCAGACGCTGATCGCCTCGCTCGCTCTCACCAACCGGCCGGACGAGATGACGTTCGTGCTCATCGACTACAAGGGCGGCGCCGCGTTCAAGGACTGCGCCAAGCTCCCGCACACCGTCGGCATGGTCACGGACCTGGACGGCCACGCGACCGAGCGCGCCCTCGAATCGTTGTCGGCCGAGCTGCGGCGCCGCGAAGAGGTCCTGCTGGACGTGGGCGCGAAGGACATCGAGGACTACAACGACCTGCGCAGCATGAAGGCCCATCCCGAGCAGGACCACTCGTTCATCCGCAGCGATCTGGCACCAATGCCGCGCCTCGTCCTTGTGATCGACGAGTTCGCGGCGATGGTCACCGAACTGCCCGACTTCGTCACCGGCCTCGTCGACATCGGCCGCCGGGGCCGTTCACTCGGCGTGCACCTCATCCTCGCCACGCAGCGCCCGGCCGGTGTCGTCACCGCCGACATCCGCGCCAACACCAACCTGCGGATCGCGCTGCGCGTCACCGACCCGGACGAGTCGACCGACGTGCTCGACTCCCCCGAGGCGGCGCAGATCTCCAAGGCCACGCCCGGCCGCTGCTACATCCGTTCCGGCGCGTCGTCGCTGCACGCGGTGCAGTCCGCGCGGATCGGCGGCCGCCGGCCCGGCACCGGACCTGCCGTCGCCGCGCCTGCCACCGTCCTGCCCGTACCGTGGCAGGGCCTCGGCCGGCCGCTGCCCGCGCTACGCGAGTCCCTGGACGACGCGGACACGGGAATGGTCACCGACCTGGCCGTCCTCGTCCAGTCGATCGCCGAGGCGGCGCGCCGCGAGGGCATCGAACGGCAGCCGTCGCCGTGGCTGACCCCGCTGCCGGACAAGGTCCGGCTCGCGCCGCGTACCGCCGCGGGCGGCTCGGTCGTGGACGTCCCGCCGATCGCGTTCGGCATCACCGACCTGCCCGCCGTGCAGTCCCGCGAACCCCTCACCCTCGACCTCACCGGGGGCGGCCACCTCTATCTCGCCGGCGCGTCGCAATCCGGGCGCTCGACCGCGCTGCGCACGATCGCGGGCTCCCTCGCCGGGGCGTGCTCCCCGTACGACGCGCACCTCTACGCGATCGACTGCGGCGCCAACGCGCTGCTGCCGCTCGTGTCACTGCCGCACTGCGGCGCGGTCGTCGGCCGCGACCAGCTCGACCGGGTCGAACGGCTCATCACCGCGCTCGCGGCCGAGATCGCACGGCGCCAGCAACTCCTCGCCGAGGCAGGCTTCGCCTCACTCGCCGAACAGCGTTCCGCCGTCGCCGCACCGGACCGGCTCCCGTGGATGGTGCTGATGCTCGACCGCTGGGAGGGCTTCGTCGGCGCGTTCGAACACTACGACTACGGACGCCTGGTGGACGCCGTCCTCCGCCTGCTGCGCGAGGGCGCCGCGGTCGGCCTGCGCGCGGTCTTCACCGGCGACCGCTCCGGGCTGAGCGGCCAGGTCTCCACGGTGTTCGACCGCCGCCTCGTCCTGCGCATGGCCGACCCGAACGACTACGGCTATGCGGGGCTGCAGGAGAAGCAGGTGCCCGCCGAAATGCCGCCGGGCCGCGTCCTGGAGATGGCCGGGGCCGGCACACCGCCGCGCGAGTCGCAGATCGGCCTGCTCGGCGACGACCCTTCGGGCGCCGCGCAGATCGCCGCGCTGCAGGAGATCGCCCGGACATGCGTCACGCGCTACGGACGGCTGCCGCGCAGGCAACGCCCCCTCCATGTCGACGAACTCCCGGTGCGCGTCACGTACCGGGAGGCGATGGCGCTCGACCAGGAGCACACGGCCCCCTCCGCGTTGTGGGCGCTGGTCGGCGTCGGCGGCGACACCCTCGCCCCGGTCGGCATCGACCTGCTGAACGAGGGCCCGGGCTTCGTCGTCGCCGGCCCGCCGCGTTCGGGCCGCTCCACCACGCTCCGCACCATCGTCGAGTCGCTCCTCGACCCCTCGGTGGGAGGCGGGCTCGTCCCGGTCGTCCTCATCACCCCGCGGCGCTCCCCCCTTCGCCTGCTGAGCGGCCGCCCCGGCGTCCTCGGCCTGCTGTCGGCCGACTCCGAAGAAGAGGACCTGACCGCGGCCATCGGCGACGAGCACCGCTACGTCGTCGTGGTCGACGACGCCGAACTCCTGGACGAGAGCGAGCTGGACGACGCCCTCCGCACCGTCCTCCGCACCGCCCGCGACGGCGAGCACGCGGTCGTCATCGGTGGCACGACCGAGGACCTGGGACGCGGCTACCGCGGCTTCCTCTCCGACACCCGCCGGTCCCGTTCAGGACTCCTGCTGTCCGTCGACAGCCCCGAAGACGGCGACCTCTTCGGCCTGCGCCTCCCCCGCAACGCCACCCTGGGCGGCCCCACCGGCCGCGGCCTCTTCGTGGCCACCGGCGCCACCACCCAGATCCAGGTGGCACTCCCACCCCCCGTAGGCGGCGACCGCCCCGAAGGCGGCGCCCCAGTGCCTGCGACCTGACGGCAGCGAATCCGGTCAGGCAACCTAGCGGCGGTGGTGTGTGGTGGCTGGCGTGGTGGTGCCGGTCGGGTTGTGGCGGGAGGTCGGAGCGTCAGGCGGCGGGGAAGTGGATGTCCAGGTCGGCCAGGCGGGCGCGGTCGGCGAGGATGTGGATCTCGACGACCTTGCCGTCTGTGATCGTGAAGGACTGGACCGCGACGACCCGGCCGTTCTCGACCCGGACGATGCCGGGCACGCCGTTGACCATGGCCAGCTGGGCGTACTTCGCCACGCCCTGGAACATGAGCGCCTGCTTGGCCACGGCGGCGGCACCGAAGATCGGCTTGTTGGCGACGCCGAGGTCGGCGCGCAGCACGACGTCCGGGTCGAGCACGGCGACCAGCGCCTCGAAGTCGCCGCCTCGGGCGGCGGCGATGAAGGCGTCGACGACCTCGCGCTGGCGGGCCAGGTCGGCATCGGGTGTCGGGGCGTCCTGGACCCGGCGACGGGCCCGGCTGGCCAGCTGCCGGGTCGCCGCAGGCGAACGTTCCACGATGGGCGCGATCTCCTCGAACGGCACGGCGAACATGTCGTGCAGGACGAACGCCAGCCGCTCGGCCGGCGAGAGGGTCTCCAGCACGACCATCAGGGCCAGGCCGACCGAGTCGGCCATGAGCACTTCCTGCTCGGGGTCGATGGCGCCGCTGTCGGCACGGCTCACGATCGGGTCCGGCACGTACACGTCGAGCGGGTCCTCGCGCCGGGCCGAGCGGGACCGGAGCGTGTCAAGGCAGATCCGCGAGACGACCGTCGTCAGCCAGCCGCCCAGGTTGTCGATCTCGGAGGTGTCGGAACGGCTGAGGCGGAACCATGACTCCTGCACCACGTCCTCGGCCTCGGCCAGCGAGCCGAGCATCCGGTAGGCCACCGACTTCAAATGGGGACGGTGGGCCTCGAAGCGCTCCGCCAGCTGGTCGTTCTCGTCCATGGGTCCTCCGTCACAAGATCTTGAGATCGTAACGGGCCCGGTGTGGGGGCTCGTGCATGAGTTTGGGGCAGGAGCACGCGGGACGGATTCAGCTGTCAGCGAACAGGGGGAAGGAGGTCGTGGCGGCCTGCCACTCCTAGTTTCCGGTAGACGTGGCGCGCGTGGGTCTTGATCGTGTTGAGCGACACATAGAGGTGAGCCGCGATCTCTTTGAGGGTGAGGTCGCTGCGAAGGTACTGGAGCACCGCCAGTTCGCGCTCGCTCAGAAGGTCGGCGGGAGCGGTGCGGGGCTCGTCCGCGGTCTTGGCGGCGGTCTCGGCGAGAAGGTCCACCAGCCCAAGCGCACTCGCGAACGAGGCGATCTGGTCTTTGGCAGGCGCCACGCATCCAGCTGCCAGCTCGGGCTCTCCCTGGTCGAGGTACGCCCGGGCGAGCATGAGCGAGGCGAACGCGGCCATGCTGTGGTCGGGTCCGAGTCCGTCGATCAGGTTGCGGAGCGGCTCGGTGCCTCCGGTGAGCGCGGCCCTGAGGATGACGTACTCGGGAACGGCCTGGGGGCGAGGGTGACCGGGCGCCTCGGCACGCGCGGCGTCAGCGTGATCCAGCCGGACGCGTGCCTCGGCGTGGTCGTCGTCGCGGTACGCAGCGAGCCCGCGGAGTGCCTCGACGGCAGTGGCGAGACGGGCGGGGATGCCCTTCGGCCAGAACGTCTCGACGTCGTCCAGGAACTGCCGGCATTCCTGCGTACGGCCGGCGAGCAGGAGGCTGCGTCCCAGGCTGATCCGCACCTGGGTGGCCGTCATCGGCGCCGGCCAGCGCCCCACGGCCTCCCGCCCGTACCGCAGCGCCAGCGCGAGATCACCCCGTTCACGCGGCAGGCAGAGCTGCCAGACGTCCGCCGGCCGTCCGGGCGGTGACTCGCGACCCGTGAGCCGGCTCCAGCGGTCCCGCTCGTCCCGCCGCCCGAGGCCGCACCACACCTCCAGCGCCCGGTCGACGAAGTCCCCCACCGCCGCGTCGATCGCCTCGTCCGGAAGTGCCTGGAGCCACTTCTCCATGGCGTTCCAGCCGTGCGCGTCGTCGAAGGCACGCCCGATCAGGTCCACCGCGAGCCCGTGGTCGCCCGCCTGGAGGGCATGGTCGATGGCGCTGTCGCGGTCGTCGTGCTCGGCGTACCAGAAGGCCGCCGCCCGGTGCGCCTCCCGTTCCCGTTCCGGATCGTGGGCGGACAGGCGGCGGGCGACCGCCCATCTGAACAGCCGCTGGTAGCGGTAGGTGGTGCCGTTGCCAGGCCCGTCCTCTTCGACCAGGAGGAAGACGCCATCACGACGGAGCTGGTCCAGGAGGCCGGCCGCGTCACCCGTTCCGTGCACGGCATCAGCCAGCCCGGCCGTGAACCGATCCAGCACCGAGGTGTCCAGGAGAAACTCGCGCAGCTCCGGTGCGAGCCCTCCCCAGACGTAGTCCAGAAGGTGGTCGGCATCGCTCGCCCGATCGGGCACGTCGTCGCGGATCCTCACGGCGGCCAGCGCCAGGCCTCCCGCCCACCCTTCCGTGCTCTCGACGAGTGCCGCGACCTGATCGTCCTTGACGTCGACGTCGAACGTCTCGAGGAGCAGCCGATGTGCCTCCTCCTCGTTCATCCGCAGGTCGGACCAGGTGACGGTCGCGAGCCGCCCCGCAAGCGAAAGCTGGTCGAGCCGCAGCGGCGGCCGCACCCGGCTGGCGATCACCGTCGTGAGCGCGTCTCCCGCCATCCGGATGAAGAGGTCCAGCTGCTGGTGAACGGAAGGTTCGACGATCTGCTCGTACTCGTCCAGGACCAAGATCACCTGCTTGGGGGATCCGGCGACTCGTTCAGCGAGCACTTCCACGAACGCATCACTGCCCGCAGGGACTGGCGAGACGTGCGGAGCGACGTCGGGCGGAGAGGCGTCAGTCAGAGCGGGGTCGAGCGAGGCGGGGGCGGGTAGGGCGGCGGCCAGGTGGGTCCAGAAGCGCGCCGGGTCGTTGTCGCGGGCGTCCACCGTCAGCCAGGCGGTGGGGGTCGTCTGCGCCCAGCGAGTCAGGAGCGAGGTCTTGCCGGTGCCGCTCGGCCCAAGCAGGAGGATGACGAACGCCTCGTTCACCGCCGCCTGGAGCCGGGCCTCAAGGCCGGCGCGTTCGATCAAGGGGCGGAGAGGCCGTGGCGGGCGCAGTTTGACCTGAACGATGTGCGTCTTTGCCTGGACGCCGTGCTTCGCGTTCATTGGGCCATCACGGTCACTTGGGCGGGGTGAGGCCGAGTGACCTCGTCAGGTCGAGCATCTCGTCATGGAAGATCGAGGCGGTCTTGTGGGTGAGCGGGCGCAGGTGGCCATAGATCTCCAGGGCGACCAGGCCGTGCATGCGTCCCCAGACACGTAGGGAGAGCGCGACCGCCGCGGGCGGGAGGCCGGGGAACTGCTCCTGCGTTGCCTCGGCCAGGCCGGCCTCGAAGTCCGACCAGTCGTAGCCGCCGGGCTGCCAGGATTCGGCCTCCGGCCAGGCGGCGGCGACGAGGCCGGTGAGACCGGCGCAGGCACGGTGGGCGGCCTCGCGCGCCGGGCCACCCTCGGGCGCTTGGTAACCGGGCACCGGATCGCCGTAGATCAGCCGGAAGCCCTCGGGGTTGGCGAGCGCCCATGCGCGGACTGTCTCGCCCCAGGCCAGCAGCCGGCCACCCGGATCACTCTCGGGCACGGCGTCCCGCGCGACCTCCACGGCGTCGACGAGCTCGCCGTAGACGTCCCTGATCAGCGTGGTGATCAGATCGTCCCGGGTCGGGTAGTAGCTGTAGATCGCGCCCGCCGTCATCCCCATCTCGCGGGCGATGGCGCGCAGCGAGATGGCGTCGGGGCCGCCGGTGGCCATCAGCTTCAGCGCGATGGTCTTGATCTCGGCGCTGGTCTCGGCGCGCAGCCGGGCCCGTCGGTTCACCGTCTCACTCATGCTTGACAGTCTACAGCGTTGCGCTACTCTACGCCGTGACAACTCTGAACGCCGTGTAGTAAACCAACGCTGTATAGGAGACGGATTGTGGGAAGAGCCGCACCCAGGCCCACACGAGCCGGGCTGAGGTTGGCCCTGCTGGCATTCACGCAGCTCATCGTCGCTCTCGACTACAACATCGTTTATGTTGCGCTGCCCGATATCGGGTCGGCGCTCGGTTTCACGGCCCAATCCGTGCAATGGGTCGTCAGCGCCTACGCCGTCGGGCTCGGCGGACTGTTGCTGTTCGGCGGGCGGGCCGTCGACCGGATCGGTGCCCGGCGGATGTTCATGCTGGGCCTGCTGCTGTACGGGATCGCGTCGCTGGCGGGCGGCCTCGCGACGGGGACCGGAACGCTGGTGGCGGCGCGGGCCGTGCAGGGAGTCGGCGGCGCGCTGCTGACGCCTGCGACGCTCGCGTTGATCTATGGCGGATTCGCGGAGGGGCCCGAGCGCAACCGTGCCCTGGGCGCCTGGGGCATGGCAGGCGCAGGCGGGCTGGCCGCGGGGTCGTTGCTGGGCGGGGTGCTCACCAACTATCTGGGCTGGGAGTCGGTGTTCTTCGTGAACGTGCCGCTCGCTTTGGGCGCCGCTGCGGCCGCTGTCTGGCTGCTGGCTGCGGACGCGCCTCGTTCTGCCGGATGGGGAGGCTTCGACCTGCCGGGCGCGGTGCTCGCGACCGCCGGATCGGTGTTGCTGGTGTTCGGGCTGGCGAGCGGTCCCGAAGCCGGATGGGGTTCGGTCCAGGCGGCGGGCTCACTGGCGGCGGGCGCGGCGTTGATGGCGCTCCTGCTCGTCGTCGAGTCCCGTACGCGTGACCCGCTCATGCCGCTCCGGCTCCTGCGCACCCGGTCATTGGCCACGACGATGGCGGTGATCGCCATCTTCCAGGGAACGCTCGGCGGCGGGTATTACGTGTTCACGTCGTACCTGCAGCCCGTCCTCGGCTACAGCTCGCTGGAGGCCGGGCTGGCGTTCCTGCCCCTCACCCTGATCTGCATGTTCGCCGCCGTGAAGATCGTTCCCCTGATGCTCGGGCGATGGAGTGTCAGGACCACGCTGGTCACCGGCATGTTCGGCACCGCGGTCGGGATCGCCGCGGTCGTGTCCGGCATGTCGGTCAACGGCTCGTTCTGGGCGCTGATGCCCGGCAGCGTCATCTGGGGCGCCTTCGGCGGTATCGCATTCGTCGCACTCTTCGCGGCGGCCGGATCGGGCATCGCCCCCCAGGAGCAGGGCGTCGCCTCGGGGGTCGCCACGAGCGCCAAGGAGATCGGCGGCGCCATGGGCCTGGCCGCGTTCGTCGCCATCGCCACCGCGAGCACGGGCACGGCGGCCTCGACACCCGCCGACATCCTCGACGACCTGCAGACCGCCGGATGGGCGGCCGCGGCCGTGACCGCCGTCGGCGGCCTGCTCGCCCTCATCCTCAAGCGTCCGGCACCGGCCCCGGAGGGGCCCGCGCCGGTATCGGAAGAAATCACCACCTCTCTCGAAGGAGTCAGGCCATGAGCATCGACGAACTCGTTCAGAACTACCTCGCCGTCTGGAACGAACGCGACGCCACGCGCCGGGGCGAGCTGATGGCGACGGCGCTGACCGATGACTCGATTTACAGCGACCCGGACTACGCGGGTCTCCAGGGCCACAGCGAGTTGTCGGCCGCGATCGACAAGGGCCAGGCGAAGTTCGGCGACCTGGTCTTCTCCCTGGGCACCTTGATCAACGTTCATCACGACAAGGCGCTCTTCACCTGGCGGCTCGGGCCGGCGGGAGCCGACTCCGCGGTCGCGACCGGCTACGACTACGACTACGTGGAGATCGTGGACGGTCGCATCAGCCGAGTGATCGGCTTCTTCGAATGATCTGAACGTTCACCTGATCGGAAGGCCGCCTCGTCCAACGAGGCGGCCGTTCCGCTGGATCGCGCGAGCCGCCGTCCACTGATCGCGAAACGGCCGCTCCGCTGATCGAGAGGTGGCCGCCCACTGATCAGGTGCCGGGGAGACCGGCGGACTTCAGGCGGCGGAGGACGGAATCCCAGGAAGGGTCGATGGGTTCGAGCGGGCGGGCGCCGACGCCGGTGTCCTTGAACCCGCTGGACGTGGCGATGCAGACAACCGGGCCGGTGCGGTCACGTTCACCCACCTGCCGGAGCCCGGCCAGGCTGCTGGCGGAGGAGAGCTCGTACCAGAGGCCCGTCCGGGAGAGCTCGCGCTGCGCGGCGCGCATCTCGTCGTCGGTGAGGCTCAACGCGGCGCCGTCGCTGTCCCTGACTGTGATCACGCCGCGGTAGCCGTTGAAGTCGCAGTCGATGGCGTACGCGTCGGTCGGTCCCGCCTTCAGGTGAACGGCGGGAACGCCTTGGGCAACGGCGTGCGCAAGCGGGGCCCCGGCGGCGGGCTCGCACGAGAACATCCGGGGCGCACGCTCGGTCAGGCCGAGGAGCCGGAGCTCGGTGAAGCCCTTCCAAACGCCGAACAACAGCTCGCCGTATCCGGTCGGCACATAGACCGCCGAAGGGATGCCGATCTCACTGAAGATCTCGTACGCGATGGTCTTGTAGCCCTCGGGGCCGTACGCATGCCCGGTGTGCGTCTCGGTCAGGTTGCTGAGCGGATGGAACCCCAGCTCGTCCACGATGCGCCGCATGAGCGGCCGGCGTTCCTCCTTGGCCACGGGCAGCACATGCGCGCCGTACGCGCTGACGAACGAGCCGACCGCCGGGGGCGTGTCCGCCGTGGCGAGAACGACGCAAGGCAGGCCCGCCCGGGCGGCGAACGCGGCAGCCGAGGCGCCGTGGTTGCCGGACGAGGCCACGACGACGCCGGGCGCCCCGATCGCCGCCGCGGCGCTCACTGTGCACCGGTTGATCCGGTCCTTGTGGCTCCACGTCGGATTGCGGGACTCGTCCTTGACGAAGACGCCGTCCTCAAGCTGGATCAGCGGCGTACCACCCTCACCCAGGCCGGGCGCCGCGAGCGGCGGCAGGATCGGCGCCCACTGATCGAGATCGCCCGGATGCTGCGCGAACAGCTCGCGCGGCACCCGGGCGTAGTCGTAGTCGACCTCCACCGGGTAGGCGATCTCCTCGGTGCTCGCCTCCGGGCAACCTCGGGTGAGCGGCGGCGTCAGCGGATAACGGATGGACGCATCGAAGAGAGAGCGCTGACCACTGGCAAGGGAACCCATGCGAGCCGAGTCTATGGTCCGAAGATGGCCTTGGGCGTGCCGGTGTACCAGACGTTGTCGATGCGCATCCTGCTGATGACCCATCGCTGCCCGTCGCGTACGAGGCCGACCGCGTAGAGGTTTTTGAGGAGGGCGTGCTGGGACGGGTCGGCCTGGAGCACGTGCTGGGCGTCCACGACCGCGGTGAGCTCGGCGGTGTCGGTGTCAACACTCACGCGGGGATTGGTGACCGTGTGCGTGGTGTCGACGCGTCCCCGGAACAGCCCCAGGATCGTGTCCACAATCGTGTCCCGGCCCACCATCAGCTCGCTCTCGATCCCGATCTTGACAGCGGTCGGCCGGAAGTCCAGCTCGGCTTCGGCGGCGAAGGCCGACGCGAACAGCTCACGGTCCTTCAGATCCTGGCCCAGCCCGAACCGGTAGAGCGCGTCGACGATCTCCGCCCGGTCCTTGAGCTCACGAACGATGGCGTCAGGGCTTTGGGCGTTGATGGCGTTGAACATGACATGTCCTCCTCAGGGTCGCTCGGATCAGCGCCCCGGCTGAGCCGTCCCATCCCACCGCAGGGGGTGAGCCGCTCGGAAAAGGGGGTGAGGCGATGAGTTCTGGGCCCGCGCGTGGTCTACACGAGCACCAGACCCGCAACGAGGGAGACCGGCATGCAGAAGATCACGACATACCTGTGGTTCGACGACCAGGCCGAGGAAGCGGTCAACCTCTACACGTCGGTCTTCAAGGGCTCACGGATCACCGACGTCCAGCGCTATGGCGAGGCCGGTCCGGGTCCCAAGGGCTCCGTGATGGTGATGAGGTTCGAGCTGGCCGGGCAGGAGTTCATCGCGTTGAACGGGGGCCCTGAATTCAAATTCAACGAATCGGTCTCGCTCTACGTCGACTGCACCTCGCAGGAAGAGGTCGACGAACTCTGGGCGAAGCTCACGGCCGACGGCGGCCAAGAAGGCCCATGCGGCTGGCTGAAGGACCGCTTCGGCCTGTCCTGGCAGATCATCCCCAGAACGCTCACCGACCTCCTGGCCGACAAGGACCCGGCCCGTTCCGAACGCGTCATGAAGGCCATGTTCGGAATGAAGAAGATCGACATCCAAGGCCTCCGAGACGCCTACAACGCGTGAACCCGCAGCGTACGGGGAGGCCGCCAAGCGGCCTCCCCGTACGGCCGCGTCTCCCGAAACCTTCCACTGCAGCGTCAGAAACTCGCTATCTCCGCGCGACGAAGCCCTCGGACTAGTAGAGCGCCTGCACGCCAGGCGATCCCCGTCTCGCCGAGCCAGACCGCGGTGTCCGCCGCACGAGGTCCTCGGCCCCGGCCGTCCACATCACGAACACGCCGCCACGTCCCCGACTCGCAAGGTCCCAACTCCGCGCGGCACCCCCAGCCGCCCGAACATGATCGCCCGGCTGCCCTCAAAGCTGGAGGTCCGGTAGCCGGCAAGCGTCCTCAGAGGCTCCCGCCCCCTCCGCCCGGTGTCTTGATCGGTGTTGATGATGACGCACCGCCCGCAAGGCCGGATCAGCTCGATCTCCACCTCGCCCACCCGGATCCTGGAGATCGCATCTTCCCCGTACGCACCCAGGCCCTCCACCACGATGTTGGGCCGGAACCGCCGCATCGGAAGCGGCTTCGCCAACCGCCCGTTCAGATCGTCCAAAGACTCCACGGACAGCACCGAGATGGGTTCGCCATCCCCGTACATCATCGAGGCGCCCCGTTTGACGACCCGCAAGCCGGCAAACCGCACCAGCCGAACGTCCTCGCCCAGCACCTCACCGAGCCATGCCGCCACCTCATCGCCCTGGTCCACGCCCAGACACACTTGCCCGTGGACGCTCACGTCCCGCACAGGCCCAGGCTCCGGCTCGTACACCAACGTTGAGTAACCCGCCTGAACGGTCAGCTTGACCCCGTCGAACGAGGGCCTCAGCAGAGCAAGCCCAGGGAGCTCCCGCTGCGAAAGATGCCGCCCGTCCGGCCGTATGACCATGAACTCCCGGTCATACCTCAACCCCGTGGCCAGCAACTCGGCCTCACCCACCGAAGTCCCGCCCGCGCTCTTGATCGGAAACGCATTCAACTGCCGCACAACCACCGTCACCCAACGGACGCTACGTCTCCCCCGCTCCCAAAGCCAGAAAAACGAGCCCTTCCTAACAAAACTCCGTCAAGTTACGGGTCGCATACCGGCCACCTGCCCCCCGCTGTCCTGCCCCAGGCCCCTCACTCCAGCGGCTTAGGCGTGCATTTGTGGATCTGACCAAATCTCTTCTCAGCGATACGCATGAACTCCACCATGTCCTGGACCGCATCCCGCCCCCGCACCACCGGCGCAAAGTCAATGCTGATCCACGGCCTCTCCTTACCGCATCTGAACAGCGCAATCACGAAGTTTGGCCGTGGATCTGCACCCGCAGTAGGTCGGATCACCGCCAGTCCACTGCCGAGGTCCGCAGGGAGCCGGTGCGGCGAGTTGTCTTCCCAGTTTTCTTTTTGGAGACGAAGAACCTTTTGGCCGTCGTTATAGGACCAGTCCAAGCCAAGTGGCGCCTCGCGTCCAGGAATGTGGGCGAGGCACAACCCGTTGTCGGTCTGTGGGCCGGCCCATCGTGAGGTGAGGTGCATCAGGCCCGTGACTCGACGGAATGCTGGCTCTGAGACCAGGTCGCAAAGATACGGCGGCCCATCCGAGACAGGCCGGAGATCGGGTGAAGCCTTTACCTTGGGAGGGGACGCATTGGTGCACGCAACAGTCGAAAACATGCCCATAACTGCGGCCACGGCTACCGTCCGCATCGCGATCATCGCTGGAAAGTAGGCGCCACGTTGTGACCGTCGCCGTCGCGATAGTGCCCAGCAGTCTCCCTCATTCCGGTCTGCATCGAAGTCAGGGCTCGATCGCGAAGGTCGTTGAGATCGGAGTGAGTGCTCGCCCACCGCAGGAACTCTTCAAGCTCATCAATGCTCAGCGATTCAAGAGAGCGGACCTTGGGTTCGACTCCAGTTGCAGCAAAGGACTTGCCCTTGAGGTCCTTCGGATCGTAGCGCGCGTGGGTGACAAGGGAGGCGGCGATCATCTGGTTGAAGAGTTTCTCTACGGCTTCGGTGTTTGACTTCGGGGCAAAGATGGTCTCGCTGGGCTTCTCTGCCAGATACTTGGTGATCTGGATGGAGAGAGCACCTTGAATCCGGTTCACCAGGAGGCCGGCGGCTTCTCCGGCAACGGGAACGCGTTGAGCCACACCCGCCAGGGCCTTTTGGCCTGCGATACCAAGTGCCATGTCTACATATGTCTTGAGACGGTGGAAGTCTGCGGCCAGGCGAGCCTCCTCGCCCTTCAGTGACTGGTTGTGGGCCTCCAGGAGATGTCCGAACATCCAACCCTCAGCGACGATCACGCTGTCGAGATGGCGAGAATTCTGGGCGATCGCGCTGTCGATCGAGACCCTGGCATGAGCGATCTGGGCCCGGAGAAGAGTGTCGAACGACTCGGCGTCGCGAGCGAGATCAAGGAGCAGATAATCCATGCCCACATCGGACATAGGGGTGCTACCAGTCGAGCGACCGGTACGGAAAGACTGGTAAACATCGTTGATCTTGGTGATGTGGGCGGCGAGGATCGCGGCCATGTGAGGACGTAGGCCAGCAAGGTTGTCGATCCCTTGGACCGGAGCGACGAAGCCTTTGAAATCTAGGTCGCGGAGGTACTCGCCACCGCTCTGATCCAGAGCCTCGAGTTGACCCTCCTTGACCACGTAGTACTTCTTCGCGTCGTCGGCGAGGATCTTGCCTGCGGCGAAGGCTAGGTGTTCGGAGGGTTCGTCTTGGCCTGCGGCGGCGGTCTGGAGGGCCTTGCCCAGGGCGGCGCCGTGGTCTGTTTGGCCCCAGAGGTCGCGACGGTCGCGGAGGAGGTATTCGAGGTTCGAGAGCCTCATGCGCGGCGGGGTGTCGGCCGTGGGCGGGCCCATGGGGGCGTGGTTGAGGAGGGCTTGGGCTCCCTCGCGGCCCGATGCGGCGGCGGCGTTGAGGAGGGGGATGAGGAAGTCGGTTTTGGTGGCGTTGAACCTGCCGGTGAGGTCGGGGAGCGGGCTGCCTAGGAGGGCCTTGCGGACGGTTCGGTCGTATTCGGTCATGTCGCCACCCACCACTTTGATGAAGCGGGCGGAGAAGCGGGTGTCTCCGGCGGCCATCAGGGTCGAGAGCGATTGGTAACCGGCGTAGCCGTACGGCGGCTTGGTGCCTGGCGGGAAGGTCGTGCGGCCGGCCTCTGTGAGTTCGGTTAGGAAGGCGTCGCCGATGTAGGCGCTGCGGTCGGGGTTTGTGGTGAGGGCAAGGCTGCGTCCTAGCAGGGCCAGGATGTTTTCGTTGGCACGGAACGCGGCGGGGAGCTTCAGTAGGTCTTCGGCACCCAACGTTTCCACTAGGGCCTTCGCGAGGGCAGGAGTGACGTCATTCGGGTCGTAGCGGCGGAGGCCTTCTAGGGCTTTGGGGTCGTTCTTGGCGGCGCGCTGCAGGAGTGGGGCCAGGCGGCGGCCTTCGGCATAGGCGACCTGGTCGGTGTAGCGGTCCGGCAGGGTGATGAAGTTGCCGTCAGGGCGGCAGACGCCGAACGTCAGTTTCTGGCGGTCGAGGTCGTGTGCAAGTGTGTTGCGGCGGCGGAGGTCGGCTGCCGCCTGTTGTGCCCAGGCGGCAATCCGTTTGATCTCCTCGGCGGGGGCAGTGCTGACGCCGGCGCCGTTCAGCGCCTGCCATAGTTGGTCGGCCATCTCCGCGAGCTGCGGCCCGGCCTTGGTCATGTCCTGCGTCATCTGCTCGAACTGCGCGAGCTTCACTCCGCACGTGTCAGGCCCGAGCCAGTTGTCCGCCACGGTCAGCCGACCAGAGGGCGGCGCATCTTTTCCTGAACGAGGTCCAGCGCCTTGCGAATCTGCGCGTGGAGCTCGGCGTCGCTGCGTTCGAGCCGCCGGTCGAAGGACTTGGCGGAGGCGCCGCCCACCCAGGCGTGGTCGCCCATGGCCTGGCGCGGCCGCGTGAACGTGTGCCAGTGGTCGTTCGACAGCTGGTGGATGCGTCCCAGCAGGAGTTGCAACCTGAAGCGCTCAGCCTCGTCCACGTCCGCCTCCGATCTCTCGGACGAGACTGCCAGCGGAGGCGGAGGTCTACGGGCGTTCGTCACGCACCGGAATCAGATCGTTACGCTGAGAAAGGCGCGGGCCCCGACCTCGGGGGGATGGGCCGGGACCCGCGGTCTCACGGAGGCGGCGTCAGCGTGTGGCCGCCTCGATGTTCTGCTGGGAGCGCTTGATGTCCTGGCTGCCCTGCTCAAGGGCGACGGCCATCTTGTCGAAGGCCGTCTTGGCCTCCATCCACGCGCTGCGGAACCGGTCGGCGCCCGGTCCCCACCAGATCTCGGTGCTGCTGACCGTACGGCCGTTGAGGTCCTTGATCAGGGCGTCGAGGTTCTTGGAGTGCTTGCTGAACATGCGGGACAGGTCTTCCAGTGCCCCGATGCTGGCGCCCCGCTTGTCACCGCTCATTGCACCGATCCCTTTCGCCGCACTGCCGGAAGAATGGCTGCCAGCCTACGCCCCACGGATCACAGTAATCCACCCGTACGAGGGCTCGCACCTGCCGATTCGGGCGTTTTCCGGTGGACCTCCAGTGGCCGGAAGCGGCCACAGCGGCCCGGACACCGCTCCCACCGCTCGTCACGCTGTGCAGTTGGTTGACGCTCATTATTACCGAACGTCAATACATGTGCAGGACGAGCGCCCTTTACGTTGGCTTTCCATTTCGACTGGAACGAATAAGCATTCCCAGGCTTACGGGAATTCACACCTCGCCATTGACCGACTATGCGATTCGTTCTCCACGCCATTGCCGACGGGTCTCGGGCGGCGCCGCGCGCGGGGGTGGCGAACAAGTTATGGCGGGCGGAGGGGCAGGTCAGGACGGGGTTACGGGCGGCAAGTTTCGGCCGAGGGCGGCCAAAGGCGGGTGGCGGCCCAGTGGGAGTGCGAGGATCTCGGGGCACTGCGTCAGGAGAGTGAGAACCGGCGATGAGTAAGCCTCCCGAAATCGACAGCACCGTGCCGCACTCGGCGCGGATCTGGAATTACCTGTTGGGAGGGAAGGACTACTACCCCGTCGACCAGCGTGCCGGCGACATGGTGTGCGGCATCTTCCCCGGCATGGTGGAACTGAGCCGGCACTCCCGCCACATGCTCGCCCGCGTGGTGCGATGGCTCGCGGCTGAGGCGGGGATCCGCCAGTTCCTGGACGTCGGCACCGGGCTTCCCGTGGTCGACAACACCCATGAGGTCGCTCAGCGGGTGGCTCCGGAATCGCGGATCGTGTACGTGGACAACGACCCGTTGGTGCTCGCGTACGCCCAGGCCCTGCTCACGAGCACGCCGGAGGGGGCGACCGACTACATCCAGGCGGACGCGCGCGATCCGGAGAAGATCCTGGCCGCGGCAGCCCGCACGCTGGACTTCAGCCAGCCCGTCGCGCTCATGCTCATGGGCATCCTGGGATTGATCCGCGACTACGACGAGGCTCGTTCGATCGTGGGACAACTGATGGCGGGGCTGCCGCCGGGCAGTTACCTGGCGCTCTACGACGGGACCGACGCCGAGCCGACGTACGTGGAGGCGCTCAGGCGCTACAACGCCGGGAGGGGCGTGATCCCCTATACGGCTCGGAGCCGGGAGCTGATCGCCCGCTACTTCGACGGTCTCGAGGTTCTGGAGCCTGGCATCGTTCCGGTGTCGAGATGGCGCCCTGAGCCGTTGCACGACCCGCCCGAGGTCGCCTGCGCGGGTGGAGTCGGGCGGAAGAACGCCTGAACGCGCCGAGAGGGGTTCATGGGGCTGAGGGCGAGTAGGCGATTGCCATACACGCGCGGACAGCGGCGAGATGGCCTCAGCAGGTCAGTGGTGGTCCGGGTCGTTGAGGGGGTGGACCGAGGGGTCCAGGACTCGTTCGGCCACCAAGGTGATCTGCTCGCCTTGGGTCGTGAACTCGAACCGGCGGCGCACTGACTGGGTGAGTCTGCCGTTCTCGTAGCGGACCTCGGTGTGCTCTGTGGCCTCCAGCGTGATGCGGTCGCCCGTCCGGACGGCACGATCGGCGCGGAGGCGCGTGCGGGCGCCGGTGTACGCCGGGCCGCCTTCGACTGGGGCGCGGTTGCGGTTCGCCAGCTCCCGCAGGGCCCGGTCCTGGTTGCGTACGACCAGGGGCGAGATCTGGACGCCGAGTACTTCGGAGGGACTTTGCCGGTCACGGCGCCGGGGCTGCTGAACGAGCGCCTTCGAACGGCGCTCCAGCAGCGACCGGGCGGCGACGGTGAGCTGCTGTTTGGTCTCGTCGTCCACGGTCGGCCGGCTCATCGCCGGGGTGGACGACGGCACCATCACGCATGCGGCGATGGCGAGGACCATCGCCAAGCCGGAACGAGTCCCGCGGGCCATCGGTCTCCTCTGTTGATCAGTCGCGAAGATACACCGGCAGAACCCCCGACGGGAGAGGCAAATCCGCCCGAACCATCGCGTCCGGATACCCCCACAGCCACTGGGATCAGATCGCCCAGAATCAACATGAGCGATCCCGCCCATAAGTGCCGCAAACGACGCGACCCCGGCCACCTCAGACGAACGGCCCAACCCGCCCGCGAACGATCCAGCTCAGTACACCCCGCGGCGGGAACGTCCGGCTCAGTCAGAGCTTGTGCCGGACGCTTCAGCCCAGGACGTCCGCGGACGGATCAACTTACGACGCCCACTTAACGGACCCGCCCTGGCCGTCTGCGACGGACGCCACTAAACGGACCAGCTCAGGACGGTTGCGGGCGGATCAGTCCAGGACGCCCGCGAACGGGTCGGCGTAGGCGGCCCAGGCGTCGGAGCCCGCGCGCATCTCCGCTTCGGTGAGCAGGCATCGGTCGAGGAGGTGCGTCATAGCGGGGCGATCCAGCTCCGGGCCGGTGAATGCAAGCAACTGGGTGCGGTCGCCGGTCTTCGGCTGCCAGTCCAGCGCGGCGGCGGCCCGGCGGGCGGGCGTGGCCTTGGACCAGGCGCGGCTGGAACGGGCGGCGAGCCACCGGCCGCGATCCTCGATGGCCAGCAGGCCGGACACGCAGTCCCATCCCAGGAGCACGTCTGGACGGTTCGCGAGCCACAGGCGCCCACGGCTCCGTACGGCACAGGTCGCCAGATCGTCGATCGCCTCGTACAGCCGCACGGGGTGGAGCGGGCGGGGGCGCCGCCAGATCATTGTGGCGACCCCGTCGGAGTCCTGATCGACCGGCAGGCGCAGGCTCTCCGGATCGACCCGGGCCGCGAGCGTCGCGGCGTCGAGTGCGCCGTGCGGGGCGGTGAGCTCGTCGAGCGGCGTGACCGGCGTTCCGGCGCCCAGGTGTTCGAGCACGGTCTGTGCCAAGAGGACATCCTCCGGCTCCCCGGCGCCGAGGATGAGGGTCGACGCGTATTCGATCTGGCGAACGAGAACCTCTGCCACGTACCGCTCATCCTCCTCGGACGCCGTCAGCGCCCGGTCACGCAGGCGTTCGCCGCCGCCCAGGTCGTTCAGCACGCCTGCCGGGTCCGCGGCCGTGAGCACGCCCGTGAGGTGGACACCGGGCACCTTGGCGATCTGTTCGGCGACGGCACGTGGTTCGACCGAGCCCCAAGTCTCGATGACGAGGAGGCGCGCTTCGCTGGCCAGCCGCTCGATGGCGGGCAGCACGTCCTCGCGGATGGTGCACGAAACGCAGCCGTGCGCCAGGCGTACATCGGCTCGCTCCCGCACTCCCCACGCATCCAGCACGACGCGTTCGACCTGGCCATGGCCGATGCCGCGCAGGTCGTGGTGAACGGCGAGGGAGTACGGCGTGGCCGCCAGGAGCCTGCGCACGGCTTCGGCCCGCACTTCGGCATGCAGACCCGCGACCACGACCACCGGAATGCTCGACATCCTGCTTGCCCTCCCAGGAATGAAAACGGTTATCATTATGTTTGCACAGGCACGGAAGTGCTGCCGACAGGAAGGGGTGGATCCGTGGCCAAGAACGAGCTCCGGCCGGTGATCAAGCTCAGGTCGACCGCCGGCACCGGTCACACGTACGTGACCACCAAGAACCGCCGGAACGACCCCGACCGCCTGACCCTCCGCAAGTACGACCCGATCGTGCGCAGGCACGTGACCTACCGGGAGGAACGATGAAGAAGAACATCCACCCCGACTACCGGCCCGTCGTCTTCCGCGACCGCGGCGCCGACTTCGCCTTCCTGACGCGTTCGACCGTGGTCTCCGACCGCGCGATCGAGTGGGAGGACGGCAACACCTACCCCGTCGTCGATGTGGACGTCTCGTCCGCGAGCCACCCGTTCTACACGGGTAAGAGCCGCCTGGTGGACTCCACCGGCGCGGTCGAGAAGTTCAACCGGCGCTACGCGCGGGGCCGCGGCTGATGTCCCGGCGTTGTCAGCTGACGGGCCGCGGACCGGGGTTCGGCAAGCGGGTGTCGCACTCGCACCGCCGGACCCCGCGCCGGTTCGACGTGAACGTGCAGCGCAAGCGCTACTGGCTGCCGGGCGAACGGCGGTACGTGACGCTCACGTTGAGCACCAAGGCCATCAAGACCATCGACAAGATCGGCATCGACCGGGCGGTGGCCCGGATCAGGGCACGTGGAGAGAAGGTCTGATGGCCAAGAAGAGCAAGATCGCGGCGAATGAACGGCGTCGCGCCGTGGTGGAACGGCATGCCGCCCGCCGCGCCGAGCTCAAGCGCTTCATCCGCAACCCCGGCGTCGACCCCGAGATCCGCGCCGCGGCCGTACGCGAGCTGAGCCGTCAACCCCGCGACGCCAGCCCCACCCGGATCCGCAACCGCGACGCCGTCGACGGGCGCCCCCGCGGCCACCTGCGCAAGTTCGGCCTCAGCCGCGTCCGCTTCCGCGAACTGGCCCATCGAGGCGAACTCCCAGGCGTCCGCAAGTCCAGCTGGTAACCAGGGCTCCAAAGCGCGGCTCCGAAGCCATGGCTCCCGCGCGTGCCGGTCCCCTGCGTTCCCGTCCCCGGCACGCGCGGGTCTTTCTCGAACGGTCAGTGCGCGACTTTCTTGAACGGTCGGTCTTGAACGATCAGTCCGCCTGGCTCTCCAGGGCGGCCACGCGGGATCGGGCTTGGGCCATGGCCTCGTGGTAGCGCGTCTCCCACTCCGGATCGTCGTCCGGGATGGACGCGATGACCTGGCGGCCGGACTCGATCGCGTGCCCGCTTCGCGGGTTCTCGGCAAGTTGACGTACGACGACCGTGGTGACGCCGTCGCCGGCCTCGGTGTGTGGCTCCCACCTCGCCCGGACGTCTGCGGGTTTCGACTCGGCGCCGCCCCGCAGCCCGTACAGCAGCAGGACGATCACCACGGCGAGCAGCACCAGGGCCACGAGGATGATCAGGAATCGCACGGGTCACCTCCTCGGCAGCTTTGCACGAGTCACCTCCTCGGCAGCAGGGCACCGTTCGGATTGCCGGGCGCGTAGACCGTGATGCCCTGCGGCAACGCCCGCAGTTCCTCGATCCTCGCGCACGTCGGGCACTTGTTGTAGCCGTCCTGGCGGGCCTTGTTCGCGGCTGCCTCGGCCTTCGCCGTGGCGACACGCGCTTGCGCCTCGCTCACCTGGGCGAACGCGGCCTGTGCCCGGTCGACGGCGTCCTGCACCTTCTCCGGCAGCGTCACCCGGACGAGGTTGAAGTGGAGATTGGTGACGAACTTGCCGCCGAGGGTGTTCTCGAGATCGGCGGCGAGGCTGGTGTTGATCGCCTGCTGCACCTTGGCGATGTTGGCGTTGTTGCTCTGCGGCTGCGCTCCGCCCGCCAGCGGCTTTTGCGCGTTGGCGGCAGACGAGGTGTTCTGTACGAGGGCGCAGGACGACACGAGCTCGGCGCAGCGGAAGCTGTTGATCTGGCTGCGCAGATCGTTGTCGATCACCGGGCGGACGACCTGGTCGAGGAACGCCGACCAGCCCTTGTCCCCCTCCCAGGCGAAGTAGGCGCCGCCGCCCACACCGCGGAACTTCCGGGTCCCGAACTTGTCGTCGAACGACTTCAGCGCCTGGTGGTCCAGGTTGAGCGTGAAGTAGAGAGTGCCCTCAAGGCCCATGTTGACGCCGTCGGCGCTGGGCACCGTGACGACGTCCACGCCCTCGCGTTCGCCCTTGGACTCCTTCGAGGTGATGGTGTAGAAGCGCTGCTGCGCCGGGTACTTGTGGACCTTCGAGTACAGCCCGATCCAGGTGCGGCTCGATCCGGGGTCGACGACCTGCCGGATCCTGTTGTTGTCGAAGAAGCCTCCGTTGCGGACGATGGCGATCTCGCCGCCGCCCGTCCGCTCGTAGCCGCTCAGCAGCCCGTTCAGCAGCGGCCCGCCCACCAGGACCAGCACCACCGCCAGGATGATCGCGTTCCGACGGCTCGGTGCCTGGAGGCGACGCGATCCTCGTGCTCCCAGTGAGTCCTTCGCGCCCGACGCGTTCTTGTCTGCCACGTCCCGCTCTCCTCTCCGCCGCCGGGCGTTCGTTCCCGGGGGTACCGGTCAGACGGGACGGCGGGTGTCCTGGATCCCTTGCTTCACAAGGGATAATCGACGATAAGGAGGGGCTTACAAAAGTCTTGGAGGGGGGTTATCTAGACTGCGTGCGAGGTTCAGGGAGGAGACCCACGTGCGCAAGGTCCTGATCGCCAACCGCGGGGAGATCGCGGTTCGTATTGCCCGAGCCTGTCGCGATGCAGGTTTGGCCAGCGTCGCGGTGTACGCCGAGCCGGATCTGGACGCGTTGCATGTTCGGGTGGCGCACGAGGCGTTCGCGCTCGGCGGCTCGACGGCCGCAGACAGCTACCTGGACATCGACAAGCTCCTGAAGGTCGCCGCGGATGCGGGCGCTGACGCGGTGCATCCCGGCTACGGGTTCCTGGCCGAGAACGCTGACTTCGCTGCCGCGGTCATGGCGGCGGGGTTGACGTGGATCGGGCCGCCGCCTGCCGCGATCATCGCGCTGGGTGACAAGGTGCAGGCGCGGCACATCGCGCAGAAGGTCGGTGCACCGCTGGTGGCGGGCACCAAGGACCCGGTGTCGGGTGCCGATGAGGTGGTGGAGTTCGCGCGTGAGCACGGGCTGCCGATCGCTATCAAGGCGGCCTATGGCGGTGGTGGCCGCGGGCTGAAGGTCGCCCGGACGCTGGAGGAAGTCCCTGAGCTGTACGAGTCGGCGGTACGGGAGGCAATCGGTGCGTTCGGGCGAGGCGAGTGCTTCGTCGAGCGCTACCTGGACAAGCCGCGGCATGTGGAGACCCAATGCCTGGCCGACACCCACGGCAACGTAGTCGTAGTGTCGACCCGAGACTGCTCGCTACAGCGCCGCCACCAGAAACTGGTCGAAGAGGCCCCTGCCCCGTTCCTGACCGACGAGCAGGTCGACCTGCTCTACACCTCCTCCAAGGCGATCCTGCGCGAGGCAGGCTATGTGGGGGCGGGGACGTGCGAGTTCCTGGTCGGCCAGGACGGCACTATCTCGTTCCTGGAGGTCAACACTCGCCTGCAGGTGGAGCACCCTGTCACCGAAGAGGTTGCCGGGATCGACCTGGTGCGGGAGATGTTCCGGATCGCTGCCGGAGAAGAGCTGGGCTACGACGACCCCGTTCTGCGCGGCCACTCGATCGAGTTCCGGTTGAACGCCGAGGACGCGGGCCGTGGATTCCTGCCCGCAGTCGGCACGTTGACCACCTGGGAGCCGCCGTCCGGCCCGGGTGTGCGGCTGGACTCGGGCTATGTCCAGGGGCAAACGGTGCCGCAGGCGTTCGACTCGCTGATCGCCAAGCTCATCGTCACCGGCGCCACTCGCCAGCAGGCAGTCGAACGTTCCCGTCGTGCGCTGGCTGAGTTCGCCATCGAGGGCATGCCGACCGTGCTGCCCTTCCACCAGGCAGTCCTGGCCGACTCCGCCTTCGTCCCCGTCGATCCCCACGAACCGTTCACCATCCACACCCGGTGGATCGAGACCGAATTCGACAACCAGATCCCGCCATACGACGCGGGCGTAGCGGCCGGCGAGCCTGACGCCGGCGAACGTGAGCGCGTGACCGTCGAGGTCGGCGGCAAGCGCATCGAGGTCGTTCTCCCCGCAGGGTTGGGCGCCTCGGCTTCCGCCACGGGCAAGGCGGGAGCCCCGGCCAAGCGGCGCGGCGGCAAGAAGGGCGGCGGGTCCCAGGCGTCCGGCGACTCCCTGGTCAGCCCCATGCAGGGCACGATCGTCAAGCTCGTCGCCGAAGACGGCGCCACCGTGGCGGCCGGGGACACCATCGTGGTCCTGGAGGCCATGAAGATGGAGCAGCCTCTCACCGCCCACAAGGCCGGCACGATCACCGGCCTGGCGGCGGAGGTCGGGCAGACCGTCTCCAGCGGCGCGGTCATCTGCGAGATCAAGGATTCCTGACCGAATCGTGCACCCCCGCCACCCGGCGGGGGTGCGTTCCGTTTTCCCGGGTATGACCATTCCCGGGTATGACCTTGAGCAGGCCGCTGACCTGCGGCGACGGGGGGTCCGGAACGGAGTGTGCCGTGAACTCGTCTTACCAGGTGAGGAGGCAGACTGTCATCATGAGTTCCGAGCTTCGGGCGAGGCCCCCGGCACGCCGTTTCACGGTGCCGGCGATGATCGCCGCTGTCATGCTGCTGCTGTTCGGCTTCGCAGCACCCGCCCAGGCCGACGATGTCTCACAGATCGCCAAAGGCCTGACCAATTCCCGGCTGTACGTGACGACCGACTCCGGTGCGTCGTTGTCGGACGCCGACAAGGCCGAGATCAATGCCGCGTTCGCCAACGACGGGGACGCCGACATCCGCGCCGTCGTGGTCAAGCCCGGCCACTCCCAGCAGGCACTGGGCAGCATGCTCAAGTCCGTCGGCAATCGGGTCGGCAAGGGCAAGACCTACGTTGCGATCGACGCCAACGGCCGGGAGATGGCCGGCATCTCCAAGGACCTCTCCAGCAAAGAGATCAACCAGCTGATCGCGCAGACCTCCGGCGGCGGGATCAAGTCCCGGCTCACGCAGTTCGGGTCGCTCGCCGAGAAGAAGGCCGACGACCAGGCCCGATCGAGCATGATCGGGGGCTTCGTGACGCTGGGCGTGGTCATCCTGCTCCTGGCCGCCGCGTTCGCCGCGTTCCTCGTCGTGCGCGGCAAGCGCCGCAAGCGCGAAGAGCAGCAGATGGCCGAGCTCAAGCAGGGTGTCGAGGAGGACGTGACGCTGCTCGGCGAGGACATCGCCAAGCTCGACCTCAACGTCATGGACCAGAAGCTCGACCCCGAGATCCGTTCGGACTACGAGCGCGCCATGAACTCCTACGACGGGGCCAAGTCCGCGACCGTCCGCGCCTCCAATCCACAGGACATGCAGGCGGTCACCACGGCCCTGGAGGACGGCCGCTACTACATGACCGCGACACGCGCCCGGATGGCCGGTGAGCCAGTGCCGGAGAAGCGCGCCCCCTGCTTCTTCAACCCCAACCACGGCCCGTCTACGCAGGACGTGATGTGGGCCCCGCCCGGCGGCACGCCCCGTTCTGTCCCCGCCTGCGAAGCCGACGCACAGGCCGTACTGAGCGGAGGAAACCCGGACATCCGCATGGTGCCCTACGGCGACGGCCGCCGTCCCTACTGGGACGCAGGCCCCGCTTACGGCCCTTACGCGGGCGGCTACTACGCCTCGTACGGCGGTATGGACCTCCTCAGCGGCATGATGATCGGCACCATGCTCGGCTCGATGATGGGCGGCTGGGGCGGCGGCTACGGCGACATGGGTGCCGGCGACATGGGCGGCTTCGGCGGCGACGGTGGCGACGTCGGCGGCGGCTGGGACTTCGGCTCCGGTGACTTCGGCGGCGGAGGCGACTTCGGAGGCTTCTGATCCGCCCGAGTGAGAGCGAGGGGTCCCAACGCCGCGACCCCTCGCTCTATTCAAAACCGCTGCGAAGGCCCGAGCCCACGCGAGTCGCCCCCAAGGCAGCGCTCGACAACCTCAGTGGCCCCCACCGCAAGGATGGCCCGGGCAATCCACATCGACGATTCTCCAATGGCCGACCGGGACCGGGAAGGTTCGGCTGGTCGGCGTTCCGTGAGGAGAAACTGGCCGATCTGAACGAGCAGGCCCGGTCGCGAACGATCGTTCCCGTCACCCGAACGCGTCACCAGCGACTCTGACGAGCCGATATGTGCGCGACCGGATCAACCAGAGCGAGTCGCGGGACGACCAAGATCCGCGACGTTCACTGGCCCCCTGAGTCACTGTCCGCAGCCCACGCGCCTTAAAAATCGGGCCCATGCCACCCTTAGCGCGAGAGCCGAAGCCCGTTCGCCGCTGCCGCCGGAGCATGCTGGTCCGATGACAATGCCCCGGCCGGGCCCTGCCGTCACCACAGCGCCGGGGCGCACAAGGGTTGAGCCCACGATCGTGCTCGCGACTCCGCCGAGATGTCGGCATTCACTGGGAGTGAGGCGTCCAGTTGTGCGTCGCCGAACGCTCGCCCTTTGGACCAGGGGCTGCTCGCATTTGTGGGCAGACCCCTGAATCGGGTTATGTCCGCAGGTCGCGTACGCCTCAGCAGGTGATGATGCGTGAGTGCTCGCCGTGGTCACGGGGGTACTGGACCAGGCCGTAGATCTTCTGGCCCTGGGTGCACGTGCCGGTGTAGGCCACACGGTCTCCTGGCTTGATCGTGACGAGCCAGCGGTTCAGCCTTTTGCAAGGACCCCCGTCGTAACACAGGTCGACCTCCACGTCGGTGAGGGTACGGCCGGTCCCGTTCTTCACCTCGACGCGAGCATGGTCGCGGTTGGCCTTGGAAATCCCGACGGTGACACTGCCAGCCGCCGAAGCCCCTGTGACCGTCGCGGCCGCCGGAACCAGCGCCGCCGCAGTGACGGCGATGACCAAACGGAATCCTGCCTTCACTTGCGATCCTCTCTGTGGGAGCGAAGCCGTGCGATCACAGCCTCTACCGAGTGGATCACCCGAAGGGCAGGGGCTCGTTCCCTGCACACACGGCTTCGTGATCAAAAGGGTTGCTTGATGACGAAGTCTGTCGGCGGTGAAGATCCGATTCGCCGGTATTCGCCCACCGCCGCTTGCTGATCGTCGCTCGGGCACCCGCGATGGCGCTCACACGATGCTGATGGTGTCGATGGAGGCCATCGTCGTCGGCATGACCAGGCCGTTCACGCCGATGGGAGAGCGCCCCGTCGTCCTCGACAGACCGTTGGAGCGCCAACGTGACCGTACGCCCAGTGAGGAGCAAGAGCTTTGCCGCGCTTCGCGCGGGATGCCTGGTGTTGCCGCATCCCGGGCCACACTCACAGCCATAGCGGCTCAAGGCCGGCGATCTCGGCACCGATCACCCCCTTTCGCGCGGCCGGTCACCCGTCTGCGGCCCAGAGCAGGGGCACAGACTCGACGGCGAGGTGAGTGAGGCCCACAGCAGCGCGCCAACGTGGCCGCTCCCCGGACGCTGGTGAAACACCCCGCCGCGCCTCGCGCGAGGTGCCTGGTGTTGGTGCATTCCAGCAACGTCCGTGCCGCAGCAGTGGGTGTGGCACGGACGGTGTGGTGCACATCGACGCGCAGCAAAGCAACGAACCGGTATCGGTCACCCCGGTGGCGCGGCCGGTCACTCAACTGCCGACCACCACTGGACTGGTGCTCGGACTTAGCGGCGAGGTGAACCGGGGGGCGGAGTAGCACGCCAACGTAACCGCTCGCCGGACGCTGGTAGAAGATATCGCCGCGCTGCGCGGGATGTCCGTCGCTGTCGGGTTGCCGCCTGTGTTGTCTGCGGCGGCCAGCATCAGCGATCTCGGCACCTGGTCGCCTCTTGTGCGCGGGTTGGTCGCCCGGCTGCGGGTCACCGCGAGGCTGGGGTTCAGACTCGGCAGCGAGGCGAGCAGGAGGCAGGGCTGGGCGCCGACGTGGCCGCGCGTCTGATGGGCAAGAGCTTTGCCGCGCTGCGCACGGGGACGCTGGCACTGCCCCAGGCCGGCCATGCTCACGGCCGCAGCGGCCCAAGGACTGCGAACTCGGCATCGGCCACCCCTTTAGTGCGGCTGGTCGCCCGGCTGCGGGCCACCGCGGAGCCGGGGTTCAAACCCGGCAGCGAGACGAGCGCAGGGCAGGGCAGGGCAGGGCGCCAACGTGGCCGCGGGTCTGATGGGCAAGAGCTTTGCCGCGCTGCGCACGGGGAGGCTGGCACTGCCCCATGCCGACCACGCTCATGCCCGCAGCAGCTCCAGGTCTGTGATCTCGGCGTCGGCCACCCCTTGGGGGCGGCTGCTTGCCCGGCTGCGGGTCACCGCAGGGCTGGGGTTCAGACTCGGCAGCGAGGTGAGCGGAGGGCAGGGCTGAGTGCCGACGTGGCCGCGGGTCTGATGGGCAAGAGCTTTGCCGCGCTGCGCACGGGGAGGCTGGCACTGCCCCATGCCGACCACGCTCATGACCACAGCAGCTCCAGGTCTGTGATCTCGGCGTCGGCCACCCCTTGGGGGCGGCTGCTTGCCCGGCTGCGGGTCACCGCTGGGCTGGATTCAGACCCGGCGGCGAGGTGAGCCGGGGGGAGGTCTGGGCGTCAAGGTGCCGCGCGTCTGGCCGGGGGAAGAGCGTTTGTGGCGCTGTGCGCGGGGAGGCTGGTGCTGCTGCATCCCGGCCGTGCTAACGCCCACAGCGGCCTTAGAGGTCATAACAGAATGCGTATATGGCGCGACATGCGGTAGTGGTTAGCTGTTCGGTAGGGGCATGCGTAAGGCGAGCAACTTCCCTGGGGCGTGCCCGACAGCTTGTGTGAGCGGATCGAACTGCTGCTGCCGAAGGTGGAGCGCCGCAAGCGCCACACCCGACCGCAGGCGGTTGGACGATCGCAAGGTGCTGCGCGGAATCTTGTTCGTGCTGCATACCGGGATCCGGTGGGAGTTCTTGCCCAGGAGCTGGGTTTGGGTCGGGGATGACGTGCTGGCGGCGGCTGGCCGAGTGGCACCAAGCCGGCGTGTGGGATCGATTGCACCGGCTGCTGTTGGAGGAGTTGCACGCCGCCGGTCACCTGGACTGGTCGAGGCGGTGATCGACAGCTCGCACGTCCGGGCGTTGAAAGGCGGCCCAAACCGGACCGGGCCCGGTCGACCGTGGCTGGCCGGGCTCTGAGCACCATGTCCTGACCGACGGCCACGGCATCCCGCTCGCCCTCAGCCTGACCGGCGGCAACCGCAACAATGTCACCCAGTTGATGCCATTGCTGGACAAGGTGCCGTCGGTCCGCGGCCGGGTGGGACGGCCCCGCCGCAGACCGGCGTGCCTGCTGGCCGACCGCGGCTATGACCACGACAAATACCGCCGCCTGGTCCGGCCAAGGGCATCAAACCCCGCATCGCCCGCCGCGGCACCGAGCACGACTCTGGCCTGGGCGTCCACCGCTACGTCGTGGAGCGCACCATCGGCCTGCTGCACTGGTTCCGCCGCTTGCGCATCCGCTGGGAGATCCGCGACGACATCCACGAGGCCTTCATGACCCTGGCCGCAGCCATCGTCTGCTGGCGACGCCTCGTCCGCTGATTCTGTGAGGAGCTCTTAGAGCCTGCCGACGCGGTGGGTGACCTGTCCCCTTGGGGGCTGGCGGTCACTTGGTCGGGGCTGCGGGCAGGGTGCGGGTGCCAGGGTGGGCGTCAGGGTGGGCGCCAAGGCTGCCGGACGCGGCTGCCGCCCATGGTGAACGGTTGGCCCGGGGTGGGGGCGTGCCTGTAGGCCCGGCGCTGGGGGTGCGCCGGGCTACTACAGGGCTGGGGGTGTGCGGGGTGGTCAGGCCGCGTGGTCGTGCCAGGGATTGTCGGCCTGATCGACGGGTCTGCCGTGTCTGGATCTGGCGGTCCCGTCGGGTGGCAGCGCCCGGTAGACAAAGCGGCCGTCGTTGGTGTGGGTGATGTGTATCTGGTGGGGGTGGGTGTGTTTCCAGCGGTTGTGCCAGCCGCAGCATAGGGCGAGTTTGTCGATGTCGGTGGGGCTGTTGCCCAGCGCCCACCCATCGACATGGTCGACCTCGCACAACAGCCCCGGCACCTCGCACCCCTGCACCGCACACGTGTCATACAGCGTTTCCAGCACCCGCCGTTGCCCCGCGGTGGCGATCCGCACCGCATGCCCCAAATACAGCGGCACATGGTCGGCGCTCATGATCAGTGGGGAGATTCCGGCGTTGAGGGCGATGCGCCGCACCTGCGCCGCCGGGATCGGGGTGCCGTCACGCAGCCGCCCGGGCCGGTCATCGCCGGTCAGGGTCTGCAGGTCGGCGATGACAGTGACCCGGGTGTCCCTGTGCCCACCAGCCAGCACGGTGGATAGGGCGGCGGCGGTGCGTTCGGCCAGATCGCGGCGGTCGTCGGTCCCGGCGGGTTTCGCGAGCGGTGTCAGGGTGCCGTCCAGGATGGCGGTGTCTTCGGGGTTGAGCCACCCGTGCAGGTAACAGCCGCCATCCAACGACCGGCTGACGGTCACCCACGACCGCTGATACCCCCGCGCCGCATCCTCCGGCGGTTTATCTTCCCCGGTGAGTTCGGCGACCAGATCATGCACTCTGCGGCCCAGCCGCGCCAGGTTCCGCGCCGACACCCCGCCCGCCACCGCCTCCAACAAAATGCCCTCGGCCGCCGCGCAATCCTCATCGTTCAGGCGCTGTACGGCGTCGGCGATGGTGGCGGCATACCCATACGACAGGGCGCCGGTGGCCAGCCGCTCGCTTACTTGCTGCAGGCGGGGGAGTTGCCGGGCCAGGGTGAGGCGTTCTTGGGCGCGGCCCTCGCGCATGCCCAACCGGCACCGCAACCACGCCTGAGTCGACGCCAGACCCCAGTGCTTCATCTCGCCGGTCCGGTCCACCACCGCAATCAACCCCGCCAGCACCTGCTCACCCTGATCCAACGCGGCAGCAAACCGCTCGGCCAACTCCATGCAGGCGGTCCCGGAGTCGGGCGCCGCTCGTTGGGCGAGTTGGGTGGTGATCGCGGCGGCCGCTTCCACCAAGTCAGCGGTGGAAGCGGAATCAAGTCCCGCCACGATCGAATCCATGCTGTTATTCTATCGTCACATTCGGTGATATCGCAAGGTGTTGAGTGCCGATTGCCGACGGCATCCGGCCACCTTTTTGGGCCGGGTGCGACAGGTGACCGTCCCACGATTTCCACTTGGGCCAGGAGCGGCGAGTCGGAGGGTTATGTCGATGTCATTCGCCGGGATCGGGGTGGTTGTTTGTGGCCTGTTTTTGTGGGTGGCTGGGGTGGGGGGTCGTCCCACGGTCGTTGTCGATTGAGGACGGGTGGATCGGGGATTAAGTCGGCTGGTTTGGGTGGGTGGTTGAGCGGTGCCGAAATGACCGTTTGCGGGTTTGTGCGGCTTTGTCGTGGGTTGCGGTCACGTTGGTTGCGGTTGCGGAAGTCCAGCCATGCGACACAAGGGTGAGGGCGGGCCGCCGCTTGGGTTGCGGGAAATCCCGCGCTTCGCGCGGCTAAGGTCGAGCATCAGCCACCAGCAACCCGCACATCACCAACCAGCCGCACCCGCCGCCTCTTCTTCTCGCCGCCGCTTATTGGGTCTTCAGCGCACTCCACCCGACAGCCGGGCGGGGTGCGGAGCCAAAGGGGTGACCGCTGCCGCCAACCGCGAAGCGGCACGAAGTAACCTGCCGCCCGGAAACCTGTCCGCACGCACCTGCCGCACCCACCGCCTACCTTCTTGTCGCCGCCGCTTTTAGACCTTCAGCCCCGCCCCACCCGACAGCCGGGCAGGGCCCGAAGCCAAAAGGGTGACCACTGCCGCCAACCGCGCAGCGGCAGAGCAGTAATCCGCAGATGCACAGACCCGCAGATGCATAGATGCATAGGCAAAACTCACAGACATGCACAAACCCGCAGGCAGGTGCGAGCCCCACCCCCGGCGAGCTCTTTCTTCGCCGCCAGCGTTTGAAGCGAAGACGGGCCAGCATGCAGTCGGGTGACCGCGTCAGCAAAGGGGGCGACTGTTGCCACCACTGCTCACCTTAAACTCGCAGCACGTCGCTTCCAGCGTGGCTTTTCAGGGGGCGAGCAAGCAACTGTGTTGGTCGCGTGAGGCTTATATGAAGCAGATGCAGTGGCCCTCCCTGAGGGCCCTCCAGCCGCCAATTACTACGATGAGTTTTGACAGCTCCTTCTTCCTCTCCTCCGCTGTGGTCAGCCGACCGGATTCACCTCTGTTTCCGTCGTCGGCACTCTTCTCGCCTGCCCATTTAGCAGACAGAACGGTTAGCTCTACGTCATCGGCGAGCTGAACGAGTGACTTGTCACCCCGGCCGGCCAACACGACCACAGCACCGAAAACCGGGCGGGTGTGGAGTGGGTATCCACGAGGAAGTTGCCTGCTGGGCAGATGTGGCCTCAGGTCAAAGTGTTCGAAGAATATGGAGTCTCATGTTGTGTCCGGGCTCGGTTGGGTTCGGCGTTGCCTGGGGTTCCTATGGCTCGAGCAGGCGGGGCCCTGGGACGTGCCCGGCTTGGGGTAGGGCGGAAACCTAAATGGGCGCTGTTCGAGCGAAGTGGGGGATGCCTTAGGCACCGGGCGCTGGCGGGGGGTGCCTTGGGTGCTGGGTAAGGGTTGCTCGTTGGGGGTGGGGTTTGGGGGGAATGACACTCAGATGACCCGGTTGGCTGGTGATCCGGGGGCTTGGCGGCGTGTTGGTTACACGCTGGGGTTTCGCCTGCCTGCCGAGAACCGGGACTGGGTACGGCATGACCTGACTGACGCGGGATGGCGGGGACGGATGCTGGGCCGGCACCTGGCGATCATGATCCCGGTCTGCGTCGGGCTCGGGTTGTTGCCAGCGGAGTGGTGGATCCGGGTCATGGTCGGGATGCTGGCGTTGGTGGCCAGCACGTTCGCCGTTGCGATCAGTGCCGACGACCTGCGGCGGTCGCGGCTGCGGCGGCATGGCCTGGATCAGTAGGCGTGTTCGGTCATGAGGCGGCGGGCGGCCTCGGTGATGCTGCCCGAGAGGGACGGGTAGACGGCGAAGGTGTGCGCCACCTGGTCGACCGTGAGGTGTTGCTGGACGGCGATGGAGAGGCCAAGGATCAGCTCGCTCGCGCGGGGGGCCACGATGACACCGCCCAGGACGATGCCGGTCGAAGGACGGCAGAAGAGCTTCACGAAGCCGTCCTCGAAACCCTGCATCTTGGCGCGTGCGTTGCTGAAGAGCGGCAGCATGACCGTACGGGCGTTCACCTCACCGTCGTCGACCATCTTCTGGGAGACGCCCACCGAGGCCACCTCGGGGTCGGTGAAGATGTTGGACGACACCCAGCCCAGCTTGAGCGGCTGCACAGCCTCGCCCAGGGCGTGCCACATTGCGATGCGGCCCTGCATGCCCGCAACGGAGGCCAGCATGAGCACGCCGGTGCAGTCGCCAGAGGCATAGATGTGGGGGACGCTCGTACGGGAGACCTTGTCGACCTCGACGAAGCCGTGCGAGTTGAGGCGGACGCCGGTCTTTTCAAGGCCGATGCCGCGGGTGTTGGGCACCATGCCGACCGTCATGAGGCAGTGTGAGCCCTCGATCTTGGTGCCGTCCTCCAGCGTGACGATCACACCGTCACCGGAACGCTCCACGGCGCCAGCGCGGGACCGGGACATGACCTTCATCCCCCGGCGCAGGAAGACCTCCTGCAGAACGGCCGCAGCGTCGGCGTCCTCGGTGGGCAGGATGCGGTCTCGAGATGAGACGAGCGTCACTTTGGAGCCGAGGGAAAGATAGGCCCCGGCCAGCTCCGCACCGGTAACACCGGAGCCAACCACGATCAGGTGCTCGGGAAGCTCCTGCAGGTCGTACAACTGCCGCCAGTTGAGGATGCGCTCGCCGTCGGGTTCGGCGCCTGGCAGCACCCGGGGCGTGGCGCCGGTTGCGACCAGGATGATGTCGGCACGCAGATGACGGTCGCCGACCGCGACGACATGCGGTTCGATCAGGCGGGCCTCACCTCGAACGATCTTGACCTCTTCATAGGCCAGCCGTTCGGCGACGTCGAAGGACTGGGCCCGCGCCAGGTCCTTCACGCGCTTGTTGACGGTGCACATGTCAGCCTCAAGACCGCCGACGATGCCGTCGGGGCCGCCGCTGAAGCGAAGTCCGAGACCCGCGGACTCGGACATGACCGCCATCCGGGTCGAAGTGGCGATGAGCGTCTTGGAGGGCACGCAGTCGGTGAGCACGCACGCCCCGCCGGGACCGTCGCGTTCCACCACGGTCACGTCGGCGCCGAGCTGCGCCGCGACGAGGGCGGCCTCGTAGCCGCCTGGGCCTCCTCCGATAATCACGATGCGGGTCACGATTTCTATTGTTTCCTACGCGAGGTAGTGACCTGACCGGTTCCCCCCATACAGGGAGCACTGGCCAGTTCTCGCTGCGCTGTCCGCGTGGCTGCTTTGGCCCGCTGCGCCGCATGCTGCTGCGGCCTGCCTCTCCCCTCTGGCCCCGGCTGTCGGGTCCGGGGCCGCGCGCGCTTGGCTCCCGCGACATTGCACACCTGCAGCGGGCCTGGATGCCTGACGGCTCCCCCCAGGCATGCCGCGTTGTGATCTCTGCCGATCCGTCGCTGTGGCGCCGTACACCCCATGCCGTACGCCCCATGCCGCATGTCAGGCGCGTGTGCGCGGTGTCGTACTAGGCGCAGCATCATCCGGGTGCCGCTCGGGGGACAGCATCTGTGACGCACCGTTCGGCGTCCGGATGCGGGGGCCTGGACGCGGCATGCGGCCCGTGTGCGGGGGTCCGGTGCGCGGCGCGCGGGGTGGGGGTGCGAGGTGCAGAGTGCGGCGCGCGGAGTGCGGGGTGGGGGGTGCGGAGTGCGAGTGCCGGGGTGCGGGGTGCGAGGTGCGGCGCGCGGGGCGCGGAGTGCGGGGCGCCGCGCGCGGAGTGCGGGGCGCGAAGTGCAGGGCGCGGGGTGTGGGGTGTGGGGGTGTGGGGTGCGGAGTGGGGGTGTGGGGTGCAGGGTGTAGTCCGGGCCATCCGGCGTACGGGGCGCGGCGTGCGGTGCTGGATACGGCTGGCGGGTGTCGTGCCCGCGTCTCCTGTGCGGGTCTTATGTGCGGCCCGCAACGTTCGGCTGTGGGCAGTGGTGCAACGTGCGGGCGCGGTATCCAGAACGTTTCATCCGGCGTACGGGTGCGGGGTCAGGTGCAGGGTGCGGGGGCAGGGCCGCGGGGTGCAGGTGCAGCGCGCGGGCTGGTGTGGAGTGCGGGCGCGGGGCGCTCGTGCATGGTGCGGGGCGCGGGTGCATGGTGCGGGCGCGTGCACGGTGTGAGTGTGGGTGCACGGTGTGAGTGCGAGTGCGTGGTGAGTGTGGGGGCACGGTGTGAGTGCGGGGGCGGGTGCATGGTGCGGGGCGCGGGTGCATGTGCGGGGCGCGGGTGCATGGTGCGGGGCGCGGGTGCCCGGTGTGAGTGTGGGGGCAAGATGCGGAGCGCGGTGCACGGTGCGGAACGCAGGTGCACGGTGCGGAACGCAGGTGCACGGTGCGGGATGCAGGTGCAGGGCGTGGAGCGCGGGCGGGGACCGCGTGCACGGCGCGGGGTGCGGGATGGCGGGTATGGCGTGGGCGGGTGCCGGGGGTGGCATTTCTGGGCGCGATTGCTCCCTTGTGGTGTTCGGGGGCGCCTGCGGTGGGCGGGCTTCGGAGAGCGGGGGCGCGGAAGGCTAGGGGGATGGCGGGGGGCAACTACCTGCGGTCGCGGGAAATACGCGTACGCTAGGCGACCGTGGCACTGTACGCGGCGTACGCCTCCAACTTGGACCCGGACCAGATGGCTTCCCGGGCTCCGCACTCGCCCATGCGCGGCACCGGCTGGCTTTCGGGGTGGCGGCTCACCTTCGGCGGCCAGGACGTCGGCTGGGACGGGGCCCTGGCGACCGTCGTCGAGGATGACGGCGAGCAGGTCTTCGTGGTGATGTATGACGTCCCGGCCTGGGACGAGAAGCAGCTGGATGCCTGGGAGGGCGCGGCCCTCGGTGTCTACCGCAAGATCAGGGTGCGGGTGGAGACACTGGACGGTGACGTGCTCTGCTGGCTCTATGTCCTCGACGACTATGAGGGCGGGCTGCCCTCGGCACGTTATTTGGGCATCCTGGCGGACGCGGCTGAGGCGGCGGGGGCGCCGGACGATTATGTGAAGGACCTGCGGACCCGTCCCTGCAAGTCACTGGGTGATTGAGCCGCCCGGGCGCGGCAGCGATAGTGTCGGCTGAGTGAGCAATGACGCTTTTGCACAGGCGGCGGCCGACGAGTTGCGCGCCCGTACCTCTCTTGACTCCTTCGACGTCGCCCTGGTGATGGGCTCCGGCTGGGTCCCGGCCGCCGACATGCTCGGCGAGCCGGTCGCGGATCTGGCCGTGACGGATCTGCCGGGGTTCGCACCGCCGGCTGTGGAGGGCCACGCGGGCAGGATCCGCGTGGTGGAGGTCGGCGGCCGTCGTGCACTGGTCTTTCTCGGACGTACGCACCTGTACGAGGGCCGAGGTGTCGATCCTGTCGTCCACGGTGTCCGGACCGCGCTGGCCGCCGGGGTGCGGACCGTCGTCCTTACCAATGCTGCTGGGGGACTGCGGCCTGAGCACCAGCGTGTCGGCGATCCTGTGCTCATCGCCGATCATCTCAATCTGACGGGCGCGAATCCGCTGACCGGCGCCACGTTCCTGGATTTGACCGAGGCCTACTCGGGTCGGCTGCGCGCACTGGCCCGGGAGGTCGATCCGACGCTGGCCGAGGGCGTGTACGCGGCGTTCCGCGGGCCCACGTACGAGACTCCGGCGGAGATCCGCATGCTCCGGACGATGGGCGCCGACATGATCGGCATGTCCACGGTGCTGGAGACCATCGCGGCCCGGCAGGGCGGTGCCGAGGTGCTCGGCATCTCGCTGGTCACCAACATCGCGGCGGGCCTGTCCGACCAGCCTCTTGACCACGAGGAGGTCCTCGCCGCTGGCCGCGCGGCCGCCACCCGGATGGGCACGCTCCTGCACACGCTGATCACCAAGCTATGAGCGACCACCGGGACGCGGCGCACGCATGGCTGGCCCAGGATCCTGATCCCGAAACGCGCGCTGAGCTGCAGGGAATCCTGGACGCCGGCGACGCTGTGGCATTGGCTGACCGGTTCGGGGCCCGGCTGGAGTTCGGCACCGCCGGTCTGCGCGGTGAGCTGGGTGCCGGCCCCAACCGCATGAACCGTGTCACGGTCATGCGCGCTGCCGCCGGCCTGGCCGCTCGACTGGCTGAGGGGTCGGGGGTCGTGATCGGCTATGACGCTCGCCACAACTCGGAGCGGTTCGCGCTCGACACCGCCGCGGTGATGGCCGGGGCGGGGCTGCAGGCGTGGGTGCTCCCCCGGACGTTGCCCACACCCGTTCTCGCCTATGCCGTACGGCACCTGGGGGCGGCGGCCGGGGTCATGGTGACGGCCAGCCATAACCCGCCTCGCGACAACGGCTACAAGGTCTACTGGAACGACGGCGCGCAGATCGTTCCGCCTGTTGACGCCGAGATCTCCGCGGCAATCGACGCGGTGGGCCCAGTGGACGCTCTTCCGCTGGGCGACGACTACGAGCGGCTCGGTGAGGAGATCATCGAGGCCTATCTGCACGCGCTCTCCCATCTCCCGCTCGGCGACGCCCGCGACGTGAACGTGGCGTACACGCCAATGCACGGGGTCGGGGGCGAGACACTCCTCCGCGCGTTCGACTGGACAGGTTTCCCCGCTCCGACTGTGGTGTCTGAGCAGGCCGAACCGGACCCTGACTTCCCGACCGTCGCGTTCCCCAATCCCGAGGAGCCCGGCGCGATGGACCTGGCCCTCAGCTTGGCGGTCGCCGCGGACGTGGATCTGGTGATCGCGAACGATCCTGACGCCGACCGGTGTGCCGTCGCGATCCCGACGTCCGACGGCTGGCGGATGCTGGCCGGGGACGAGGTCGGCGGGCTGCTGGCCGAGCAGACCCTCCGGCAGACCAAGGGCGACGACCGGCTGGTCGTCACCACGATCGTGTCCTCGTCCCTGCTCGGCGCGATCGCCCGGGAGCACCGGGTCCGCTTCGCGGAGTCGCTCACCGGCTTCAAGTGGATCATGAAGGCGGGGGTGCGGGGCGATCGGCTGGTCTACGGCTACGAGGAGGCGCTGGGCTACAGCGTCGGCGGCGACGACGGCGTGATCGTCCGCGACAAGGACGGCATCGGGGCGGCGCTCACGGTCGCCGGGCTCGCGGCGGCGGCCAAACGCGACGGCCGGACGATCCAGGACCTGCTGGACGATCAGGCCCGCCGCCATGGCCTGCACGCCACCGGCCAGCTCTCCTTCCGCGTCGCCGACCTTTCGCTGATCACTGATGCGATGGCCCGGCTGCGGGCGGAGCAGCCCACCCGGCTCGGCGGCCGTACGGTCGAACGCGTCGATGACCTGGCCGAGGGAGCGGGCGGCCTGCCACCCACCGACGGCCTGCGCTTTCAGCTCTCGGCAGGGACCTCAGGAGGCAGCGCCCGCGTGGTCGTACGCCCGTCCGGCACCGAGCCCAAGCTCAAGTGCTATCTCCAGGTCGTCCTCCCGGTCGGTGACGCACACCTTGCCGCGGTCCGCGCTCAGGCCGCCGACGACCTAGAGGCCCTACGCGCCGACGTCGCCAACGCCCTGGGCCTCAGCTGACGCCCTTCAGCGGCGCCAGACGCTTGCCCGCTTTCGGGGCTGCACGCCTGCCGCGGTCGCACGTCAGGTGAGGGTGGCGGTCAGGACGGCGATGATCACGGCAGTGGCGGGGATGGCCAGGGCGGCCAGGGCCGTCATCGACCAGGTCACCGAGCCGCTGGGCTTGGCCGCCTGCTCGGCGGCCTTGCTGGGGTTGCCGGACTTGGTGGTCTTGGGGCGGTGGCGGTCGGCCAGCTCGTTCAGCTGCTGGGCGGCGTAGGCGGTCGGGGTGCGGGTCTTGAGCGCCTCGGCGGCGCCCGCTGGGAGCTTCTGGGCGTCGCGCTGGGCGCGGGCCTGGGCCCTCGCCTGGGCACGGGGCGAGCTTTGCAGCGTCCAGGCCCGTGAGACGGCCTCCCCGCCGCCGGCACCGGCGTACCGGACCTTCACCGAGTCGGTGCCTTCGATCTTGCGTACGGCGCCCCAGGGCACGCGTACGTCGCGGAGGAGATTTCGGAAGGTGAGGCCGGTCTCGTCGCCGACGATGGCGGGGCGCAGGCCGAGGACGTACGCGACGCCGCAGCCGAAGATCAGAACCGTGGCCATGACCAGGGCGGTCATGTCCCGGCCCCGCCACACGATGTCGACCAGGTTGAGGACGGCGAACGTCACCCACGCCCACGCCCCCACCCGTGCGGCGTTGGAACGGAACTTCAGCTGCGGGGACCCGGTCGTCATGGCTCCGATCATGCCAGGGAAACCGGGTCCCCCAGGTCAGCCCTGCTTGAGCTCCTCGTACCCGGGCTTGATCACCCGGTTGATCAGCTCCAGCCGCTCGTCGAAGCCGATGAACGCCGACTTCATCGCGTTCACCGTGAACCAGCGCAGGTCGTCCCAGCCGTAGCCGAACGCGTCGACCAGCTTGGCGAACTCCTCCGTGAGCGTGGTGCCGCTCATCAGCCGGTTGTCGGTGTTGACCGTGACCCGGAAGCTGAGCTGGCGGAGCAGGCCGATCGGGTGCTCGGCGATCGACTTGGCGGCGCCGGTCTGGATGTTGGACGTCGGGCACATCTCCAGCGGGATGCGCTTGTCACGCACGTACGCGGCGAGGCGGCCCAGCTCGGGCGCACCGTTCTCCACGGTGATGTCGTCGATGATCCGCACGCCGTGGCCGAGCCGGTCGGCGCCGCACCACTGGATCGCCTGCCATATCGACGGGAGCCCGAAGCCCTCGCCGGCGTGGATGGTGAAGTGGGAGTTCTCGCGCTGGAGGTATTCGAACGCGTCCAAGTGGCGGGTGGGCGGGTAGCCGGCCTCGGCCCCGGCGATGTCGAAGCCCACCACGCCCTCGTCGCGGTAGCGCACGGCGAGCTCGGCGATCTCCATGCTGCGCGCCTGGTGCCGCATCGCGGTCACCAGCGTCCCGACCCGGATGCCGTGGTCGCGGCCGCCCGCCGCGAAGCCCGCCAGGACGGCCTCCACGACCTGCTCCAGCGAGAGCCCGGTGCTGGTGTGGAGCTCCGGCGCGTAGCGCACCTCGGCGTAGACGATGCCGTCCTTGGCGAGGTCCTCGGCGCACTCGTACGCGACGCGCGTGAGCGACTCGACTGACTGCATCACCCCGACGGTGTGCGAGAACGTCTCCAGATAACGCTCCAGCGAGCCCGAGTTCGACGCCTCGGCGAACCACGTCCGCAGGCTGCCGGGATCGGTGGTGGGCAGATCCGTGTACCCGCCGTCGCGGGCGAGTTCCACGATGGTCTCGGGGCGCACCCCGCCGTCGAGGTGGTCGTGGAGCAGGACCTTGGGCGCGCGCCGGATGGCTTCGAGAGTGGGACGTTCTTCCATCTCCTGAACTTACCTCGGGAACTCTCCTGCCGCCTCCGGCCGATAATCAAAGTGATCAACAACTTCATTCCACGCGCCGCCCTCGTCCTGGGCATCTTGGCGGCATCCACGGTCCCTGCCGGGGTCGCCCACAGCCACGATGTCCCGAGTCCGGAGGTCCAGAAGGCGTCCGCGGTCAGGTTCGCCGCCCCCAAGGCCGGTTTGGCTGGAGGCTGGGCGGCTCCCCGTTACCCGGATGGCTTTCGCGGACGCTCCCTCACGGGTGCGGATCCTCGTCATCGGGCCACCCGCAAGCTGGCCGCTACTACCCGTTCCTCAGCGGAGGAGCCCAAGCTGACCATCGATGTGACCGACCGGAACGGCAAGCTGCCGGCCACCGACGACGCGCCTGCCGCGAGCCTCATAGCGCTGGACGGCAGCGCTTGGCTGTCCGCCGATCTTCAGGACGGGCACGCGGAGGGACGGCTGCCGCAGGGCCGGTACGCGGTGCTGGCCTGGGTGACGACCCGGAACGGCGACTCGACGTCCACCAGCCTCGTCTACCTGCCGGACGTCGCCATCGAGACGGACACCCGGCTTCAGCTCGACGCCCGCAAGGCCAGGCCCCTCACGCCCGGACTGGACCGCGCCGACGCCCGGATCCGGAGCGCGAGCGCATTCGTCTCCCAGAAGATCGGCGGCGAGGTGACGACCATCGCCATGCTGATGGGCACGGACCTCTACGTCACGCCCACCGATCCTGCCGCCGGGCTGGCGCTGCGCAGCCAGGCCGTGCTGACCAAGAACGGAGCCGAGTACGACAGCCCGTACGTCTACAACATCGCCCACGAGCAGACCGGCAGGGTCGGCGACACCCCTCGCACGGTCGCGACCAAGGACCTCGCCGCAGTCCGCATGCGTTACGGGTCCGAGGGCGGCACGGCCTGCGGCTTCAGTCACAGCGGCGTGAACTGGGGCATCGGCGGCCAGATCGGCGAGCCGGTCGGAGTCGGCGCGCTGCCCACGAACCGCACCGAGTACTTCACGCCCGGCGTCACCTGGGCGACCGATGTGGTCATCGGGGAGGCCGGCTGCGGGTTCGAGGAGGCCGACATCAGGACCCGTGAGGAACGTTTCCCGCGCGCCGGTACCTACGCCCGCGACTGGAACGTCGGGCCGTTCGGCCTCGCATCCGGCACCGCCATCTGGGGCACCCACGAGGGGGGCGAGCCAGCGCTCGCCGTGCCGATGCTCTCCACCTGGAACACCCGCAGCCAGATCGCGCCGTACGTGGGAACGACGGGCACCTCGACGCTCCGGAACGCCGCCGGTGAGGTCGTCTACACCAGCGACCAGCCTGGCACGGCGCACAAGTGGCCGGCGCCCCCACTCGGCGCGTACACCCTCACGCTGGAGGCGAACCGAACGGTGCCCTGGTCAGACCTCACGACCCGGCAGAGGGCAGTGATCCGGTTCATGGTCACCGACAGCGCGCCGAGGCCGTTGCCAGCCATCTCCTATCGCACACCGCTCGACGCACGGAGCCGTGCCCAGGCGGGGGCCCTGCAGCCGATCACACTCGCCCCCACCGGCAGCGCCGCCGCTCCGACCCTCCGCGTCTCGTACGACGACGGCCGGAGCTGGACCGGAGTCCCGGTCCGCAAGTCGGGCGCGGGCTGGATCGCCGATGTCCGCAACCCGGCCTCAGGCCACGTCTCCCTTAATGCGGCTGTCCCCGGCGTCATCGACCACACCCTGATCCGGGCTTACGGCATCCGCTGATCGGCCTCCAGGCACACGAAGGCCCTGCTCAGAGAAGCACTCTGAGCAGGGCCTCCGCCTGCGTCAGGCGATGCGGTCGATGATCAGCGGGAGCTGGTCCAGGGTGCCCGCCTCCCCGGCCGCCGCATTTCCTTCAATGATCTCGAAACTTCCTTCAATAATCTCGAATGCGCCGTCCAAGGACTCCAGCGCACGTTCGAAGCGGCTCGGGTCGTCGGCGTGGAGGGTGAGGAGCGGCTGTCCGGCGGTGACCTTGTCGCCCGGCTTGGCGTGGCAGATGATGCCCGCGCCGAACGAGACGGGGTCCTCCTTGCGGGCCCGCCCCGCACCGAGGCGCCAGGCCGCGACGCCGACGCCGTAGGCGTCCAGGCGGGTGAGGACGCCGGTCGCGGGGGCGGTGATCTCGTGCGTCTCGGCAGCGACCGGCAGTTCGGCGTCGGGGTCGCCGCCCTGGGCGGAGATCATCCGGCGCCAGACGTCCATCGCGGAGCCGTCCCGCAGGGCGTCGGCGGGGTCCTTGCCACCGTCGAGGCCCGCCGCGGCGAGCATCTCGCGGGCGAGTCGCACCGTGAGCTCCACCACGTCGTCCGGCCCGCCGCCGGCCAGGACCTCGACCGACTCGGCGACCTCGACGGCGTTGCCGACCGCGCGGCCGAGGGGCCGGTCCATGGCGGTCAGCAGGGCGACCGTGCGCAGGCCGTGGTCGGTACCGATGCCGACCATGGTCTCGGCCAGCTCGCGGGCGTTCTCGACGGTCTTCATGAACGCGCCGGAGCCGACCTTGACGTCCAGCACCAGCGCGCCGGTGCCCTCAGCGATCTTCTTCGACATGATCGAGGAGGCGATCAGCGGGATCGACTCGACGGTGCCGGTCACGTCGCGGAGTGCGTACAGCTTGCGGTCGGCCGGAGCCAAGCCGCTGCCCGCCGCGCAGATGACCGCTCCGGCGTCGCGCAGCACACCCAGCATCTCCTCGGGCGAGAGCGACGCGCGCCAGCCGGGAATCGACTCCAGCTTGTCGAGCGTGCCGCCGGTGTGGCCGAGCCCCCGTCCCGACAGCTGCGGGACCGCGGCACCACACGCCGCCACGACCGGCGCCAGCGGCAACGTGATCTTGTCGCCCACGCCGCCGGTGGAGTGCTTGTCGGTGGTGGAACGATCCAGCATGGACCAGTCCATACGGTCGCCGGAACGGATCATCGCCTCGGTCCAGCGGGCGACCTCGGCGCGGTTCATCCCGTTCAGCAGGATCGCCATCGCCAGGGCCGACATCTGCTCCTCGGCGATCGCCCCGCGCGTGTAGGCGTCCACCGCCCAGTCGATCTGCTCCGGTGTGAGCTCCCCGCCGTCCCGCTTGGCGCGGATGACATCGATGGCGTCCACGGATTCCTCTCGTTCAGACTCAGGCTCGGTTGATCAGACTCAGGCTCGGTTGATCAGGCTCAGGCTCGGTTGATCAGATCGTCGGGGCCGAAGGCGTCCGGCAACACGTCCGACATCGGCAGGACGCCGCGGGT
Source organism: Actinomadura sp. 6N118 (assembly GCF_044326415.1). Classification (NCBI taxonomy): domain Bacteria; kingdom Bacillati; phylum Actinomycetota; class Actinomycetes; order Streptosporangiales; family Thermomonosporaceae; genus Actinomadura; species Actinomadura sp. 6N118. The sequence goes on along the minus strand of NZ_JBIRAZ010000007.1, from coordinate 199,816 downwards.
CGTCTCCAGCAACATCGCCGGGCCGCCGTGCTCCCACAACAGCTGCCTGCAGCGCCCGCAGGGCATCAGCGGCTCGCCGTGCCGGTCGACCACAGCCACGGCCACCAGGCGCGGACGTTCGCCCTCAGCGGCCTTGTCCGGGCCGTGCAGGGCGCTCACCAGGCTGCACTCGGCGCACAGTCCCACGCCGTACGAGGCGTTCTCCACGTTGCAGCCGGTGAGCACGCGCCCGTCGTCGGCCAGCCCGGCGGCGCCTACGGGAAAGTCGGAGTACGGCGCGTACGCCCGCCTCATCGCTCCCTGGGCGGCCGCACGCAGCGCCTTCCAGTCGATCTCGTTCATCGTGTCTTCCCAAGCACCATCACTTGCTCCATATTCCACCCACGCAATTCCACCCACGCATGCCAGACCGCGCACGCCCCGCCCACGTACTCCCGCGCACGCATTCCCGCCCACGCACAACCACGCGAGCATGTCTGGGACAGGCGAGCCCGCGCCTCCTGGCTGCGGGCTCGCCACTGAAACGACGGTCAGCGGGCCTCGCCGCGGCGGTAGCGGAGGCCGTTGGCGGCGGGCATCCGCAGCCGCTGGCTCGCCAGGGCCAGCACCAGGAGCGTGGTGAGGTGCGGTGTGAACGAGACCAGTTCGCCCGGCACCACGTCGCTGTTCAGGAACCACACGAACAGGCCCAGCGCCGCCAGCACCGAGAGGACGATGCTGATGTAGGCGTTGCGCAGCGTACGGCGGTCCAGGTCGGTGGTGATCATGGGCCGGAGGCGGCTCGCCCGGACGACCTGCCACACCGCGACCGCGGCCAGGATGACCGCCACGAACAGCAGCAGCGCGTGCACCGACTCGCCGCCGCCGCGCGCGTTCATCGCGTCGGTGTAGCCGAACAACATCGACCCTGCGAGCAGGCCGCCGGGCCGCCAGTTACCGAAGATCATCGCAGCCAGGCCGATGAAGCCCCGGCCGCCGGTCTGCCCGTCCTGGTACAGCGGCGCCGCCACGGTCACCAGGAACGCGCCCGCCAGGCCGGAGAAGCCACCCGAGATCATCACGGCCGCGTACTTCATCCGGTAGACGTTCACGCCCAGCGACTCGCTCGCGTACGGGTCCTCACCGCAGGAGCGGATGCGCAGGCCGAACGCGGTCTTCCACAGGACGTAGAACGAGAGCGGTACGAGCAGCAACGCCACCAGCGTCAGCAGCGACATCCCCGCCGTCAGGCCGCGCAGGATGCCCGCCATGTCCGACAGCAGGAACCAGTGCTGCTTCTCCAGCGATCCCAGCCAGTCCGGACTCTTCCAGCCGCCTATCTCCCCGCCAGACAACACCGGCAGCGTGAGCGTGCTGATCGGATCGACCGGCGGCGACTGGCGCGGACCGCCGCCCAGCGCCTTGGCCTCACCGGTGTTGAAGATCAGCCCGGCCAGGAACTGGGTGAGCCCCAGCCCGAGGATGTTGATCGCGACACCGGAGACGATGTGGTCGACACCGAACGAGACGGTGGCGACGGCATGCAGCAGCCCGCCCAGCGCGCCGCCGATGATGCCCGCGAGCACCCCGATCCACGGACCCCACTGGTAACCGGCCCAGGCACCCGTCCAGGTGCCGAGGATCATCATGCCCTCAAGGCCGATGTTGATGATCCCGGACCGTTCGGCCCAGAGACCGCCCAGCCCGGCAAGGAAGATCGGCACTGCGAGGCGCAGCGCCGCGCTGACCGTGCCGCTGGAGGTGACATCGTTGGCGTCGTCGAGCACGCGCACCAGCGACAGCAGGACCAGCAGCGCCCCGGCCAGCATCAGGTAGTGCGGCCAGCGCAGCTTGAGCTTGCCGTTCGCGGCCTTGACCTTGTCAACAACGGCAGTAGTACTCACGCTGCCCCCTTCGCAAGGTCATGTCCGGTGGCCAGCTCGGCCGCCACGGTCCGCTGTTGCAACCTGATCTCCCAGCGCCGCACGAGTTCGTAGACGATGACGACGGTCAGGACGACGACGCCCTGCATCACGCCGACGATCTCCTTCGGCACGTCGACCTCCTGCAGCACGTCGGAGGTCTGGTCGAGGAAGGCGAACAGCACGGCCGCCAGCGCGATGCCGAACGGGTGGTTGCGGCCGAGCAGCGCGACGGTGATCCCGGTGAACCCCAGCCCGGCCGGGAAGTTCAGCGAGTACTCGTACGAGGCGCCGAGGAGCTCGGGCATGCCGATCAACCCGGCGACCGCCCCGGACGCGACCATCGTGATCACGATCATCCGCTTGGCGCTGACGCCGCTGGCCTGCGCCGCCGTCAGGGACAGCCCCGAGACCTTGAGGTCGAAGCCGAACCGGGTGAAGTTGATGACCACCCAGAACACGATCCCGACGACGACCGCCATCGGCAGCAGGCCGTATACCTCGCCGGGCAGGTCGGTCAGGATCGGGCCGACCACCAGCGCGATGATCGCGACGAAGACGGCCGCGCCGATGACACCCACGACCAGGCCGGCGACCGGGCTCTTGCCGGGCTCACCGGCCGCCACCTGCTTGCGATAGGAGAAGTAGACGATCGCGGCCGCACCGGCGACCAGGATCACCCACAACACCGGGCCGCTGAAGATCGAGTTCAGCGCGCCGTTGAACGGGCCGACCCGGCCCGACTCGGGGATCTGGGCGGTGGCGACGTTGTTGCTGCCCGGCCGCACCTCGGCGAGGCGCTTGTCGTTCAGCAGGTACGCGATCACGCCGGTCGCGATCGCGTTCAGCATGATCGTGGACAGCACCTCGCTGACCCCGCGGGTGACCTTGAGGATGCCCGCGATCGCGGCCCACAGGCCGCCGATCAGCATCGCCGAGACGATCACCAGCATTTGGCCGAACGGGGCGGGCAGCGTCAGCGCGCCGCCCAGCGCGGCCGCCAGGAACGCCGCCAGCCGGTACTGGCCGTCCACACCGATGTTGAGCAGCGCCATCCGGAAGCCGATCGCCACCGCGACCGCCGACAGGTAGTAGCGGGTCGCGCGGTTGACGATGTCGACGATCGACGAGTCGGTCGTGCCGTAGTCGATCATGCTCTGGATCGAGCTGACCGGGTCCGCACCCGTCACCCGGAGCAGGATCATCGTGATGACCAGCGAGATGACCAGGGCCAGCACCGGCGCGCCGAGCCGCAGGGCCCAGCCGCGCGGACCGAGGCCGCGCAGAATCGCCTGCCAGGCCGGCACGTGCTCCGGGGACCCGCCCTTGGCGGGTGCCGGAGAGGTCTCGGGGGTCTCCTGCGGCTCACTCATCTGCGGCCCCCGAGTCCGGACCGGCGCCGGTCATCGCGGAGCCCAGCTCCTCGGGGGTGACCGTGCCCGGGTCGACCTGGGCGACCAGGCGGCCGCGCAGGATCACGTGCAGCGTGTCGGACATACCGATGAGTTCCTCGAGATCTGCGCTGATCAGCAGCACGGCCAGGCCGGCGGCCCGGGCCTGCCGCAGGTACTCCCAGATGGCGGCCTGGGCGCCGACGTCGATGCCGCGGGTCGGGTGCGCGGCGATCAGCAGGCGCGGCTCACCGGACATCTCCCGCCCGACGATCAGCTTCTGCTGGTTACCGCCGGACAGCGCCGCCGCCGGCACGTCGATGCCGGGCGTACGGACGTCGTACTCCCGGACGATCCGCGTCGTGTCGCGCCGCGCGCCGCCGCGGTCGACCCAAGGACCGCGGACGTTCGGCCGCTGGGTCTGGTGGCCCAGCATGCGGTTCTCCCACAGCGCGCCTTCGAGGATCAGCCCGTGCCGGTGCCGGTCTTCGGGGATGTAGGCGATGCCCCCCTCGCGCCGCTTGCGGGTGGGCCAGTGGGTGATGTCGTCCCCGCCATAGGTGATCGTGCCGGTGTCGGCGGAACGGATGCCCATGAGCGCCTCGATGAGCTCGCTCTGGCCGTTCCCCTCCACCCCGGCGAGGCCGACGATCTCGCCGCGCCGGATGCGCAGTGACACGTCGTCGACGACCGGGCGCCCTTGCGGCGTCAGCACGGTCAGCTTGGCGACGTCGAGCTGGACGTCCTCGGTGACCGTGGACTCGCGCAGCTCCGGCGTCGGCAGCTCCGACCCGACCATCAGCTCGGCGAGCTGGCGGGACGTGATCTCCCGCGGGTCCAGGCAGTTGGCGACCGAGGTGCCGCGCCGGATCACCGAGATGGTGTCGGCGACCGAGAGCACCTCGTCGAGCTTGTGGGAGATGAACAGGACCGTGAGCCCCTCGGCCTTCAGCTCCCGCAGGTTGCCGAACAGCTCGTCGACCTCCTGCGGCACCAGCACTGCGGTGGGCTCGTCCAGGATGAGCACCTTGGCGCCCCGGTAGAGCACCTTGAGGATCTCCACCCGCTGCCGGTCGCCGACGCCGAGGCTCTCGACCAGCACATCGGGATCGACGCGCAGCCCGTACGCCGCCGACATCTCGCGGATCTTCTCGCGGGCCGCACCGAAATCGATCCGACCGCTGAGTTTCGCCCCCATGGCTACGCCCCGCCGCCCCCGTGGTTTCGGCTCCGCACCGAGGATCACGTTCTCCAGCACGGTCAAGTTGTCGGCCAGCTTGAAGTGCTGGTGGACCATGCCGATCCCGCGCGCGATCGCGTCGGCGGGGGTCTTGAACGAGACCTCCTGGCCATCGATCTCGATGGTGCCCTCGTCCGGCTTCTGCATGCCGTAGAGGATCTTCATCAATGTCGACTTGCCCGCGCCGTTCTCACCGCACAGCGCGTGCACCTCGCCCTTGTTGATGGTGAGGTCGATGTCGCGGTTGGCCACCACGCCGGGGAACCGCTTGGTGATCGATGTCAGCCGTACGGCCGGCACCTCGTCAGGCACGAGTGCCCTCCTGACTGGGAAAAGTCGAAATCCCTTCGCCGCGGCCCCGCCGGTCGCGAGACCGGCGGGACCATCACGGCGAAGGGCCGGCACAGAGAGAGGCCAGCAGAGAGTGGCCAGCAGAGAGAGGCCGGGCCTCAGCTCACTTGGTGGGCACCTTGATCTTGCCGCTGACGATGTCGGCCTTGAACTGGTCCAGCTTGGCCTTGATGTCGTCGACCTTGCCGCCCGACGCGGAGTAGGCCACGCCGTCGTTGCTCAGGTCGTACTTCTTCGTGCCGGCCTGGAAGGTGCCCTTGCTGACCGACTCGACGAAGTCGAAGACCGACAGGTCGACCCGCTTGACCATGGAGGTGAGGATCTGCTCCTTCACCGAGGCCACGGCCGGCAGGTTGTACTGGTCGGAGTCGACGCCAATGGCGAGCTTCTTGGCCGCGCCGACCGTGTTGATCACGCCGATGCCCGCGCCGCCCGCGGCGTGGTAGATCACGTCGGCGTTCTTGTCGAGCTGCCCCTTGGCGGCCTCGGTGCCGAGCGCCGGGTTCTTGAAGCCGTCGAAGTTCGGCGGCTCGGTCAGGTACTTGGCCGGCAGGACCTTGATCCCCGGCTTGGCGGCCTTGGCGCCCGCCTCGTACCCGGCCTGGAACTTGTGGATCAGCGGCACGTTCACGCCGCCGATGAAGCCGATGGTGCCGGTCTTGGACTTGAGCGCGGCGGCCGCGCCGACCAGGAACGAGCCCTGCTCCTCGGAGAAGCAGGCGCCGAGCACGTTGGTGCCCTCGACCTTGCACTGGTCGGCGTCGACGACCAGGAACTTGGTGTTGGGGAACGCCTTGGCGACCTTGTTGATCGAGTTGGTGTAGGCGAAACCGACACCGATGATCGGGTTGTAGCCCTTGGTGGCCAGCAGGCGGAGGCGCGACTCCTTGTCGGCGTCCGGCTCGTCCGGCTTGGCGGAGATCTCTTCGGTCTGGATGTTCAGGTCCTTCTTGACCCGGTCCAGACCCGCCGCCGCCGAGTCGTTGAACGACTGGTCGCCACGGCCGCCGATGTCGAACGCCAGACCCACTTTCAGGGTCTTCTTGTCGCCGCCGTCACCGCCGGTCTCGGCCTTCTTGCCACCGCACGCGGAGGCGCTCAGCGTGAGCGCTGCACCCGTCAGCGTGACGAGCGAAATCTTGAGTCCACGGCGCAAGGTAGCGCTCCTTCCATTCCCCACCCAGACATAGCGGCCAAAACCGGCCACTGAAATCGACTGGACGCTACCTCGCGAGTGGACCAAAACATCCCACGTGCACCGATTCGCAATGCGGTCGTTACCAATGCGTACGCATATCGCCACAGGTCACAGCAGTGAAACGGACGTCGACCATGGCAGATCCCATGATCGGCGAGGCGGTCGCCCGCAGCTTACCGGGGCTGCCCCGGACCGGAGTCCCGACGCGCCCCGGACCAAGGTCCGGATACCCCCCGGACCCTGGTCCGGGCATTCTCCGGACCAGGGTCCCGGCCGAATCAAGTCGCCGTGAGGGTCATGTCGCTGTGGTCATGTCCCCGTGGTGATGTCGCCGTCGAGAATCAGGTCGCCGTGGAGGCCTTGAGAACCTGCTCGGGGTCGCCGGGGCGGCCCCCGTCCCACAGGGCGTTCAGAGCGGTGGCGACCAGGACCCGGATGCCGACGCCGATACAGCTCTCGTCGACGTCGAAGTCGCCCCGGTGCAGGTCGTACTCCGCCGTCGAACCCGGCGTGCGGACGCCGAGGCGGGCCAGGGCGCCGGGGATCGACTCCAGGTACCAGCCGAAGTCCTCGCCGCCGAGGCTCTGCGGCGTGGGCACCGCGGCCTCGTCGCCGAGCACCTCCGCCGACGCGTCGCGGAACATCTGCACGCTGGTCGCCTCGTTGACCGTGGGGGGAACGCCGCGGACGTACTCCAGCGAGGCCTCCACGTCGTACGCGGCGGCCACGGACTGCAGCAGCGACTTCATCATCTCGGGCGCCCGGTGCCAGGCCTCGTCGTCCAGGCAGCGCACGGTGCCCTCGGCGATGCCGTCATCGGGGATCGCGTTGGCGACCGAGCCGGCCGAGACCCGGCCCCAGACCAGGGACAGGCTGGACCGCGGATCGACGCGGCGCGACAGCGCGGCGGGCAGCTCCGTGACGATCTTGGCGAGCGCGTAGACCAGGTCGGCGGTCAGGTGCGGCCGGGCGGTGTGGCCGCCGGGCCCTGTCACCTTCACGTACACCTTGTCGCAGGCCGCGGTGATCGGACCGGTGCGCAGGCCCAGCTGGCCGACCTCGATGCGCGGGTCGCAGTGCAGGGCGAACGCGCGGTCCACGCCGCAGATGCCGCCGGCGGCCATCACGTCCAGGGCGCCGCCGGGGGTCTCCTCGGCGGGCTGGAAGAGCAGCCGGACCCGGCCGGGCAGGAGCCCCGCCGCGGCCTGCTGGGCCAGGAAGAGACCGGCCCCGAGCACCATCGTGGTGTGCACGTCGTGGCCGCAGGCGTGAGCGACGCCCGGCACCGTCGAACGGTAGGGAACGTCCTTCTCGTCCTGGAGGGGCAGTGCGTCGATGTCCGCGCGGAGGGCGACGGTCGGGCCGTCCTCCGGGCCGATGTCGCAGAACAGCCCGGTGCCGCGGGGCAGCACCTGCGGGCGGAGCCCGGCGGCGGTCAGCCGCTCGACGATCCGCTGGGTGGTGCGGTGCTCGGCGTAGCCCAGCTCCGGGTGCATATGGAGATCACGCCGGAAGAGCGTGAGGTCGTCCTCGTGCCCCGCCAGGAAGGAGTCCAGCTGCGGCTGCAGCGCCTCCCCGCCAAGCGTGACTCCCGTCGGGGTGATCCCGGCGGACGATGTCTCGCGCTGCTCGGCCGCCCCTGGGGCGGTCGGTGGTTCAAGGCCGGGCATCACCCCGGGTCCGGGTTTCGTCATATGCGCCCCCTGCGCCATGGCGGAGCCGAACGGCGCCCGCCCTGTGGTCTGTTCGTTGTCGGCTCCGGCGGCGGATGTGCCGTCCCGCGGAGCGTTCGATGGGGTGTCGTTTGATGGAGTGCTGCGTGGGGTGTGCGCGTCGCCGGGCGGCTCCTCAGGTCCCGACATGTGCAACCTCCCCCAGAGTGACGAATCTGTCCTCTGCGAACTCCGTGATCGCTGCTTCGACCACCTGCTCCAAAGTGCCGCCCTCTGCGCGGATCGCGCGCTGGCGCTCGTACGGTGCCCCGTGTTCGAGGACCTCCCCGGCCACCTTCAGCTCCTCCGCGCAGCCCAGGCGGTCCGCCACCGGCTCCAGCTCGCGGATCAGCTCGTAGAGATCGTCGCGGAGCGGGGCGGTGCTTCCAGTGTCATCGGTAATGACGATGGCGTCGAGGCCGTAGCGGGTGGCGCGCCACTTGTTGTCGCGGACCACCCAGGCGGCCGGCCGCGGCAAGGTGTAGCCGCGATCAAGCTGCTGGTCGAAGAGCGTGACGAGACTCTGGCACAACGCGGCGGCCATGCCCACCTCCCGCATGGTGGGAATGCCGTCGAACATCCGGATCTCGATGGTGCCGAAATCGGGATGCGGGCGGATGTCCCACCACACCTCCTTGATGCTCCGGATGGTCCCGGCGCGCAGCAAGGTGTCCATGTAATCCTCGAACGCCGCCCAATCGTCTAGCAAGTGGGGGGGACCGGCCGTCGGCAGCTGGCCGAAGACGACGGCGCGGCTCGACGCCAGCCCGGTGTCGCTGCCGCTCCAGAACGGGCTGGAGGCGGTCAGCGCGAGGAAGTGCGGGAGGTACGCGGAGAGCGCGTTGACGATCGGAATCGCCTTGTCGACGTTTCGCACACCAACATGAACGTGCACGCCGAACGTTTGGATCCTTCGGGCCAGCCACTGCATCTGCTCGATCAACTCGGCGTAGCGCTGGATCGGCGCCATCACCGCGTCCCGCCAGTCACTGATCGGATGGGTCCCGAGGCAGGCCAGCGCGAGGCCGCGCACGTCAGCGGCGGCGCGCAGCTCGGCGACCGTGCCGGCCAGATCGGCCTTGGCCTCGCCGACGGTGTGACTGATATCGGTCACGATCTCGACGGTGGACTCCATCAGCTCATGTCGGATCTTGGGGTTGTCGCCGCCCTCACTGAGGGACGGCAGCGCGGCCAGCACCTCGCGCGCGTCCTGCCGAAGGTGCATCGTCTCCGCGTCGACGAGCTGGAGCTCCCACTCCACGCCCAGCGTCGCGCCGCGGGAAGGGTTGAAGTCAATGGCCACGGCCAACCTCCGTCCACAATCCTTGCAGGTCGATGCGTGGCACGTGGCGCAATTCAGCCAGCGGGTCCCTAAGCCTGGACAAACGCCGTCCCAGGCCGACCAGGGTCGGCGTTCACTCCATGATGGCGCCCGTGCCCGCCACCCTGCGGGACTCCATGCCCTTTGCGGATCATTTGACTCGTACGGGCGGCGGCCGATCACGGCCGGTCACCCTTTTCGGTCACCTTTGCCCGAGAGTGCACCACCCGAACGAACTAGTTATACCTGACCCAAATAAGCACTGGTCACGCAATGTGACAGTACCTGGTGGGCGACAATGGGCAATACATGACCTTCAGTCACTCCTGCCAGACACGTCGCGCACGGCTTCCGGTCCTCTGGACGTGTCGCCTAGTCTTCGGGGAATCATGAGGAGACCACGCCGCGCCGCCACCGCGTTCACCGTGCCGCTCGTCGCGGCCTCACTCATCGCCGCGCCCGTGTACGCGGCAGCACCGGCGACAGCGAGTCCAGCCAGAGCCGCGGCTCCGGCCGCGGGAGCCCAGGCCGCTGGAGCCCGGACGGAGCCCGGCGACCCTGTCGGCGGACCCCAGCTGGCCGGCCGGGGGGTCGTGATCAATCCGGGCCCGGGGGTGCCGGCCGCGCCGAAGATCAAGGCGGCGTCGTGGATCATCTCGAACGGCGACACCGGTGAGGTGCTGGCCGCCAGAGACCCGCACGGCCAGTACCTGCCTGCCAGCACGCTCAAGACCCTCACCACGCTGGCCTTGATCCCCAAGCTGGACCCGAACCGGATGGTCCGGCCGAGCCGGCAGGCCTGCGACGTCGAGGGCACCAAGGTCGGCATGACGCCGAAGCTGCAGTACAAGGTGTCCGACCTCTTCCACGCGCTCATGATGATGTCGGCCAACGACGCGGCGGTCACGCTCGCCGAGGCGAACGGCGGGATGAAGAAGACGCTCGCCGACATGAACACCGAGGCGCGGCGGATCAACGCCCGCGACACCCTCGCCGGCTCGCCGAACGGGCTCGACAAGGACCTCGGCCTGACGGTGAAGACCCAGCACACCTCGGCGTACGACCTGGCCCTGATCTTGCGGGAGGGCATGAAGAACCCGGCCTTCCGCCGCTACACCGAGAAGATCGACCACTGGTTCCCGGCGCCGCCCACCAAGGCGCAGCGCAAGAAGGGCAAGAAGATCGGCGGCTACCCGATCCACACGCACAACCGCATGTTGCCGGGCCAGGCACAGGACTACGCGGGCATGCTCGGCGGCAAGAACGGCTACACCGAGAACGCCCGGCAGACCTTCGTGGCCGCCGCACGCCGGGGCGGGCACACGATCATCGTCTCGCTGATGCGCGCGGACATGCCGCCGTCGAAGTACGCCAAGCAGCTGCTCGACTGGGGCTTCCGGGCACGCGGCAAGGCCAAGCCGGTGGGCACCCTGGTACCGCCCGGCGACGTGACCACGCCGAAGAAGAAGGACGACGGCGGCGGTGTCCTCCCGGCCGTGAACGGGCTTCCGGGCAACGACTCCGGCAGCGGCTGGGGCCTGATCGTCGCTGGGGCCGGTGGCGCCGTCCTGGCCGCCGGCGTCCTCGCCTTCGTCCTCCTGCGGCGCCGCCACGACACCTGAGCACCGGCCCCTGCACTCGCCACGGCCGGATCCCAGGACTACTCTCGTCAGTGACGCCGGTCGGCAGTGTCGCAGGCTGGGCGGCGGGCCGGCGTGTTCAGGAGGATGCGTCGTGTCACATCGCCATGCCTATGCGCCACCGGCCTCCGAGCACCCCAACGTCACCCTGCTGCGCGACGGCTACACCGCGTTCGCCAAGGGCGACATGGACTTCATCCGTGGCCTGCTGGCAGATCGGGTCGTGCACCGCGTGCCCGGCCGCGGGCCGCTCTGCGGCGAATACCGCACCCCCGAAGAGATCCTCGGCTTCTACGTCCGGCTGTTCGAGCTGTCCGGCGGCACCTTCCAGAGTGAGCCCTACGCGGTCATGGCCGATGATGAGCACGGCGTGGCGCTCGTCCAGAGGTACGCCGAACGGCCGGGCAAGGTGCTCGACAGCCACGCGGTGGACGTCTTCCGCATCGACCACGGCCGGATCACCGAGATAAGGACGCTGGCCGAGGACCAGTACACCGACGACGACTTCTGGACCTAAGGGGCCTATGGGGCCTCCGGGGCCTAGGGGTCCTTGCCGGTGGAAACGCCAGTAGAAGCGCCCGTGGGAGTGCCCCTGGCCACCGGTTTGACTTGCTCGATGTTCACCTTCGCGTCTTCTTGGGGATCGTGCTCGTCTTGGGGGTCGCGGGTGCTCGCCTGCTCGTCGGCGCTCAGGACGATCTTGCGGGTGGCGGTCCAGGCCGCGACGAAGAGCAGGAAACGCGACACGATGTTGATCCACACCATCAGCCCGACGAGGACCGCGAACGAGGCGTACACCGGGTTGGCGGTGGTGTGGGAGAGCAGCAGCGTGGCGATCTGCTTGAGGATCTCCAGGCCCACGGCTCCGAACAGCGCGCCCTTGATGATGCGCCGCCAGGGCGCGCGGGTGCCGGACAGCCGCGAGAAGAGCACCAGGAAGACCAGGGTGTTGAAGAGGATCGCGACCGTCAGCGACAGCAGGCGCAGCATGGTGCCCGCGCCGGTGACGTCGTCCAGGTCCAGCCAGCCCAGCACCGTGTGGGTGGCCTGGGAGGTAACCGTGGACACCGCCACGGAGCAGATCAGGGTCGCCCCCAGGAAGACCAGGACGGTGGCGTCATAGGCCTTCTTGAGGAAGAAGTTGGTGTCGCCGTTCGGGTCGTTCCCCCAGATGTCGCGCAACGACTCGCGCAGCACCGCCACCCAGCCGAGCCCGGTGAACAGCAGGCCGATCAGGCCGATCGCCCCGACCGCCGCCTTGGAGCTGACGATCTCCTCCACCCCGAGCTGGTCGGACAGGCCGGGCAGCAGCGAGTTGATCGCCTCGACGAAGTAGTCGCGCGCCTTCTCGCTGAACATGACCAGATAGCCGAGCAGCGCGTACGCCAGCGCGAGCAGCGGGAAGAACGACAGGAAGGCGTAGCAGGTGAGGGCGGCGGCGAGCCGGTCGCCGCGCCGGTCCTGGTAACGCTCGTACGCGCGGGCGAGGTGGTCGAAGACGGGCCAGCGCCCTCGCAGACCGCGCAACCGGTCCTTGCCCGTCTCCTGGAGCGCGCCGAAGCGGCGCTGGACCTCGGCGATCGCCTGCCGCATGTACGGCACGTACCCGGTGGAATCCGTTCAATGCGCAATCAGATGATCTCAGCGCAATCAGATGATCACATTGCGCACGGGTCCGCCGTCGGCGCCGCGGCCGAACGCGAAGTGGCGCCTCGGCCGCCAGACCCCGTCATCGCCGTGCTCGTACAGGGAGAAACCCCGCACCTCGAAGTCGGCCTCGTATCCCGCCAGCTCCTTGAAGGCCCGGTCCATGGCCTCCTCCGGCAGGTGATGGGCCACCGTCACGTGCGGGTGGTACGGGAAGTCGAGCTCGCGGGCCAGCGGGCCGGCCAGCACCTGCCGCTGGATCCGTTCACAACCCGCGATCCCGTCGGCGACCGCCACGAAGACCACCGGCGACACCGGCCGGAAGGTGCCGGTGCCGCGCAGCAGGATCCGGAACGGGTGCTCCGCGGCGGCGATCATCTGCAGGTGCCCCTCGATGGGGTCGAGGTCGCCCTCGCCGACCTCGGTCGGCGGCAGGAGGGTGATGTGGGTGGGGATCGCCGACGCGAGCTCGTCGCCGAACGACTCCCGCCTGCGCTGCAGCCCGGTGCCATAGGGCTCGGGGATCGGGATGGCCACCCCGATCGCCCTCTGCCCCGTGCCCGGACCACGCGGTGTTGCGGCGTCCGGGGAACGCCTAGTGGCCACGTCCCACGAATCCCACCCGGTCACGCACGATGTCCATGGTGCCCGCTGCGACCGCGCTGGCCCGGTCGGCGCCGCGCGCAAGGATGCGCTCCAGCTCCGCCTCGTCGTCCAGCAGCTTCTGGGTGCGCTCGCGGATCGGCCCGAACGTGTCGAGCACGGCCTCGGCCAGGTCCTTCTTGAACTGGCCGTAGCCCGAACCCACGTACCGCCGCTCCACCTCCTCGACCGAGCTGCCCTCCAGCGCGGCGAAGATGCGCAGGAGGTTGGAGACGCCGGCCTTGTTCTCCTCGTCGAAGATGACCTCCGAGCCGGTGTCGGTGACCGCGCGCATGATCTTCTTGCGCATCGGGCCCGGCTCCTCCAGCACGTCGATGATGCCCTGGGGCGACGAGGCCGACTTGCTCATCTTGGCGGTCGGCTCCTGGAGATCGGTGATCTTGGCGGCGCCCTGCGGGATGTAGGCCTCGGGCGCGACGAACGTGTCGCCGAACCGGTGGTTGAAGCGCTGCGCGAGCGTCCTGGTCAGCTCCAGATGCTGGCGCTGGTCCTCGCCGACCGGCACGTGGAAGACCCGCTCGCCCGGGCCCGGCGTGGGCGTGTAGAGCAGGATGTCGGCGGCCTGCAGGATCGGGTAGGTGAACAGGCCCACGGTGGTCGCGTCGGCGCCCTGCTTGGAGGACTTGTCCTTGAACTGCGTCATCCGGCCGGCCTCGCCGAAGCCGGTGAGGCAGCCGATCACCCACGCGAGCTCGGCGTGCTCGGGCACGTGGCTCTGCAGGAAGAGGGTGGAGCGCTCGGGGTCGACGCCCATGGCGAGCAGCTGGGCCGCGGACACCCTCGAACGGCGGCGCAGCGCCTCCGGCTCGTACTTGACCGTGATGGCGTGCAGGTCGACGACGCAGTAGAAGGCCTCGTGCGAGTCCTGAAGCGCGACCCATTGCCGCAGTGCACCCAGGTAGTTACCGAGGTGGAACGAGTCGGCGGTGGGCTGGATCCCTGACAGCACGCGCGGTGCGGTCGTGCCGGTGGTGGGCTGCTGGGGCGCTTCGGACATGTGCACGGACCGATTCTCTCAGGCCTCGCTCGAGGCGGCGTCATGGGTGCTGGCGTCGTGGGTACTGACGTCGTGGGTACTGACGTCGTGGGTGCTGGCAGTGTGGGTGGCAGCGTGGTGACCGGAGGCATCGTGGCCGATGATCTCTGCGGCAGCGGTGTCCACGTGACCCGTGTCTCCCCCATCCGGTGGGACGCCCCCGCGGGCAGGGGGGTTCGGACTGACACGCACCCGCTCGATGCGGCGCCCGTCCATCCGCGCGACGGCGAGCCGGCTGTCGCCGACCTCGACCCAGTCGCCCTCGGCAGGCACCTGCCCGAGGGCGGCCATGATGTGCCCCGCGACGGTCTCGTAGGGCCCCGCGGGCAGCCGGATGCCGGTCTCGGCGGCGAAGTCGTCCAGGTTGAGCAGGCCGTCGACCTCGACCACCCCGTCGCGCAGGCGGCGGGCATGTGCGTCCTTCACATCATATTCGTCGCGGATGTCACCGATGAGTTCTTCGACAAGGTCTTCGAGAGTGACGATCCCCGCCGTTCCCCCGTACTCGTCCATGACGATCGCCAGGTGGTGCCCCTCGCGCCGCATCTCCGAGAGCACCCGCAACACCAGCTGCGACGCGGGCAGGTACAACACCGGCCGGACCAGCTCGCCCACCGGGACCGAACGATCCGCCACCTCCGGCACCAGCAGATCGCGGATGTGCACGAAGCCGATCACCTCGTCATGGGAGTCCCGGCACACCGGGAACCGCGAGTGCGGCGTCGCGGCGGCGATCCGGGCGGCCGTGGACAGCGGCAGCGTGGCGTCCAGGAACACCACCTCGGTACGCGGGACCAGGACCTCGCGCAGGGGCCGCTCTCCGGCCGCGAAGACCTCCTCGATCAACTCCCGTTCCTCGGCGGTGAGCTGCGTGTTCTCGGCGACCATGGCCCGCATGCGATCCGCTGTGATCTCCTCGCGGAGCGCCTGCGGATCGCCGCCGCCCAGCCGTACGGCGAGATCGGTGGACTTGGACAACAACCAGACCAGCGGCCGGGCGACCCGCCGCGGGGGTTGCGGCGGGGGTTGCGGCGGGACTGCCTGCGGCGGCCCTGGCTGCCGCGGCTCCATCGGGTCCATTCGTTCAGCCTTCCCAGGTTCTCCTTACGGATAGCCTGGACCGGCATCGCGGCCCAGCCCAGACCCCAGAAGATCTCAGAAGCGGAAGATCCCAGAAGCAGGAGGACTCACCAGTGAAGTTGCTCGTCACCGGAGGCGCCGGCTACATCGGCAGCGTCGTCACCGCACTGCTGCTGGAGGCCGGGCACGAGGTGGTCGTGCTCGATGACCTGTCGACGGGGCACGAGGACGCGGCGCCGGAGGGCGCCCGGCTGGTCCAGGGCACGCTGCGCGACAAGGCGTTCGAGGTGCTCGACGGCGCGGACTTCGACGCGGTGCTGCACTTCGCGGCCAAGTCGCTGGTCGGCGAGTCGGTGGAGAAGCCGGGGCTGTACTGGGACAAGAACCTGGGTGAGTCACTGGCCCTGCTGGACGCCATGCGCCGGGCCGGCGTATCCAAGATCGTCTTTTCGTCCACGGCGGCGACCTACGGCGAGCCGGAGTCCACGCCGATCCTGGAGACCGACCCGACCCGGCCGACCAACCCGTACGGCGCGTCCAAGCTCGCGATCGACACGGCGCTGGCCGAGTACGCCCGGCTGTTCGGCCTGGGCGGCGTCTCGCTCCGCTACTTCAACGTGGCCGGGGCGTACGGGGCGTATGGCGAGCGCCACACCGTCGAGACCCACCTGATCCCCAACGTGCTCAAGGTTGCCTTGGGTGAGCGCGAGTCGGTCAGCATGTTCGGCGAGGACTACCCGACGCCCGACGGCACCTGCATCCGCGACTACGTGCACGTGGTCGACCTGGGCGTGGCGCACCTGCTGGCGCTGGACGCGTGCGCGCCCGGCGAGGCGGGCACGCCCGGCGAGCACAAGATCTTCAACTTGGGCAGCGGCAGCGGCTACTCGGTCCGCGAGGTCATCGAGGTCTGCCGCGAGGTGACCGGGCACCCGATCCCGGCGGTGGTCAGCCCGCGCCGCGCCGGTGACCCGGCGGTACTGGTGGCCTCGTCCGACAAGATCCAGTCAATGCTGGGCTGGAAGCCCGAGCGGGATCTCCGGACCATGGTCAACGACGCCTGGACCTTCCTCCAGTCGCGATGAGCCCCGATCCTTCCGCCCTCTCGGCGGCCTTCGGTGAGGCCTACCAGCGGGCCCCCGAGGGCGTCTGGCACGCACCCGGCAGGCTCAACCTGATCGGCGAGCACACCGACTACAACGACGGTTTCGTCCTGCCGTTCGCCCTTGATCTCGGCGTCTCGGTCGCGGCGGCCCGCCGCGACGACGGCATGCTGCACGTGCGGTCGTTGCAAGCCGCCGATCAGGGCATCACCGTGCCGGTGAAGGGTGGTTCGCTGGATGGGTGGGCTCTTTACCCTGCCGGGGTGGCCTGGTTGCTGCACGAGCACGGCGCCGGCGGCGCGTCGCTGCTGATCGACTCCGACCTGCCGGCCGGCGCGGGCCTGTCGTCCTCGGCGGCGCTGGAGTGCGCCACCGCGCTGGCCCTCTGCGACCTGTACGGGATCGAGATGGACCGGCGGGAGCTGGCGCTGCTCGCCCAGCGGGCCGAGAACGAGCATGTGGGCATGCCCTGCGGGATCATGGACCAGTCGGCCTCACTGCTGGCCACGGACGGTCACGCGCTCATGCTCGACTGCCGTTCGGGCCTGACCTCCCAGGTGCCCTTCGACCCCTCGGCCTCCGGGCTGACCCTGCTGGTCGTGGACACTCGCGCCACGCACACCCTGACCGGCGGGGAGTACGCGGAGCGCCGCGCCGAGTGCGAGGAGGGCGCGCGGCTCCTGGGCGTCCCGGCTCTCCGTGACGTCAAGGACCTCGCCGCGGCGCTCGCGTCGCTGGCCGATCCGGTGCTGCGCCGCCGCGTCCAGCACGTCGTCACCGAAAACCACCGCGTCGAGGCGGTCGTCGGGCTACTGCGGGCAGGTGCGGTGACGGAGCTGGGGTCGATGCTGACGGCGTCCCATCTGTCGCTGCGGGACCAGTTCGAGATCTCGTGGCCGGAGGCCGACGTGGCCGTCGAGGAGGCCCTGCGCGCCGGGGCCCGGGGCGGCCGCATGATCGGTGGCGGCTTCGGCGGCTCGGCGATCGTCCTGACGGCCACCGACCGTGCCGCCGGGGTACAGGCGGCGATCATCGGCGCCTACGCGGCCCGGGACTGGACACCGCCCACGATCTTCGAGGCGAATCCCGCCCCGGGGGCTCACCGCGTCATCTGAGACAGGCCTATTGAGCCGGGCTGGTGAGACGGGCTACACGGACCCTGGCGCTTGCCGTGTTGTTGATAGGACGGCTGTCGCCGAGCGTTTGTGACGCGGTGACCGCGTACTCCTGAGCGAGGACCCGTCCAGACGGGGAGAACCGCGCCCGGAAGTACAGGGTCCGGCGGGCCCCTACCGGGAGAGTGCCCAGCGAGCACTTCAGGAAGTGGCCACCGGCTCGCTCGTCCGCTACCCGGCAAGAGGTGCCCCGGCGCTTCCAGGGCGCTGTGAGGCGGGCTCCGTGCGCGCCCAAGTGCAGCCTGACGCGCCGCGCCGGGCGCGGCCCACGGTTGACGACGGTCACCGCGAAGGTCAGCCTGCCTTTCGCCGCTACCCGGCGTGGTGCGGACAGCCGCACCGCCACGTC
Source organism: Actinomadura sp. 6N118 (assembly GCF_044326415.1). NCBI lineage: Bacteria > Bacillati > Actinomycetota > Actinomycetes > Streptosporangiales > Thermomonosporaceae > Actinomadura > Actinomadura sp. 6N118. The sequence continues at coordinate 182,009 of NZ_JBIRAZ010000007.1, read as the reverse complement.
GGTGCTCGGCGCGACCTTCGTGACCCTGTGGGTCATGTTGTTGCGGAGAACGGGATCCGCCGCGCTGCTCGCGTATGTCCTTGCCTGGACACGGTACGAGCCGCGCGCGGCCGGTTTCACTATCCCCAGGATGTGGACAGTGCGCGACATTCCCGCGGCAAGAGCGGCGGGCGGGCACTTGAGCGTTCTGCCACGTTCACGGCAAGCGGGGTCGGAGATCTCGACGACGGCGATCCCGCGCGGCAGCCGCACCACGGTGGCGGCGTCGGTGACGGCCGCCGGTCCCACATTGCGGAGGCGTACGGCGTAGTCGACGACGGAGCCGGTCTTCACCCGGCGGGCCGGACCGGCCAGCTCCACCCGCAGGTCCGCCGTGGCCAGGGGCTGCTCGGCGGCGTCCGCCACGCTGGTGACGAGGGGGGCGGTAGAAAGTAGACCAGTAGGGAGCAGACCGGTAGCGATCAACCCGCTCATGACGGACAAAGCGACCGGAACCCGACGCATGGAAGATCCACCCCGACCTGCAAAGGCGACGGCCGTCACCGCGGGCCGGAAGGGCCCGTCACCTCATCCCCGTGTACGGAACGAAGTCTAGTGAACGCGGAAGGTCATTGACCGGCGGACACGCAGAGTCACGAGAGTTCGTCCTGGATGCTGGAGCGCAGGCGCCGGGCTGCTTCCGCGGCCTCGGTCTCGTTGAGGGACGTGTAACCCTCGATGGCCTCGCCGACGCTGCGCAGCGCCTCGTCGTAGCGGGAGAGGTTGGCGAGCAGACGTGCCTCGTCATACGCGACCATCGAGCTCTCCCAGGTCAGCGCGGCCGGGTTGTCAGGCGGCAGCTCCTTCAGGCCCACCTTGGCCCTCTCCATCTCGGTAAGGGCTTCGTCCTCTCGGCCGCTCCACAGATGACAGAGCGCGCTGCGCCGCCGCGTCCGGACGACGCCGTAGGGGTTCCCGGCGTCGGCGAAGGCGTCGGCGGACTCGGCGAACCGTTCCGCCGCGAGCGCGTCCTTGTCCAGTCCGGTGAGGACCTCGGCGGCCGTCTCCAGGAGCTGTGCGGCGGCACCGGGGTCGTCGTCCTCGCGTGCCAGTTCCGTGAAGAGATCGGCGGCCTGCGGCTCACCGAGCTCACGCTGAGAGTGGGCGAGGATGTAGCGGAGTCGGCGTTCGGCTGCGGTGTCGTCCAGCTGGGTGAGGATCGGAGCCGCTTCCTCGGCGACTTCGGCGGCCTCGAAGTGCCGCCCGGTCGTGTAGTAGGCCGCCGCCAGCTCCAACCGTGCGTGGGCGGCTTGGGCGTGCGCCCCTTCGGCGGTGAACCCGGCCACCGCCTCCACCAGGTCGGCCACCGCGTCCGCGGCCCGTTCGGACGACAGCAGGAGCTTGCCTCGCTCGGCGTGAGCGGCCAGGCGTAGCGCGGGCAGGACGGCGTTCGCCAGCGTCTCGTCGAACGCCGCGAGCGCCTCGTCCAAGCCCGCCGGGTCGTGCGACAGCAGTTGCCCGAGCATGAAGGCCGCCTGGGCGACCGGCTCGCGGTCGCCGGCCGTCCGTAGCGCGGCGCAGGCCCGCCGCAGCGTGGCCACGGCCTCCTCATGGCGTCCGAGATGGGCCAGCGCCTGGGCCCGGTTGAGCTCCAGATCGCCGATATCGGACGGCTCGTCCGGTGCGAGATCGGCGAGGACCGCCACCGCTTCCTCCGGCCTGCCCGACTCCAGGTGGTGGCCGCTGAGCCGGAGGCGCGCGGTCAGGGCGCGCCGCGTTCCCGGCGCGTGTTCGTCCAGGTAGGCCACCGCTGTGGTGAGCAGCGGAAGGCCCTCGTCGAGTTGGCCGAGGCCTACGAGGGCGCCGCCGATTCGGCTGAGGGCTGAGTGCTGGAGGACGGGATCTCCGGCCTCCGCGTACAACTCCGCGGCGCGCCGCCACTCGGCCAGCCCGGCCTCGGTTTCGCCGCTCAAGAGCAGTTCGAGGCCGCGCCCGTCGGCGCGCTGCGCCCTCTGTGCCGTGCTCAGAACTGCGCCTGTGGAAGCCAGGACCTTGTCGAAGCGCTGCCAGGCTGCCCGGGCGGAGTCCACGTCACGGGCCTGCCATCGTTCGCTGCCCGCCGCAAGGAGCGCGTCGAGATCATCGACATCCGAGTAGTCCGCGACGGTGCGACGGGCGGGCGCCGCAGGCGCCGCAGCCTCTGCGGATGTCACGGGTTGAGCGGACGTCGCGGCCTGAGCGGATGTCGCGGCTTGAGCGGATGTCGCGGTGGTGGGGCGGCGGTCGTGCGCGGTCAGCGGCAGGTGATCGATGATCGGCCCGGCCGCGAGGATCTCCCGTACGAGATCCCCCTGGTACGTGGTGCCGTTGCGGACGTCGAAGCGCGCCGCGAGCTCCGTGGCCTGCGCGGTCAGCTCGGCCTGCAACTCGGCGGCGGGCACGTCCGCGGCCTTCCGGTCGCCGTGCGCGGGACGGCGGACCGAGACCTCGCCGCCGTGGCCGGTCTCGTCGAGCCGTCGCAGCAACAGCGCCGCCGCGGCGGCGAACCGCATCGCCGAGTGCGGGCTCGGTGCCCGGTCCAGCCAGCCCAGATGACGCTGGAGGATCTCCAGCCCCCGTGGCTCGTTACCGGTCAGCGCGCAGAACTCGATGTGCTCGGCGATGTCGGCGAAGTCCGCGATATTGGATCGCATGATCCGGTAGCCGCGGCGGTGCGCATCCCGCGCGTCCTCCACACGGCCCGTACGGAGATAGACGGGCAGCAGCGCGGTGAGGATGCCCTGCGGCTGCTCGGTGCAGTTGAGCTCGGCGTTCAGCACGGGCCCCGCGATGGCCAGGGCCTCCTCGTCCCGCTCCCGGCTCGCGAGGTGGTAGACCATCCCGGTCGGGTCGCACCCCGCGCAGTCCGACAACTCGTCGCGCGGGGCCGCACGCCACCGCGCGTACCACTCGTCGGCCGCCCCGGCATCGCCCACATGGCGCGCCACCGCATGCCGGTAGTGGAACACCGCCTGCAAGCTGTGGCCGCCCAGCTGGTAGCGCCGCTCCATCTCGTCCAGGATCGCGTAGGTCCGATCCAGGGGGATCTCCGGGAAGAGGGTGAGCGAGTTGACCATCCACTTGATCTGCCAGAGCAGCCGGCGCTCCTCGTCGAACCTGCCCGGCTCCCGGTCATGGTCGGACAGGCAGCGGCTGAACGTGGTGAACGCCTTCGCCGGCTCCCCGCCGTACTGGTAGGCGGTGGTCAGCTCCATCCGCACCCGGAAGGCCAGCTCCGGCTCGCCCGCGGCCTCGGCCTGCCGCAGGGCGTCCTCCACGAGGACCGTCTTGGCCTCACCGTACGGGAGCTCCCCCGCCCGCGCCATCAGGTCATAGACGTGGTCGACGCTCACGGCGTGGCCTCCGGGTCGTGCACGGCCCAGTCCAGCAGGCCAAGGAACGAACGGTTCAGGACGGCGGTGTCGGCGGCCCGCAGCGGATGATGGCCGAGCAGCAACGCCTGGCCGTACAGGGCCTGGACCGCGAGCTCGATCAGTCCCTCCTGGGCGGGGGCCGAACGGGCCCTGCCCGAACCAGCCCGGCCCGAAGCGGCCCGGCCCGAATCGGCAGGCGGCGGCGCACCGGGTTTGATCATGGTGACGCGGCGGGTGAGGGGGTTGCGATGGTTGAGGACAAGCTGCGGCCGGTCCCGTTCGACCGCGTCGTTCATCGCGCCGAGCACGTCGTTCCAGAGGTCGTCGGCCAGCTCCCGGGCCTCCTCCAGCTCCGCCTGGTGCCGGGCCGCGCGGCTGGTGAGGTAGAGCGCGGGCAGCGACGGCGGATCGAAGTCGCGCAGGACGACCTCGCAGCCGAGCCGGTCGAGGGCCCGCTGCGCGGCGGCGAGGAACGGCCGCAGTGCGAGCTCCGTGCTCGGATCGAGCACCCCGAAATGGGTCGTCAGTTCGGCCGGGTCGAGACGCCGCAGCGCCACGTCCGGATCGATGTCGGGAAGCCGTTCGATGATCTCGGTGTCGTGGACGTAGCCGCCGTTCACCAGTCCGACACCCTGGGCTGCGGAGACCGCGGACAACCGCCGGAACTCCTCCACGTTGGTGGTGTACCGGCCGCCGACGTGGCGCTTGCGGAACTCCGCCAACGTCATCGGACCGGCGGAGGTCTCGAACTCCAGCCAGCGGTCGACGATGCGCAGCATGTCGTCGTCGTGCAGCGCCATCGCCTTGACGCCGAGCTGGTGCAGGCGCAGGAAACCGCGCAGCCGCGCCGGATCGGTCTCCGACAGCCGGACGAGCCACTGGCGCAGTTGCTCCCCCAGCGCGTCCCGGGTCGACTCCAGCAGCTCGTCCTCGTACAGCGACTCACGGCTGGCGGTCGGTCGCAGCTCCCCCGCGTCCACCACGCAGCGCACGAAGAACGCCCACTCGGGCAGCAGGCCCTCGACGTTCTCGGCCAGCAACATCCGCTTGAGGTAAACGCGGTGCGCGGCGCGGGCACTCGGCGTGACGGGTTGCGGAAGGACGAAGGCGACGCCGGAGAGTCCTGCCTCGGGCACGCTGAGGTCAATCACGTCGTACGGCTCGAATCCGTACAGTTCTCGGCAGTAGGCGTCGAGCGACCGGCGGCGGCGCGCCGGGTCGGGATACGCGGCCTGCCAGGGCGGCCCGTCCCCGGTGATCGCCACGCCGTCCACGATGAGCTCGACCGGCAGCAGCGAGCCGTACGCGCGGGCCAGTTCGGCGACGGTGGCCGGGGCGAGCAGGTCGGCGGAGCCGGGACGGGGGCGCAGGGTGACGGTGGTCCCGGGCTCGTCGCGTTCACCAGGCCCGACCTGGTAGCGGCCGTCGGCGAAGCCGGTCCACGTGACGGCCGTCCCGGTCTCGCTGGTCGCCGACCGGGTCACGACCTCGATCTCGTCGGCGACCAGGAACGCCGAGAGCAAGCCGATCCCGAACTGGCCGAGGAAGTCATGCCGGGCGAAGCCCAGCTCGTCCCGCTTGGACGAACGGCCGATGGTCGCGAGCAGCCGGTGGACCTCGTCCTCGGTGAGCCCGATCCCGTTGTCATGGACGCGCAACAGGCCGTCGTGAGTCTCGACGGTGACCGTGCCGCCCTCTCCGCCGCGGGCTGTGATGGCGTCCACCGCGTTCTGCAGAAGCTCACGCAGGTACACCCGCGGACTGGAGTACAGATGCCGGCTGAGCAGGTCCACCACGCCACGTAGATCGACTTGAAACGCCTGCTCCACCCGTTCGTCCTCCCGGCGACCGCCGCCACCCTCGGTACGCGTAACGGCTGACCCGCCACCTTATCGAGAGCTTGCGGGGCATCCCCGACATTTACGGCACCGCCGTGTCTGCCGGAACCGTGTCTGCCGGAACCGTGTCTGCCGGAACCGTGTCTGCCGGAAAGCGTGTCTGCCGGAAAGCCAGCGAGCTCCGGGCCGCCCGGCCCGGAGCTCGCGTCACGTCAGAACGTCCTCGACGTCAGATCGGTCAGATTCAGAGCGGTCAGATAAGGCCCAGCTTGCGGACCGCGTCGCGCTCCTCGGCCAGCTCGTTCACGGAGGCGTCGATGCGGCCACGGGAGAAGCCGTCGATCTCCAGGCCCTGGACGATCTCCCACTTGCCGTCCTTGGTGGTGACAGGGAAGGACGAGATGAGGCCCTCGGGCACGCCGTAGGAACCGTCGGAGACGACCGCCATGGACGTCCAGTCACCCTCGGCGGTGCCGTTGACCCAGGTGTGCACGTGGTCAATGGCGGCGGAGGCGGCCGACGCGGCCGAGGACGCGCCCCGGGCCTCGATGATCGCGGCACCGCGCTTGGCAACGGTCGGGATGAAGGTGTTCTCCAGCCAGGCCTGGTCGTTCACGGTCTCGGCGGCGTTCTTGCCCGCGATCTCCGCGTGGAACAGGTCCGGGTACTGGGTGGCCGAGTGGTTGCCCCAGATGGTCATCTTCTTGATGTCGGAGACCGAGACGCCGGCTTTCTTCGACAGCTGGGCCAGCGCGCGGTTGTGGTCGAGGCGGGTCATCGCCGTGAAGCGCTCGGCCGGGACGTCCGGGGCGTGCTGCTGGGCGATGAGGGCGTTGGTGTTGGCGGGGTTGCCCACGACCAGGACCTTGATGTCGTCGGCGGCACCGGCGTTGATGGCCTCGCCCTGCGGCTTGAAGATGCCGCCGTTGGCCTCCAGCAGGTCACCGCGTTCCATGCCCTTGGTACGCGGACGGGCGCCGACCAGCAGGGCGACGTTGGCGCCGGCGAAGGCCTGGGTGGGGTCGTCGAAGATGTCGACGCCGTCCAGCAGCGGGAAGGCACCGTCGTCGAGCTCCATGGCGGTGCCCTCGGCGGCCTTGACCGCCTGCGGAATCTCCAGCAGGCGCAGGCGTACGGGCGTGTCCGCTCCGAGCAGCTGCCCGGACGCGATGCGGAAGAGCAGCGCATAGCCGATCTGGCCGGCGGCGCCGGTGACGGTGACGGTGACTGGGGTGCGAGCCATTGCCTTCTTCATCTCCTGCTGTCGCCTGATCGAGAGGCGCCGCCTTGGGTTTCTCTCGTCGTCGAGATATTTCACCCGTCAGGCTATCGCGCGCACGACGCGGTGGTGGCACGAGGTGCCCGATCCCACACGACTCGATCCCACACGACCCGATCCCACCTGAGAAAACGCCGAAGGCCGCCCCAGGTCTCCGGGACGGCCTTGTCAAGCGATCCCCGCGTTGGCGGGGGTGAAGGTCACTTCTCGTTGACCTTCTTCTGGAGGTTGACGTCCAGCGCGTGCAGGAACTCCTGCGTGGTCAGGAACGGGGTCTCCGAGCCCACCAGCAAGGCCAAGTCCTTGGTCATCTGACCGTTCTCGACGGTGTCGACGCAGACCCGCTCCAGCGTCTCGGCGAACGCGGTGACCTCGGGCTGGTTGTCCAGCTTGCCGCGGTGGGCGAGGCCCCGGGTCCACGCGAAGATGGACGCGATGGGGTTGGTCGAGGTCGGCTTGCCCTGCTGGTGCTGCCGGTAGTGGCGGGTCACCGTGCCGTGCGCGGCCTCGGCCTCGACGGTCCGACCGTCCGGGGTCATGAGCACCGAGGTCATCAGGCCGAGGGAGCCGAAGCCCTGCGCCACGGTGTCCGACTGGACGTCACCGTCGTAGTTCTTGCACGCCCAGACGTAGCCGCCCTCCCACTTGAGCGAGGCGGCGACCATGTCGTCGATGAGGCGGTGCTCGTAGGTGAGCCCCTTGGCCTCGAAGTCGGCCTTGAACTCGGTGTCGAAGACCTCCTGGAACACGTCCTTGAACATGCCGTCGTAGGCCTTGAGGATCGTGTTCTTGGTCGACATGTAGACCGGGTAGTCCCGGGACAGGCCGTACCGGAGCGAGGCGCGCGCGAAGTCCTCGATGGACTTGCGGAAGTTGTACATCGACAGCGCGACGCCGCCGCCCTCGGGGTAGTCCGCGACGTGGAACTCCATGGGCTCGGAGCCGTCCTCGGGCGTGAACGTCACCGTGAGCTTGCCCGCGCCGGGAACCTTGAAGTCGGTCGCCCGGTACTGGTCGCCGAACGCGTGACGGCCGACCACGATGGGCTTGGTCCAGCCCGGCACGAGCCGGGGGACGTTCTGCATGATGATCGGCTCGCGGAAGATGACGCCGCCGAGGATGTTGCGGATCGTTCCATTGGGGGAGCGCCACATCTTCTTGAGGCCGAACTCCTCCACCCGGGCCTCGTCGGGGGTGATCGTGGCGCACTTCACACCGACGCCGTGCTGCTTGATCGCATTCGCGGCGTCGATGGTGACCTGGTCGTCCGTGGCGTCACGGTGCTCGATACCGAGGTCGTAGTACTTCAGGTCCACGTCGAGATAGGGCAGGATCAACTGGTCCTTGATGAACTGCCAGATGATCCGCGTCATTTCGTCGCCGTCGAGTTCGACGACAGGGCCCGCTACTTTGATCTTGGGCATGCTGTTGCTGTCCCTTTCCTACACCTGGCCAGCAGTCCTTGTAAGGCTCAACTGGTCAGGCTATCCGAGGGCGAACAAAGGTCTAGACCTCGCCCCGGCCTTTTGGATCTCTCGCTACAAGTCGGGCTAATCGGGCACGACCCAGGCGACCACGGCGATGGCCACGGCGAAGCCCGTCATCGTGGCCACGTCCAACCACTTCTTGCGGGTCTCGAGCATGCCGACCTGGCTCGGGGGGAGTACCAGCCGGGCGAGCGCGCCGAAGAGCACGGCGGCGGCCATCAACCCGGAGCCCTTGCGGAAGTAGTTGAACGAGCACAGCACCAGAGCGCCCGCCACTCCACAGAGAACGATCATGTAGGGCAGCTGACCCAGCCAGTGCGGCGTGGCGCCACGCCGCTTGGGTGCTCTCCGCCGGCGCCGGTGCAGCTCCGTGCTCATGGCCTCGCTCTGCGTGTCGGGGCGAACGTTTCGTCAGATCTCACGTTAGTCGCAACCAGAGACTCGCACGACCGCTCCGGCGGGGCCGGGTTTCGGTGCGGCATCTCCGGATATTTCTGACGTCCGGCGGCCACCTCCCGGGAACCACTCACCGGAGAGCTGATACAGATGGGGTCCGATACGTGTGGATGGACACGAAAAGCCTTGTGTCACAGTCCCTACTCGCCAGTAGGAGGGTGTGACCCCGGGGCGCCCGGGTAACCCGGCAGACAGGGGTCGCTAACTAGCTGGGAGGACTGCCGTGGAGGGGCCGTTCATGCGGATCGAGGACAGCGGGCTGGTGATGCCGCTGCGCCCCGACGTCACGACGGTCGGGAGAGGACGAGGAGTGGACATTCGCCTCGACGACCCGAGTGTGTCCCGATTGCACGCAGAGATCGTTCGGCGCGGCCCGTACGTATACGTGGTCGACATGGGGCTGTCACGGAACGGCACCCGCGTCAACGGCCGGCCGATCGCCCGCCGCGTACTGGAGGACGGCGACGTCGTGAGCTTCGGCACGGCGCGCTGCCGGATGGGGGGAATCCCCCGCGAGGAGGTCGATCCCGACGTCGAGCTGCGGCGCGCCGTGGCACCCGAACTCACCCGCCGAGAGGTCGATGTCCTGACCTCGCTCTGCCGGCCCGCCCTTTCGGACGAGGCCTTCGTCGCCCCCGCCACCGCGAGGGAGATCGCCGCCGACCTGGTCGTGACCGAAGCCGCGGTCAAGCAGCACCTGCTGCGGCTCTATCAGAAGTTCCGCATCCCCGAGGGCGCCAACCGCCGTACCCGGCTGGCCAACGAGGTCATCGCGATGGGCCTCGTCCGGCCACTGCCCCCGGTTCACGTCCCCCAGCAGAACCGGCCGCCACTGGACGGCCAAGGGCCGGGGGGAGTACGACGCGCGGCGCCGCCGGGCGGCAACCAATGCCCACCCCTTCATGCCCACCACTTCTCCCGCGCCGGATCAGGCGTGAGGGGTGGCCTCTGCGGCTTCCACCACGTTGGCCAGGAGCATCGCGCGGGTCATGGGCCCCACGCCACCGGGGTTGGGAGCCACCCAGGCGGCCACGTCGCGGACGGATTCGGCCACGTCACCTGCGAGCTTGCCGTCGACGCGGGAGACACCGACGTCCAGGACGGCCGCACCAGGCTTGATCATGTCGCCGGTGATGAGGCCGGGGACGCCGGCGGCGGCCACCACGATGTCGGCGTTGCGGACGTGGGCGGCCAGATCCCGGGTGCCGGTGTGGCAGAGGGTCACGGTCGCGTTCTCGCTGCGGCGGGTCAGGAGGAGGCCCAGCGGACGCCCGACGGTGACACCACGGCCGATCACCGTGACCTCGGCGCCGCGCAGCGGGACCTCGAAGCGGCGCAGGAGGGCGACGATGCCCTTGGGCGTGCAGGGCAGCGGGGCCTCTTCCATCAGGACGAGGCGGCCCAGGTTGATCGGCTGGAGGCCGTCGGCGTCCTTGTCCGGGTCGATCATCTCCAGCACGCGCTGCTCGTTCAAACCCTTGGGCAGCGGCAGCTGAACGATGTAGCCGGTGCACGCGGGGTCGGCGTTCAGCTCGGCGACGGCCCGTTCGACGTCCTCCTGGGAGGCGTCGGCGGGCAGGTCGCGGCGGATGCTCTGGATGCCGACCTCGGCGCAGTCGCGGTGCTTCATGTTGACGTACGCGTGGCTGCCGGGATCGTCGCCGACCAGCACGGTGCCGAGCCCGACCGAGATGCCGCGTTCGCTCAGCGCCTCGACGCGGACCTTGAGGTCGGCGCGGATCTCCGCGGCCGTCGCCTTGCCGTCCAGGACCTGTGCCGTCATTGGTACCTCCGCGTGCTCAGGGGCCCGTACACCCAGGCGCGCGGTGTGCAGGCCGTCCTTCGCTCCCCGGTGGTCGAATCCACCTTGACTGCGCCAGTCGCGTTCGTCTCCATGCTATCGACGGATCGAACGGGGCGGCCCGCCGCAGTCAGTCCTGGCCGGGGTGGCCGTCAGTCCTGGTCGGGCGGCGGTCAGTCCTGGTCGGGGCGGCTGCGCCAGGCGATCACGCGGTCGGTGCCGTGCCAGCCGAGCTGCGCGGCCAGGACGGCGGCGAGGAAGGCGGCGACGAGGCCGATGATCTGACGGGACTCCATCAGCAGGGATGCCGTCTGCACGACGTTCCCCAGGATGAGGGTGGCCAGGAAGTCCATCACGCCTCCTTCAGCGCTTGGGCGCGCCGAAGTCGAATGCGGGGAAAGGCGCGACGTTTCCCGAGGCTACCAACGTCCAAACGTAAAACTCCCCACACGCCGGAACCGGCCGCAAGACCAGCTGGTCTTGCGGCCGGTCCGGTTGATCGGCGGGAGAGTTGATCGGCGGGAGAATTACTGATCAGTGGAAGAAGTGCCGGACGCCCGTGAAGTAGAGCGTGATCCCGGCCTTCTGAGCCGCCTCGATGACCTTCTCGTCGTTGACGGAGCCGCCCGGCTCGACGACGGCGCGCACGCCCGCGTCCGTCAGTACTTCGAGGCCGTCCGGGAACGGGAAGAAGGCGTCGGAGGCCCCCACCGAGGCGGCCGCGCGCTCGGCACCCGCGCGGGTCACCGCCAGCCGGGCCGAGTCGACCCGGTTGACCTGGCCCATGCCGACGCCGGTGGTGGCGCCGTCGGCCGCGAGCAGGATGGCGTTGGACTTGACCGCGCGGCAGGCCCGCCAGGCGAACGCGAGGTCGCGCAGCGTCGCCTCGTCGGCCGCGTCACCGGCCTTGAGCTCCCAGTCGCCCGGGTCGTCGCCGGGGGCGTCGATGCGGTCCACGGTCTGGACGAGCAGGCCGCCGGTGATCCGGCGGAACTCGGCCGGGCCGGCCGGAGCCTCCGGGCACACCAGGAGGCGGATGTTCTTCTTCCTGGTGAGGATCTCCAGCGCCTCGGGCTCGAAGCCCGGCGCCACGACGACCTCGGTGAACACCTCGGCGACCTGGGCGGCCATCGCCGCCGTCACCGGGCGGTTGACGGCGATCACACCGCCGAACGCCGACACCGGGTCGCACTCGTGCGCCTTGCGGTGGGCCTCGGAGACATCCGTGCCGACCGCGATGCCGCACGGGTTGGCGTGCTTGATGATCGCGACGGCGGGCTCAGTGAAGTCGTACGCGGCGCGGTGGGCGGCGTCAGCGTCGACGTAGTTGTTGTAGGACATCTCCTTGCCGTGCAGCTGCTCGGCACCGGCGAGCCCGGCGGGGCCGTCGTCGGCGGTGAAGAGCGCGGCGCGCTGGTGCGGGTTCTCCCCGTACCGGAGCACGTTCTTGCGCTGCCAGGTGGCGCCCATGAAGTCGGGCCAGTGCGCCTCGGCCGCGACCTCGTCCGGCGCGTAGACGTTGGCGAACCAGGAGGCCACGGCGACGTCGTACGAGGCCGTGTGGGCGAACGCGGCGGCAGCGAGGCGGCGGCGTTCTTCGAGCGTGAAGCCGCCCGCCTCGACCGCGTCCAGCACCGTGCCGTAGCTGGACGGATCCACCACGACGGCGACGCTGGCGTGGTTCTTGGCGGCGGCACGGACCATGGTCGGCCCGCCGATGTCGATCTGCTCGACGCACTCGTCCGGCTTGGCACCGGAGGCGACGGTGTCGGCGAACGGGTAGAGGTTGACCACCGCCAGGTCGAACGGCTCGACCGAGAGGTCTTCGAGCTGCTGGACGTGATCGTCCTTGCGCCGGTCGGCGAGCAGGCCGGCGTGCACCTTGGGGTGCAGGGTCTTGACCCGGCCGTCGAGGCACTCGGGGAACCCGGTGAGCTTCTCGACCTTCATGACCGGCACCCCGGCGGCGGCGATCCTCGCCGCCGTGGAGCCGGTGGACACGATCTCGACGCCGGCCCGGTGCAGGCCCTGGGCCAGCTCCTCCAGCCCCGTCTTGTCATAAACGCTGATCAGCGCACGCTCAATCGCGACCCGACTCACCGGTCGAGCTCCCCTCATCGGTTGGTCCACAGGTCCGGCACTTCATGGAGACCCGCCTGCCCCGCGTGGTCCAGCCGTCGCGGGCCAGCCGCCCCACGACGTCGACCAGAAGCCGGCGCTCCACCTGCTTGATACGTTCGTGCAGGGAGTCTTCGTCGTCGTGCCAGCCCACGGGAACGGTCTCCTGGGCGATGACGGGTCCGGTGTCCACGCCTTCGTCGACGAAGTGCACGGTACAGCCCGTCACCTTCACGCCGTACGCCAGGGCGTCCCGTACGGCGTGCGCGCCCGGGAACGAGGGCAGCAGCGCCGGATGGGTGTTGACGATCCGGCCGCCGAACCGCTCCAGGAACCGCTTGCCCAGGATCTTCATGAAACCGGCGGAGACAACGAGGTCTGGCTCGTGGGCCGCGACCGCGTCCGCCAGCGCCGCGTCCCAGGCGTCACGGCTCTCGAAGTCGGGGATGCGCACGGTGAACGTGGGGAGCCCGGCGGCGGCCGCCCGCTCCAACCCGGCGATCTCCCCTCGGTCCGCGCCCACGGCCACCACGTGCGCCCCGTAGGCTGGATCTGAGCACGCGTCGAGCAGCGCCTGTAGGTTGGTCCCCGCGCCGGAGACGAGGACGACGAGCCGGGCGGACACCATGACTCCCTGGTGGACGGTGAGTTGGCAACGAACACCCGAAGCCTACCGGCCGCGCAGGCGGTGTTTATTTCGACACCACAGGTCAGAAGGGCCAGGAGGACGAACGTGAGCGAGCAGCCGGGTCAGGGCGATAGCGGAGTCGGCACGTCCGGCCGTCCCGACCTCTCCAAGCGCCCCGATCCCAACGAGCGCACGGAGACGCCCGGCCGCGCGGAGCTTCCAGAACGCGGCGGCAACCAGCCTTCCCCGTGGCGGCCGCCGGGCCAGGGCCAGGGGCCCCGCCCGGTGGAACGCCTGGGCTGGCGGGCGCTCTGGCTCGGTGCAGGCGCCATCCTGATCACACTGTTCTTCTTCCCGGTCGGACTGATCCTGGGCATCGCGGCGCTGGTGGTCGGCATCAAGGCCCGCCGGAGCGCCCGCCGCCAGCACAGCGTCGCGCCGGGCGCGATCGCGGGCCTGGTGCTGGGCGGGATCGCGCTGGCGTTCTCGACGTTCTCGCTGGGCCTGACGATGTTCCTGTGGCCCGAGCTGAGCGGCTACCAGACCTGCGTGGGCAAGGCCAACACCAGCACGGACGAGAAGGCCTGCCGGGACGACTACTACCCCAAGATCGAGAAGAAGCTGAACCTCCCCGAGGGCAGCATGTCGAAGTACGGCAACCTCTTCTGAGCGAAGCTCCCCGCTTTTAGTCCTGGCCCGGCTCGTCTAGTCCTGGCCCGGCTCGTCCCTGAGCACGTAGATCGCGCCGCCGCGGTTCTCGGTGCGGCCGGAGTCGTCCCGATCTCGGGGCTGCGGCACCGGCGGGTGCTCTTCGTCCGTGGGATCGGGCGGAACGTGGGTCTCGGCGACGACGATCTCCCGTTCCGAGGCCCACCGGGTGTCCGGCACCGGGTCGGGTTCGGGCTCAGGCTCGGCGGGGGCCAGCTCTTCGGTCGCCTCGGCCAGATCGGGCAGCGGGTCGGCGGGCCGTGTCCTGGACCTCGGTTTGCGAGGCGCCAGAACGGGCTCCGCCTCCTCGAACTCCACCGGATCGGGCGCGAACGGAGCGGGCTTGCGGGGCGCCTTGGGAACGGGCTGCTCGGGTGCCCGGGGAGGCTCCGGCGGCACTGCGGCCTTGGCCGGTACTGGCGGGGTCGCGGGCGAGGCGGTGCGGCGCCACCTGCGCTTACGGGGCTTGCTGGGGGCTGTGGTCCTCTTCGCGGGCCGCCGCAGGATCATCGAGTTGGCGATCCATGCGGCGATGGCCGCCGAGATGCCCACCTCCAGCGCGGCAAGGAGGCCCACCTGCCAGGCTGAGGGCCCCACGGTGGCCATCCGCCCGCCGCCCAGCGGGCCGCCCGACAACGCGGCCAGCAAGGCCGCCACGGCGCCGGTCAGGGCCCCGGAGAGGAATCCCCAGAGCGGCGCCGCCTCGGACACCGGGCTCGGCATGTTGCGCACGGTCAGCACGCCCCCGACGGCACCCGCGATGAACGGGGCGGCCAGCGCGAACAGCGACAGTGCGGGTGCCGGGCCGGGCTCGGGCAGCGCTGCCAGCGGCGGGAACGTGGGCACGATGTCGAGGAACACCCCCGTCGGCGACACCGTCGTGTTCGCGCCGACCGAGAAGCCTGGACCGATCGCGTACGCCATCCCCCAGATCACCGCGTTCGGCAGGTAGACCAGCTCGACCAGGACCAGCAGCACCCCGCCCACGAACCCGGGCGCCAGCATGTCGTGGAGCCGGGTGGCCTCGGACATGTGCATGGCCAGCGAGGTGCCGACGAGCACCGCGCCCGAGGCGAGGAGCACGGCCATCGAGCCGGTGACCCCGATCACCAGGGACCGCGGCCGGTCCGGCAGGAGCCGCAGCAGCGCCCCCAGCCCCGATCGGACCCGCGCGTCGGGATCGTCGGCCGCGTTCTGCGCCACCACGGCCCGCGCCGCGCCCAGCCCACCCGCCAGGACCGCCAGCACGAAGCAGGCGATGAGCGCCTGCCAGACGGACGCGCTCACGGCCGTGGAGGCGGCGGCGAGCGCCAGCAGCCCGGCGAGGATCGCGTACGGCACGGCCAGCGCGACCGCCACGTGCACGACGCCGACGCGGTAGCGGCGGCCGGTGGTCACACCGACGGCGCGGACCATCCACCCCCCGCTGCGGTAGAGCAAGGCGCCCGGCAGAACGATCAGGCCGAGCGGGAGCAGCCCGACCCGGCCGTGCCCCGCCGAGAAACCGGCGTGGTGGGAGACCAGCCAGAAGTTGACCGCCGTGCGGAAGACGCCGGGGAGCCCGGGGCCCAGCGCGGTGCGCGGCGCGCCGATCCATCCGACGAGCGTGATCGTGGTGAGCACCGCGAGGCCGATGCCGATGCACCACAGCGCGCCGACCAGGCCCGTCACGTACAACGGCCTGGCCATGCCGCCGGCGAGGCCGCCTGCGATCTTCGGTGCCTGCGGCGCTGTGCTCCCCCGGCCCGGTGGTGAGCCACTCCCCCGGCCGGGTGGTGTGCCGCTCCCCTTGGCCGATGGCGTGCTGCTCCCTCTGGCCGATGGCGTGCCGCCGCGGCCGGTGGCGGCCCTCGACGGCTCCGGTCGTTCCGGTTTCACACGCCGCGGAGGGCTCACATCGCTCACGCCGTCAATGCTGACAGCCAGGTGCCGCCGCGCGCCCCCGCTCGTCCGGCGTGTCGCCTTTGTCGTAGACGATCAAACACTGTCGTAGACGATCAAAGGGGTGTCGGAGTATGACGAAAGACGCCCGGGCCGCATGCGGCCCGGGCGTCTTTTCGTCGATCCGTGGTAGCGAGGGGCCCTTGGATCAGAGGTTCTTCATGATGTCGCGCATGAGGCGGGCGGTCTCGCTCGGCGTCTTGCCGACGCGGACACCGACCTTCTCCAGGGCCTCCTTCTTCGCCTGCGCGGTGCCGGCGGAGCCGGACACGATCGCGCCGGCGTGGCCCATGGTCTTGCCCTCGGGCGCGGTGAAACCGGCGACGTAGCCGACGACCGGCTTGGTCACGTTCTGCTCGATGAACGCGGCCGCGCGCTCCTCGGCGTCACCGCCGATCTCACCGATCATCACGATCGCGTCGGTGTCCGGGTCGTCCTGGAACGCCTTGAGCGCATCGATGTGGGTGGTCCCGATGATCGGGTCACCGCCGATGCCCACGCAGGTCGAGAAGCCGAAGTCACGCAGCTCGTACATCATCTGGTACGTCAGCGTGCCCGACTTGGAGACCAGGCCGATGCGGCCGGGCGTGGTGATGTCGGCCGGGATGATGCCCGCGTTGGAGACGCCGGGCGAGGCGATGCCGGGGCAGTTGGGCCCGATGATGCGGGTCTTGTTGCCCTTGGACTCGGCGTACGCCCAGAAGTAGGCGGTGTCGTGCACCGGGATGCCCTCGGTGATGACCACGCACAGCGGGATCCCGGCGTCGATCGCCTCGACGACGGCGTCCTTGGTGAACTTCGGCGGCACGAAGACCACCGACACGTCGGCGCCGGTCTCGGCCATGGCCTCGGCCACGGTGCCGTACACCGTGAGCGCCTTGCCGTCGAAGTCGACGGTCTGGCCGGCCTTGCGGGCGTTCACGCCGCCGACGACGGCGGCGCCGGAGGCGAGCATGCGGCGGGAGTGCTTCATGCCCTCCGAGCCGGTGATGCCCTGAACGATGATCTTGCTGTTGTCAGTGAGCCAGATGGCCATTGCTCATGCACCTGCCGCTGCGAGTTCGGCGGCGCGCCTGGCCGCATCGTCCATCGTCTCGACCTGCTCGACACCCGGCAGAGCCGCGTCGCTCAGGATCGTACGCCCGAGTTCGGCGTTGTTGCCGTCCAGGCGGACCACCAGCGGGCGGTTCACGGTCTCGCCGCGCTCGCCCAGCAGCTTGTACGCGGACACGATGCCGTTGGCGACCGCGTCACAGGCGGTGATGCCGCCGAAGACGTTCACGAAGACCGACTTGACGTCGGCGTCGGAGAGCACGATCTCCAGGCTGTTGGCCATGACCTCGGCAGAGGCGCCACCGCCGATGTCGAGGAAGTTGGCCGGCTTCTGCCCGTCGAACTCCTCACCGGCGTACGACACGACGTCGAGGGTCGACATGACCAGGCCGGCGCCGTTGCCGATGATGCCGACGCTGCCGTCGAGCTTGACGTAGTTGAGGTCCTTGGCCTTGGCCGCCGCCTCCAGCGGGTCGGCGGAGGCCTTGTCCTCGAGCTTCTCGTGGTCCTGGCGGAACGAGGCGTTGTCGTCCAGAGACACCTTGCCGTCGAGGGCCTTGACCTGCCCGTCGGCGGTGAGGATCAGCGGGTTGACCTCGACGAGGGTGGTGTCCTCGTCGGTGAAGACGGCCCACAGCCGCTCGATGATCTCGGTGGCGCCGTCCAGCGCGGCCTCGGGGAGGCGGCCGCGCACGGCGATCTCGCGGGCCTTGGCCCTGTCGACGCCCTCCAGCGGCGAGATCGGGATGAGCGCCAGCTTGTCGTGCGGCACATCCTCGATCTCCACGCCGCCTTCGACGGTGCAGATCGTGAGGAAGGTGCGGTTGGCGCGGTCGAGCAGGAAGGAGAAGTAGAACTCCTGCGCGATGGCGGAGCCCTCCTCGATCAGGACCTTGTGGACCGTGTGGCCCTTGATGTCCATGCCGAGGATCTGGCCGGCGAGCGCTTCCGCCTCGTCGGCGTCGTCGGCGAGCTTCACGCCGCCGGCCTTGCCGCGGCCCCCGGTCTTCACCTGGGCCTTGACCACGACTTTCTTGCTGCCCGCAGCGAAGAGCTCCTCCGCGTACGTCCGGGCTTCCTGGGGAGTATGGGCGACCTTGCCGGTGGGCACCGGTACCCCGTACTCGGCGAAGAGTTCCTTCGCCTGATGTTCGAACAGGTCCACGAGGGCGTCCTTTATACGGATCGACAGCCAAAGACCACTGGAGTGGGGGTTGCACGGGGGTTGTGACCGTGCGGCCGCCACTCCGCGGTCCGCTCCGTCGATGCAGCCTAGTCAACCGGTGTCCATGGTCATGCCGCCGGGTCCGGTCACCAGCCATTTCCGGGCCCCCGCAGGCTGCCCATCAAAGGGCAAGCTGCGCTTACCTGCCGCTTCCTGGTGATGTGACGGGGTATGGCTCCTGAGGAGGATGCCGCGTTTGGACCCTGAGGAGGATGACCCACTTGGCGGCGTTTGGTGTACTAATCCTCCGCCTTGCATTAATGCGGGGTGTCAAGGGGGAGATAGGCCGGTGACCATTGACCGGGGGCGGCTCATCGGAGCCCACGATCGCGCTGAGCTCGCGGGGGCCGAACGCGTCGTGCCGAGCCGGACCAGAGCGTCCGGTTCCGTCAAGCGGGGCGGGGGTTGGAGCAGGGTTCGACGGGCCGCCGCGCTCCTGCTCGTCGCAGCACTGGTCGCCACCTGCGGAGCCACCTTGCGGAGCCAGGCCGGGCCTGGCTGGGCCAGCCCAGGCCTGGTCGGAGGCGGTGGCTGGCCGTTCGCCGGTGAGCCCCTCAACCCGGTGGACGCCTACGGGGCCACCTACCTGCCGGACAGCTCGGTCGTCCGGCTCGCCGACAGCCGGGTCCGGCTGATCCCGTTCGGCTCCGACACCCCGATCACCGTTGCCGCGTCCGACCCGAGGGTGGCCGCCGCGGTCCGTTCCGACAAGGCCTGGCTCGCGCGGGGCACGGTGCCCGGCGCGAACGTACCGCTCCCGGGCAGCAGCCTCACGTCCAGCCCTCTTCCGCCCAGTCCCGCCCCGGCTAGTCCCGCCGCGGTGGTGCGGCCGGAAGTGGCCGGTTCCGTCAGCCCGGACACCCGGGAGGTCTACCGCGACATGGCGGCCCGGGCGCTGCTCGACCTGCGGCTGCTGACCCGGCCCAACGGCGCCTCGCTGGCGTCCTGGTACGACAAGTGGCGTTACTCCTGGCCGCGCGACTCGGCCTTCACGGTCGCCGCGTTCGCCGTGACCGGGCACCAGGCGGAGGCCCGGCGGGTGCTGCGCTTCCTCGCCCGGGTGCAGAACGAGAACGGCATGTGGGCGGCGCGCTACAACCCGGACGGCAGCGCGGTCGCCGACGGCCGGGCGCCGCAGCTCGACTCGCTCGGCTGGGTGCTGTGGGCGAGCTGGTTCTTCCGTACGCAGAGCCCGACGGCCGCCACCGACCTGCCCGAGTTCTGGCCGATGGTCTCGCGCGCCGCCGACCGGCTGGCCCGGTCGCTGGACGTCGAGGGACTCCCCCCTCCCTCGTCCGACTACTGGGAGCGCGACCACGCGTCGGAACAGGATCCCCGCCGCCCCACGCTCGGCGTCATCGGCCCCGTCCTGGCCGGGCTGCGTTCCGCCGCCGCCCTTGCCCGCGACCTGGGCAAGACGCAGCAGGCCGCCCGCTGGCAGCACGCCACGCACCGGCTGTCGGACGCGGTCGCGCGGCAGTTCACGCCGCACGGCTACCCGCGTTCACCGATCGCCGGCGGCCGGATGGACACCTCGGTGACGTTCCTCGCGCCGCCGTTCGCCTCCGTCGACCCGGGCGTGAGCGCCGCGGTGCAGAACGCCTTCGAACGGCAGCAACTGTCGAACGGCGGCGTACTGCCGGGCGAACGCTGGGCCGGGGGCAAGAAGGTCGCGTGGACCCCGGAGATGGGCATGTTCGCGCTGGCCTCAGCGTGCTCGGGCCGCAAGGAGGAGGCGCTGACCCGGCTGGACTGGCTCGCCGGGCACCGAACCTCGCTCGGCGTCCTCCCCGAGAAGGTCGACGAGCACGGAAAGCCGGCCGGTGTCGCCCCGCTGGGCTGGACGGCCGCCACGGTCGTCCTCAGCCTGAGCGCCCTGGAACGCCCCCTCCCCATCCCCAATCCCTCCTGACACAGCCCTCCTGAGACAGCCCTTACTGAGACGCCCCCTCCTGGGACAACGGATTGAGGACCAGCAGGGCGGGAGCTGGATCAGTCCGCCGCCGCCGACGACCGCGTCGACCCATCCGGCGTCGGTCGTGGCCGGCAGAAGCATGATCACGCGCCCGACCTGCGAGGGGGCGCCGGGGGTAAGGAGCTAAATCATGGTCGGACGTGGCACTCCTGGAGCCCGCCCGGCGCGATCTTCGCCCGGTTCTCATACTCTTCGCGGCTTCACACTTGCTGTCCGGGTTAGTCCTAAATCCCCTTGCGTCAGAAAACTGGGGCGCCGCTGGAGATTGTTCACCGAATAAAGCACGCAAACAGTCAAAATATGCCTTTTGTAGTGCTCATCGGGACGCTTGATACCAAAGGACTTGAATATGAATGGTTGCGAGAACGGCTGAACGGGCTCGGGATGGAGGTGGTGCTCGTCGACACCGGCGTCCTCGACCCGCCTTGGGTCCAACCCGACGTGTCCAGGGACGAGGTCGCCCGCGCCGCCGGCACCAGCCTGGCCGCGCTGCGCGCCCAGGGCGACCGCGGCGTCGCGGTGACGGCGATGGCGCGCGGCGCCGCCGCGGTGGTGGCACGGCTGCATCGCGAGGGCCGCGTGCACGGCGTGCTCTCGGTCGGCGGCAGCGGCAACTCAGCGATCTCCACGAACGCGATGCGGGCGTTGCCGGTCGGCGTGCCCAAGCTGATGGTCTCCAGCATGACCTCGGGTGACGTCTCCACGTACATCGGCGGCACCGACCTCACGATGATGTACAGCGTCGTCGACATCGCGGGCATCAACCGCATCTCGGTGCGCGTCCTGGCCAACGCCGCCGACGCGATCGCCGGGATGGCCACCGGGTTCGCCGCCGGGACGCCGGCGCCGCCCGGCGGCCGCGCCGTCATCGGCGCGACGATGGCGGGCGTCACCACACCGGGCGTGAACGCGGCGCGCGAGCTCCTGAGCGTGCTCGGGTACGAGGTGCTGGTCTTCCACACCACCGGTCCCGGCGGCCGTTCCCTCGAAGCCATGACCGCGGGCGGCATGCTCACCGCCGTCCTCGACCCGACCCTGCTGGAGCTCTCGAACGCGCTCGTCGGCGGCGTCGGGGTGGCCGGACCTGACCGCCTGGAGACGGCGGGCCGTCTCGGCATCCCCCAGGTGGTCAGCCTGGGCGCCCTCGACATGGTCAAGTTCGGCCCGGAGGTCCCCGAACGTTTCCGGCACCGCCACGTTCATGCGCACAACCCCTCGGTCACGCTCATCCGCACCAACGCCGACGAGTGCGCCGAACTCGGCCGGACGGTCGCCGCCAAGCTCCGCCCCGCAGTCGGTCCGACGGCTCTCTTCATCCCGCTCCGCGGGCTCTCCACGCTCGGCTCTCCCGGCGGCCCGTACCACGACCCCGCTCTCGACGCCGTTCTCTTCGACGCCGTACGCGACGGCCTAGCGGGCTCCCCCGTCGAGATCGTCGAGATGGACACCGACATCAACGACCCAGCCTTCGGCCGCGCGATGGCCGATCACCTGCACCTCATGCTGACTCCCGCCATGCGCGCCGCCGCCTCCTGACCGGCGCGCAGGGCAACATCACAAGTCCTTCAGGAGGACCCAGATCTCCTCGTCGCGCCGTTCGCCTTCGATGACCCACGAGCCGCGCAAGGTCGCCTCGTGCGTGAAGCCGATGCGCTTGGCCGCGGCGCGGCTGTTGGCGTTCTCCGGATCGCACCGCCACTCCACCCGCGCCATGCCCCGCACGTTCATCGCCCAATCGACCATGTGCCGGACCGCCTTCGTGACCAGCCCCCGGCCGCGGGCCCCGGTGCCCAGCCAGACACCGACCTCGCACACCCCGATCGCCGCGTCGAAGACACGGAAGAGCACGCCGCCCGCCAGCACGCCGTCCACCCAGATGCCGTAGATCCGGCCCCCGTCGGCTGCCTGCCGATCGGCGTAGCTCTGCAGGAAGGCCCGCGCGGACTCCACGTCCACGACCATCCGGGCGAACGGGATCCATGGCAGGAGATCATCACGCACCAGCTCGACATGCCCGGCGAACTCCTCGGAGTGCCACGGCTCCAGCGGCCTGAGCTCGGCATTCTCCCCCAGCACATGTGCGAACACGGGACCTCCCAGGTGCATACCAAACGTTCGTTACGTACCATGGTACCCATGCCCGCACGCGGAGATCACGATGCCCGCCGCCGCGACGTGTCCGAAGCCGTCTGGCGCGTCCTGGCCGAACGCGGCTTCGGTGGCCTGACCTTGCGCGCCGTGGCCGCCGAGATGAACGCCTCAACCGGCCTGCTGACGCACTATTTCCCCAGCAAGAAGGCCCTGATCGCGTACGCCCTGGACGTGGCCGACGAACGCACCGCCACCCGCCCCCGGCAACCCACCCCGAAGCCAGGTTTGGAGGGTCTCCGCACCGCCCTGCTGGAAGTTCTCCCCCTCACACCCGAGGCCGCGGCGATGAATCGCGTCTGGGTCAGCTCGTGGGACGGCTCCCTGGCCGATCCGGAGCTCGGCGTCCGCGAGAAGGACCGCTACGAGGCCTGGCGCAGCCGCCTGCGCCCCCACGTGGAAGCCGCCCGCAACGACGGCGACCTCCCACCCGACACGGACATCGACGAAGTGACCACAACCGTCGCCGCGTTCACCCACGGCATCGTCATCCAAGCCCTCTTCGACCCCGACCGCTTCCCGCCAGCCCGCCAAACAACCCTCCTGAACAACCTCCTCCAATCCCTCACAACCTTTCCCCTCGTTTCGAGCTGGGAGACTGGGCGGCGTGCGGATCAGGGTTCTGGGGCCACTTGAAGTAGTCGATGATGGCGGCTTGCCTGCTGAGGTCGGCGGGGCTCGCGTGCGCGCGTTGGTGGCGCGGCTCTCGTTGGACGCCGGGCATCCCGTGTCCGCCGAATTGCTGATCGACGACCTGTGGGGCGAGGAGCCTCCGCGTGGGGCGTTGAACGCTCTGCAGCGGCTGGTCTCGCGGCTGCGCGGGGTGCTGGGGAGTGACGCCGTCCGGTCCGAGCCGGGCGGGTACCGGCTTGTGGTCCAGGACGTCGACGCGCTGGAGTTCGAACGGCTGGCGAAGGCGGGGCGCCGCAGTCTGGACGGCGGAGACTTCGAGTCGGCGGCGCGGGTGTTGCGGGAGGCTGAGGGGCTTTGGCGTGGATCCGCGCTGGTCGGGTTGGGGGACGCGCCGTTCGCGGGCACGGCCTCGGCCCGGCTGGACGACCTGCGGGTGCTCGCGGCCGAGGACCGGATCGAGGCGGAGCTCGCGCTGGGCCGGCACGCGGAGATGGTCAGCGAGGTCGAACGGCTCGCGGCGGCGCATCCGCTGCGGGAGCGGCTGCAGGGCCAGCTGATGAAGGTGCTGTACGCGACAGGCCGGCAGTCGGACGCGCTGGCCGTTTACGAGCGCGTGCGGGGCGCGCTCGATGAGGAACTGGGCATCGATCCGTCCGCGGAGCTGGCCGAGATCCATGTGGCGGTGCTCCGGCAGGCGCCCGAGCTGAAGCCGGAGACGCGGCGGCACCACGCTGCTGCGCCGCTGACGACGTTCGTCGGGCGCGACGGCGAGCTCCGTGCTCTCCGCGGGCTGCTGGAGGAGGCCCGGCTGGTGACCATCGTCGGTTCCGGGGGCGCGGGCAAGACTCGGCTGGCCCTCGAGCTCGTGGAGGGCGACGCCTGGTTCGTCGAGCTGGAGCCGGTCGCCGACTCGACGGATCTTGTGCAGACCGTCCTGGTGACGCTCGGCATCCGCGACCAGGGCCTCGACGCGTTCGCCACGCTGGCCGAGGCGCTCAGGCACCGGCACGGGCTACTGGTGCTGGACAACTGCGAGCAGATCATCGACGCGGCGGCGGCGGTGGCTGAGCGGCTGCTGGCAGACTGTCCTGGCTTGCGGATTCTCGCCACCAGCCGTGAGCCGCTCGGGATCGCGGGCGAACGGCAGTATGCAATCCCGCCGCTCGGCCTGCCTGAGCCCGAAGCGTCTGCTGGAGAGGCTCTTGTATTTCCGGCGGTCCAGCTCTTCGCGGACCGGGCGGCGAGCGTGCGCCCGGGGTTCACGGTGACCGCCGGCAACGTCGCGCCGGTGGTGGAGATCTGCCGGAGCCTGGACGGCATGCCGCTGGCGATCGAGCTGGCGGCCGCGCGGCTCAGGATTCTGAGCCCTGCCCAGATCGCACAGCGACTGGACGACCGCTTCCGGCTGCTGACCGGTGGCAGCCGCACGGCACCGCCCCGCCACCAGACGCTGCGTGCGGTGGTCGAGTGGAGCTGGGGCATGCTGGACGAGCCGGAACGGCTCCTGGCGCGGCGGTTCTCGGTGTTCGTCGGCGGTGCGAGCCTCGGCGCGGTGGAGGAGGTCTGCTCTGGCGAGGGGCTTCCCCGCGATCAGGTCCTCGACGTCGTCGCCGCGCTCACGGAGAAGTCGCTGCTGGAGGCGTTCGAGACGGCGACCGGCGAGATGCGTTACCGGATGCTGGAGACCCTCCGCGCGTACGGAGTCGATCGGGTCACCGCCGCGGGCGAGACCAAGGCGCTCCAGACCTCGCACGCGCGGTACTACCTGGCGCTGGCTGAGGACGCCGAGCCACGCCTGCGGACCGGCGAGCAGGTGCGCACGCTGGCCGTGCTGCGGACCGAGCACCCCAATCTGCTGGCCGCGCTGCGCCGGGCGCTCGACGGCGGGGACAGCGAGGTGGCGATCCGGCTCTGTGCCGCGCTCGTCTGGTACTGGATCCTGCAGGGCGCCCGCTACGACACCGCCGTGGTGAACGGCGTGCTCGGCCTGGCAGGCGACGAACTCCCAACAGAACGGGCGATCGTGGCGACCGTCCATGCCATGGTCACGGGTGTCTTCACGGGCGACGTGGCGACGGGCGAGCAGGCGGTGGCCGCGGCGCGTGCGCATCTCCCGGACGCAGAGGTCGGCCGCCATCCGCTCCTGGCTCTTCTGGAGCCGATCGCCGCGATGCTCGCGCAGGACGTCGACGGCGTCCACCGCGAGCTGGAGCCCCTGCTGGCGGAGGGCGACCCGTGGAGCCAGGCGACGGCGCTGATGTTCCGCGGTCTCGTGAGCGACATCAATGGCGATGCGACGGCGGCACGCGCGGATCTGGCCACGGCGCACGCCACGTTCGAACGGCTCGGTGACCGCTGGGGGTTGTTCCTGAGCGCACAGGCACTCGGCCCGCTGTACTCGCTTGACGGCGACCCCGTACGCGCCGCCGCGGCCTACCGCGAGGCGCTGGCCCATCTGGAGGCGCTCGGCACCATCACCAACGTGCCCGAGCTCGTCGGCCAGATCGGTCACGAGCTGCTCCGTGCGGGCGACCGTGAAGGTGCGTTCGCCGAGTTCACCCGCGCGCTCGATCTGGCCGAACGCACCGGCAGCCCCAAGGCCCTCGCGTGGGTCACGTGCGGTCTCGGCAAGCTGGCGGCCGACCTCGACGAGGCGCGGAGCCGCTACGAGGAGGCCCTCGCCATCGCGATGGGCGACTCCTCCGCCGAGGGGCTTGCGCCGTCCATCATGGCCGGCCTCGCCGGCGTCGAGATCAGGCAAGGTGACCTTGACGCGGCTCGCGGCCACCTCAAGGACGCAGTCGAACGCACCGTCCGTTCGTCGGACATGCCGAGCCTGGCCACCGCCGCACACGTCCTGGCGGAGCTCGCCCTCGCGGAAGACGAGCCGGAGCGCGCGGCGACGCTCCTCGGCACCGCGGTCCGCGTGCGCGGTGCCCTCGACCGCGGCGACCCCGACATCGCGCGGATCATGGCCGCCGTGCGCGAACGGCTGGGCGACGCCGCGTACGAGAAGGCCTTCCGCCAGGGCGCCGATCTCACCCGCGAGGACGCGCTCGCCGCTCTCGCCTAGGCTGCGGCGATCACTTCCAGTTCGACCAGCCAGTCGTCGGCGAGATGGCCGACCACGATGCCGGTGACCGGCACGGCGCGGCCGCCCAGCGCCTCCATCCGCGCCGCGGCGTTGGCCTCGGCGTGGGAGGCGTCGCGCAGGTAGCTGGTGATGCGGACGATGTTGTCGACGGTCATGCCGGCCGAGGCGAGGATCGTCCGCAGGTTCGACCAGACCAGATCCAGCTGCTCGGCGAACGTGGCCCCGGCCGCCCCGGCGGCGTCGAGCCCCATCGTCCCTGACACGTACAACGTCCGCCGGGCGTCCCGGACCTCGATGGCGTGCACATAGTCGCCGGTCGCGGGGTAGATGCCGTCGGCCGGGTTGTGGATCACAGTCTCCATGGGCCGGATCATGGCAAAGTCCCGACCCCCGCGCACCCGGTTATCCGTTCAGCCGGCCGGGGTGCATCGCGATGCGGTCATCGGCTTTCCTCGTCGTACCGGAGCCGGGACGTCGCGACGTACTCGCGGTGCTCCTCCGCCCAGCGGATGAGCGAGCCGACCTCCCCGGAGAGGGTCTCGCCGACCTCGGTCAGCGCATAGTCGACGCGGGGCGGCGAGGTCGGCGTGACGGTGCGGATGATGAGGCCGTCACGCTCCAGGCTCCGCAACGTCAGCGTCAGCATGCGCTGGGAGATGCCGTCGATCCCGCGCTGGAGCTCGGAGTAACGCCGGGACCCGTGGCCGAGCAGCGCCATGACCAGCACGCTCCATTTGTCGCCGACCCGGTCGAGGACGTCACGCAGCTGGCAGGTCGGACTGTCCGCGCCGACCGGCGCACGCACATCGGTGTGCGGTACGCGGGACAAAGTGCCTTCTTCCACCATCCCTGCATTGTCGACCACACTTCAGGCGCACACAAGAAGTAACCAACGCACAGAAAGTGCGGTTGATGTTCGATCTACCGACCAGATCTGGGCCACGCCCGGTCACCACGGGACTCGAGGTCCCGCATGACCAGCTCGACCAGTTCTCCCCGCCCGCCATCCGGGCCGCTCTGGTCAAGGAGGCAGCGTCGCTGCCGGGCGTCTTCACCGGCCCCAGCCAGGTATCGGAGCCCTCCTCGCTGGCCCTGCGGCTGCATGAGCCGCGCGGGCCGTGGGAGGCGTTCCTGCACCCTAGCCGCGACGAGTTCGGCCATATCCACCGGGCGGGGTTCATGCACGTGACGGTCCCGCCGCCGCTCATGGCAGAGCTGGCCGAGGGCGGATGGGCCGAGCGGCATCCGATCAGCCTCCGCGCCGCATGGCCCGACACGATCGTGATGCTCTACGCCCCCCGTGACGAGGCGGAGCTCGCCGTCGCCGTGGCAGTCCTTCGAGCGTCCTGGCAGCAGGCCACTACAGAAACGGAGTAAACAGATGCGTGCATTGGCATACAGCGATTTCGGGGCGGCGCCCGTGATCACCGATCTGCCCACCCCCGAACCCGCGGCGGGTGAGGTGCTTGTCCAGGTGCGGGCCTCGTCGGTGAACGGGTTCGATCTCGGTGCGCTCGGCGGATTCCTCAAGGGCATGTACGAGTACGACTTCCCGGTGGTCGTGGGCAAGGACTTCGCCGGCGTGGTCGCAGCCATCGGTGACGGGGTCACCAGCGTCGCCGTGGGGGACGCCGTGTTCGGCGTGGTGATGCGGCCGACGCTCGGCCAGGGCGGCTTCGCCGAATACGTCGCGGTGAACGAGGCGCACGGTCTCGCCCCCTTGCCGCCGGGGCTCGACCACACGCGAGCCGGAGCCCTCGGGCTGGCCGGAACGGCTGCGCTCAACGCGGTCGACGCCATCGCCCCGGCTCCTGGCGAGACGGTGCTCATCTCGGGCGCGACGGGCGGCGTCGGCGCGTACGCGATCCAGCTCGCCACGGCTCGCGGTGCCACCGTCCTCGCCACTGCCCGGCCCGGCGCCGAGGCCGCCTTCGTCACCGCGCTCGGTGCCACCCACACCGTGAATCCCGACGAGCTGGCCATGCAGGTACGAGCCGTGGCCCCCGACGGCGTGCATTCGGCGCTGCACCTCGCGGGCGACGGCGAAGCCGTGGCGGGCCTGCTCGTTCAGGACGGCCGGTTCACGTCCACCGTGCACTTCAGCCCCGCCAGGTCCGGCATCAAGGCCACCACGGTGATGGCCGACCCGAACAGCACCACGCTCACCCGCCTCGCCGACGACGTCATCGCCGGACGGCTGCGCGTCCCGATCGCCGGCACCTACCCGCTGGCCGACGCCGCACCTGCCCTCACGGCGTTCACCGAAGGCACCGTGGGCAAGCTGGCCATCACGGTCTAGAGCTTTTCTGGCTTCTAGAGCTTTTCGACGGGGGCGTAGCGGAGGATCAGGCGTTTGACGCCGTATTCGCCGCCGAAGTCGACGCTGGCGGCGGCCTTGTCGCCGGCGCCGTCGACGGTGACGACCGTGCCCAGGCCGAACGCGTCGTGGGTGACCTTGTCACCGGGGGCGAGGCTGGGGACCGCGCGGTTGCCCGGTGACTGGACGCCGCGGCGGGCCGCCATGCGGGACATCGCCGGGGAGGACGAGGACGAGGCCTCGCGCTCCCAGTCGAGGAGGGTCGTGGGGACCTCGCCGAGGAACCGGGAGGGCGGGTTGACCTGGGGGGCACCCCAGGAACTGCGCATGGCGGCGCGGGAGACGTAGAGGCGCTGGCGGGCCCGGGTGATGCCGACGTAGGCCAGGCGGCGTTCCTCTTCGAGCTCCTTGGGGTTGCTCATGGCGCGCAAGTGCGGGAAGACGCCGTCTTCCATGCCGGTGAGGAAGACGACGGGGAACTCCAGGCCCTTGGCGGTGTGCAGGGTCATCAGGGTGACGACGCCCTGCTCGGTCTCCTCGGGCTGCTCGCCCGGGGGGACAGGGGCGCTCTTGGCGCCGCCGGGGATGGAGTCGGCGTCGGCGACCAGGGCCACCTGCTCCAGGAAGTCGACGAGGCGGCCCTCGGCGGACTCACCGTCGAGGCGCTCCTCGAACTCGCGGGCGACGGCCTCGAACTCCTGGAGGTTTTCGATGCGGGTCTCGTCCTGCGGGTCCTTGGATGCCTGGAGCTCGGCCAGGTAGCCGCTCTTGACCAGGATCTGCTCGACCAGCTCGGCGGGGGTGGCCGACTCGACGGCCGCGCCCAGCTCGTCGAGGAGCGCGACGAACTCGCGGACCGCGTTGATCGAACGGGTGGCCATGCCCGGCACGTCCTCGGGGCGGCGCAGGGCCTGCCAGAACGAGATGCGCTCACGGGAGGCGTAGGCCTCGACGCAGGCCTCGGCGCGGTCGCCGATGCCGCGCTTGGGCACGTTGAGGATGCGGCGGAGGCTGACGGTGTCTTCGGGGTTGCCGAGGACGCGGAGGTAGGCCAGCAGGTCGCGGACCTCCTTGCGCTCGTAGAAGCGGACGCCGCCGACGACCTTGTAGGGGAGGCCGACGCGGATGAAGACCTCTTCGAAGACACGGGACTGCGCGTTGGTCCGGTAGAAGATCGCGACGTCGCCGGGCCTGGCGGTACCGGAGTCGGTGAGCTTGTCGACCTCCTGGGCGACGAACGCCGCCTCGTCGTGCTCGTTGTCGGCCACATAGCCGGTGATCTTGTGGCCCTCGCCCTGGTCGGACCAGAGCTTCTTGGGCTTGCGGTCGGCATTGCGCTCGATGACCGCGTTGGCGGCCGACAGGATCGTCTGGGTGGAGCGGTAGTTCTGCTCCAGGAGGATCGAGGTCGCCTCGGGGTAGTCGCGCTCGAACTCCAGGATGTTGCGGATCGTCGCGCCGCGGAACGCGTAGATCGACTGGTCGGCGTCACCCACCACGCACAGCTCGGCCGCGCCGACGCCCTCGACGGGTGCCGTCAGCTCGCGGACCAGCTCGTACTGCGCGTGGTTGGTGTCCTGGTATTCGTCGACGAGGACGTGGCGGAAGCGGCGGCGGTAGTGCTCGGCGGCCTCCGGGAAGATCTGCAGCAGATTGACCGTCAGCATGATCAGGTCGTCGAAGTCCATCGCGCCGGCCTGCTGCAGCCGGGCCTGGTACATCTCGTAGGCCTCGGCGAGCGTCTGCTCCATATGGGTGGACGCCCGGGCCTTGTAGGTCTCGTAGTCGATGAGCTCGTTCTTGAGGTTGCTCACCTGCGCGGAGAACGACTTGGGCGGGTAGCGCTTGGGATCGAGGTCGAGCTCGCGGCAGACCAGGGCCATCAGCCGCTGCGCGTCCGCCTGGTCGTAGATCGAGAAACTCGTCGGGAAGCCCAGCCGCTTGGCCTCGCGGCGCAGGATGCGCACGCACGCCGAGTGGAAGGTCATCACCCACATGGCTCTGGACCGCGGCCCGACCAGCGCGTCGACGCGCTCCTTCATCTCGGCCGCGGCCTTGTTGGTGAAGGTGATCGCCAGGATCTGGCCGGGATGCACGTCGCGCTCGCCCAGCAGATAGGCGATGCGGTGCGTGAGCACGCGGGTCTTGCCCGAGCCGGCACCGGCGACGATCAGTAGCGGGCCACCGGCGTGCACCACGGCGGCCCGCTGCTGCGGGTTGAGGCCCTCAAGCAGGGGGTGAGTTTCGGTCTTCGACATCACGAGCGAGTGTAGAGCCCAGCGCCGACAAACACGCCCCGCCACGAGGTCGGCCCCCCTTCTCTGGCCTTCTCTGGCACCACGGCGACGATGGATCGGTGCATACACACCGCAATGTCTGATCAACAGTCCGAAACTGGACAAAGGGCCTACGGGGATTTGCCAGGCCTTGACTGACCTACCTGACGGGCGGAGCGTAGTCCGCGCAGGGCGGCGAGCACTTGGCCCCGGACCTCACCCCACCCGTGGCGACGAATACGTCCGCCGGACACGTCCGGCCAGGCATTGCCATGCCCGCCCTCGACCGCGCTGGGCCAGCAGGGGCCCACGTCAAGTGACGGGAAGGTGGAACGACGATGATCCACCAGCAGGAACTCCAACGCCAGCAAGAACTCCAGAGGCGCGCCCAGGGACTGGAGGTCCCCGAGTCGCGGATCGAAATGATCCCGGCCCAGCTGCGCGTCGAAGGCGCGGCGGCCCCGCCGACGCCCCAGCCGGTTCCGCGTCCGGTACCGATTCCGGTGCCCGTCGTGGCCGGCCACCGCATCCTCGTTTACAAGCAGGACCCGACCGTCACGGCGCTCGGCATCCGCGCGGCGTTCATCCCCACGATCGTGCTGAACGGCCCGACCGACGCGCGCATCACGACCCTCCTCCAGGGGGTCACTCCGGTGGCGCGCAACATCAATGGCGACTTCGTCTTCCAGCCCAACACCCCCGAGTTCGACTGCGCGCACACCTTCGCGGTCGTACGGCAGACGCTCTCGATGTGGGAGCGGCACAACGGCGGCAACGCCATCCCGTTCGCGTGGAACGTCGGCGGCAACACCGACAAGATCACCGTCCACCCGCGGGCCGGGGTCGGCGCCAACGCGTTCTACAGCCGCACCGCCAAGGTCCTGAAGTTCCTGCACTTCGTGCCGCAGGGCCAGCCGCCGCAGGCCGAGGTCTTCACCTGCCGGTCGCTGGACATCACCGCGCACGAGTGCGGGCACGCCGTCCTCGACGGGCTCAAGCCCGGCTGGCTGGGGGCGGGCAACCCGCCACAGACCGGCGGCCTGCACGAGGCGTTCGGCGACCTCACTGCCATCTTCCTGGCGCTGGCGCAGCCGGACCAGGCCGAGGCGCTCGTGGCGCTCACCCGCGCCAACCTGCACGACAAGTCGTTCCTGCCCGCCGTGGCCGAGGAGTTCGGCAAGGCACTGGGCAAGGACTACGGTCTGCGCAACGCCGACAACGACTTCAAGCTGAGCGACGTCAGCAACGAGGTGCACGCGATCTCGCAGGTGTTCACCGGCGCGATCTACGACGTGCTGGCCGACATCTTCGTGTTCGAGCGCAACCGGCAGCGCCGGACCAAGGACCCGACACTGGTCCTCATCGAGGTCGCCGGCAAGCTCGCCAAGCTGCTGTTCGACGCGATCGTCGCCGCGCCCGCGGCCGGCGCCACGTACGTGGACGTCGCCAACAAGATGTTGCAGATCTCCAGCAGCCAGGGTGACCCGGCCAACTACCGCACGTTCATCCGCAACCGGTTCGCGGTCCGCGAGATCACGACCTCGCCGACGCCGCTGACCGACCTCATGAGCGGCCGGATCAACATGACCGACGCCGACTACACCGGCAACGGCCAGGACGTCACCGAGGTCGGGGCGGCCGACGAGCACTCGGCGAGCCTGCGCGCCGAGCAGGACCGTTCGCGCTGCTGCGGCACGATGCAGATGCCGGAGTACGCGGCGATCGACGCCGAGAAGCTGGGCCAGCGCGGATCGCTCGACAACGACGACATCCTCCGCGGCGAGCTGGAAGAACTCCGGAGGGCGTTCAACAAGTAGAAAAGGATCTCCCTGAAACCCGGTCGTCGTGTCCAATGGCGGGCACGACGACCCGGGGGGACGGCACCGGACGGCGCACCGGGCGGACGGCATCGGGCGGACGGCCCGGCGGGCGGTTCCCAGGGAGGCGAACTCATGCGCGTGAAGATCGAGAGCACCGGCGGCTTCGCGGGCGACCAGGTGATGGTCGCCCTGTACGACACCGACGAGCTGCCGAAGGACCAGGCCGACAAGGTCCGCGAGGCGGTGGACGCGCTCGCCGCCGCCGAGGAGAGCGGTGAGCCCGGCGAGATCGGCGCCGACCTGCCCGCGTACCGCGTGACCGTCGGCGACGTGGGCGGCGACCAGCGGGTCTTCGAGGTCGTGGGCACGCATCCCGACGCCGTCGACGGCCCGCTCACCGTGCTGCTCCGCGGCCCGGGCGAGCCCGGGGAGCCGCCCGAGGGCAAGCCTCACAACAAGCCCCCGAGCCCGTCCGGCCTCTAGCCCGTCCGGCCTCTAGCCTGTCAGGTCTTCCGGAGATCGCGGGCCGACTCGGCCGCCGCGACCACGGCGTCCAGCCCGGCGCCCGTGGCGGCCATGGACGCCGCCGCGACCGCCCCCTCGACCAGTGGCGCGTCGGCGAGCACGACCTCGCCGTCCGCGTCCTCGGCGTACATCTTGGCGGTCAGCACCGAGCTGCCCAGGTCCGCGAGCAGCACCACGCCATCGCCGCCGCCGTCCGCAGCCCGGACGGCCCGGACGGCCCGTTCGACGAGATCCATGCTCGTCCCGAGCCCGCCGCCGGTGTCGCCGCCCGCGCACTCGACCACCGCCTTGCCGACGCCCATGGCCCGCGCGACCTCGGCGACGCCCTCCGCCAGTACCCGGCTGTGCGAGATGATCACAAGCCCGACCAAGGTCAGCCCCCTTCCCCGGCGGCGACGTCGGCCAGCGCGTGCAGAACCAGCACGGTGGACGCGGCGCCCGGGTCGAGGTGACCGACGCTGCGTTCGCCGAGATAGCTGGCCCGGCCCTTCCGTGCCTTCATCGGAACGGTCGCCTCAGCGCCTTCCGTGGCGCCCTCGGCGGCGGCCCGCGCGCACTCCGCCAGGGACTCGCTCCGCCCCAGTGCCGCCTGGTAGGCCGCGACCGCCGGAATGAGCGCGTCCACCATCGTCTTGTCGCCCTCGGCGGCCTGGCCCAGCTCCTGCACAGCGTCCAGAGCCGAACGCAACGCCGCCCCAAGCAGCGCGGCGTCGACTTCCTCCGCGTCGCCCAGCGCCTTGCCCGCCTGACGAAGCGCCGTCCCGTACAAGGGGCCGGAGGCGCCGCCGGTCTTCGACACGATCGCCCGGCCGGCCGCGATGAGGACCTTGCCCGGCGGCGCCCCCACCGGCAGGGCCTCGACGGCGGCGGCGAAACCCCGGCTCAGGTTGAGGCCGTGGTCGCCGTCGCCGATCGCGGCGTCCAGCCGGGTCAGCCGGTCGGCATCGGCCGTGACCACCTCGGCCGCCCGGCGGACGAAGTCCGCCAGCGCCGCCCCGTTCACCGGCCCCACCGCAGCCCCGGGGTCTCGACCGGGGCGTCCCAGAGCCTGGTCAGCTCGGGCGTGAGCCGGCACACCGACACCATGCAGCCGGCCATCTCCAGGCTCGTGACGTACGGGCCGACGAGCGTGCGGGCGACGATCGCGCCGTGGTCGGCCAGCCAGTCGGCGGCCGCCGCGTACGCCACGTACTGCTCGATCAGCGGGGTCCCGCCCATCCCGTTCACCAGCACGAGGACCTCGGCGCCCGACAGCGGCATGTCCGCGTCGATCGCCGACAACGCCGCGTCCACGATCTCGACCGCGGTGGCGGCTTTGGCCCGTTCCCGCCCTGGTTCGCCGTGGATGCCGATGCCCAGCTCGATCTCGTCCTCGCCCAGTTCGAACGTCGGCTCCCCCGCGGCCGGCACCGTGCAGGGCGACAGTGCCACCCCGAACGACCGGCTGCGCTCGTTGACCTCCCGCGCCACGTCCGCGACCGCGTCGAGCGCGCCACCCTCCTCCGCCAGCGCTCCGGCGATCTTCTCGACGAACAGCGTGGCGCCGGTGCCGCGCCGGCCCGCGGTGAACGTGCTGTCCTCCACGGCGACGTCGTCGTTCACCAGAACCGACGCCACGCCGATGTCCTCGTCCTCGGCGAGTTCAGCGGCCATCCTGAAGTTGAGGACGTCACCTGTGTAGTTCTTGACGATGTGCAGGACGCCTGCGCCGCTGCTCACCGCCGTTGTCGCGGCGAGGATCTGGTCGGGCACCGGGCTTGTGAAGACCTCTCCCGGCGCCGCGGCGTCGAGCATCCCGTACCCGACGAAGCCGCCGTGCAGGGGTTCGTGGCCGGAGCCGCCGCCCGACACCAGGCCCACCTTCCCGGCGCGCGGCGCGTCACCCCGGACGACGATCCGGTTCTCGAGATCGACTCGCAGGGACGGATGGGCCGCGGCCAGACCGCGCAGCGCGTCGACGACGACGTCCGCCGGGGCGTTGATGAGTTTCCGCATGTCTCAGCTCTACCCTGCTCGTGACGCGTGTCCCAGGCCCAATCCGTCACAGGAACAGTGACAGCGGCACAGAGGTCACCCGGGGCACCCTCCGATTCGAAAACCGGTAGGGAGGCCATACAGTTGAAATCGTGACTAACGACGTGCGGCGGATCCTCGTGGTGATGGCCCATCCCGACGATGTCGACTTCGGCGCCGCCGGGACGGTGGCGGGCTGGACAGATCAGGGCATCGAGGTCGTCTACCTCATGGTCACCGATGGCGACGCGGGCGGCTTCGACGACGCCGTCACGCGGACGGAGATGGCCACGCTGCGCCGCGACGAGCAGCGCGCCGCCGCCAAGTGCGTGGGCGTGGAGGACGTGCGGTTCCTCGGCTATCCCGACGGCCGGGTGGAGGCGACGCTGGCGCTGCGCCGCGACATCGCGCGGGTGATCCGCCAGGTCCGGCCGGACCGGGTGGTCATGCCGAGCCCCGAGCGCAACTACGAGCGCATCTATCCGAGCCACCCCGATCACCGGGCGGTCGGCTCGGCCGCGCTCGACGCGGTCTACCCCGACGCGCGCAACCCCTACGCCTTCCCGGAGCTGCTGGCCGACGAGGGCCTGGCGGCGTGGACGGCGCCCGAGGTCTGGCTCGTCGGCGGGCCCATGCCCAACCATCACGTGGACGTCACCGACGTGTTCGACCGCAAGCTCGCCGCGCTCAAGGCCCACGCCAGCCAGACCGCGCACATGGGCGAGGACGGCCTGGAGCAGATGCTGCGCGGCTGGATGTCGGCGAACGCGCAGGCCGCAGGGTTCCCCGAAGGGCGGCTGGCCGAGGTCTTCCAGGTCATCGACACCGCCTGACCAGTACCGCCTGACCAGTACCGCCTGACCAGTGCGCGGGTCGTCATGGGGAGCGGATAACCTCCACGGCGACGATCACCACTGCCCGGAGGGTCCCCGCATGCCCAAGATCCTTTTTGACTGCGACACCGGCATCGACGACGCCATGACGCTGCTCTATCTGGCCTCGCTGGTGAGGGCGGGCGAGGCGGAGCTGGTCGCGGTGGGCACCGTGCACGGCAACATCGACCCCCGGTCCGGCGCGCTCAACACCCTGCGGGTGCTGGAGCTGGCGGGGGTGGACGGGGTCCCGGTGGCGATCGGCGCCCCGCGCCCGATGGCCCAGGACGTGCACTACGCGCTGGACTTCCACGGCTCCGACGGCCTGGGCGACACCGGCCAGCCCGCACCCCGCGGCGAGCCGACCGCCGAGGCCGCCCCCGCGCAGATCGTCCGGCTGGCCCGGGAGCAGCCCGGCGAGCTGACCCTGCTGGCGACGGGCCCGCTGACCAATCTGGGCGCCGCACTGCTGCTCGACCCCGAGTTGCCGTCGCTGCTTCGCGAGGTCGTCATCATGGGGGGCGCGTTCGACCACCCGGGCAACATCACCACGCACGCCGAGGCGAACATCTGGCACGACCCGGAGGCGGCCGAGCTCGTCTTCGCGGCCGACTGGCCGGTGGTGCTCGTGCCGCTGGACGCGACGCACCCGACCGCGGTGGAGGCACCCTGGCTGGACCGGCTCGCCGCGCACGACTCCGCGCCCGCCCGGTTCGCCAGCCAGATCCTCGAGTTCTACATCGACTCGTACGCCCCGATCCTGAAGCGCCGCGGCTGCGTCATCCACGACGCGCTCGCCGCCATGCTCATCGCCGAGCCAGATCTCGGGACGTACGTGGAGCGCCCGGTCCGGGTGGAGCTGCGCGGCGAACTCACCCGCGGCGCGACGATCTGGGACGCCCGCACCGCCCCCGCCCGGGACGAGCGCCGCCCGGTCAAGGTCATGGTCGGCAGCGACGTGGAGCGGTTCCAGGAGCGCCTGCTCACTTCGGTGTTCGCGCTGTGAGACGCTGATCCAGAACCGGGAGCCGGCATGCCGTACGAGATCGAGACCACCGCCACCTCCAGCGCCTCCGCCGAGGTGATCTTCAAGCATCTCGCCGTCGCCGAGGCGTGGGGCGAGTGGGGCAACTTCCCGACCAGGGCCCGGCGGGAGCGCGCGGGCGACGAGACGCCCAACGGGGTCGGCGCCATCCGCAAGATTCCGCCGGCGCGCGAGGAGGTCGTGGCGTACGACCCGCCCCGGCACTACGCCTACGTCATCCTGACGGGGATGCCCGTCCGCGAGTACCGCTCCGACGTCACGCTGGAGCCGCAGGGCCTCAACACCGTCATCCGATGGAAGGCCAGGTTCGAGCCGGTGATCCCCGGCAGCGGCCCGGTGATCCGCCTCTTCCTCAGCCGCATGCTGGCCTCGTTCGCCCGCCGTGTCGCCCGGCACTCCGAACGCTGCGAGCCCGGCTGCCCCACCCGCCTCCCCGACTGACCCGGCCGCTGCGGCTGCTGCGGCTGCTGCGGCTGCGGCTGCTGCGCCCGGCCTGCGCCACCGTGGACTTCCCGGCCGCCTGGATACCGGTGATGAGATAGACCGTCCCCGCCATACGTTCATAACCGCACTCAGGGCGGCTAGCCTGGCCGGATGAGCGGCGGCGGCCGGGGTCCTGCGAACGTCTGGAACGGCGTCGCCACCGTGCGCCCGGGACTGCTCGTCTACACGGGGACGGTCGGCACCGCCACGCTGCACGCTCATCACTCGGTGCAGGTGTTCATCGCGCGGCGGGACGAGATCGTCCTGGGCGACGCGGCCGGTGAACGTCTCGGGTGCCAGGCCGCCGTCATCCCGCCGGGCGTTCCGCACGAGGTCGTCGGCGGCGTGGCCGAGGCCTTGATGGTGCATCTGGATCCGGAGTCGGCGCAGGGACGCGAGCTCGGCCAGTTGCCCGATCCCGACGACGCGGTGGCGGGCTGGGGGCAGGCGGGCGAGATTCTCGGCTCGGCCGAGGAACTCATCGACGCGCTCCCCACCGCACGGCAGATCGAGGTTCACCATCCGGCCGTGCGGCAGACGTTGCGGACACTGCCCGGACGGCTCGACGGTCCCCCGATCCGGCTGGGCGAGCTGGCGCGGGCGGTCAACCTCTCGGAGAGCCGGCTGGCACATCTGTTCCGTGAAGAGGTCGGGTTGCCGATCCGGCCGTACGTTCAGTGGCTTCGCCTGCAACGGGCGGCGGAGTTGGTGGCCGCGGGTGCGTCGGTCACCGAGGCCGCACACGGTGCGGGCTTCGCCGACGGTGCTCACCTCAGCAGGATCTGCCGCCGGATGTTCGGCATCGCCCCATCCGAGTTCGTCCGCGCCACCGGGTAGCAGGTTCGTTCAAGCGTCGCCGGCAAGGGGAGAGCGAGGCTGGTGGTGACCCATCCGGCGTCGATCCCGAGGAGTCGTCATGCCCTCCCCCATGCCGCCTGCCGTCCGCGCCGCCTTCGAGGCCGAGCTGCGCCAGGCCCGTACGGCCACCGACCTGGACACGATGTGGACGGCGCTCGAACGCGCGCACATCCTGTCCCAGTCGTGGGCGTGGCCGCACACGCGCGCCCACTGGCACATGTTCGTACTGGCGCTGAAATGCCGTGACCGGAGGGAGGCCTGGGGCCAGGTCATCAGGCTTCTTGTCGGCGGCCCCGGCTCCCTGATGGGCCGTGCCCCCGAAGGCAACACCGGCCGCACACGCGTCGGCCTGATGACGGTGATGCCCGTTCCCGACGACCTCGCGGCGATCCTTGCCGCAGGCAGCCCGCGAAGCGCCGGAACTGCAGGTGAACGAGGTGTTCGCACACCATCAACAGGGGCTGTGGAGCGGCTTACGCCGTGATGCCGAGATGTACACGGCTGTGCGCGGGGCTGTCGATCTCGTCCAGCAGGGCGATGGCGAAGTCGGGGTAGGTCAGCCGGCTCTCGGCGTCACCGTGTTCGGCGATCCGGTAGGACCCGGTGCGCCCGCCGCCGTGGTCGAAATCTCCGGCCGGGCTGATGTAGAGCCAGTCGAGCCCCGTGTCCGCCAGTGCCGCGAGACCGGCCGCATGCCCGAGGAGGAACTCCCGGTACTCCTGCGGGTAGCCGGGCTCGTCCATGAGCGGGACGCCGGACTGGCCCACCAACAACGAGGCCAGCCCCACGAACACCAGCCGGCTCACCCCGGCGTCGGCCAGTCCGGCACCGAGGGCCCGGACGGCACCGGTGTAGAACTCACTCGGCGAGGCACTCAAGTCGGCGACGCTCGCGATCACGGCGTCGTGGCCGACCGACGCCTTCGCGACGTCCGCCGTATCGGTGACGTCACCCGCGACGACCATGACACCGTCCGCGGCTAGTTCCCCGTGCGCGGCGGGATCCCGCACGACCGCGGTGACCTGGTGATCACGCCGCCGAGCCTCCGCCACGGCCGCCTTCCCGGCCCGGCCACCCGCGCCGAAAATCACTACCTTGCTCATGCCGATACACCCCACTTCGTCCCGGCCGATCCGGACGCCGGCCGTTGCCCGGACGCTATGAGGAGGCCCGGTTTCCGATCGGAAACCGGACTGCGGGGTGCAACGATAAGGATCATGACGACGACGCGACCACTCAGTACGGACGAACTCCTGACCACGACGCGCACGGTGCGCAAACGCCTCGACCTCACCCGGCCCGTCCCGCTGGAGCTCGTCCGGGAATGCCTGGAGATCGCGCTGCAGGCCCCGAGCGGCAGCAACCGGCAGGGCTGGCACTGGATCGTCATCACCGAGCCCGAGATCCGCGAGCAGATCGCCGCGTACTACCGGCGCTCGCTGGAGTCGTACTACAACTCGGGTTCGTCGGCCGCCTCGCTCTACGCGGACGACCCGGAGCGCGCCGAGGTGCAGCGGCGGGTCAGCGACAGCTCACGCCACCTGGCCGAGCACATGGGCGAGGTCCCGGTGCTGGTGCTCGGATGCATCAAGCTGCCCACGGGAAAGCTGCCTGAGGGCTCGCAGGCAAGCTTGTGGGGATCGCTGCTGCCCGCCGCGTGGAGCTACATGCTCGCCGCGCGCGCCCGCGGGCTCGGCACGGCCTGGACGACACTGCACCTCGGCTACGAACGCGAAGTGTCCGATCTGCTCGGACTCCCGGAGGACGTACGCCAGGGCGTCCTGTTGCCGACCGCCTACTACACGGGCGACACGTTCCAGCCCGCCCCGCGCGCACCACTCGACGAGGTGCTGCATATCAACCACTGGTAACCGCCGAGCCCGTCCGAGCGTCACTGGACCACGTACACCTGGCCCGTCTGGTGACCCTCGATCGAGCGCACGTACGCCCGCGCCGCCGCGGCCACCGGAACGGGTTCGAAACCGGCGAAGATCTCCCCGTAGACGGGCATCGACTCGGTGAAGACGGTCGGGCTGACCACGTTGATCCGCTGCCGGTGCGGCAGCTCGATGGCGGCGGCGCGCACGAACGACTCGATCGCGCCGTTGGCCAGCGAGGCCATCGAGCCCGTGCGCACCGGGTCGCGCGTGAGCACTCCTGTGATCAGCGTGAACGAGGCGTCCTCCGCGGCGGACGCGGTGCCCTGCCGGACCAGCTCGACCTGGCTGAACGCCTTCCCGCGCAGACCGGCCATCACGTCCTCGGAGCCCAGCTCGGTGAGCGGCTTCCAGGGCACCCATCCCGCGGTGTTGGCCACGGCGTCGACCCTGCCCGCCTTCTCGTACATCGTGCGGACCGACTCGGGGTCGGTGATGTCGACCGAGACCTCCGAGCCCTTCCGGGACGCCGTGACGATCTCGTGGCCGCGCGCCCGCAGCGCCTCGTGCACCGCGCTGCCGAGTGTGCCGTTAGCTCCGATCAGCAGGACCTTCATCGTGCGCTCCTCTCGTTGCAACAACGAAAAGAGCTTCACCCGAACAGTACTATTCAGTCCAGCTACTTATACTTCAGATTCTGTGTAGCAATTCTAATGATCACGAATCGGGGGCTCACCGATGGACTACCGGCTAGGGTGACGCGCATGAGAGAGCCGCTGCGTCCGGACATGTTCGACGAGGTCTGTCCCACGTCGTTGTCACCGATCCGCTTCGGCGACAAGTGGGCGGGGATGGTCATCCGGGTGCTCGAACACGGACCGCGGCGGTTCTCCGAGTTGCGCGTCCCGCTGCGCGGCGTCACCGCGAAGGTGCTCACCCAGTCACTGCGCGGCCTCGAACGGGACGGGCTGATCAGCCGCACCGTCTACGCGGAGGCCACCCCGCACGTCGAATACCAGCTGACGCCGCTTGGCCGCAGCATGCTGGTACCGATGGCCGCGGCGTGCGCCTGGATCGAGGAGCACTGGGAGGAACTCCTCGACGCCCGTGAGTCGTACGAGAACGTCGAACGGCTGGATCGGGCCGGATGATCGGGGTTGGATGATCGGGTTGGATAGGCATCGGGTCGGATAGGTATCGGGTCTGAAGCATGATCTCGCTGCGCGGCCTCAACCGCACCCTGCTCACCCGCCAGTTTCTGGTGGACCGAGTCCCGATGGCGCCCTTCGAGACGATCCGGCATTTGGTCGCCGTGCAGGGACAGGAGCCCAACTGGCCTTACCTCGGGCTATGGACGCGGCTGACGGACTTCCAGCACGACGACCTGGCCACGCTGCTTCACGAACGCAAGGTCGTCCGATCCACTATGTTGCGCCGGACCGTGCACATCGCCGACGCCGACGACTTCAGCTGGATCAGGCCGACCGTGGCGCCCATTGTGCGCGCCGCGTTCAGCTCGCCCTTCTATGCCGACGAGACCAAGGGACTGGACCTGGACGAGGTGCACCAGGTTGGCCGTGAGCTCCTGGCCGGGCGGACACTGACGCGGCGCGAGTACGGACGGCTGATGGCCGAGCGGTACCCCGGACGTAACGGCGGCCGGCTCGCCTCGGTGGTAGAGCTCATGTCGGCGATGGTGCACGGTCCCGAGGCCGGGGCGTGGGGACGGTGGGGTAGCCCGCCCAGCGTCTCGGTCACTTTTGCGGAGGAGTGGTCGGGACTGCCGATGGCGACCGCGCCCGCGCCGGAACGGCTCGTGCTGCGTTACCTGGCGGCGTTCGGGCCGGCCAGCGTCATGGACGTGCAGACGTGGGCGGGGATCACCCGGCTCCGCGCGGTGATGGAGGGGATGCGCGACGAACTGCGCGTTGTCCGGGACGAGGAGGGGCGAGAACTGTACGACCTGCCCGATGCGCCGATCGCCGATCCCGACCAGCCTGTGCCTGTCCGCTTCCTGCCCGCGTTCGACAACGCGTTGCTCGGCCACAAGGACCGGCGGCGCGTGATCGACGAAGAGGACCGCAGGCGCTACGCGAAGGTGGCGTCGGGCGGGGTGCCGATGTTCCTCGTGGACGGCTTCGTCCAGGGCGTGTGGACCGTACGGAACTCGACATTGAAGGTCGCGCCCTTCCGCCCGCTGCCGGACGGGGACGCCGAGGCGGTGCTGGCTGAGGCCGAACGGCTGCGCGCCTTCATCGGCGGCGAGCTGACCATCGACTTCATCGAGGACGGATCCGCTCCGATCAACAACCTGCAGGCGGGGTCACGGTGACGGCCGGGCCCGGCGCGCGCGGCGCCGGGCCTGCGACGGCCTGCTGTGGACGAAGCGTCCACTGGCGCTCGTGCCCCTGTGACGTGCGCCGTGGACGGACTCAGGTCCGCAGCTTGCGGGTGAGCTTTGTGCCCTCCTTGGCGTGCACGGCGACGCAGGTGATCGCGCGGTCGCCGGACGCCCACGACTGGACGCTCGGGAAGTAGTAGGACGTCGCGAGGCTGCGGCGGGCCGGCTCGCGGCTGAGCCTGGTGCCGATGCGCTGCTGGCAGCCCTTCCCGGCCACGTTGCTCATCTGGCTCTCGCTGGGCAGGGTCGCGGTGGACAGCCGGAATGTGGCCAGCACCTCGCCGTCATGGGGTGTCGTGCACGGCACGACCTTGACGCTCTCCACCTCGACGGGGCCTTCGGTGGAGGTGGTCGCGCCGGAGTTGTCGTTGATGCAGTCGCCGACGCGCATCCTGTTGGCGCGCACGTCCTTCGGCTTGGTCGTGGTCACCTTGGGCGTCGCGAGCTTGTCCAGGTCGTCCTTGTCGAGCGAGCTGATGAAGAGGTAGCTGGCGGTGCCGCCCACGACCCAGAGCAGGGACAGGACGATGCCGCCGATGGCCAGGCCACGGCCCTTCTGACCGCGCTCCTTGATCTGCTTCATCGCGATCGCGCCGAGGATCAGCCCGAGGATCCCGAAACAGCCGAGGAGGCCTGTGACCAGGCTGGCGATGGCGAGGCCGTTGGTGCTGTTGCTGGACGGCCGGTGGGAGGCCGGTCCAGGCAGCGGACCCGGAGCGCCGGGCGCGGGATATGGGGGTTGGGGTGCGGCACCCGGGGCGGGGTCATTGCCCGGAAAGCCGGAACCAGGTGGGTATGTCATGACGAGCGACCATCCCATGCCTGTGATCACCATGTCGGATTTAGCGATCACGATTCGATCACGAGGTGGGTGTAACTCTTGCGGATCACCCGGAGATGAAACTAGGGACACTTCAACTGATCGTCAGAACATCAGGGCTCAGGGCTCAGGGCTCAGGGCTCAGGGCTCCGGAGCTTCTG
The DNA here is from genome assembly GCF_044326415.1 of Actinomadura sp. 6N118. Classification (NCBI taxonomy): domain Bacteria; kingdom Bacillati; phylum Actinomycetota; class Actinomycetes; order Streptosporangiales; family Thermomonosporaceae; genus Actinomadura; species Actinomadura sp. 6N118. The sequence goes on along the minus strand of NZ_JBIRAZ010000007.1, from coordinate 138,765 downwards.
GACGTCAGACCAGGCGCCGGGCGGCGGCCCAGCGCGACAGCTCGTGGCGGTTGGAGAGCTGCAGCTTGCGGAGCACGGAGCTCACGTGCGTCTCGACCGTCTTCACCGAGATGAAGAGCTCCTTGGCGATCTCCTTGTAGGCATAGCCGCGCGCGATCAGGCGCAGGACCTCGCGTTCACGCTGGGTGATCTGGTCGAGCTCGGGATCCACGGCGGGCGCGTCGGTGGCGGCGAAGGCGTCCAGCACGAAGCCCGCAAGGCGCGGTGAGAAGACCGCGTCGCCCTCGGCCACCCGGCCGATCGCGTCGGTCAGCTCCGGCCCGGAGATGGTCTTGGTGACGTAGCCCCGCGCCCCGCCCCGCACGACACCGATCACGTCCTCGGCCGCGTCGGACACCGACAGCGCCAGGAAGCGCGACTGCACGGAGCCGTGGAGCCGGCGCAGCACCTCGATGCCGCCGCCACCGGGCAGATGGACGTCGAGCAGCACGACGTCGGGCTCGGCGGCCTTGATGACCGTGACCGCCTCGTCGACGTCCCCGGCCTCGCCGACGATCTCGATGCTGGCACCGAGCTCGGCCTTGACCCCGGTGCGGAACATCTGGTGGTCGTCGACGAGGACGACCCTGGTGTCACTCATGACTTCTTGATCTCCAAACGCACTTCGGTGCCCTCGCCGGGGGCGGTACGGACGGTGGCCTTGCCTCCGTTGCGTTCCATACGTCCGATGATGGAGCCTCGCACACCCATCCGGTCCGCGGGAATGGCGTTCGTGTCGAATCCTTTGCCGCGGTCCCGGACGAAGATCGCCACCTCATCCCCCTCCACCTCGGCATAGACAGACACAGACGGCGCCTCGGCGTACTTCGCCGCGTTCACCATCGCCTCCCGGGCCGCCTGCAACGCGGCGCCGAGCCGCTCATCGAGCGTGGTGTCGCCGACACAGACGACCTCGATCGGCACGCCGTGGTCGTCCTCCACCTCGCCCGCGATCTCGCGCACCGCCGCCGCGAACGTCTGGTCGGGATCGGCCTTCGGCTGGTAGAGCCAGCTGCGCAGCGTGCGTTCCTGGGACCGTGCGAGCCGCTGCACCTCGCGCGGGTCGGCGGCGTTGCGCTGGATCAGGGTCAGCGTGTGCAGTACGGAGTCGTGCACGTGCGCCGCGAGCTCGGCCCGTTCCTGGGAGCGGATGCGCTCGTGCCGCTCGGCGTCCAGGTCCTGCCAGAGCCGGACCACCCACGGGGTCACGATCACGGCCACGCCGGTGAGGATCACCAGCGTGGCGATCAGCACGGAGCTCGCCTGGGCCGGCTCCACCTGCTGGGCGACGAATCCCGCGATGCCGCCGACGACCAGGATCAGGCCCAGCACACTGCGCAGCCACATCTGGCGGAGCGGGATCCGCGTCAGACCGACCCAGCGCTGCCGCTGGTCGCGGTCTGCCTGCTGCCACAGGATCGCGGCGCCGATGCCACCCGCGATGAACGGCCACAGCGCGCCCTGAATGAGCCCGCTGCTCGCGCTCAGCGTGGCGAGACCGCCCGCGACCGCCGTGTACGCCAGCAGTTGGCCCCAGTCACGGCGGCGGCGACGGGGCTTGACGGCGGGGGCATCGTCCGCGGTTCCGGCGACACCGCCGACGGCGTCGGCGTGGGCGGCGTCGGGATCGTGGTCCTCGCTCGGCACCAGGACCCAGAACGCGGCGTATGCCGCCACGCCGAGGCCGCTCGCCATGCTCAGCAGGACGAACGCGGCCCTGATGATCAGCGTGTCGACGCCGAGATGGGCGGACAGGCCACGGCACACACCGGCCACCAGCCGCCCGTCGGCGCGCCGTACCAGCCGGCCGGCCACCGGCGCGTCAGGCACGGCCTGTCCGGTCATCGTCGTCGTCCCCAAGCTGTGTAAGAGATCTCCACTGCACCGATCGTCACATGGGCGGGGGCGGATCGCATCAGGGCAGGCCCCCGATTACCTGCGGAACGCCTCAGGGTCGAGTCAGGGGTGTCCCGGATTCCGCGCGGGAGCGGGGTCCGCAACGATGGGGACCATGGTCGAGGACCACAGCGCAGCCAGCCCACCGCCGCCGCCCCAGTCGTCTCGGGCCCAGCCGACGCCGGGGGCCTACGAGCGGATGCCCCGCGTCACCGAGGGCCGCATCCTGGCCGGGGTGTGCACCGGCATCGGACGTGCCACCGGGGTCGACCCGGTGGTGATGAGGGTCGCCTTCGGCATCCTGATGCTCGCGCACGGCCAGGGCATCCTGCTCTACATCGCCGCCGCGCTCTTCATGCCCGGACGCCCGCAGAACCTGGCGCCGGCGGAGCAGCTGTTCAGGCGCCGGTTCGACAAGGCCGCGGTGTTGTCGGTCCTGGGCGGACTGATGTGCCTGGGCTTCACGCTGAGCATGGCCGGCGGTGCGGTCTTCGGCGACGCGCTGGCGATCTTCACGGTGTTCGGCCTCGTACTGCTGGTCTCCCACGCGCGGGGGGTGGACCTCGTCGCAGCCGCCCGTACGTTCCCCGAACGGCTCCAGGGCCACCCGCTCAACCAGCCGTATCAGGGTGCGGCTGCCCCGAGTACGGCGGGCGCGGAGAGCACCCGGATCTCGCTGGACAAGCTCGACCGGACGCCGGGCGGGCTGCCCGAGGGCATGATCGACCTAGCCACCCTCGGCGGCACTCCGCCCGCGGACAGCCAGCCGACGGACACCCTTCCGGCAGACACCCGGCCAGCGGCAGAACGTTCCGTACCTCCGATGAAGGCATGGCCAGCCGGAGCCGCCGCGGCGATCCGCAAGCAGCACGGGCCGCCGCCCCTGACGCAGATCACCCTGCTGGCGGCCATGGCCGCCGGGGCCGCGATGATCCCGGTCGCGAGCGGCCACCCCGCACCGCAGAACGCCGTCATCGTCGCGTCGGCCGCGCTGGCCGTCATCGGCGGCGGGCTCCTGCTGGGCGGATGGTTCCGGGCGCGCGGGCTGGCCACGGCCGGCACCCTGCTCACGCTGAGCCTGCTCGCCGGGTCGGCGGCCACCGAGGTGCCGCGGGACGCGCGCTACGGCGAGATCAAATGGCGGCCCACCGATGGCACCCGTACCGAACAGGACTACAAGGTCGCGGTCGGCTCTGCCGTCCTGGACCTCACCGCGCTGCCGATGAAGGCGGGCGAACGCATCACGATCAACGTCGAGGTGCTGCTCGGCGGACTCAAGGTCAAGCTCCCCCCCACGGTCCGGGTCGAGCTGGACGCGCAGATCGGGCTGGGTGACATGTCCGTGGACCTGCGCACGATCAGCGGCCCGCGCGCCAAGGTCAACGAGGTGCTGCCGCCCAAGGACGGCACGACCGTGAACCCGCCGGTGATCACGCTGCGGATCCGCGGCAAGGTCGGCGAGATACAGGTGGATCATGTCTGAGCACGGGACGCGGGACGGACGGCGGCACCGGTTCGACCCCGGAGGTGTGATCACCGGGCTGTTCTTCCTGGCCGTCGCCGGTGTGTCGCTGGCGACCGGGTTCTCCGGCGAGCCCGTCGTGAGCCTGCGGTTCCTCGTCCCCGCGGTGCTGATCGGGCTCGGTGTGGTGGGCATCATCCGGGTCCTCACCCGCTCCCGGCGCCGCACCCTGCGCTGACCTCGATCCCGGCCGGTGATCAGGTGTGAGGGGGATCACCGCCCGGCCGGGAACGAACAAACGGGACATCGGGGTTATTCAACCCCGTGAGGACCACCAAGAAGAGCATCCTGCTCGTGGCCCGGCTGCACGTCGACCTGTGCCGCCTCGCCAGCGTGCTGTGTCGCGGCTGACCCGCCACCACGCCCTCTTCTGACTCCCGCTCCCCTTCACCTTTTTTCACCCCCGCGCACCGCCGTGCCCTGATGTGGCCGGCCGGACGGCGCCGTACGGGGTGACTCGACTCCTGGAGACCCCTCCGTGTATTTGCGTGTCTGGAAATGGCAGTTCTGGCAGCAGATCGTCCTCGCGCTCGTCCTGGGCGTGGCGGTCGGTGCCCTGCTCAACAACCTCGGTGACGGCGCCAAGCTCGCCGAGGACTGGCTCGACCCGTTCGGCTCGGTCTACACCAGCCTGCTGAAGGTCGTCGTCGTCCCGCTCGTCTTCACCGCGATCGTGGTGAGCATCGGCCGGCTCCGCAATGTCGGGAACGTGGCGCGGCTGACCGGCAAGACGCTGGGCTGGTTCGTGATCACCTCGGCCATCGCCACCGCGATCGGCCTGATCGTCGCGCTGGTCGTCGACCCGGGCGAGGGGCTGGGCAAGCTCGCCAGCGAGGCGGCCGAGACCGAGCCGGTCACCTGGACGCAGATTCTGCAGAACCTCTTCCCGTCCAACATCGTGAACGCGATGTCCGAGGGCAACGTCCTCGGCGTGGTCACGTTCGCCGCGCTGTTCGGCGCCGCCCTCGTGGCGATCGGTGAGCGCGGGCAGCGGCTGACCGACCTGATCGACGACATCTACCAGGTCATGCAGAAGGTCGTCTGGTGGGTCGTGCGGCTCACCCCGATCGGCTCGTTCTTCCTGATCGGCTCCGTCGTCGCCACGTACGGGCCGAGCTCGCTGCAGCCGCTCGCCAAGTTCACCGGCGCGATCTACCTGGCCGTCGCGGTGATGCTGATCGTCGGCTACCCGGTCCTGCTGCGCGTCTTCGGCCGCGTCTCGCCGCTGAGGTTCTACCGCAACTCCTGGCCTGCGCTGCAGTTCGCGTTCGTCTCCTCGTCCTCCCTCGCCACCCTGCCGATCGCGCAGAAGGTGCAGATCGAGCGGAACGGCGTGCAGCGCGAGTACGCGAACTTCGCCCAGCCGCTGGGCGCCACGATCAAGTTCGACGGCTGCGGCGCGATCTACCCGGCGGTGGCCGCGGTCTTCGTGGCCCAGTACACCGGCGCCCACCTGGGCTTCGCCGAGTACGCCCTGATCGCCCTGGCCGCCGTCATCGGCCAGCTCGGCACCGGCGGCACCCCCGGCCCGGCCCTGGTCGCGCTGACCCTGACCCTCACCACCGTCGGCCTGCCGCTGCAGGCGATCGGCTACCTGATCGCCATCGACAAGGTCATCGACATGGCCCGGACGACCCTCAACGTCGCCGGCCAGCTCACGGTCCCGGTGCTCGTCGCCCGCTCCGAGGGTCTGCTCGACGAGAAGGTCTTCAACCGCACCCCGCCCGAGATCACCGACGAGCCGACCGCCGTTGAAGAGCCCGGCACGACCAAGACACGGGAGCCCGTTCCCGCCTGACTCAGGAGGCCAGGTTGGCGTGGAGGGTGATCGCGTAGGCCGGGCCGGGATTGGTGAGCTCGTGGGTGCGGCCACCGCCGTGGACGCGTACCCGGTTGGCCCGGAGGGGCCGCTCGGTCACGCCCTCGGCGGTGATCCGCACCTCGGCGAGCTCCCCGGCGATGACCGTGCTGACCTCCGTGCCCGCGTGGTCGTGCACGTCGGTCCGGTGGCCGGGCGGCCAGGTGGTCAGCCACAGCTTGATGCCGTCCACCTCGTCCAGCCGTACCCGCACCGGGCCGTCGGCGGCGAACCGCACCAGGGCCCACCAGTCGCCGGGACGGGCCGCGAGGTCATGGATGCGCGCGGCGAGCTGCCCGACGGTCGGGGGCCGCACGACGGACGACCGCCCGTGGGGGTCGTCCTGGCCACGCATCGTGATGTCGGGAACCATGTTGAGGTTCACAGAAAGTCCTTCGTGTGCGGCCGCTGATGGCCGATGAGCCAAGGGAAAGGTCAAACGGGAGAGCAGGCCGGGGAAGGCGTCACCCGGCGGGAAGATCGCTGATCAGCGACAACAGGAAGGACACAGCGCGCTGGCCACGCGGCGGAGGGCCACGGGGCTGCAGAGTGAGAGGCGCGCTGGCATGAGGTATAGGAGACACTCCACTACGGAACGCTGTCAAGTCGATGCCCAAATGATCACGAGATGTCCCGCGTTCACGGAAAAGCCACATTCGGGCCTGGTCGTGTACGCCGCGACACGAGAGCATGCGCACGTCCTGATCTCACTCGTGTGAACGGAGTCGTCGATGGCGCTGGACCGGCGGAGTCTCTTGCGTGGTGGCCTGGTGGCGGGCAGCGGGGCTGCCCTTGGCCTGTTCTCTCCCGCGGCCCATGCGGCACCCGCCCTCATCCGCAGCCGACCCCGTCTCACCAACGGCGTCCAGAGCGGTGACGTCACGGCGCACGAGGCGCTCGTCTGGGCACGCTCCGACCGCCCCGCGCGCATGCTGGTCGAGGTCAGCCGGCGCCCGGACTTCAGGCAGTCCCACCACGTCCGCGGCCCGGTCCTCACGCCGTCCTCCGACCTGACCGGCAAGACGTTCCTCCGCGGCCTCCCCGCCGGCGAGGAGCTCCACTACCGCGTCCGTCTGGCGGATCTCGACAGCCATGCCACGTCCGCCCCCACCACCGGTCGCCTGCGCACCGCGCCCCGCCACCGCCGGGACGTCTCGTTCGTCTGGTCGGGCGACCTCGCGGGCCAGGGCTGGGGCATCAACCCCGACCTCGGCGGCTACCGCATCTTCAAGGCCATGGGCGCGGTCGACCCCGACTTCTTCCTGTGCAGCGGCGACCTGGTCTACGCCGACAACCCCCTCGCGGAGACCGTCCAACTGCCCGACGGCCGTACGTGGCGCAACCTGGTCATCCCCGAGAAGACCAAGGTCGCCGAGACGCTCGCCGAATACCGCGGCCAGTTCCGCTACAACCTCCTGGACGCCAATTACCAGGCGTTCAACGCGCGGACCCCGATCATCAACCAGTGGGACGACCACGAGGTCGTCAACAACTGGTATCCGGGCGAGATCCTCGACCTGCCGCAGTACACCGAGAAGCGCGTCGACGTCCTGGCTGCCCGCGCCCGCCAGGCCATGTTCGAGTACACGCCGATCTCGACCGCCAAGAAGGGCCGCGTCTACCGCCGCATCTCCTACGGCCCGCACCTGGACGTCTTCGTCCTCGACATGCGCACCTACAAGGACGCGAACAACGCCAACAACTCCCCCAGGGGCCAGATCCTCGGCGCGGAACAGCTCGCCTGGCTCAAGCGCGAGCTCCGCCGTTCCAAGGCCACCTGGAAGGTGATCGCCGCCGACCTCCCGCTGGGCCTGATCGTCCCCGACGGCACCGCGTTCGAAGGCATCGCCCAAGGCGACAACGGGGCTCCCCTTGGCCGCGAACGCGAGATCGCCGACCTGCTCTCGTACGCCAAAAAGAACCGCGTCCGCAACATGGTCTGGCTGACCGCCGACGTGCACTACACAGCCGCCCACTTCTACGACCCCGCCAAGGCCGCGTTCCAGGACTTCGACCCCTTCTGGGAGTTCGTCACCGGACCCCTCAACGCCGGCGCCTTCGGCCCCAACAATCTCGAATCCACGTTCGGTCCCCAGCTGAAGTTCCGCCAGACACCCCCGCGCGCCAACACGTCCCCCGCCGAGGGCTACCAGTTCTTCGGCGAGGTGGACATCAACGGCAGGAGCGGCCACCTGACCGCCCGCCTCCGAGACATCGACGGCAAGGTCCTCTACGCACAAGAACTCACCCCGGCCCGCTGAGTGATCCATTCGGCGGGCTCTAGAACGCCGAAGCGCCGGGCGAAGGGGCACCCGGCGCTCTGTGGCGTTCTCAAGAGGTCGACTCTTCCAGAGCTCGAGCCTGGGTGAGCCAGGTGGTGATGAGTTCCGGGTCGATGTCGGCGAGAGTGCGGAGCTTGATGGAGGCCATCTGGCGGGCGCCTGCTTCGAGGCCGGGTGTGGAGAGTTCCTGGCCCCGCCAGAAGCCGAAGGTGACGTATGTGGAGTAGGCCTTGATATGGCAGACCGGGGACTTGCCCGGGGCTGGGCCGAGGCTCCAGACCGGGTGGCCGTGCCAGACTGCGCTTGCGCCGGGAAGCACCTTCTCGATGAGGGGGAGGAGTTTTTCGGCGATCTCGCGCTGGGGCTCGGGGAGGGCGGTTACGTAGTCCTGGACAGTGGTGTGCTTGGGCATGGCTGGCTCCTTGTGCGTCAGTGAGTGTCAGTGGTTGCGGTGGGCGGCGGCTACGAAAGAGACCCAGAGCATCGCGGTGATGGCTCCGACGGCGAGGGTGAGCGAGCCGGCCTTGCCGCCGGTCATGGCCCACGCGTTGCCCAGGAGAAGGGCCGTCCCGGCGATGCGGGAGGCGATGGCGTACGAGTGGTTGCCGGCGCGGGAAAAGTGGCGGCCTAGCACGTAGTTGGCGGCGATCAGGGCGATGAACGCGATCGAGCCGGCGGCCATGTGGCCGTAGCTGTGCCAGGTCATCGTCTCGGGCATGCCATAGGGCGTGCCGAGCGGGAATCCGTCGGCGGGGTCCATGACGAGAATGCCTGCGGCGATCATGCCGAGGCCGTTGATCCGGACCAGGCGGGGCGCCCATGTGGTGGTCAGGACGCGACTCAAGCCTGTGGCGCCGATGACGGTGAGGGTGCCGGCGACCAGGAAATTGGTGATCTGCAGCCAGCCGAGGTCTCCGTTGCTGAGGGCGCTCAGCGGGTGCCGGGCCAGGTCGAAGCCCTCCCGGGTGCCTGCTTGGGCGAGGGAGACCACGGCCCAGAGGGGCGCGGCCACGGCGGCGGACGTGAGCAGGGCGCGGGTCTTGGAGGTGGCGGTGCGGGTGGCGGTGATGGTGGTCATGTCTGCCTCTCTCGGTTCGGTTCTCGCTGACACGTCGACTGGGATCTGTGACAGGGAATGGGAGTGTTCCCTGTCACATAAGCTCGTTCGACGTGGGGGCAGAACTCCGAGATGCGGGGTTCGAGAAGGGAAGACCGATGCGCTACCTGATGATGTCCAAGGGCGGAGACGCTCCTGACGAGAAGCTGTTCACCGAGATGGCCGCGTTCATCCAGGAGATGACCGCCGCGGGCGTGCTGCTGGCGACCGGCGGGCTCGGGCCGGAGGGGATCGTCCTGACCTCCAAGGGCGACGAGATCACCGTGACGGACGGGCCGTTCACCGAGGCCAAGGAGGCGGTGGCCGGGTTCGCGCTGGTCGAGGTGCGGTCCAAGGAGGAGGCGATCGAGCTGGGCCGGCGGTTCCGCAAGATCGTCGGTGACGGCGAGAGCGTCATCCAGGAGGTCTTCGGTCCGTGACCGAGATCCTCGAGGGGATCTGGAAGTTCGAGTCGGCGAAGATCATCGCCGCGGTGACCCGGATCGTGCGCGATGTGGGGCTGGCGGAGGAGCTGGCTCAGGACGCGTTCGTCGCCGCGCTCGAACAGTGGCCCCGGGAGGGTGTGCCGGACAATCCCGGCGCTTGGCTGATGACGATCGCCAAGCGCCGGGCGGTCGACCTCGTCCGGCGGTCGCGGAACCTCGAACGCAAGCAGGTCGCGCCTGAGCCGGAGGAACAGCAGGACGACCTGCTGCGGCTGATGTTCATGTCGTGCCACCCGGTGCTGCCGACCGAGGCCCGGGTGGCCCTCACGTTGCGGCTGCTCGGCGGTCTGACGACGGCGGAGATCGCACGGGCGTTCCTGGTGAGCGAGCCGGTGATCACGCGGCGGGTGAGCGAGGCGAAGCGAACGCTCGCCGAGAAGGAGGTGGCGTTTGAGCTGCCCGAGGGGAGGGAGCTGGCCGAACGGCTCTCTTCGGTGCTGGGCGTGATCTATCTGGTTTTCAACGAGGGGTATTCGGCGACGTCAGGTGATGGCCTGATGCGGCCGGGGCTCACCTTGGAGGCGTTGCGGTTGGGGCGGCTGCTGGCGGCGCTGGCGCCGGACGAGGCCGAGGTGCACGGGCTCGTGGCCTTGATGGAGATCCAGGAGTCGCGTTCGGCGGCGCGTACGGGGCCGGAGGGTGAGCCCGTTCAGCTGCACGAGCAGGACCGCGGCCGCTGGGACCGGTTGCTGATCCGGCGAGGTTTCCAGGCGATGCTGCGAGCCAGGGCGGCGGGCGGCGCACCTGGGCCCTATGTGCTCCAGGCAGCGATCGCGGTGTCGCACGCGCAGGCTGAGACGGCCGAGGCGACCGACTGGGCGCAGATCGCGGCGCTGTACGAGGCGTTGGTCCGGTTGATGCCGACCCCGGTCGTGCGCCTCAACCGTGCGGTCGCGGTGGGGTTCGCGCGCGGGCCGGAGGCCGGGCTTGAGCTCGTCGAGGAGTTGGTGGCCGATCCCTCCTTGCGCGATTACCACTTGCTTCCAGGTGTACGTGGAGATCTCCTGCTGCGGCTGGGCCGGCAGGCGGAGGCACGTCGGGAGTTCGAGCGTGCCGCCGTGCTGACCAAGAACGAGGCGGAGCGGGCCTTTCTGCTGCGGCGCGCGCAGGAGATCGAGGTCCCGGAGGTGGCCGGGCCGACGCTGGGCTCGGCCGCGGACGGCTTCCTGAGCCAGGACGGCCTGGGCGCGGCTACGGTCCGCTCGTACCGGCAGACGCTCGACCGGTTGCGCCGGGCTCTTGGCGACCAGGCCCCGCTGGACGCGCTGACCGCAGAGGAAGTGGCGCGGGTGTTCGCCACGGCGTGGGGTGGTGCCGCCCCCAAGACCTGGAACCGCCACCGCTCGACCGTACGGTCGTTCTCTGATTGGGCCTCGGCGGATGACCTGGCGGCACGCGTTGAGAGGCGGGAGGCGGCGCCTTCGACGACGGCGGCGGCGCCTCGGCTCGACGAGCTGTGGAGTAAGGATCTGCCGCTACGCGAACGCACCCTTTGGCGGCTCCTGTACGAGTCGGCGGCCCCGATCACGACGGTGCTGGCGTTGAACGTCGAGGCCCTCGACCTCGATGACCGCCGGGCCCGCGTACGAGGCGCCTGGGTGAGCTGGCGAGCCGAGACCGCCCGGCTGCTCCCCCAGCTGATCGGCGACCGGACCCGGGGGCCGCTCTTCCTCGCCGACCGGCGTCCCGCGCCCGCCCGTATGCCCGCCGCGGCCGATCTGTGCCCGGAGACCGGCCGCCGCCGTCTTTCCTATGAACGGGCCGAATACCTCTTCAAACAGGCCACGAAGTCGCTCGACCCCACAGGCGACGGCTATACGCTCCATCGGCTCAAAATCGGAGTAAAAGGCGCACGTCAGGGTCTAGTACGCGATTCCGAGTAGGCATACGTTCAAAAGGTCGCCCTCCTTCCTTCGGAGGTGGCCTCGATGCCGCGGCCGACCCAGCGCGCTCCACCCCCAGGGACGTCTCCCCCCTACAACCCTGCCCAAGAGACGTCCATGGGAGATCGAATGCCACGAATCCGCGTCGAGGTCGACGGTGTGACGTACGAGGACGACGTCGAGCCGCGCCTCCTGCTCGTCCACTATCTCCGTGACCGGTTGGGGAAGGTCGGCACCCCGATCGGCTGCGACACCACCAACTGCGGAGCCTGCACCGTCCTGCTCGACGGGATGAGCGTCAAGAGCTGCTCCGTGCTCGCCGTCCAGGCCGACGACCGCGGGATCACCACGGTCGAGGGGCTGGGGACCGACGGGACGAACCATCCGATGCAGCGGGCGTTCCACGAGGAACACGCGCTGCAGTGCGGGTTCTGCACACCCGGCATGATCCTGGCATCGATCGACCTGCTGCGGGAGAACGCCGATCCCTCTGAGGAGGAGATCCGGGAGGGCCTGGAGGGCAACCTCTGCCGTTGCACCGGCTACCAGAACATCGTCCGCGCAGTGCGCAAGGCCGCTGATGAGATGCGGCGACCTGCCCAGTCGGAGGTGGCCCCGTGACTGAAGTAGGCAAGGCGACTGAGGTAGGCAAAGCGCGGCTGCGGAGCGAGGACGCGCGGCTCATCACGGGCCGGACGCAGTGGACCGACAACCTGCAGCTTCCCGGGCTGTGCCATGTGGCGTTCCTGCGCAGCCCCTACGCGCACGCGCGCGTCACCCGGGTGGACGTCGAGGCCGCGAAGAGCCGGCCGGGCGTGCTCGCTGTGTTCAGCGGCCAGGACTTCGCCGACGAGCAGGGCAGCCTGCCGTGCGCGTGGCCGGTCACCGAGGACATCCTGATCCCCGACCACCCGCCGATGGCGGTCTCCGAGGTGCGGTACGTGGGCGACCCGGTGGCGTGCGTGGTGGCGCGCGACCGGTACGCGGCGATCGACGCGCTGGAGGACATCGACGTCGACTACCAGCCGCTGCCCGCCGTGACGGACATGGAGCAGGCGTTGCGGCAGAGCGCCGACCTCGTGCACGGCGATCTGGGCACCAACCAGAGCTACCGGATGGTCGTCGAGAGCGGCGACGTCGACGCCGCGTTCCGCGACGCACCCGTGACGATCGAACGCCGGTACGTGCAGCAGCGGCTCATCCCGACCGCCATGGAACCGCGGGCCGTGGTCTGCCGGCCGGACGGCGACGAGTTCACGATGTGGTCGGCGACGCAGGTGCCGCACATCCTGCGGCTGATGCTGGCGTCGGTGACCGGCATCGGCGAGCACCGCATCCGGGTGATCGCGCCGGACGTCGGCGGCGGTTTCGGCTCCAAGCTGCAGGTGTACGGGGAGGAGGTGCTCCTCCTGCTGCTGGCCAAGCGGCTCGACCGTCCCGTCAAGTGGACCGAGTCGCGCAGCGAGGGCAACATGACCGTGCACCACGGCCGCGACCAGATCCAGCGGCTGACGATGGCGGCCGAGGCCGACGGGCGGATCCGCGGCTTCAAGGTCGACATCCTGTCCGACATGGGTGCGTACCTGATGCTCCTCACGCCGGGCATCGCGACGCTGGGCGCGCCGATGTTCAACGGCATCTACAAGATGGACGCCTACTCTTTCACCTGCACCGGGGTCTTCACGACCAAGACGCCCACCGACGCCTACCGGGGTGCGGGGCGGCCGGAGGCGACGTTCGGCGTCGAGCGGATGATGGACGAGCTGGCCGCCGAGCTGGGGCTCGACCCGCTGGAGGTACGGCGGCGCAACTGGATCAAGCACGAGGAGTTCCCCTACACGACGATCACGGGGCTCACCTACGACTCGGGCAACTACGAGGCCGCCACCGACAAGGCGCTCGCGCTGTTCGAGTACGACAAGCTGCGCGCCGAGCAGGCCGACCGGCGGGAACGCCGCGACACCGTGCAGCTCGGCATCGGCGTCTCCACGTACACCGAGATGTGCGGTCTCGCGCCGTCGCGCGCGCTCGCCCAGGTGCGGTCGGCGGCGGGCGGCTGGGAGCACGCGACCGTGCGGGTGCTCGGCACCGGCAAGGTCGAGGTCGTCACCGGGACGTCGCCGCACGGCCAGGGCCATGCCACGGCCTGGGCGCAGATCACGGCGGACGCGCTCGGCGTGCCGTTCGAGGACGTGAAGGTGCTGCACGGCGACACGCTCATCGCGCCGCGCGGGTGGGACACCTACGGCTCGCGGTCACTCACCATCGGCGGCATCGCGGTTCACAACGCCTGCCAGAAGGTCGTCGATAAGGCCCGCAAGGTCGCGGCGCACCTGCTGGAGGCCGCCGAAACCGACCTCGACTACGCGGGCGGCTCGTTCAGCGTGAAGGGGGTCGGGGGTGACGGGGCCTCGATGACGCTGGCCGAGGTCGCCGGCGCGACGCTGTCCGCGCACGACTTCCCCGAAGGCGTCGAGCCGTCGCTGGACTCCGACGCCACGTTCGACCCGGAGAACTTCTCCTTCCCGCACGGCACGCATCTGTGCGCCGCCGAGGTCGACACCGAGACCGGATTCGTGAAGATCCGCTCGTATGTGGCGGTCGACGACATCGGCTCGGTCGTCAACCCGCTGATCGTCGACGGGCAGGTGCACGGCGGGCTCGCGCAGGGCATCGCGCAGGCGCTGTACGAGGAGGCGGTGTACGACGCGGACGGCAACCTCACGACCACGACGATGGCCGACTACCTGGTGCCGTCGGCGGCCGACCTGCCCACGTTCGTCACCGACCGGACCGAGACCCCGGCGACGTCCAACCCGCTCGGGGTGAAGGGCGTCGGCGAGGCGGGCACCATCGCGTCCACGCCCGCCGTCGTCAACGCGATCGTCGACGCGCTCCGGCAGCACGGCGTGCAGGACGTGCAGATGCCATGCACGCCCGAACGTGTCTGGCGTGCGCTCCGCGAAGCCTTCGGCGAGGAACCCGAGGGCCCCGGCGGAGCGCAGCCCGGCGCGGGCGGCGGACTCGGCTCGGCGCAGGGAGACCAGGAAGGGGGCCGGGCATGATCCCTCCGACCTTCGACTACATCCGCCCGTCCTCGATCGAGGAGGCCGTCTCGGCGCTGTCGCAGGCGGGCGAGGACGCCAAGGTGCTGGCGGGCGGCCAGAGCCTGATGCCGCTGCTGCGGCTCCGGCTGGCCTACCCGGACGCGCTGATCGACCTCGACCGGGTCGAGTCGCTGCGGCAGATCCGTTCGGAGAACGGCGACCTGTTCATCGGCGCGATGGCCACGCACCACCAGGTGGTGCGCGACCCCCTCGTCCTCGAACACGCGCCGCTCATCGCCAAGGCCACGGCGACCGTCGCCGACCCGGCGGTGCGGCATCGCGGCACGTTCGGCGGGTCGCTCGCGCACGCCGACCCGGCCGGTGACCTGCCCGCGGTGGCGCTCGCGCTGGACGCGGTCTTCGTCGTGCGGTCCGTGCGCGGTGACCGGGAGATCCCCGCAGCGGACTTCTTCGTCGACTGGATGACGTCGGCGATGGAGTCCGACGAGCTGCTCATCGGCGTGCGCGTGCCCAAGCTCGGACCGGGCTGGGGTGCGCACTACGAGAAGTTCCACCGCACGGCGCAGGCGTGGGCGATCGTCGGTGTCGCGTGCGCCGTACGGCGTGAACGCGGCGCGATCGAGGACGCCCGGGTGGCCCTGACCAACATGGGTCCGGCACCCGTCCGGGCCACCGAGGTCGAGCGCTTCATCGAGGGCCGTTCCGTCTCGGAGAACTCCTTCCGTGCCGCGTCCGAACGGGCTGCCGAGGGCACCGAGCCGCCCGGCGACCTGCACGGCTCGGCGGAGTACCGGACCCATCTGGCCCAGGTGCTCACCGCCCGTGCCCTGACCGCCGCGGCGGCCGTCTGACGCCGGATCCGTGATCATGCGGCCGGACCCACACGCCCCAGGGCCCGGCCGCATGATCACCCACTCCCGGCCACACGATCACCCGCCCCGGCCGCACCTCCGTGACATGCGATCCTCACCTGCGCATCTGGCGGCCGGGAGGGTGACGGTCATAGGGTCACGGACAAGCCCCCCAGACGAGAAGGAATCCCCACCATGGAGCTCGACCACGAATTCACCGTCCCCGTACCGGTGGATCAAGCCTGGTCGGTGCTGCTCGACGTGGAGCGTGTGGCGCTCTGCATGCCCGGTGCGACACTGGACTCGGTCGACGGCGACGAGTACGCGGGCCGCCTCAAGGTGAAGGTCGGCGCGATGACCATCACCTATCGCGGCACCGCCCGGATCGCCGCGGCCGACGAGTCCTCGCACACCGTCACGATCGAGGCCGCCGCAAAGGAGGCCCGCGGCTCCGGCACCGCCTCCGCAACGGTCCAAGCCCGCCTGCATGACGAAGGCGACATCACCCGGGTCACGGTCCACACCAAGCTGAACGTGACGGGCCGTCCAGCCCAGTTCGGCCGCAACATCCTCGCCGAGGTCGGCGCCAAGCTCGTCACCCGGTTCGCCAAGGCACTCGCCAAGGAACTGGAGTCCCCCACCGAGGCCGCGGAGCAGGCGGCTGGTGGCGCGGTCGACCAGCAGGCCGCCGCCGAGGCCGCCCAGGACAAGGTCGCACCGGACAAGACCGCGCAGGACAAGATCGAGGACACCGCGACACCGTCGTCGAGCATCGCCGAAGAGGCCACGGCTCCCCCGCCTTCGATCTTCGACACCCGCCCCGACATCCCGGTCGTCGAGCCGGAGCCCGCCTCGCAGGAGCCCGCTTCCGCGCGGGAGGCCACGCCCACCGTTCCGGCGCAGCGCCCGGCGAGCCCGGCGGAGTCGACCGAATCGACCGTGCGGCCGCTGCCTGTCCGGCCGCGCCAGGAGGACGACGCGATCGACCTGCTCGAAGTGGCGGGCCCGTCCATCGTGCGGCGCGTCATCCCTGCCGTCGCCGCCGCCGTCGCTTTTCTGCTGGCCGTTCGCTTCCTGTTCCGGCGCCGCCGGCGCGGCTAGGAGTGGGCCACCCCATCCATCGATCAAGAACCGGCCAACGATCCGGCCGGGCGCGGCGGTGGTCCTGGCGGCGCGGCGGCCCGTCGCGTCGGCTGGTGCCGTGGACACCATCGAGATCCAGCGGGTCGCCGAGATCGAGGACGACAACTGGTGGTACCGCGAGCGCCGGGAGATCATCGCCCGTGAGCTGCGCCGTCTCGGCGCCCCGGGCCGCGCCGTCGACATCGGCGCCGCCGGCGGCGGCAACACCCGGGTACTCCTCGACCACGGCTGGCGCGCCACCGCGATCGACAACACCGAGACCGCCGTAGACCTCTGCCTGGCGCAGGGCATGGACGCCTATTACGCCGACGCGTGCTTCCTGCCGCTGCCTTCCGGCACCTTTGACCTCGCCCTGGCGTTGAACGTCCTCGAACACATCGAGGACGATGCCACCGCCACGTCGGAGATCACTCGTGTGCTCCGTCCCGGCGGCACCGCGCTGGTGTCCGTCCCGTGCGACATGAAGCTCTGGTCGGCCCATGACGTGGCGCTGGGACGGCACCGCCGCTACACCCGCCGGACGCTCACCGACACGCTCGCGGCCGCCGGCCTCGCCCTCGACCGCGTGTGGAGCTGCAACGTCGTGCTCCGCCCGCTCATCAGGCTGCGCCGCCACCGGATGGCCCATTGCGAGGACATGGCCAACGTTCACCCGGCTCTCAACGAGGGCTTGAGCCTGCTCACGTCGCTCGAACGCCGCCTTCCGCTCAAATCCTGGCCCGGCGTCACCCTCTTCGCCCGCGCCCATCGCCCGACCTAGTGCAACAAAAGGGCCAAAAGCACCCAAAACCTGTAATCAAGTCTTTTTTCCCGATTCCATGACCTTGGGCTGCCGTCCCGTTGCCTCCGCATTCAGATACTGAAAGAGGAAGTAATTCGGGGGCTCCGATGGATCGTACGTTGTGGCATGAATCGTTCGCGGTATACGGCGTCGCCGTGGGCGAGATCCTCGTGGCGGACTCCTTTCTGCATCCCCGGCGAGGGCTCGTCGAGTGTGCGGCGGCGCCCGCCCTCGCGGCACGGCTGGGCCCGGCCGCCCGGCGCGGTCAGGCACAGCTGGGCCAGTGGCACGGCGAGGGCCTGCTGTACACGACCACCTACCTCGCCAAGGACGGCCACGCGGAAGGATTCGGCCTCGCCGCCCACTGTGACGATCCCGCCTCCCTCGCGACGGCCCGCGACACCATGGACGTGTGGTCCCGGACACCGCGCATGCGCCGCGTACTGGTGTCAGGTGTCGAACCGCGGTGCATGGGTGCCGCCCGGGCGCTCCGCATGATGGAGGAGATCGCACGCGACGACCCGGCCTACGTGATCGGACGGCCCCCGGAGGTCGACGGTCTCATCGAGATCGACGACCTGAACGAGGTTCCCGACGGCGGGACGGTCGTGTTCCCCGCCCACGGCGTCCCGCTGGGCGTCCGGGCCGAGGCCGCCGCACGCGGCATGCGGGTCGTCGACGCCACCTGCCCTCTGGTGACCGAGGCGCACGGCGAGCTCCGCAGGTTCGCGGACCGCGGCGACACCGTCGTGGTCGTCGGACGGCGCGACCACAGGGCCATCGGATCGTTCACCGGACAGGCACCGGACGACACGGTCCTCGTCGAGAACGAGGAGGACATCCAGCGCCTCGATCTGCCGGAGCGGATCTCGTACGTCGTCGAGACCGGCATGGCGGCGGACGAGGCGGCGCGCCTCGTCACCGCGCTCCGGGCCCGGTATCCCCTGGCGCGCGGCCCCCATCCCGACGGCTGGTGCTACGCCGCCTCCGACCGGGCCGACACCGTCCGCGCGATCGCGGAGGCCGCCGACCTGATGCTGATCTGCGGTGACCGTGACTCGCCCGACGCCCGCGAGCTCGCCGGCCTGACCACCGGCACCCCCACCCAGATCCTCGGGGACCTCGGCGATCTGGACCCGGCCGGCCTCGCCGACGCGGCCACCATCGGACTGGCGGCCGCCCTCTCCGCCAAGCCCGGGATGACCGCGACGGTCATCCGGGCTCTGGCAGGCCTAGGCCCGCTCTCGGTCGTCCGCCGCCGCGTGGTCAGCGAGACAGCCGCGGTCGCTGAGTCAGAAGCCGTGTGAGTCCGCTAAGTCAGAAGCAAGCCGTGTGAGGGCGGCCCTCACGCCGGGATGGCAAGCTTGAGGCATGCGCCTGGCGACCTGGAACGTCAACTCGGTCAAAGCACGTCTGCCGCGGCTGCTCGAATGGCTGGCTGAGGCCAAGCCCGACGTCCTCTGCCTGCAGGAGACCAAGTGCTCCGCCGACAACTTCCCGGCCTCGGAGGTCGCCGAGCTCGGCTATGAGACCGCCGCTCACGGCGACGGCCGGTGGAACGGCGTCGCGATCCTCTCGCGGGTCGGCCTGGAGGACGTGACGCGGGGATTCCCCGGCGAGCCCGGCTTCGTCAACCCGCCCGAGGAGCCGTCGCTGCTCGACGACGAGCTCCCGCCGCCCGCAGCCGAGGCACGGGCGCTCGGCGCGACCTGCGACGGGATCCGCGTGTGGTCCCTGTACGCACCGAACGGGCGCACGGTGGGCTCACCGCACTACGCCTACAAGCTCGCATGGTTCGCGGCGTTCAAGGCGGCCCTCACGGACGAACTCGAGAAGAACCGCTCCCTGGTGGCCGCCGGCGACTTCAATGTCGCCCCGGCCGACGCGGACGTCTGGGATCCGGCCGTCTTCGCCGGTTCCACACACGTCACGCCGGCCGAACGGCAGGCCTTGGCCGAACTGCTGTCGCTGGGGCTGCACGACGTGGTCCCGACCCCGATGAAGGGCCCGCACCCGTTCACCTACTGGGACTACCGGGCGGGGATGTTCCACAAGAACATGGGCATGCGCATCGACCTCTTCTACGCCGGTTCGCCGGTGGCCGAACGCGTCAGGTCGGCGTATGTCGATCGCGAGGCCCGCAAAGGCAAGGGCCCGTCCGATCACGCACCGATCGTGGTGGATGTCGATTAGCTCCGCCGTCGCACTTACGCCGCCCGACAACTCCATCTACCTTGGACGTAGCCGTTTGGACGCGAGGTGTGAAGTGCTGGAGACGCTCGGGGCGAAGGTCGACCGGATCGGACTGTGGACGGTCATTCGCTTGACCGGCGAATTGGACCTCTGCGGGCGGTCGGTATTGACCAACGCGATCGACCAAGCCGGCCTGACCCCCCAGCCGCGGGTGATCGTGGACATGACCGAGGTGTGGTTCATGGACTCCTCCGGGCTGGAGTCCCTGCTCCGGTCGAGCCGGTGGATCCACGCCCGGGGCGGGCGGCTCGTGCTGATGGGCCTGCACCATCGGGTGCGCAAGATCCTCGACATCACCGGCACGCACCGGGCGTTCGAGACGGTCGAGAGCCTCAACGACCTCCCTGGCTGACCGGCGCCCCCGCACTCCGCCCTGCCCACGCGAACTCCGGCATCTGCGCTGGCAGCTGCTCCACGCTGACGATCCGTACCGCCCTGCGCGCCTCGGCCAGAGCGTGCACCGTATGCGGCCCCGCAGCCCCGTCGGGCGTCAAGCCGACAGCGCCCTGAAACTCGCGCAACCCCGCGGCGAGACCGCTCGAATTCATCGGAACGGCATAGCCGAGCCCCACCAAGATCTCACGAACCACGACCGGATCCGCCGTGGGCAGATGCTCGGAGTGCGCATCCAGGACGACCCGCGCCATCGCCCCCAAGGCCACAATGACCTTGTGCATCGAACATTCCCCCCTTCAGCCTGAGAACGTGCTCCCGCTGACGAACCGAGCGCATATCCACGCCTTCCCTGCCTTTACCTGACGCGGTAATCGATCGACCAAGCCTTTACCCTGAGGCATTTCTCACCGCCGAGCGCCGGGCCAAGAATGTCCCCTTCGAATGCCGTGTGCCCGACAGAAATGACTTCAACCGCGCACCGATGAATGCGCAATGTTGACCAACGGCGATCCGCGATCAGTGTGAATTGACGTGCCATTGCCCGCCGTGCCGCGACGCGCGGGCGTCAGAAGAGCTCCCAGGTGACCGGAGTGCCCCGGCGTACGTCGCCCGCGAACGTGCGGCCGCGCACGAACTCGAAGGCGTCCGGAGCGAGACCGCCGGCCGGGCGGATGGAACGGACGTTGCGGTCGGTCACCGGTTCCCCCGCCCGGACGTCCTCGACGACGAAGAGGGAACGGCGGAAGCGCAGGCCCTCGCGCTCGCCGGGCCGGGGCCCGATGTGTGCGGCACCGAGCGACCGCCACGCCCGCTCGCTCTCCACGACGAGCGCCGCGAGCTCGTCCGGCTCCAGCGAGAACGCCGAATCGACACCGCCGTCCGTGCGGTCCAGGGTCACGTGCTTTTCGATCAGACAGGCCCCGAGCGCGACGGCGGCGATCGGGACGCCGATGCCCGGGGTGTGGTCGGAATAGCCCACGGGCACGTCGAACATCTCCGCCAGCAGCGGCAGCGCACGCAGGTTGCCGTCTTCAGGGGCGGCCGGGTAGGACGCCGTGCAGCCGAGGACGACGAGCTGCTCGCAGCCGGCTTCGCGGGCCGCGCGGACCGCCGCGTCGATCTCACCGACGCTCGCCATCCCAGTCGAAATGATCAACGGCTTGCCGGTTTCCGCGACCAGCCGGATCAACGGGAGATCGACCAGCTCGGATGAGGCGATCTTGTAGGCGGGCACGCCGAGCGCCTGGAGGAAAGCGATCGCGGTCGGGTCGAAGGGGCTGGAGAACGCGACCAGGCCGCGTTCGCGGGCGCGCTCGAAGACGGGGGCGTGCCAGTCCCACGGCGTGTGCGCCTGCTCGTAGAGCTGGTAGAGGCTACGGCCGCCCCACAGCTCATGCCCGTCTCCGATCCTGAACCGCGGCGAGTCGACGTCGATGGTGAGAGTGTCGGCCGTGTAGGTCTGGAGCTTGACCGCGTGGGCGCCCGCGTCCGCCACCGCGTCGACGATGGCCAAGGCACGCCCGAGGTCTCCGTTGTGGTTGCCGGACAGCTCGGCCACGATGAACGGCCGGCCGCCCGCCCCGACGGAGTGCGGACCCACCGTGACAGCACGCTTCGTCACGACCCGGCTCATGTTTCCCTCCTGAGCTCCATGCGGACGACCACCTGCTCCTCGCCGTCGATCTCGCGTACGTAGTGCCCCGACTCGCTGAAGCCGCATCGCCGGTGGAACCGGAGCACGGCCTCGTTGGCGGCCAGCACCTCACCGCGCAGCACACGCAGACCCAGGGGACCGAACGCGTGCGCGATCGCCGCCTTCTCCAACCCGAGCCAGGCGCGCAGCAACTCGCCGCTCTCGTGCAGCCCGTCGAGGTCGAGGTAGAAACCCCACCAGGCCTCGGCGCCGGCGCCGTCAAGCCCGGAGAACGTGACCACACCGCACGGCGTGGACCTGTGCTCGTACACCAGCACGCGGCGGGCCGGGTCGGCGCACACCCGTGACCACCAGCGGCGGTGTTCGACCTCGCCGATCTCGTGGGTGGTGAAGCTGGCCTTGCGGACCTCCGGGTGGTTGCGCCAGCGGCGGAGCGTGCCGAGGTCGGAGTCGGACACCTCCCTGAGCATCACACCCCCAATGACCGATGCCGCCACTACAATCCGTGGTTGAGTCAGCACGATACGCCATCACGAGGGGGAGCCGTGATCGATGACGAGAGGCTGCGCCGGGTCTTTCGCAGTGCCCTCAACCTGGGCGAAGAGATCGAGGTCGACGTCCTGGAATACCGCGGGATCGACAAGTGGGACTCGCTCGCGCACATGGCCCTCGTCGCGGCCCTCGAGGACGAGTTCGACATCATGATCGACATCGATGACGTCATCGACATGAGCTCGTTCGGCAAGGCGCGGGAACTGCTGGAGAAGCACCTTGTCTGAGGCGCCGGAGTCCGGGGCCTCGCCCCGGGTCGCGCTCGTCACGGGCTCGTCGCGCGGGATCGGGCTGGCCACCGCCCGCCGGCTGGCCGCGGACGGCTACTCGGTGGTCCTGCACGGGCGGACGGTGGACGCCGCCGAGGCGGCGGCGAAGGAGTTCGACGGCGACCCGCTGGCCGTCTCCGGCGACGTCGGCGATCCGGCTGCCGTGGCGGCGATGATGCGCGCCGTCTTCGACCGCCACCGCCGCCTCGACGCCCTGGTGGTCAACGCGGGCGTGCACGACGCCGGCATGCTGGGCATGACGAGCGCCGAAAGCGTGCAGCGGCTCTTCGCGGTGAACGCCGCAGGCACCGCACACACCCTCCAAGCCGCCCTGCGCCTGATGCGCCGCGGCACCCGTCCCTCCGTAGTCATGCTCTCGTCGGTGATGGGCACGAAAGGCGCGCCCGGCCAGGCGCTGTACGGGGCGTCCAAGGCCGCCGTGCTCGGCCTCACCCTCGCCGCCGCCAAGGAGCTGGGCCCGGCCGGGATCCGGGTCAACGCCGTGGCCCCGGGCTTCATCGACACCGACATGCTGGCGACCCTGAACGACCAGGACCGCGGGGAACGCGTCGCGGCGACCGCGCTCGGCCGCTTGGGCTGGCCCGAGGACGTGGCAGACGTCATCGCGTTCCTGTTGTCGGACGGCGCCCGCTTCGTCACCGGTCAAGTGATCGGTGTGGACGGGGGGCTGGTCCTCTGACCCCGCCCAGCACCGCTCTCACCACGACCACTCTCACCGCAACCACGCCGCGGACCGACACGCTGCTCCACCACGCCGCGCGGCTGGTCGACGCGGCCACCGGGGTCACGCTCACCGGCGCCGTCCTGCGCGCGCGGGTGGACGAGGCCGCGACCGACTACCTCAAGGCCCCTTCCGGGCTCGTCATGGCGCGGACACCGATCTCGGTCGACGCCGCCGTGCGCTACCTGGGCGCCATGGCGGCGGGACGTCCGATCGCGCTGCTCGACCCGGCACTGCCCGCGACCACGATGCACGACCTGGTTCGCCGCTACGAGCCCGCCGTCCTGCTCGGCGGCACGGCCGCACCCGACGGGTATCGCCCAGCCGAACTGCCCGCGCTGGGGTCGGCCTGGTGTCCGGAACGGCCGTCAGAGGTGGAGCCGCATCCCGATCTAGGGCTCCTGCTCGCCACGTCCGGCTCGACGGGCAGCCCGAAGCTCGTCAGGCTCACCCGTGCCGCCGTGCTCGCCAACGCCCGTTCGATCGGGGCGGCGCTCGGCATCGACGGCGGCGAGGTCGCGCCGACGAGCCTGCCGCTCTTCTACAGCTACGGCCTGTCCGTGCTGAACAGCCACCTGGTCGCGGGGGCCACCGTGGTGTTCGAGTCCGGCGGCATCGTCAGCCGCCCCTTCTGGACGATGGTGGCTGACCACGGTGTCACGTCGCTGGCGGCCGTTCCCGCCCAGTACGAGATGTTGCGCAGGATCCGCTTCGACCCCGCCCGTTACCCCTCCCTCCGGACTCTCACGCAGGCCGGAGGACGGCTGCGCCCCGAGCTGCTCACCGACTTCGCGGCGCGGATGGAGGCGGTGGGTGGGCGGCTGCACGTCATGTACGGGCAGACCGAGGCCACCGCGCGCATGACGGCTCTTCCTCCGGAACGGCTCACCGACAAGCCGGGCTCGGTCGGCCCAGCCATCCCCAGTGGACTGCTCACGATCCGGACCGGTGACGGCGAGACGACGGCATCGCCGCAGGCCGTGGGCGAGGTCGTCTACCAAGGCCCCAACGTGATGATGGGGTACGCCGAGCGCGCCGAGGACCTCGCTCGCGGCGACGACCTGGGCGGAACGCTCGCGACCGGCGACCTGGGACACCTCGACGACGAGGGCTTCCTCTATCTCACCGGGCGGCTCAAGCGCATCGGCAAGGTGTTCGGCACCCGGCTGAATCTCGACGACGTCGAGCGCCTGGCCCGCGACCTCGGCAGCGTGGCGGCGGTCGGCGCCGACGACCGGGTGATCGTGTGGGCCGAGCGCGCCACCGCCGAGATCTGCCGCCGTGCCGCCCCGGTGCTGGCCGAGGAGCTGCGGCTGCACCACACCGGGATCGAGGTCCGCGGCATCGACCGTCTCCCCCTTCTCCCCAACGGCAAGGTCGACTACCGGGCACTGGAGGCACGTTCATGATCGTTACGGCCCAGGACGTCTTCGCCCTTGCTCAGAAGGACAAAGAGGCGCGGCTGCTCCCCGAGCTAGCGAGCCTGACCAGTCATCACCGGGCGGCCTGCCCCGCGTACGACCGGATCCTCAAAGCAATCGGTCATGCGGACGACCGGGAGTGCGGGCGGGAGTACGCCGCGGTGGGTGAGCTCCCGTGGCTGCCGGTCAGGATGTTCAAGGACCACGTGCTGAAGAGCGTTCCCGACGATGCCGTGTTCCGCGTGCTGACCTCCAGCGGCACGACCGGGGCGGTCAGCCGGATCCACCTGGACAGGGAGGCGGCCGCCACCCAGGCCCGCATGCTCGCCCGGACGATGCGCACCGTCCTCGGCCCCCGGCGGCTCCCGATGCTGATGGTCGACAGCCGGGCGGTGGCACGGTCGTCCAGCGCGCGGGCCGCCGGCGTGCTCGGCATGGCGAACTTCGGCCGCGACCACACCTGGATCCTGGACGAGCACGACCGTCCCGACCTCGCGGCGCTGGAGGGTTTCCTCGCCCGCCACGGCGACGCCCCGTTCCTGATCTTCGGCTTCACGTTCATGGTGTGGCGGTATCTCTACGAACCGGCGCGGGCGGCCGGCCTCGACCTGTCCCGGGGCGTCCTCGTGCATTCCGGCGGATGGAAGAAGCTCGCCGCACAGGCTGTGGACAACGCGGAGTTCCGGAGCAGTTTCGCCGAGCACACCGGCCTGACGCGCATCCACAACTTCTACGGGATGGTGGAGCAGATCGGCACCATCTTCCTGGAAGGTTCCAGCGGGGGTTCGCTCTACTGCACCGACTTCGCCGACGTCATCGTCCGCGATCCTGCCACCTGGGCGGAGACCGAGCCCGGCGTACCGGGGCTCCTCGAAGTCGTCAGCACCCTGCCGCGTTCCTACCCGGGGCATGTCCTGCTCACCGAGGACCTCGGCGTGGTCCACGGCATCGACGACGGCGACTGGCCCGGCAAGCGCTTCTCGGTACTCGGACGCCTCCCGCGCGCTGAAGCACGGGGTTGCAGCGACACCTTCGCGGCACAGCCGGGAGGTGTGGCGGCATGAGCGTCCGGCAACACTTCCCGCCCGGTGAGCCCGTCTCGGTCGGCACGCTGTTGGCCGAGGTCACAGCCATCCCGGACGACGGTCCGCTCACGTTCGGCGACGAGCGGCTCAGGGACTTCCTCGGCGCGGTCTCGCGGCGGCTGCTCAAGCCGTCGGTCATGCGGCGCCATCCCGAGCTGGGCGCGCTCGGTTTCTTCCTGCGGCCGAGCGAGCTGTCCCGTGTCCTCGAAGGCGCGGCCGAGCACTCGGACGACCGTCTCCGTTTTCCGCGCGGGCTCGTCTTCCACATCCCGCCCGCCAATGTGGACACGGTCTTCGTCTATTCATGGGCACTGTCGGCACTCGCGGGCAACGCCAACGTCGTCCGCCTGTCCACACGTGGCGGCGGGGCGTCTTCCGTGATTCTGCAGGTGCTGCACAATGCTCTCGACCAGGCCGACCCTGCCGTGGCCCAGACCCAGCGGCTGGTCGGCTACGAACGGTCGGATGCGACGACGGAGGCGCTCTCGGCGGCCTGCGACCTGCGCGTTGTCTGGGGCGGCGACGCGTCGGTCACCGCCATCCGGCGCCATCGCCTACGGCCACCGGCCCGCGATCTGACCTTCCCCGACCGGTCCTCGCTGGCCGCGATCTCGGTGAACGGATGGCACGCCGCCGGCCCGGACCGGCGCCGGGCGGCCGTAGACGGCTTCGTCAACGACGCCTACTGGTTCGACCAGGCGGCCTGCTCCTCTCCCCGCACGCTCTTCTGGGTCGGCGAGCCCACCGCCGCAGCCGATGCCCGCCGTCAGTTCGAGGATCTGCTCGCCGAAGCGGTCACGGCACGCGGCTTCAGCGTGGACGCCGCCATGGCCGTGGAAAAGCACGTCGCCGCCTACGGCATGGCGGCTACGGGAGACGCGTCCGCCATCCGCTTCCGCGGCAACACGATCGCCACGCTCGACCTCACCGAGCCGGCCCGCCTGCCGCGACGGTGGCTGGGTGCGGGCACCTTCGCCTGCGCCGTCATCGATGATCTGGACGACCTGATCCCACTGATCACCCGTAAGGACCAGACGCTCAGCACGTTCGGCTTCCCGCCCGCGACATTGCGGGACTTCGCGGCCGGCGCGGGGGCGCGGGGCATCGACCGCGTCGTGCCGTTCGGCTCGGCGCTCTCCTTCGCTGCGATCTGGGACGGCTATGACCTGCTCCGCGAGTTCAGCCGCGTCATGACGATCTCACCCGGGGGGTCCCTGTGAGACTCAACGCCACACCCGCGAACTACGACCGGTTCCTGTCGGTGGCCTCGGTCTTTTGGCGCAACAATCTGCCCGCGACGCCGGGCGAGGACTGGATCGTCGTCGAGGCGATGCACCACCAGTTCCGCAACGTGCTCCGCAACCTGGCGCTGGCCAACGCGATCCGGCGGGTGCGGCCCGCACGCGTCCTCGTCCTGACCGGCACGGACGAGAGCTGGTACGAAACGATCTGGGAGGACTTCAACGTCGAGAAGGTGCGGCGTCTCGGCGAGGCCTTCGCCGTCACCGAGGTCGTCGACGTGCACGCACTGGTCGACCAGGTGGCGGCGGCGCCGGATGGCAGGCCTCCCACGTTCGATCTCTGCGGTCGGACGCTGACCGTCGGGTCCGGCGTCGCCGCAGACACCGGCACCGACAAGACGGCTGTCCGGTGGTCGTCCATCGACGCGGATGTCCTCGACGAGATCGCCTACGCCTCCGCATGCCGGCTGGATCTGGTGCCGCGCCTGGACGGGGATCGCCACGACAACCCCAGACTGCGCGAGCAGCGACCGCGCTCGGCCGCGTTCGCCGCCGTCTACGAAATGCTCTTCCGCGCGCTGCGGCCGATCGCCTTCGTGACGAGCCATGTGGACTATGACCCCTGGGGCCTGGGCACGGAGGCGGCGACGCGCTTCGAGGTCCCGGTGGTGCACGTCCAGTCCACCGGGTCGCTGAAGGCCTACACGCTCTTCCCCGAGCACCGGCAGGGCGAGGCCACGTTCCGGGCCGAGCTCACGCGCCAGATCGGTGCCTATTTCGACCGGCACGTCTGGGGCAACCGGGACATCATCCGTCCGGCGGCAGAACTGGTCGCCTGGCGCACCCGCGGCAATCTGGGACGCCCGAGCTGGTGGCGGTTCGGGCCCAACGCGTTGTGCGAGCTCACCAACCTGACCGAGCGCGATCAGTTCCGCGCCTACGGGATGGCGAAGCTGGGCCTGGATCCGGCGCTCCCGGTCATCACCGTCTTCAACCACGCGGTCTCGGACGCGCTCGGCACGAACCGTGAGATCTTCGCCGACCTGGCCGGGTGGTTCCAGAAGACCGTGGCGTTCGCCGCCACGCACAGCCAGGCCAACTGGCTGTTGCTCGACCATCCGAACCAGGACAAATACGACCGCACCGGCATGTTCGGCAAGCTCGCCGACTCGTACGGCCACGCCGGTCACCTGACCTTCATGTCAAGCAACGACCTGTCCAAGAACGCGATGTGGAGCCTCACCGATCTGGGGATCACCGTCCGCGGCAGCGTGAGCAACGAGCTGCCCGCGTTCGGCACGCCCGTCATCCAGGCGGGGTGGTCGGAGTGGAGCGCGTGCGGGATGTCCACGGTGGTGCCCGACGCCGACGCGTACTGGAAGACGCTCACCGCGTCCATCGAGGCGCTGACCCGGAAGGAATCCCTGATCAGCGCGGACCAGGTCGAGCGCGCCCGGCTGTGGTCGTGGTTCTACCGCAGCGCGACCGACGTCTCCTCACTGCTCGTGCCGCACTGGGACGTCATGCCCGAGGACACGCACCTGCGCACCCTGGAGATCAATATGAGGGCGGTCGAGAGCGACGGCGACCCCCTCTTCACCTCGGTCCGCCGGATGTGGACCAGGCGCGAGCCCTTCCTCACCAGGTTCGATCTGACCGACTCCGGGTCCCTGACAGAGCTGCTACCGGCGATGAGAGAGGGCGGTACGACCGATGCAGGCTGACTCCGGCGGTTACCTGGCGACGCGCTACGACCACGACCGGGCCGGTCCCGTCCCGCCCCAGCTCACCGACGGCAAGGACCCCGTGTTGCGCGTCACCGAGGGGTTCCTTCGCCGGACGGGCAACGTGGGCCGGTGCATCGCGTCGCCGGCGGCGTTCGGCCTGAGCGCGGCTGCGTTCGGCGACGACCCCACCCGGGTGACGCTCCGGCTGAGCCTTGACCGTCACACCGCCACGTACTGGGACCGCTACGTGCACGAGGACGTGCCCCGATCGGCGGCCGACCAGCCACGGCTGGTCGTCGTCTGCGCCCAGCGTGAGGTACGCGGCGCACTGCTGCTCACACCGCGCCCGGTGGGACAGGGACGGGCGATCGGTGAGCTCGGCGTGACCCTCGCGTCCGGCGAGCTCCCTGCCGGCGGCCTCGCGCTCTTCGAGCTGTGGGGCGCGCATGAGTGGCGATCCGCGAGCGGCGCGGCCGTCGCCGCCGCTTCCGCGCTCGCGCCGCAGGCGACGACGGGAATGATGGTCAACACCATCTCCGTCAGCCCCGCCGATCCTCCGGTCGCGTGGTCCGTCAACCACACCCTCGACGCCCGTACGAGCGAACGGCTCGGGATGGTGAGCACCGGCGGCCTCAACGCCCAGATGCTCACGGAGCAGGGCGCGACCTTCCTCAGCGCCGGCATGCTCGTGGTGAACCCGTGCGCCGGAACCTCCGCCCGGCTGACCCTCGGATTCGCACGCGGCACGCCGCCCGCCCTCCGCGGCGCGAAGGACAGTCCACGCTGGCGGCGGCACATGGACCGGGCCCGCAGGAAGGCCCTGGTGATCGCACAACGCGGGCTTGAGGCCGCCGCGCCACCCGGGCCACATGTCCTCGACTGGCTCCAAGTCCAGGCCGTCGGGCTGGGCGACGGTGCGGTCACCACGCTCCCGGTCTCCTACCGGCCCGAAGGCGGATTCACCGTCGTCGTGCCGGGCCAGGCGCAGCCGATACTGCTGACGATCTCCCAGCAGGACGCCCCGAAATCGGCCACCCGCTTCAAGCTGATCGACCACACACCGATCTGAGGGACGACCCGGAGGGTCTCAGGCAAGTCGGAGTGCTCAGACAAGGCGGAGTGCACAGGCAACTCCGAGCGCTCAGGCAAGGGCGTCCCGCAGTGCCGCCACCGCCCGGTCCTGCTCCGCCTCGGTGAGATCGGGGAACAGCGGCAGCGACAGCTGCTCGGCGTAGAAGGACTCCGCGACCGGGCACATCCCGCGTCTGTAGCCGAGATCCTCGAAGACTGGGTGCCAGTAGGCCGGGATGTAGTTCACCTGCACTCCGATGCCCGCCGCGCGCATCCGGTCGTACACCTCACGGCGACGCCCGTCCAGGATCCGCACCGCGTAGAGGTGCCACATCGGGTCGGCCCCCGCCCTCGCCACCGGGAGCCGCAAGCCGTCCACATCGGCCAGCAGCTCGTTGTAGCGCGCCACGAGACGGGCACGCCGCACCTTGAAGTCCCCGAGCCGCCGGAGCTGGCTGGTGCCAAGCGCACACAAGACATCCGGCAACCGGTAGTTCAACCCAAGCGTGTGGACCTCCTGATGCCACCCACCCTCATCGGGCGACCGCAGCCGTTCAACCTCCCGCACGAGCCCATGGCAGCGGAACCTGCGCGCCCGATCGAACAGCTCGGGGTCGGGCACCGCCAACGCGCCGCCCTCCCCGGTGGTCGCGTTCTTGGTCGGGAAGAAAGAAAAGGTCGTGATGTCGGCGAGCGCCCCCGCAGGAACGCCGTTGAGCCGGGAGCCCAGCGAGTGCGCGGCATCCGCGGCCAGCAGCGCTCCGTGTGCGTGCGCCAAGGGCCGGAGCGCCGGATAGTCGGCCGGATGCCCGGCGTAGTCGACGGCCGTGACGACCTTCGTCCGGGACGAGAGAACGGCCTCGACGGCCTGCGGGTCGAGATTGGCCGTGTCGTCACTGACGTCGGCGAACACCACGCTCGCCCCTAGCACCATGGCCGTCGAGGCCGTGGCCACAAAGGTCATCGGGGACGTCACCACCTCGTCGCCGGGCCCTGCACCGGCCGCCGCGTAGGCGACGTGCAGCGCCGACGTCCCGGAGGTCACGCTGACGCACGGCACCCCGCCGGTCCAGAACGCAAGGGCCTCCTCGAAGCCGGCCACGGCGGGCCCGGTGGTGAGCCAGTCACCGCGCAGCACCTCGGTGACGGCGGCGATGTCGGTGTCGTCGATGGATTGGCGACCGTAGGGCAGCACGGCGTCACCCGCAGGTCGCGAGCAGACCCTGCAGGTCGTCGGCGGTCAACCACATGTCGTTGTCGTCCGACCGGTAGCTGAAACCCTCGTGCACCGGCTCGCCGCCCTGCGGGGGGACGTATCCCCAGGTCGCGATCGTGGGCATGACCACGTAGCGGCCGGGCAACCGGACCGTGCGGCGGCTGTCGTCCGGCGCGATCATCTCCTCGTGCAGCTTCTCGCCCGGCCGCACGCCGATCTCGTGGATCAGGCTCTGCGGGGCGACCGCCCGAGCGAGGTCCATGATGCGCATGCTCGGGATGCGCGGCACGTAGAGCTCTCCCCCGCGCATCAGCCCGAACGAGTCGACGACGAACTCGACCGCCTGCTCCAGGCTGATCCAGAAGCGCGTCATGCGTTTGTCGGTGATCGGAAGGCTCTCGCCGCGCTCGGCCAGCCGCCGGAAGAACGGGATCACCGAGCCGCGGCTGCCCATCACGTTGCCGTAGCGCACGACCGCGAAGCGGGTGTCGTAGCTGGCGGCGTAGTGGTTGGCCGATACGAAGAGCTTGTCGGCGACCAGTTTGGTGGCGCCGTAGAGGTTGATGGGGCTGGACGCCTTGTCGGTCGAGAGCGCGACGACCTTGCGCACCCCGCAGTCGATGGCCGCCTCGATGACGTTCTGCGAGCCCTGGACGTTGGTCTGCACGTACTCGAACGGGTTGTATTCGGCCGTGTCGACCTGCTTGAGCGCCGCCGCGTGCACGACGTACTCCACCTCGTGCATGGCCCGGCGCAGCCGCTCGCGATCGCGGACGTCGCCGATGAACCAGCGCAGCCTCGGGTCGTCGCCGAAGAGCCCGCGCATCTCGTACTGCTTGAGCTCGTCGCGGGAGAAGACCACCACCCGGCGCGGATCGAGGTGCTCGAGGGCGTGGCGCAGGAACGCCTTGCCGAAGGAGCCGGTTCCTCCGGTCAGCAAGATCGAAGAGCCCTCGGTCGCGACCACGACTACCCCCCGTAGCTTTACATGACTTACCGTAACGGCTTGCGGTAGCCTAGCGCCTCCTCGGTATCACCACGCCGACGTGGGGGAATGTCGTGTCCGTCCGCATGACCGGAATCATTCAGGCCCGCATGGGGTCGACCCGCCTGCCCGGCAAGGTGCTCCTCCCACTGGCCGGACGGCCGGTCCTCGGCTGGGTCGTCCGTGCCGCCCGCGAGAGCGGCGTGCTCGACGATCTGGTGGTGGCGACGACCGATCGCGCTGAGGATGACGCGGTCGTCGCCGAATGCGAACGGCTTGGCGCCGCCTCCTACCGCGGCCCGGCGGACGACGTCCTCGACCGGTTCCTGGGCGCACTGGAAGCCCGTCCTGCCGACGCCGTCATGCGTTTCACAGCGGACTGCCCCCTCCTCGATCCGGCCGTCATCCGGACCGTCGGCACGGCGTTCCGCGCCCTTCCGAATCTCGACTACCTCAGCGGCGGGCTCCCGCACACCTTGCCGCGCGGCCTGGACGCCGAGGTCATCGCCGCGCAGGCACTCCGCCGCGCCGGCCGGCTCGCGACCGGGCAACATCGCGTCCATGTGACGTCGTACGTCTACACGCATCCAGCGGACTTCACCGTCATGGGGCTCACCTTCCCGCCGCATGCGGACCATCTCCGGGTCACTCTCGACACTGCCGCCGACCTTGCCCTCCTCCAGGCGGTCACCGGGAAGTTCGGTGACACGCCGATCCCCTACCGGGAGCTCGTCGACTGGCTGGAGCTCAACCCGGAGGTACGCGCACTGAACGCCGGCGTGCGACAGAAGGCGCTCTGCGAAGGGTGAAGGTCGGGATCAGATGTGACGCCGGGATCGGTACCGGCGCCGGGCACCTCATCCGCTGCGTGGCCCTCGCCGAGGAGCTCGTCCGGCGCGACGTCCCGGTGGTCTTCCTCGGCGAGATCAACGGCCCGGACTGGATCGGGGCGGAGCTCGAAGCCCGGGTGCTGCCACTGATGCCGGCAGCCGCGAGACCGGGCCCGCTGGCGGCGCAGGCCCGCGCGCTCGGCCTGGACGTTCTGGTCATCGACTCGTACGAGACCGACCCCGCCTGCGCGGACGCCGTGCGGCGAGCCGGGACGGCGGTGCTCGCGATCGTGGACGGGGACCACCGCGGCCAGCAGGCCGACGTCTACCTCGACCAGAACCTGGGGGCCGAGCAGGCCTCCTTCGAGATGCCGGCGGGTTCCCTGCGGCTGGCGGGAGCGGATTTCGTCCTGCTGCGCGACTGCGTGCGGCGGCTCCGGCCGGACGGCCCCCCTCAGCACGGCGGCGGCGTCCCCCGGATCCTGTGCTTCCTGGGCGGTACGGACGCGGCCGACGCGGCGCCGGCCGTCATGGGTCTCGCGGCGGCCACGGGCGTCCCCTTCACCGCGACGGTCGTGGCGGCTCGCGCGACGACGGCCCGTGCCCTGGCGGCCATCGAGCTGTCGCCTGGCCAGTCCCTCGTGCCGGTCGCGCCGACCGGCCGCATCGCTGAGCTGGCCTCCGGCGCCGACCTGGCCATCTGTGCGTCCGGCTCCTCTGTCTGGGAGCTCATGTGCCTGGGCGTACCGGCGGCGCTTGTCCATGTCGCCGACAACCAGCTGATCGGCTACCAGGCGGCCGTCTCCCGCGGCCTGGCGGCCGGGCTTGGGCATCCCGCCCGGTTGACCGGAGCGGCGGCGGGAGCGGCGGTGGAGACACTGCAGCGGCTCCTCACCGATCCCGGCGAACGTATGGCCATCGCCGCCCGCGGCCACGCGTTCATCGACGGACGTGGCCGCGAGCGTGTGTGCGACGCCCTCCTCGACGCCGTCCAGCTACGCCCGGTCTGAACGGTCACACCTTCCACCGAGCTCGAACATGCGCCGGATCACCCGTTCGGCGGCGTGCCCGTCGTCGTACGGGCAGAACTTGGCCACGAACGCGGCGTAGGCGGCAGCGGAGTCGCGCACCGCCTCGTCCACCGAACGCAGCGCGGCGATGGTCTCCGCCGAGGTCCGCAGCAGCGGGCCGGGCGCCTCGGCTTCGAAGTCGAAATAGAACCCCCGCACGTGGTCGCGGTACTTCTCCAAGTCATAGGCGAAGAACACCATCGGCTTGCCTGTGACGGCGAAGTCGAACATGGCCGAGGAGTAGTCGGTGACCAGTACGTCGGCGGCAAGGTAGAGATCAGCTATGTCGGGATAACGCGACACGTCCACCACGAAGTCGTCCACCTGGGACCAGGAACGGTCGGTCACGAGGTAGTGCGTGCGAAGAAGCAGCACATGGTCGTGACCGAGGGCCGCGCGCGCCTCGCCGAGGTCCAGGGCGAGCTCGAACGCGCGCCTGCCCCGAGCGAAGTAGAGGTCGTCGCGCCATGTCGGCACGTACAGGATGATCCGCTTGCCCGGCGGGATGCTCAGCCGCCTGCGCACCTCAGCCGCGATCGCCGGGCCCTCCGGCCGCAACAGCAGGTCGTTGCGGGGATAGCCGGACTCCAGGATCTCGCCCTGGTACCGGTAGGCCTGCCGCATGATCGGGCTGGTGAAAGGGTTCGGCGAGATCAGGACGTCCCAGCGCGGCACCTCCCGTTCCACCCATTCGAGCGTGGCCTGCCTCAGATGCGGAAGAGCCGGAACGTCCAGCGAGAGCTTCTTCAGGGGCGTGCCGTGCCAGCACTGCACGTACGTCTGGCCGGCTCGCTTGACGAACCACGGCCATTGGGCCTCGTTGCCGACGATGTACCGGGCTCTGGCCAGTGCCTCGTAGTGGTCTCTGGTTCCGACGAGCACGGTGCGGGCCCCGTGCGGCGCCGTGAACTGGCCGTCGCGCGACACCCAGACAGACTCCAGATCGGTGCCCTGGCGAACGAGCTCCTCATAGACCGCGCGGGGATTGCAGGAGTACTGGCGGGCCATGTACGAGTCGAAGACCACCAGGTCGCGAAGCGGTGTCGCGCGCAACCGGGGATAGACGATCGTCTTGAGCCGCTCCTGAGCGTGAGCTCCACGTTCATCCTCGGCCAGCGCCAGGCGGACGCGCACCTGGAGCGACCCTCCCGTATGGGCGAGCAGCGCGACCTCGTGGGCTCCCACTTTCCTGGCTTCGGGAAGCTCTGAGATGACGGTTCGTTCAAGGAGAACGGCCACTTCCGCGTCGCCGTCCTCAGGATCACCGGTGACGGCGAAGAGCTTCCAGGTCCCAGGTGTCATCGGCCGTGTGGAGCCCAGCGCCGGCATCGCCTCGGGCGAGAAGGCCGCGGTGAACCGCCGGCCTGCCCATTCGAGCGGAACGGTGTACTCCTCGGCGGCGCGGGCGTGCCGGACGATGAGGCTCACCGGCCGGGCGCCCTCGCCCGCGAAGTCCCCCGCGAGCCGGATCCGCCCCTCGTCGCTCCAGCCGATCTCGGTGACCACGGGGGCGCAGGGTCGCACCAGGCCGAGCAGGTTGCCGTACCGGGTGCGGGTGAGTGCCACCTCTTGTGCTCCGACGGGATAACGGCCCTCGGGTACCTCGACGGCCAGCACCGGCTTGAGCCTCCCCGCGCCGCCCCTCAGCGTGATCTCCCACTCTCCGATGCTGCCGGGTGCGGTCTTCGCCTGGAGAGACACCATCTCCTCCAACGGCAGCACCGCACGAAATCCGCAGCGCCCGCCGACCGGCTCGGCGACCTCGATGTCTCCCGACACCGTCAGATCAGCCTGCCGTGAGGTCGCGACCACCCGCGTCCGAGCTCCTTCCCCGGCGACGTCCCTGGCGAGTCCCTCGGCGGCGTCCGTGGCGACTCCTCCGGCGGCTTCCCCTGTGACCGACGTCCAGCCGCCGAGTTCCAGCGCTGTGCCCACGCGGCGATGGCCTGTGACGACTGCCTTGAGCGGTTTGACGCGCACGGCGAAACCCTCGGGACCTGCCACCGGCTGGATCCAGACTGCTCCATCCCGCCGTCCGTCCTCCTGCCGCGACGGAAGCCAGGCCGTCTGCTGCCCGGGCGGGCTGCCCACCCTGCCGCTGCGCTTGGTGCCCGCGACGACGACCTCCGCGTGCAGTTCCCACTCGCCTGATTTCCGGCAACGCCGGATGAGCAGCGACGGCTCGATCTCCACGGCGAACCCGGCCCAGTCGTAGCAGACGAACGGGTGGTTCAGCTCGGCGGTGACATCGGGACGCCGTATCCGGTCCACGACGAGCTCGACGCGCCTGCCTCCACGTGCGTCCCGGAGCCAGAGCTTGATCTGCGCGTCGCCGGCAGACGCCACATCGAGACGGCCGATGCAGGCGTACCCCTCGACCAGCAACCGGTCCCCGCGCCACTCGACGGTGTCGACGCGTCCACGGAACTCCAGCTCGCCGGTGACGTCGTAGACCGCTCGCGGGACTCCACGCGTCCGGTCCTCGAAGTAGGGATAGCGCGCGTACCAGCGCGGCCGGATCCACCCTTGCCGCGTGACCGGCGCCTTGGCGAACTCCGCCTTCCTGTGCGGAGCCATGACCTCCAGCAGTTCGGCGAGCATTCGGCGGCCGAGCAGGTGCGCCCAGAGCCTGTCGAACGCGTCGAGTTGCGCGATCGCACGCCGGTCGGCCTGTTCGACGAACCGGACCCCCAGGGCGAGCAGCCGGGCCTGGTCGGCCGCGGGCACCGTGGGGAGTGCCTTCACGAGCAGCCCGAGCTCCTTGCCGAACACCTGCCGGTGATAGGTCCGGGACAGCTTCGGTGCGTGCGCGGCGAGGACGTCGCAGATCTCGGTGACCGCGGCCATCCGTTCTTCCAGATCCCGTGGCCCGTCGCGGCGTTCCGCCGGCGCACTCGTGGACTTGCGCCACGAGTAGACGGCCGTGTCCAGGACGTCGACGGCCGAGGCGAGCACATGGGCGCGAAGCGACAACGGCGCGTCCACGTGGCGGCCCTGGCCGCCCTGGGTGAACGAGAGGTTGTGCTTGTCCCAGAACGAGCGGCGGTACGCCTTGTTCCACACCTTCCGGTCCCGGAGCAGTGCCGGGCACCTGGTGATGTGGGTCCGTTCCGTCGGGGACTCGAAGGGCTCGCGATGCGCACGCGACTGGAAGGTGCGCCCGGACTCCATGCGGAGCACGTTGCCGCAAGCCAGGTCGGAGCCCGTTTTCCGCAGGGACCCGACGAGCAGGTCGTAGGCGTTGTGGACCACCACGTCATGGGCGTTCACGAAAGCCAGATACTCCGCCCGCGCATGCCTGACGCCGACGTTGCGTGCGGCTCCGACGCCCGCGTGCTCCTGCTGCAGCAGAACAAACCGCCCATCCCGGTCCGCCATCGCCTTGGCGATCACGGCTCCGGCATCGGTGGACCCGTCGTCCACCATGATCACCTCAAGCTGCCGCAGCGTCTGCCGCGCCAGCGACTCCAGGCACTCCGCGAGGTGGGACTCCTCGTTGTGGAAGGGAACGATAATGCTGATCACGGGGCCGCTCACGCTGATCACGGGGCCGCTCAACGTTTCGCCTCGGCCGGCGGAGCGAACGTGTGCCGCTCGGCGAAGGCCCGGGTGAAGTCGCGGGTGCTCTTCCAGAACCGGTAGATGATGAGGCACTCGAAGGCGAGCAGCAGAAGGCCGGCGGCCGCGGTGACCGGGATGATCGCGCCGGTCAGCGGCCCGACGATGAACGTGGCCATCTGGAACTCGATGCCGCTGACCAGATGCATGCGGATCCTGCACCGCAACAGGCTCCGGCGGACCCGTTGGTAGCGGGAGGGCCCGGCGGGCGGCGGTCCGGTCCGCTTGCCGGCCTCGGACTTCCCCGCCTCGGACTTCCCCGCCTCGGACTTCCCCGCCTCGGACTTCCCCGCCTCGGGCCTCCCCGCCTCGGACTTGCCCGCCTCCTCGGACGCGGGCCTGCTCACCATCTTCCGGCGGGCCTTGGCGATCTGCGGGCCGTTGAGGTAGCGGATCATGTCGAGGGCCAGCACCGCGAAACCGAGCCAGAGATAGGCGACGTGCCCGGTGGCGGCGTACTGCCCGCCCGCGAGGCCCAGCGCGCAGAGGCCGTCCCGGACCCGGTCGAGCATGAAGTCCAGCCAGGCTCCGAACGGCGACCCCGTGCCCCGCAGGCGCGCGACCTTGCCGTCCACGCAGTCCAGCACGAATCCCAGGTGGTAGAGCAGCGCCCCGAGTGCGAGCCACCCGGAGGTGGCCTGCGCGAAGCACCCCGCCGCGCCCAGGCCGAGGGCGAAGGCGGCGAAGGTGATCTGGTTGGGGGTGAACGAGGTGCGGTTCGCGACCAACCAGGCCAGCCGGACGGCGATCGGGTCGACGAGCAGGACCGTCCACCACGCGTCGCGCTGCTTGCAGACCGCGCGAACGTCTTCCAGTGAGTACGTGGCCATGAAGCCCAGCATGCTGACCGGTCGTGTTCACCCAGGAACGCATCGCCATTACCGCACCGTCGTCTGACCCAGACTTGACCGGTGCGTGGGCGGATCTACGTGTGCGCGCCCGCGCCCTTGGGCGGCGCAGGGGGACCCGCCTTCTTCGCCTCGATCAGTTCGGCGAACAGCGCCTCCCACCGGCTCCGGATCGCGTCGGGTCCGTACCGTGTGGCGGTCTCGCGGCCCGCCTCGCCGAGGCGGCGCCGCAGCGGCGCGTCCTCGATCAGCCGGCAGAGTGCGGCGGCGAGGCCCTCGCCATCCTCGTGCGGCACCAGGAGGCCGTTCTCCCCGGTCACGATGATCTCGCCCGGTCCGGTCGGGCAGTCGAAGCTCGCGACCGGCAACCCGCAGTTGAGGGCCTCCAGGAGGATCATGGGAAAGCCCTCGAACCGTGAGCTCAAGGCGTAGATGGAGGACTTGGACAGCTCCCTGTCCAGGTGCTTGGTCGGCCCCATGAGGAAAACGTGGTTATAGAGATGGTGCCCGTGGATCAGCTTGCGCAGGCGCCCCTCCGCCTTGCCCGAGCCGTAGACGTACAGCCGCCAGTCAGGGTGCCGGTGGACCACCTGGGCGAACGCGGGGATGAGCAGGTCAAAGCCCTTCTGGCGCGTCAGGCGGCCCGCGGCGACCACGACCTTGCTCGAATGATCGGTCCGTGGCGCCGAGAGGCTGTGCAGCGGGTTGGGGATGTGCGCGGTCCTGACCTGGCCGTTCAGCGCCTGCTCGTACTCCGCGCGGTCCTTGCGGGTCAACGACACCACCGCGTCCAAGCGCGGGTAGTCCTCAAGGATCGCCGCCCGTACGCCGGGTTTGTAACGGCCCAGGTGCATGTGATCCTGCGCCACCCGTACCAGCCTCTCGGGTGCGTGCCGAGCGGCCAGCAAGTTGAGTCCTGGACGAGTGGTGACCAGGATCCCGTCGTCCAGTCCCTGGATGAACTCGACGAACGTGTCTTCGACGACGCGGGTGAAGGTCTCCTTGGCAGGTTCGCCGACCGGCACCTGGACGCCGGGTTCGCTGTGCGCCGGCTGGACCGGCCGTACCGC
Organism: Actinomadura sp. 6N118; assembly: GCF_044326415.1. Taxonomy (NCBI): domain Bacteria; kingdom Bacillati; phylum Actinomycetota; class Actinomycetes; order Streptosporangiales; family Thermomonosporaceae; genus Actinomadura; species Actinomadura sp. 6N118. Next base: position 99,792 of record NZ_JBIRAZ010000007.1, on the reverse strand, counting down.
GCGTTGGTCGACGACATCGACCATCTCCACGCGGGGATCGATGGTGAAGTGGCTGCCGTCCCGGCGGCGCACGACGCTGGCGAGGCCGACCTCGTGCCCGGCGGCGGCCATCGCGTTGGCCTGGTTGATGACGGTGCGGATCGTGCCGCCCATGCCGTACGCGTGCAGCAGGACATAGGTGATCTTCATCGGGTACGCCGGCTTTCCACGGAGAGGTCGTTGTCGGCGCGGTAGCAGGGCCGGACCTTGAAGCGTTGCCAGCCCTCGACGCGCTGCCACGGGAAGGTGATCGACTGTGCCTTCGGCGGGACGCCACAGTGGCGGCCGAGGCGGAGCTCCAAGCACTCCCCGTCGTCCTCGGAGACCAGATGGACGTCCCAGCACGCGGCCAGGATCGGTATGGGCAGGGTGAGCAACTCGACCGGCACGGTCGCCTCGAACTTGTGGCCGGACACCGTCGCTATGAAGGGTCCCGGCGCGCGCCAGAACGCCCGGCGCACGCTCTGGAACGGCCACAGCACCCGGCCTCGCACCGTGGCCGGGCGGCCGGGCGCTCGCAGCGTCAGGCGGACTCGCCACAGCCGATCGGCGGGGACGGACGGGGGCAGGCTGCCGACGAGCCTGATCTCTTCGTCGCGTGCCCAGACCTCATCGAGCTCGGCATGCGGTTGCCTGGTCCCCGTCGTCATCGTGCCCTCTCGTCGGCGCATCAGTTGCCAGGAGTGAACCGCAGTGATTCGGTGCGCGCTGAGCTTTGTCAGCGCACTTACCGACAGCCGGACGAGAATGGCGAAGACTTTGCCGGAGGCTTGGGGAGACCCGACGCGGGCGTGGCCGCCCTTGGCATTTCAGGCGGGCAGCGCTTCAGGCGGGTGGCGCTTTCAGGCGGGCTGGACGCGTACGTGTGCGTCCGCGGCGGCCACGGCGGACCGGATGCTCTGCGCCAGGGTCTCGAACTCGTCGGCGCGAGGAGAGCTGGAGCGGTAGGCGAGACCGATGCGCCGGTGTGGTGCGGGCGCCGCGAAACGGCGAACGGTCAGGCCGGGGGCCCGCCGGGTCTCCACCGGAAGGGCGGTCTCGGGGACGAAGGTCACGCCCAGACCTCCGGAGACCAGCTGGACGAGCGTCGCGAGGCTGGTGGCGTACGTGGCGGCACCGGCGCGGGCACCCACTTCGCGGCAGACGTCCAAGGCCTGGTCGCGCAGGCAGTGCCCCTCGTTGAGCAGGATGACCTCGAGGTCGTTGAGCGCCGACCGCGGCAGGGGCTCGTCCGGGCTCCCCAGGTCATGGGCGTCGGGGGCCACCAAAGCGAAGTCCTCCTCGTACAGGGCGAGCTCGGTCACGCCCGGGGCCGAGACGGGCAGGGCCAGGAGGACGACGTCCAGCCGGCCCGCGAGAAGCTCGGCGGTGATGGCCTCGGTCTGCTCCTCGTGGACCGACAACTCCAGGTCGGGGAACTCGGCGGACAGACGCGGCAGCACGACGGGGAGGAGGTAGGGCGCGACGGTCGGGATCACACCGACGCGGAGGGGGCCGACGAGCGAACCGCGGGCGGAGTGCACCTCCTCCACCAGGCGGTCCAGCTCCGTGAGCACGAGCTCCGCACGACGGGCGACGCGTTCGCCCGCGGGCGTGAGAAGGACCTTGCGCGTCGTCCGCTCGACGAGCTGCGTGTCCAGGGTCTCTTCGAGAGCCGCCACCGCGCCCGACAGGGCCGGCTGGCTCATCCGCAGCGCGGCGGCGGCGTCACGGAAGTGGAGGTGTTCGGCGAGCGCCAGGAAGGCCCGCAGCTGGGCGACCGTCGGCCTGCTGATGGGTCACTCCCACTCGATCGTGCCCGGGGGCTTGCTGGTGATGTCGACGGTCACCCGGTTGATCTCACGCACCTCGTTGGTGATGCGGGTCGAGATCTTCTGCAGGACGTCGTACGGCAGGCGGGCCCAGTCGGCGGTCATCGCGTCCTCGCTGGTGACGGGACGCAGGACGACCGGGTGACCGTAGGTACGGCCGTCGCCCTGGACGCCCACGGACCGCACGTCGGCGAGCAGCACCACCGGGAACTGCCAGATCTCGCGGTCGAGGCCGGCCCGGGTCAGCTCCTCGCGCGCGATCGCGTCGGCGTCGCGCAGGATGTCCAGACGCTCCTTGGAGACGGCGCCGATGATCCGGATGCCGAGGCCCGGCCCGGGGAACGGCTGCCGCCAGACGATCTCGGGGGGAAGCCCGAGCTGCTCGCCGAGCGCCCGGACCTCGTCCTTGAAGAGCGTGCGCAGCGGCTCGACCAGCTTGAACTGCAGGTCGTCCGGCAGCCCGCCGACGTTGTGGTGCGACTTGATGTTGGCCGCGCCCGTGCCGCCGCCGGACTCCACGACGTCCGGGTAGAGCGTGCCCTGCACAAGGAACTCCACCGGCGCCGCCGCCGCCTCGCCGACAATTTCCCTCGCGGCCTCCTCGAAGACCCGGATGAACTCGCGTCCGATGATCTTGCGCTTCTCCTCGGGGTCGGTGACCCCGTCGAGTGCCGCGAGGAACCGTTCCTGCGCGTCCACCACATGGAGGTTGACGCCGGTGGCCGCGACGAAGTCCTTCTCGACCTGCTCCGCCTCGCCCTTGCGCAGCAGACCGTGATCGACGAAGACACAGGTGAGCTGGTCGCCGATGGCGCGCTGAACGAGAGCGGCGGCCACCGCGGAGTCGACGCCGCCGGAGAGGCCGCAGATGGCGCGCTTGCCACCGACCTGGGTGCGGACGGCCTCGATCGACTCCTCGGCGATGTTGACCATGGTCCAGTTCGGCCGGCAGCCCGCACCCTCGTACAGGAACCTGCGCAGCAGTTCCATGCCGTGCTCGGTGTGCAGCACCTCGGGGTGGAACTGGACGCTGTAGAAGCCGCGCTCGGGGTCCTCCATGCCGGCCACCGGGGTGACGTCGGTCATGGCCGTGACCGTGAAGCCCGCCGGTGCCTGGCTCACGAAGTCACGGTGCGACATCCACACCGACTGGTGGACGGGCATCCCCCGGAAGAGCACGCCCGGAGCCGTCACGGCGATGGTGGCGCCGCCGTATTCGGCGACCTCGGAGTTCTCCACCGTCCCGCCGAGCGCCTGCGCCATCACCTGGTGCCCGTAACAGATGCCGAACGTGGGGACGCCGAGGTCGAACAGCCCGTCCGGGACGACCGGCGCGTCCTCCGCGTAGACCGACGCCGGGCCGCCCGACAGGATGATCGCCTTCGGCTTCTTGGCGAGCATCTCCGCCGCCGGCATGGTGGACGGAACGATCTCGCTGAACACATGACACTCGCGTACGCGCCGGGCGATCAGCTGCGCGTACTGCGCACCGAAATCGACGACGAGAACGGTGTCAAAAGACTGGTCGACGGACACCAACAGCGCCTTTCGCAGGGCAAACAGGGTTTCGGCGAAGGACTACCAGTCTAGAAGCCTTCTCGGAGATCACGGTCCGCCCGGGGTGGGGATCACTTACAGCACGCGAGTAATAACGGTCAGCTTCCGTTCGACTGGGATCAGCTCCCCCACAGGGCGACTCTCTGGTACTTGTGGGTCACGCTCTGCGTTCACATCGTCTCCCGCCCGCCCCCGGATCCCCGAGGATCGACGTGAAGCTGCTCCTTGCCGTTGCCGCACTGGCGGTCGCGTCCGTGACCTCCGCGTCCGTGCCGCCCGTTCCGAAGCCCGCCGCCGAGAGCGTCACGGGCACGCAGGAAGGCTGCGCGCACCCGGAAGCCCGGGTCCGGCACGGAGCCCACTCAGCCCGAGAGCGCAACGAGCTCACTCCGGCCGAGGTCGTGAATGTCGAGCGCGAGCTGAACGGTCTGCTCGCGGCGCTCGGCACGAAGACGCCCAGCGCCGGCCAGACTCAGCGACAGGTCCCGAGCCGAATCTGGATCCCGGTCTACTTCCACGTCCTGCACGACGGTCCGCGCGGCAACCTGTCCACGGCCCTGATCAAGCGTCAGATCGCGGCGCTGAACGCCGCGTACGGCGGCCGGCTCGGTGGCACCGACACCCGTTTCACGTTCGTCCTGAAGCAGGTGACCCGGTCGGACAATGCCAGCTGGTACGACTATCCCGAGGCCTACGAGGGCACCTACAAGCCCCGGCTGCGCAAGGGCGGGCCGGGCACTCTCAACCTCTACAGCGCCGACCTCGGCGACGAACTGCTCGGCTGGTCCACGTTCCCCTGGCTGTACGAGAACGAACCCAAGATGGACGGCGTCGTCCTCCACATCGGGACCATGCCGGGCGGATCGATCAAGAACTATGACCGCGGCTTCAGCGGCGTCCACGAGACCGGGCACTGGCTCGGCCTCTACCACGTGTTCCAGGACGGCTGCGCGAGTCCCGGCGACCGGGTGGCCGACACCCCGCCCGCGCGCGACTCCACCGACGGCTGCCCGGGCAGCAAGGACACCTGCCCGGCCGCCGGCCGCGACCCGATCCACAACTTCATGGACTACGCCTTCGACTCCTGCATGAACAACTTCACGGCAGGCCAGGGTGCTCGCATGCACAAGGTCTGGTCTGCTTACCGCGGATGAGCTACGGGGCCCTCAGCGGGCCTTGTACGCGGCGAGGAGCCGTTCGGCGTCCGCCGGAGGGAGATGGCGGACGGCCTCCCGGATGGACACGCCGGAGATCGCGCCGGTCCGGGCCGTCACCCAGTCGCGGACCCAGTCCGCGTGGCCCTTCTTGGACAGCTCACGCAGGACCCAGCCGAGGGCCTTGCGGATGAAGAACTCGCGTTCCCCGATCAGCTCGTCCCCGTACGCGGAGATCCGGTCGAGATCGGGGTCACCGGCACGGACCCCCGCCAGCAGCGCCAGCATCGCGGTCCGGCGGATCCAGAAGTACGGGTCGCCCACCCACCGGTCGAGCACGGCGGCCAGCTCAGGGACGCGCACGACCAGGCCTCCGACGACCTTCTCCGCGAGGCCGTCGACATAGACCCAGCTCGCCGAATCCCTGATCAGGCGTTCGGCGAAGCCCAGGTCATCGGGGTCCAGCACGGCCACCCGGCGTATCAGGATCTCGATCGCCGACATGCGCAGCTCGTGGACGGGACGACCGGACTCGGTCATCGTCCACAGCGCCTCGGCGAGGGCGAGCAGGTCCTCCCGATCGGGCATGTCGCGGACGGCCGATACTGCGATCTTGCGGAGCGGTCCCATGGGCACACCGATATGGACGAAGTCGCTCTTGAGGTAGCGCTTCTCGTTCTCCGACCGCACCGGGTCGGCCTGGGCGCGCAGCTCCTTCTCGATGCGCGAGGCCTCCTGGGCGACATCCATGCCGGCCAAGCTACGCCCACATCACCCGCGCCGCCCGCGATCCGGGCTTAATGATCACACTCTGATCACGGTCGTACAAGTTTGTACTGTCCTTGCCCGCAGCCGGGCAGATGATCTTGAGTACATGATCATCGGCTGTCCACGAGAGGACTCCCCCATGCTCGGCCCACGGACCCGAGTCGGCGTGCTGGGCGCGCTCACCGCCGCGCTCACCGTCCTCACCACCACCCCCGCCATGGCGACCGGCACCACGTCCACGACCACGACGACCTCCACCACCGCCGCCGAATCGATCAACCCGGCCGTCATCCTCCCCGCCGGGGAGCGTCCCGACGTCGGCGAACCCTGGACCAACCGCTACGTCGAACGCGAGGTCTTCACCACCCCCTGCGGCGTGTACGGCCGCCCGACCGGCGCCGACGGCGGTATCACCGTCCGCCACCGGACCGAGTTGTTCGTGGGCTGGGACACCGCGCTGAAGTTCCCCACCCCGGAGAAGGCGGACGCGGCGTTCCGGCAGTACGAGGCGGATCTGATCACCTGTGAGGACCGCTATCCCGAAGACGGGGACGGCTCGGGCTACATGAAGGACGTCCGCCAGGTCGGCACCGCAGACGGCGTGCGTGTCTACCGGGCGATCTCGGGGGTGACCGGCTACCCCGGCACGCCGTACCAGTTCGCCGTCGTCCGCCAGGGCCGGGTGCTCTACGCCCTGACGCTGATGGACCACCGGTCGGGCGAGAACCCGCCCGTGGAGTACGAGGCGGCTGTCAAGAACATCAAGACCCGGATCGCCGCGTACTACCCGTGACCTGCCTGGATCGACCTCTCTGATCTCCCCAGTGATGCGCCGCGCGGCGGGCCACCCGCCCGCCCCGCGCCCGGGTCTCCGCCGGGAGATCAGGTGATCTCGGCGATGGGGAGGCGGAGGGCGGCCGGGGCGTCGACCGGGACGGCCGGGTTCTTCGGCGTCACGGCGGTGAGGCGCCGGTAGCCCGTGCCGAGCGTCGGCCGGAGGTCGTCCTCGCCCTTGTTCGGCCAGAACGACATCGCGCGTTCGGCCTGGGCGGTGATCGTGAGCGACGGGTTCACGCCCAGGTTGGCCGAGATGGCCGAGCCGTCCACGATGTGCAGGCCGGGGTGGCCGTACATACGGTGATACGGGTCGATCACGCCGGTCTCGGGCGAGTCGCCGATGACGCAGCCACCGAGGAAGTGTGCGGTCATCGGGATGTCGAACAGATCGCCCCAGGAGCCACCCGGGATCCCGTTGACCTCCTCGGCCAGCAGGCGGGTCGCCTCGTGGCCCTCGGGGATCCAGGTCGGGTTGGGCTCGCCGTGGCCCTCGGTCGCCTGGACATCCCAGCCGAACGGCCCCTTCTTGGGCTTGAGGGTGATCGAGTTGTCGCGCGTCTGCATCACCAGGGCGATGACCGTCCGTTCGGACCAGGCGCGCACGTTGAAGAGCTGCGCCAGGTCCTTGGGCCGCTGCGCCACCTCGCCTAGGAACTTCAGGAACCTGGGCCTGTGGCGCTCACCGGGACGGTCACCGTCCACCAGGAGCGTCTGCAACCCGGCCATCAGGTTGGAACCCTTGCCGTAGCGCACCGGCTCGATGTGGGTCTCCGGCGTCGGGTGGAACGACGAGGTGATCGCCACGCCCTTGGAGTAGTCGGGGCCGGGCACGCCGTTCTTGCGGCCGGCGCCCAGGATCGCCTCGGAGTTGGTGCGGGTCAGCAAGCCTAGCCGGTCGGAGATCGCCGGGAGCAGGCCGGTCGACTTCAGCTTGTGCAGCAGCTTCTGCGTGCCGTACGTACCGGCCGCGAAAACCACCTGCTCGGTGGTGAAGGTTTTGCGATGGCGGCCGAACGAGCCGGTCCGCACGATCTCCACCTCGTAGCCCCCGCCCGCCAGCGGGCTCACCCGGGTGACCCGGCTGAGCGGCATCACCCGCGCGCCGCCCTTCTCAGCCAGGTAGAGGTAGTTCTCGGTGAGCATGTTCTTGGCGCCGTGCCGGCAGCCGACCATGCAGTCGCCGCACTCGATGCAGCCACGCCGCCGCGGCCCTGCGCCGCCGAAGTACGGGTCGTCGCTCTCCACACCCGGCCCCGAGCCGAAGTGCACGCCGACCGGGGTCTTGACGAAGGTGTCGCCCTTGCCCATCCGGTCGGCGACCTTCTTCAACTCCACGTCGGCCGCGGTGGTCGTCGGGTTCTGAACGACGCCCAGCATGCGCCGCGCCTGGTCGTAGAACGGGGCGAGCTCGGCCTGCCAGTCGGTGATGTCGGCCCACTGGCGGTCCTGGAAGAAAGGCGCGGGCGGGACGTACAGGGTGTTGGCGTAGTTGAGCGACCCGCCGCCGACCCCGGCGCCCGCAAGCACCATGACCCGGCTCGCCTTGGCGCCGCGGATCAGGTGGATGCGCTGCATCCCGGTGAGCCCGAGGCCGGGCGCCCACAGGTACCGCGAGATCTTCCAGTTGGTCCTGGGCAGCCCGGGATGGCGCGAGCCATGCGTACCGTCCGGCCCACTGTCCGGCCCGCCGTCCGGTCCGCTGTCGAAGCGGCGGCCCGCCTCGATGACGCCGACCTTGTAGCCCTTCTCGGTCAGCCGCAGCGCGGAGACGCTGCCGCCGAACCCTGACCCGACGATGAGAACGTCGAAGTCGTGCCTGCCGGCCACGAGGCCCCCTACTTGATCCGCAGCCGTTTCATGACCTTGACGCCGGTGGCCATGAGGTCGGCGAACTTGTCGAACGAGACGTTGCCGGGCGGCTCCAGATCCATGAAGTGCTGGCTGGCGATGGTCTGCACCTCGGTGAACTTGAGGAGGCCCTCGGCGCCGTGCCGGCGGCCGACGCCGGACTGCTTGAAGCCGCCCATCGGCGCGTCGTAGGAGGCGAAGGCGGCGCCGTAGCCGTCGTTGATGTTGACCGTGCCCGCCTGGATCTTCGCGGCCAGCGCACGGCCGCGCGCCACGTTCTTGGTCCACACCGAGGCGTTGAGGCCGTACTCGGTGTCGTTGGCGGTGGCGACGACCTCCTTCTCGTCACGGAACTTGTAGATCGCCACCACGGGGCCGAACGTCTCGTTCGCGCACAGGTCCATGTCCGTGGTCACGTCGGCCAGCACCGTCGGCTCGTAGAACCACGGGCCGATGTCGGGCCGGGGCTTGCCGCCCGCCAGCACCGTCGCGCCCTGCTCGACCGCCTGGTCGACATGCTTGCTGACCACGTCGAGCTGCCGCTGGAAGGTGAGCGAGCCCATCTCCGGCTCGAAGCTCAGGTTGGTGCCGAGCTTCATGTTCTTGACGTTGTCCACGAACTCCGGCACGAACCGGTCATAGATGTCCTCGTGGACGTACATCCGCTCGATCGAGATGCAGAGCTGCCCGGCGTTGGTGAAGCAGGCGCGGACGGCCCCCTTCGCGGTCCGCTCGACGTCGGCGTCGTCCAGCACGATCATCGGATTCTTGCCGCCGAGCTCCATGGAGTAGCTCACCAGCCGCGGCGCGACCCGCTGGGTGATCGCCCGGCCCGCCCGGGTCGAGCCGGTGAACGAGACGTAGTCGGCATTGTCGATCAGCGGGTCGCCGACCTCCGCCGGATCGCCGACGACGATCTGCCACAGGTCCCTGGGCAGGCCGAGGGCGACCATCAGATCGAGGATCCAGAGGCTGGACAGGCAGGTCTGGGTGTCGGGCTTGTGGATCACGGCGTTGCCGGCCAGGAGGGCGGGGGCGATGTCGCTGGCCCCGAGCGAGAACGGGTAGTTCCAGGGGGCGATCAGCGCGACGACGCCCTTGGGGTGGCGCATCTCCTGGACGCGGGTGACGCCGGGCATCATGCCCTGGCGGCGGCGCGGCTTGAGCAGCTTCTCGGCCCGCCGGGCGTAGTGGAGGGTGCAGAGCGCCACGTCGAGGAACTCCTCCAGGGCGTGGCGGCGGGCCTTGCCGGTCTCCAGCTGGATGACGTCGAGGATCTCCTCGCGGCGCTCCACCAGCACGTCGGGCAGCCGCAGGAACGGCTTGACCCGTTCCCTGACCGGCAGCGCCGCCCAGGCCCGTTGCGCCTCCCGGGCGCGTTCGTAGGCCGTCAGGACGTCCTTGGAGCTCGACACCGGAAGGGTCGCGAGGGGCTCGCCGGTGAAGGGCGCGGGGATGGTGGTCTTGTCGGCGCCGTCGGCCACGATGTGGGAGGTCAGCCGCTCGATCAGGGCAGCGGAGAGCGTGCGCTCGGGGACCTTCGGAGAAGCCATGAAGGCAGACTATGACCGCCTGGACATTTTTCGCTACCCACAGGTAATGAGACGTTCCGCGCTGTTCAGCCCTTGCGCCAGTCCGCGGAGTCGAGCGCGCCTGCGGCCTGCGGTCCCATCAGGCCGAGCGCACCGTCGACGAACAAGGACGCACCGGTGATGTAGGACGCCCCAGGCCCTGCAAGGAAGGCGATGGCCGCCGCCACCTCGCGTGCGTCCCCCGGCCGGGCCAGCGGGTATCCGGGCCTGGTCTCCGGTCGCGGCGGCTCGTCCGCCTGGCCGGTCATCGGCGTGGCGATCTCGCCCGGCGCGATCGTGTTGACGGTGATGCCGTACTGCGACAACTCCAGCGCCAGCACCCGGGCGAGCATGCGCAGCCCGCCCTTGGCCGCGCAGTAGGGACCCGCGCCGACCCGCGGATACTCCTCGTGGACGCTGGTCACGTTGACGATCCGGCCGCCATGACCGGCAGCGGCCATCCGGCGGGCCGCCTGCCGGGCGCACATGAACGCCCCGTCCAGATCGACCGCCACCACCGAACGCCACTCGTCGTACTCCATCTCCAGCAGCGGGCGGCTGCTCCCGGTTCCGGCGTTGTTGACCAGCACGCCGACTCCGCCGAGTTCATCCGCCAGCTCGTCCACGACGGCGGCGGCCGCCACCGGCTCGGCGAGATCGTGCCGCCGTACGGCGGCACGCCGGCCGCGGGAGGCCACCTCGGCCGCGGCCCCACGGGCGCCCGCCTCATCGGAGTGGAACGTGATCCCGACGTCGAAGCCGCTTTCGGCGAGGGCCACCGCCGTGGCGCGGCCGATCCCGGAGTCCGCGCCCGTGATGATCGCCACCTGGTCGTACCCGGTGCCCGAGATCGGTGCCTTGAAATCGCTCATGGCCGGGCCCTTCCCTCCAGACCGGTGATCTACCTCCCGGCCCGCCGCGAATTCAGGAATGGACCTGCCAATTACCTAAGCGAACAAGCCATTGAAAAGACCAAGCATTGACCTATTTCCATTATGGGAGACGGGAACGTTCCATTTCGATCCTTCTCACGTAAGCAGCGGATTGACCATGACCTCTCGGTGTATTCCGGAAAGCGGAGAGCCGAACACGCCGTTGCTCCCCGGGCGTTCGCTGCCGCGCGTCCTCGGGGCGATGGTGCCGTTTCCGAGGAGGAATCGACGAATGATCAATGCCCAGGTGCAACCGGGGCCGGAGCAGGACGGACCCAGCGGGCAGGAAGGCGGCAGCGGCAAGGGACGGCGGCGACAGGAACGCCGCGAGCTCACCCGGACCGCCCTGCTCGGCGCCGCCGAGAGGCTCTGGGCCGAACGCGGCATCCACGGCGCCTCGCTCGACGACGTCGCGTCGGCCGCGGGCCTGACCAAAGGCGCGGTCTATTCGAACTTCGCGGGCAAGACGGACCTGCTCCTCGCCCTGCTCGAGCGCTACATCCGCGAACGGATCGGGACCGACGTCTGTGACGAACTCCGCGACGCGGACCGTCCCCTTGACGAACGCTTCGAGCGGGCCGGGCACGCCTACGCACGCCGGCTCGCCGGTGAGGACGCGCGGTTGCTCGCGCTGCTGCTGGTGGAGTTCTGGCTGTACGGCATGCGCGACTATGCCGCGGGCTGGCGCCTGGCCGACTGGTACGCCGAACGCCGGGATTCCATCGCCCGCGGGCTGAAACTGGGCGAGACCGAAGGCGTCCCCCGCAACGATCGCGCGGCGCTGGCGATGGCACTCGACTTCGGCCTGGCGTTCCAGCACCTCCTGGACCCCGACCGGGTGCCGGCGGAGCTCTATGCCGCCGGCATGCGCCTCGTACTGGGACACGCCCTTCCCGGCCCCGACACGGCCACCTAGGTCCTGTCTCCGATGGACCCTGGCCACGCACGCGAGCGCGCGACCGGGTCGTGCAGCGAGCCGAAGGCGAAGCTGCACGAGAGATCGCGAAGCGATGCCGCGCTTGCCGCTATCAGGCGTCAAGCGAAGCTTGTCGATTGATGGGTGGCGGGTGGGGCGCTGTGGGATGGCGGTTCGGGTCCGAGCCGCCAGGCGAGGACCCGAGGCCGCGAAAGCCGAATTAAGGAGTCGCGGTGGGAACGATGTCGGGGGCGCCCCGGCGGCTGGCGTCGGCTTCCTGGTCGCCGTCCTGGTTCTGGGAGTCGCGTTCGGCCTCGACGCGCTTGCGGTAGTACTCCACTTCGCGATCGGTCTGCTTCTTGGACCAGCCGAGCACCGGGGCCAGCAGGTCGGCGGCCTCCTTCGCGACGCCGAGACCGCGGTCCCAGGCCTCGATCGAGATGCGGGTACGGCGGGCCAGGACGTCGTTGATGTGCCGGGCCCCCTCGTACGCCGCCGCGTAGACGATCTCGGCGCGCAGGTAGTCGTCCGCGCCGTTCAGCGGCTTGCCCAGGTCCGGCTTCTCCTTGATGAGCCCCAGCAGGTCGTCCACGAGCGTCCCGTACCGCCGCAGCAGATGCTCGATGCGCGCCACGTGCAGGCCGGAGCCCGAGGCCAGCCGGTGCCGGGCGTTCCACATCGCCTGGAAGCCGTCGCCGCCGACCAGCGGGATGCGGTCGGTGCACGACTCGGCGACCTTGCCGTCCAGGCCGTGCGCGACGGCGTCGATGGCGTCCTTGGCCATGACCCGGTAGGTGGTGAACTTCCCGCCGGCGACGAGCACGAGGCCGGGCACGGGGTGGGCGACGATGTGCTCGCGCGACAGCTGCGAGGTCTCGTCGCGTTCACCCGAGAGCAGCGGGCGCAGGCCCGCGTACACGCCTTCGACGTCATCGTGGGTGAGCGGGGTGTTGAGCACCGAGTTCACGTGTTCGAGGACGTAGTCGATGTCGGCGCGGGACGCCGCCGGATGTGCCTTGTCGAGGTTCCAGGCGGTGTCGGTGGTGCCGATCAGCCAGTGCCGTCCCCACGGGATGACGAAGAGCACCGACTTCTCGGTGCGCAGGATGAGACCCGTGGACGAGTGGATGCGGTCCTTGGGCACCACCAGGTGGATGCCCTTGGAGGCGCGCACGTGGATCTGGCCGCGCCCGCCGACGAGCTCCTGGATGTCGTCAGTCCAGACGCCGGTGGCGTTGACGATCTGCTTGGCGCGTACCTCGCTGGTGGTGCCGGATTCCAGATCGCGGACGCGGAGCCCGGTCACCCGCTCGCCCTCACGCAGGAAGCCCACGCACTGGGTGCGCGAGGCGATCTGCGCGCCGTACTCGGCGGCCGTGCGCAGCGCCGTCATCACGAATCGGGCGTCGTCGACCTGCGCGTCCCAGAACTGGATCGCTCCAACGAAGGCGTCCCTGCGGAGGGACGGCGCCAGCTTGAGCGCCCCCTTGCGGGTCAGGTGCTTGTGGTGCGGCACGCCGCGGGTGCTCCCCATGGAGAACGAGAGCGCGTCGTACAGCGCCACTCCGGCGCCGAGGTAGCCGCGCTCCCAGACACGCTTGGTCGTCGGCAAAAGGAACGGAACGGGCCGGACCAGGTGCGGCGCGATCCGCTGGAGCAGCAACCCCCGCTCGGTTAGTGCCTCCCGTACGAGGTCGAAGTTGTACTGCTCCAGATACCGCAGACCGCCGTGGATCAGCTTCGACGAACGCGACGACGTGCCCGAGGCGAAGTCACGGGCTTCGACGACCGCCACCGAAAGGCCGCGGGTCGCGGCGTCGAGCGCGGCGCCCGCGCCCACGATGCCCGCCCCCACGACCACGACATCGAACTCCTCCTGTCCCATGCGGTCCAGCGCGGCGGTGCGTTCCGCGGGCCCCAGCCGTGAGCTGCCCAGTCCGGTCACCGGTGATGCCGTCATCGCGATTTCCCCCATGCGGGTTTGGGTCATGACGTGGCTTACCTACCCAACAGTAAGGAGGCCACCACTCCGAGGGCCACCCTCAGTGGGACTGCGGGGCGACCACGACCTGGACCCGCTGGAATTCCTTGAGCTCGGTGTAGCCCGAGGTGGCCATCGCCCGGCGCAGCGCGCCGATGAGGTTCATCGAGCCGTCGGCCACGTGCGACGGGCCGTACAGGAGCTGCTCCAGGCTGCCGATCGTGCCCAGGTTGAGGCGGGTGCCGCGGGGCACGTCGCCGTGGTGGGCCTCGCTGCCCCAGTGGTAGCCCCGGCCCGGCGCCTCGGTGGAACGGGCGAAGGGGGAGCCGATCATGACCGCGTCGGACCCGCAGGCGAACGCCTTGGCGATGTCGCCGCTGTTGGTCATGCCGCCGTCGGCGATGACGTGCACATAGCGGCCACCGGACTCGTCCATGTAGTCGCGGCGGGCCGCAGCCACGTCGGCGACCGCGGTCGCCATCGGCACCGCCACGCCCAGCACCGTGCGGCTGGTGTGGCCCGAGCCGCCGCCGAAGCCGACCAGCACGCCGGCGGCACCGGTGCGCATCAGGTGCAGCGCCGCGGTGTAGGTGGAGCAACCGCCGACGATCACGGGGACGTCGAGGTCGTAGATGAACTGCTTGAGGTTGAGCGGCTCGGCCCGCCCGGAGACGTGCTCGGCCGAGACCGTGGTGCCGCGGATCACGAACAGGTCCACGCCCGCGTCGATCACGGCCTTGTGGAACTGCGCCGTGCGCTGCGGCGACAGCCGCGCGGCGACCGTCACCCCGGCCTCGCGGATCTCCTCGATCCGGCGGCCGATCAGCTCCTCCTTGATCGGCTCGGTGTAGATCTCCTGGAGCCGGCGGGTGGCGCGGGCGTCGTCCAGCGAGGAGATCTCGGCGAGCAGGGGCTCGGGGTTGTCGTACCGCGTCCACAGACCTTCGAGATCGAGCACGCCGAGACCGCCGAGCCTGCCGATCGCGATCGCGGTGGCCGGGCTGACGACGCTGTCCATCGGCGCCACGACCAGCGGCATCTCGAACCGGTAGGCGTCGATCTGCCAGGCGACGCTGACCTCCTCGGGGTCGCGCGTACGGCGGGACGGCACGATGCCGATGTCGTCGAAGGCGTATGCCCGGCGACCGCTCTTGCCCCGGCCGATCTCCACCTCAGCAGCCACTGGTGCTTCCTCTCATGACTCCGCCGTGACCATGGATCCGGAATGACGGTTCCTCGGTCACGGCGGGAAAAGCCGACCTGTTCAGATTAGCGGCCCTGGTAGTTGGGAGCCTCGACGGTCATCTGGATGTCGTGCGGGTGGCTCTCGCGCAGCCCCGCCGCGCTGATCCGCATGAGCTGGCCGCGCTCCTGGAGCTCGGGGATCGTGCGCGCCCCGGCGTACCACATCGACTGGTGGAGGCCGCCGACGAGCTGGTGCGCCACGTTCGCCAGCGGGCCGCGGTAGGGCACCTGGCCCTCGACGCCCTCGGGGATCAGCTTCTCCTCGGCGCTGACATCGGCCTGCGCGTAGCGGTCCTTGGAGTAGGAGGCGCCGCGCTCGCGGTTGCGCATGGCGCCGAGGGAGCCCATGCCGCGGTACGACTTGTACTGCTTGCCGTGCACGAAGATCAGCTCGCCCGGGGACTCCTCGATGCCGGCCAGCAGGCTGCCGAGCATCACGGTCTCGGCGCCGGCCACGATGGCCTTGGCGATGTCGCCGGAGTACTGCAGGCCGCCGTCGCCGATGACCGGCAGCCCGGCCTCCTTAGCCGCGCGGGCCGCCTCGAAGATCGCGGTGATCTGCGGCACACCGACGCCCGCGACGACGCGGGTGGTGCAGATGGAACCCGGGCCGACGCCGACCTTGACGCCGTCCGCACCGGCCTCGGCGAGCGCCTTGGCTCCGGCGTAGGTGCCGACGTTGCCGCCGACCACCTCGACCCGGGCGTTCGCCTTGATCTTGGCGATGGTGTCGGCGACGCCCTTGGAGTGGCCGTGCGCGGTGTCGACGATGATGACGTCCGTGCCGGCCTCGATGAGCGCCTGGGCACGGCGGATCGCGTCCTCGCCGACACCCACGGCGGCGGCGACGAGCAGGCGGCCGTCGGTGTCCTTGGTGGAGTCGGGGTACTGCTCGCTCTTGGTGAAGTCCTTGACCGTGATGAGCCCGCGCAGCCGGCCCTCCTCGTCCACCAGCGGCAGCTTCTCGATCTTGTTGGTGGCCAGCAGGTTGAACGCGTCGTCCCTGGACACGTCCACCGGTGCGGTCACCAGCGGCATCGGGGTCATGACCTCGCGCACCGGGCGCGAGTGGTCGGTCTCGAAGCGCATGTCGCGGTTGGTCACGATGCCGACCAGGACGCCGCGCACATCCGTCACCGGCGCGCCGGAGATGCGGTAGCGGGCGCACAGCTCCTCGACGTCGGCCAGCGTGGCGTCGGGCAGGCAGGTCACCGGGTTGGTGATCATCCCGGCCTCGGAGCGCTTGACCCGGTCGGCCTCGGCTGCCTGCTCCTCGACCGACATGTTGCGGTGGAGCACGCCGATACCGCCCTGGCGGGCCATCGCGACCGCGGTACGGGACTCGGTCACCGTGTCCATCGCGGCCGACACCAGCGGGATGCGCAGCGAGATGTTGCGGGTCAGCCGGGTCGTGGTGTCCGCCTCCCCCGGCTGCAGGTCGGAATACCCCGGCAGCAGCAGCACATCGTCAAAGGTCAGGCCCTGCGGAAGGAACTTCGCGGACTCGGCTGCGGGGTTCATGACGACCTTTCCAGTAGTCGCGGCGGCATCGTGCGCTTTGTGAACAGTGCCAGGTCACGGCGGCCTGCTCCCATGGTAGGGCGTCGGGTGCCCTGGGCACCGCCGCTTGCCCGCGCCGTCCCTGCCCCCTGGGAGGACGACCCCCCAGATCCCCCGATAACGCCCGGGACGAGCCGCTGAATTCCCCTCCGATCCGTAAAGATTCCTTCTATGGGGCATTGCGTAACGGCGTGGACACCTGGCCGTTCGCGCTCGGAAGGGACAGGGGGTGCACTTGGTGGGGCATCGCGCAGTAGCGTGGGATCGTGCACGACGATGCTCCGCTCGATCCGTTCGCCGACGACCCCGAGGACCCGGCGGCGTCGCTTGGCGATCCCGGGGAGGAGATCGCCCCGCTCAGCGTGGCCGAGCGGGAGGACGTGCTGGCCGATCTGGCCGACCTGGAGGTCTTCCGGGCCCTCCTCGAACCCCTCGGCGTACGCGGGCTGACGGTCGACTGCGGTGACTGCGGCAAGCTGCACTACATCGACTGGGATCTGCTGCACGGCAACCTGCGGCATCTGCTCGACCAGGGGCTGCCCCGCGTGCACGAGCCGGCGCTGGCACCCGATCCGGTCGACTACGTGAGCTGGGAATACGCCCGCGGCTACGTGGACGGCGTCATCGACAGCGAAGAGGGCCGCGAGGCCGACTGATCGACCGAATGATCGACTGACGGACCGGCCGCCGTGCCCGGCGCTAGCGGCCGTGGCGGTCGCGGTAGCGTTCGAGCCGTTTCTGGGCCTGCCTGCGGATGTCGTCCAGCTTCTTCCGGGTGTCGTCCTCGTCGTTGGCCTTGGGCGTGGGCGTCTGGAAGGGCCACTCATCGTGCCCCTGCCGGCGGTTCTTGGGCGGCAACAGGTCTTCGAGCTTGCCCTTGAGGTCCTCGAAACGCCGGCGTGCCGGGTCGGGCTCGGGCCCCTTCGCATCTGGACGGCCCGCATCCGGACGGCCCTGAGCCGGCGCCCCGGGGCCCGTGACCGGCGTCCTGCCCGGCGAGGACGGGCGGCTCTTCGGCTCGAGCCGGTCCACCAGTGGTTCGTCGGACACCTTGGGCGTCTGCGGAGCGGGCGCGGCGTCACGGGTCAGCCCGCCGCCCGCGGCCGCGACGCCGGTGCTGGTCAGGACCACGCCCACGACTCCGAGGGCGACGAACGTACGGGAGCCGCGGCGCCGCCCGCCCGGGGCGGCCGGATCGCTCTCGCCCGCCTCGTCCGCGCCCTTGCCCGGCAGCGTGTCCGGCCCGGCGGCATCGCCGGTGTCGAGGCCCGCGTCAACGTCGGCGACCAGTGCGTGCAACAGGCGTACGGCGGGGTCACCGGATGTGCGGCGGCCAGAGATGCCGGGCGGCGGGGCGGCTTCAGAGGCGGCAGTGCGGCGGGCCGCCAGCTCGTCGAACAACGCGTCGGTACGGCGTACGGCACTCAGATCCGCCCCCGGCGACGGCGACGGCGGCGGCGGCGGCGGCGCGGGCGTCGGGTTCCCCGGTGCCGGGGGCGCACCGGACTTCGAAGGCTCGGCCGGATCCGGGGCGCCGTGGCTCCGTTCCGTCAAGCGATCGACTCCTCTCGTGCCATCGCGCGCAGCCGGGTCAGGGCCCGGTGCTGCGCGACGCGTACCGCCCCCGCGGACATGCCCAGCACGTTACCGGTCTCCTCCGCCGACAACCCCGCCACCACCCGCAACAACACCAGCTCACGCTGGTGATCGGGCAGGCGGGTCAGCAGATCGCGAGCGCGCTGCGCCTCGATGTAGCGCACCACGGTCTCCTCGGGACCCGGCCGGTCGTCCGGCCCGTCCGGAAGGTCCTCGGTCGGCACGGCCGCCCGCACCGCGCTGCGCAGCGCGTCAGCGATCTTGTGCGAGGCGATGCCGAAGACGAACGAGGCGAAGGGGCGGCCCATGTCGCGGTAACGGGGCAGCGCGGACAGGACCGCGATGCACACCTCCTGGGCCACGTCGTCGGCGATGTGGTACTGCCCGGAGACCCGGCCCAGACGGGCCCGGCAGTACCGGACCACCATCGGGCGGACGTGCCCGATGAGCACCTCGATCGCCCCTGGGTCGCCCTGGACGGCAAGGCTCGTCAGCTCTTTGAGGTCGCCTTCGTCGGCCTTGCTCGAACGGGCGGCGGCCGGGCGGACGACCCGCACCCCTCGCCCGACATCGGGAGCTGTCGGAGGGGCGTTCCCCCCCGAGGGCTCGGTAGCGCGCGCGGTCGTGGTCCCGGCGAAAGCTCCCTCGGTCACGAGAGCATGATGCCCAGCGGGGTCCAGCCTGTCTCCCCCGTCCACGACAACGGAATGGTCACAGTGCGGGGACGAGCCCTCTGATATGACGCAACGCGGTCATACGGTCGCCCGTGGTCCCATGAATTCCCAACCGACCACCTCAAACACCCATAAACAGCTCAGCAGGCCGGAAATCACACGAAAGCCCCCACCCGGACGGGTGAGGGCCTTCGCTTCGAATGTTCAACCGGGCACCGTTGTTCAACCGGGCACCGTCGGGCCAATGATCAGTGGCCGTGATCGGCAGCCGGTGATCAGTGGCCGTGACCGTGACCGTGGCCGTGACCGCCGCCGGCGGCCTCATCGGCCTCCTCCGGCTTCTCCACGACGAGCGCCTCGGTGGTGAGCAGCATGCCCGCGATCGACGCGGCGTTGGTGACGGCGGAACGGGTCACCTTCACCGGGTCGATGACGCCCTGGGCGACAAGGTCGCCGTACTCGCTGGTCGCGGCGTTGAAGCCGTGGCCGGCGGGCAGCTCCTGCACCTTGGAGACGACGACGTAGCCTTCCTGGCCGGCGTTCTCGGAGATCCAGCGGAGCGGCTCGACCAGGGCGCGGCGCAGGGCCTCCGCACCGGTGGCCTCGTCGCCGCTGAGACCGAGGGCGTCGAAGCCCTCCTTGGCCACGTGCACCAGGGCGCTGCCGCCGCCGGACACGATGCCCTCCTCGATGGCCGCGCGGGTCGCCGAGATGGCGTCCTCGAGGCGGTGCTTCTTCTCCTTCAGCTCCACCTCGGTGGCGGCACCGACGCGCAGAACGCAGACGCCGCCGGCCAGCTTGGCCAGGCGCTCCTGCAGCTTCTCGCGGTCCCAGTCGGAGTCGCTGTTCTCGATCTCGACCTTGATCTGGTTGATCCGGGCGCTGATCTCGTCCTGCGAACCCTCACCGTCGACGACCGTGGTGGCGTCCTTGGTGACGGTGATCCGGCGGGCCCGGCCGAGGTCGTCCAGGCCGATGCTGTCGAGCTTGAGGCCGATGGCCTCGCTGACGACCTGGCCGCCGGTCAGGGTGGCCATGTCGCCGAGCATCGCCTTGCGGCGGTCGCCGAAGCCGGGCGCCTTGACGGCGACCGACAGGAAGGTGCCGCGGATCTTGTTGGCGACGAGCAGCGCCAGGGCCTCGCCCTCGACGTCCTCGGCCACGACCAGCAGCGGCTTCTTGGTCTGGGCGACCTTCTCGGCCAGCGGCAGGAACTCCTGCACGTTGGAGATCTTGCCGTCCACGATCAGCACGTAGGCGTCCTCCAGGACGGCCTCCATGCGCTCGGGGTCGGTCACCATGTGCGGCGACAGGTAGCCCTTGTCGAACTGCAGGCCCTCGGTGAACTCCAGCTCCAGGCCGAAGGTGTGGGCCTCCTCGACGGTGATGACGCCGTCCTTGCCGACCTTCTCGAACGCCTCGGCGATCAGCTCGCCGATCTTGGCGTCCTGCGCGGAGATCGTCGCGACACCGGCGATGTCGCTCTTCTCCTCGATCTCGCGCGCGGACTTGAGAAGCTGGTCGGACACGAACTGCGCCGCCGCGTCCATGCCCCGCTTGAGGCTCAGCGGCGAGGCGCCGGCGGCCACGTTGCGGATGCCCTCGCGCACGAGCGCCTGGGCCAGCACGGTCGCGGTGGTGGTGCCGTCACCGGCGATGTCGTTGGTCTTGGTCGCCACTTCCTTGGCGAGCTGGGCACCCAGGTTCTCGTAGGGGTCCTCCAGCTCCACCTCGCGGGCGATGGTGACGCCGTCGTTGGTGATGGTCGGCGCGCCGAACTTCTTGTCGATGACCACGTTGCGGCCGCGCGGGCCGATGGTCACCTTGACGGCGTCCGCGAGGGCGTTGACGCCGCGCTCAAGAGCCCGGCGAGCGTCCTCGTCGAATTGCAGGATCTTCGCCATACGGATAACTCCCAAACTCCGTTGTACGGCAGACACGTCACGCGAGCGCCCCGGACCCGCCCCTGCTTCGGGCGGATCCGGGGCGTTGCATCACGTCTCGGTGATTACTTCTCGATGATCGCGAGCACGTCGCGAGCCGAGAGAACGAGGTACTCCTCGTTGTTGTACTTGACCTCGGTGCCCCCGTACTTGCTGTAGAGCACGACGTCGCCGACGCTTACGTCGAGCGGCACGCGCTCGCCCTTGTCGTCGACGCGTCCCGGGCCCACCGCAAGGACAGTGCCCTCCTGGGGCTTCTCCTTGGCGGTGTCAGGAATGACCAGGCCCGACGCGGTGGTGGTCTCGGCCTCGAGCGGCTGGACCACGATGCGGTCCTCAAGCGGCTTGAGAGCAACCTTGGTGGCGGTCGTCACGATCTGACCTCCCCTTCGTGGTGTCCTCGGCCGACCTCGGCGAGGCCGGCCGCACAGGTGGCAGAAGAGGCGACCCTGGACCGGCCTGTCGTCGCGGGTGCCAGACCGACCTTGTCGCTGTGTTGGCACTCTCGCCTGGAGAGTGCCAGTCCGGAGACTATGCAATCCCCGGTAGCCCGTCAACACGAACACGGTCAAGGGCGAACACAGTCAACGGCCGCGTCTTCCGCCGTTCATCGCAGCGCTACCGTCCACCCTATGGACATCGCGGCGTTCTCAAGCCTCCTCACCTCACCCGGCCAGGCGGTTCTGGCCGAGGCGGCCGGGGCGGACCTGAGTGAGAACGGGCTCATCACCACCGCGTCCCGGCTCCGTGAGCGCCACCCCGCCGACCTGGTCGCCGCCGCCCTCACCCAGGTGCGCCTCCGCGAGCGTGCCCGTGCCAAATTCGGCGGGGACGCGGCTCGGATGTACTTCACCCCCGCTGGACTGGAGCAGTCCACCCGGGCGTCCGTGGCCGCATACCGAGCCCGCCGCTTCGCCTCGTTCGCCACAACCTCGTTCATCACAACAGGGCCCACGCTGGAGCTCGGGTGCGGGATCGGCGGCGACCTCATCGCCCGGGCTCGCGCGGGGGTGCCGGGTGTGGGCGTCGAGCTCGATCCGCTGACGGCCGCAGTGGCTCGGGCGAACATCGAGGCGTTCGGGCTGGGCGAGTTGGCCTCCGTCCGTGAGGGGGACGCCACGCGGCAGGACCCGGGCGGGTACGGGACGGTCTTCGCCGACCCGGGACGGCGGACGGCGCGGGGGCGGGTCTTCGACCCGAGGTCGTACGAGCCGCCGCTGGACACGGTGCTGGAGCTGGCGGGCCGGGCGGGCGGCGCGTGCGTGAAGGTGGCGCCCGGCATCCCGCACGAGGCGGTGCCGGACGGCGCCGAGGCCGAATGGATCTCGGTTGGCGGCGAGGTCAAGGAGGCCGCGCTGTGGCTCGGCGGGCTGGCCGGGGACGTGCGCCGCCGCGCAACACTGATTACAGAAGAAAAGCCGATTACAGAAGAAAAGCTGACGGTCGAGACACTGACACCCGAGCCCGGGCTGGGCGATCCGGCCGTACGCGAGTGGGGGCGTTACCTGTACGAGCCGGACGGGGCCGTGATCCGCGCCCATCTGGTCGCCGAGGTGGCGGCGCGGGTGAACGGCGGGCTCGCCGACCCGCAGATCGCCTACGTGACCTCCGACGAGCTCGTCCCGACCCCGTTCGCCAGCGCGTACGAGATCGAGGACGTGCTGGGCTTCTCGCTGAAGCGGCTGAAGGCCGAGCTGCGGCGCCGCGAGGTCGGCGTCCTGACGGTCAAGAAGCGCGGCTCGGCGGTCGACGTCGACCGGCTCCGGCGCGACCTCGGCTTCGCGCGGAAGGCACCCAGGGGGGCGAAAGAGATGACGCTCGTCCTGACACGTGTCGGCGCTGCGCCGATCGCTCTGCTGACGCGCCCGGCAGACCATAGCGCCCTTAATCAATCCCAATGATCTCCACGCGGGCCGAGAACACCAAGTGACCACGGGCAACGCGCCACGGCAGAGCAAATCCTGAGCACTTTCCGGCATTGCGCGGACTATCATTTACGCCTGACCGGCAAGGTTGAATGAACCGGGCCGGGAAACGGCCCCGCTTGATCAGGAGGTGGCCATGCAATGCCCCAAATGCCATGCGGGAATGGTCGGCTACCAGCGTGACGGCATCCTGATCGAGCAGTGCATGTCCTGCCGGGCGGTACTGATCGGTGAGTACGAGCTGGTCAGGTTGGTCGAGACCTGCGGCTGCACGCTGCCGCCGCCCCTGCCCAGCAACGGGCACGGCGGGCGGCACTATGAGGGACGCCACCGCCGGAATTAAGCAGAACACCCGAATCACCACACTCGTTGTGATCGGCCACGTTCCGTACCACTCGGGAAACAAGCGCATTCTACAGAACTCGTAATGTTCCCTGCTCCCTCTCATAGGCACGCTGGAGAAGCACTATGGTTGGGCCCTCACGATTCATTGCCGCGCGTTATTTAGCCGCGTCGGCACACGAAGGAGCATCGGGTGGAAACGAATCACAACTTCCTGCAGACGGGGGGTCAACCGGTCTCGGACCGGATGCGGGAGTTGCTCGCCCGTGCGGCGCAGGACCACGTCTATGAACAGCGCTCACAGGGTCAGGTCCTGGATGAGATACGCCAGCGACTGGAAGGTATGGAGTGGCTGCTCCGGGAGGTCCGGGAGCGGGAACTCAACGGGCTGACGGGGCAGCTCGACAACGTGCGCGGGCAGGTCGACGACCTGTCCAGCAAACCTCCGGAGTGGGCCGAGGGACTTGCCGAGCACATCGAGGCGGTGGGCGAGCGGGTCAAGCCCGTCGCCGAGTTGCCGGCGCTCTGGGCCGACGTCGGTGTCGTAGCCGAGAACGTCGATGAGGGTCTCACCCGGCTGCAGGCGGTGCTGGACTCCGCGCAGAACATCACCGACGCCACCCAGCAGGCATCGCAGCGGATGGAGGAGATGACCAAGCGCCTGGACAAGCTCCAGGGCAGCATGGAGGCGGCCTCCGTCCGCTTCAACCGGCTGGACAAGTCACTGGCCGAGCTGGGGCACCGGGCCGAGAAGCTCGAACATTCGATCACCGGGGTCACCACGCGGGTGGACCAGTCGCTGGGCGAGATGGCCGAGCGCGTGGAGCAGGGCCTGGAAGCCGTCAACGGCCGGGTCGAGGGGGTCGGTGGACGGCTGGAAGGGCTGGACGGACGGCTGGAAGGGCTCGATGGCCGACTCGAGGGGCTGTCGGGCAAGCTGAACGGGCTGGACGGCCGGTTCGAGGGCATCGATGACCGGATCGACGGCGTCAACGACCGGATCGGCCAGCTCCCCGCCACACTGGAGATCTCCGAGCTGCACCGCAAGCTGGCCGAGCTGGTCCAGCGGCCGGTGCTCGACCACAGCGACCGCTTCGACGCGCTGGAAAAACACCTCGTCGACGCGGTCGACCCGCTCATCGAGGAGTTGCGCGCCCGGCCGGACCGGGACGAGGTCAAGGCGACGATGTCCCAGATCGCCGAGACCGCCTACAGCGACGTCGCCAAGCGGATGGAGGAGTTCTCCAAACGCTTCGAGGACGTCCACGAGAACGTGCGCAAGCGCATCGAGGGCATCCACGAGGAGGTCACCAAGAAGGTCGACGGCGCCCTGGAGGAGTTCACCACCCAGGTGGAGATCGTCTCCCGGCGCGTCGAGTCGGTGCACATCGACGTCACCAAGCAGGTGGAGTCGGTGCACCACGAGTTCTCCCGCCAGGTCACCGGCGTGCACGACGACGTCAGCAGGCGGATCGACGGGATCCACGACGACGTCACCAAGCAGGTGGACAGCATCCACGAGGACGTCACCAAGCGCGTCGGCGGCGTCCAGGAGGAGTTCGCCAAGCGCGTGGACGGCATGCACGACGAGGTCGCCCGCCGCGCCGCGGACGTGCAGGCGGAGGTCGGCAAGCGGGTCGAGGGCGTGCAGACGGAGGTCGGCAAGAAGGTCGACAGCGTCCACGGCGACGTCACCAAGCAGGTGACGGCGGTGCACGAGGACGTCCTCAAGCGGCTTTCGACGCTGGAGGAGACCATGCTGGCGCTGGCCGAGGCGCTGCTGCGCCCCCGCCGCGAGGGCAAGGACTAGCGGCGGCCCTGGCGGCGAGCTTCATTGATCATGGAAGGGCGGGGCGCCCAAGACGTGGGCGCCCCGCCGACGCCCACGGTGCGAACTGGAGAAGACCGCAAAGAGACCCCCGCGAAGGCGGCACGGTGGAGGATCCTCCACCCAAGAAAGGCCGACGACGTGCGTTTCGTTACGTTCCGTCTTTGCAAAATCACTCTCAATACCCAGCTGAATCCGTTTTCATGGACCTCGTGACCCAGACCCCGGCTACCTGTCTTCCGATCGGCGCACCGCCAAACCGCGCCACCCTGCGCTGGGTCGAGGAGTGCCTCGGCCAGGGCGCCGAGGTCAGGATGATCCGTCCACTGGCGGGCGGCGTCGCGCACGTCAACCACGCGCTTCTGGTGGAGAGCCGCTCAGGCAGCGCCCACCGGCTCGTGCTCCGCCGCTGGCTCCCCGCAGGCCCTCCTGACCTCGGCGCAGGCCGCCCGCACGACGCCTACTTCCCCCGGGGCGGCTCGGATTTCTCCCCCGAACGTGAGATCGCCGCGCTGGCCCTCCTGGCCGGCGCCGAGATCCCGACGCCCACGCTGGTCGCCGCCGACCCCGCCGGCGCCTACGGCGACGCCCCCGCTCTGCTCATCACCCGGCTGATCGGGCACCCGCCCCGGCCGGCCCCCGACGACCTGCCCGAATACCTCATCCAATTCGCGGCGGCGCTGCTGGGCGTGCATGCGCTGAACGGCGCGTCCACGATGCCGCCGTACGTCCCCTACAACCGGCTCGGTGTGCGCACACCGCCCGTGCACGCGGACCGCACCGAGCTGTGGGAGCGCGCGTACGACGTCGCGTCCAGGCCCGCGCCGGAGGCGCCGTCCCGCTTCATCCACCGCGACTACCAGCCGGACAACACGCTGTGGTCGTACGGGCGGCTCACCGGCGTCGTCGACTGGTCGGACGCCTCGTACGGCCCGGTCGCCGTCGACATCGCGCAGATGCGGCTGAGCCTGGTGCTGCGGTACGGGAAGCCCGTGGCGGACCGGTTCCTGGCCGCGTTCGACCAGGTGTCCGGCGGCTACCCGCACGACCCGTCCTGGGACGTCCGGTGCCTGCTGGACATGCTCCCGGAGGAGCCCGGGCGGACCATCAGCGAGGCCCACGTGCCACTCATCGAGGACTACCTGGCGTCCCTGCTGGCCGAGCTCGAAGCCTGATCGGCGAACTCGAAACCTGATCGGCGCTGGAGCAGCACGTACTAGAGCAGCACGTGCTCGATCGGCAGGCTGGAGTCGGCGGGCAGATCGAGCTCTGACGGGGCCTTGCCGGAGGCCACCAGCTCGGAGCCCAGCGCCGCCACCATGGCGCCGTTGTCGGTGCACAACTTGGGCCTCGGCACCCGCAGCCGTACGCCTGCGGCCTCGCACCGTTCCTGGGCGAGGGCCCGCAGCCGGGAGTTGGCCGCGACGCCGCCGCCGATCAGCAGGTCCTGGACATCGTTGTCCTTGCAGACCCGCAGCGCCTTGTGGGTGAGGACGTCGACCACCGCCTCCTGGAACGAGGCGGCCACGTCCGCGACCGGCACCGGCTCGCCGGCGCGTTCCCTGGCCTCGACCCAGCGCGCGACGGCCGTCTTGAGGCCGGAGAAGGAGAAGTCGTACGTGCCGTCGGCGTACTTGCCACGCGGGAACGCGATCGCGGCCGGATCACCCTCGCGGGCCATCCGGTCGATCACCGGGCCGCCGGGAAAGCCGAGATCCAGCACCCGGGCGACCTTGTCGAACGCCTCGCCCGCCGCGTCGTCCACGGTCGAGCCCAGCGCCCGGACGTCGGTGGCCACATCGGGCACCAGCAGCAGCGAGGAATGGCCTCCCGAGACCAGCATGGCCACGCAGGGCTTGGGCAGCGGGCCGTGTTCGAGCTGGTCGACGGCCACGTGCGCGGCCAGGTGGTTCACCCCGTACAGGGGCTTGCCGAGGGACAGCGCGTAGGCCTTGGCGGCGGCCACGCCGACCATCAGCGCGCCGGGCAGCCCCGGACCGGCGGTGACCGCGAACGCGTCGATGTCCTCGAACGCCACCCCGGCGTCGGCGAGCGCGCGCTCCACGGTCGGAGTCATGGCCTCAAGATGGGCCCGTGAGGCCACTTCGGGCACGACACCGCCGAACCTGGCGTGCTGCTCCACGCTGGAGGCGATCGCGTCGGCCAGCAGAGTGTGGCCGCGGACGACGCCGACGCCGGTCTCGTCGCAGGAGGTCTCGATGCCCAGCACCAGGGGCTCGGAGTCTCGGATCATGATTGCTCCCGGGAGAAGCCGACAGGCGCACGGCGAACCGCACGGAGCTCGCGGCGCATCACAATGGCGTCCACGTTCGACGGCTGGTAGTAGCGCTTGCGGACGCCGACACGTTCAAAGCCGAACCGCTCGTACAACCGGCGCGCCGAGTCGTTGTCGGCGCGCACCTCCAGGAAGACGGCCTCGCTGGCTCGGCGGGCCGCCTCGTCGAGCAGCTCGGTGAGCAGCGCTGCGCCGATGCCCGCGCCCCGCCAGCCGGTCCGCACCCCGATGGTCTGCACGTCCGCCTGCCCGCCTGCGGCGGACAGGCCCGCATAACCGATGATCTCCCGGTCTCCGGACTCGGCGATCACGTAGTGGCGGGTGCGCGGCTGGTCCGCCAGCTCGCCGCGGAACATCTCCTCGCTCCACGCGTCCTCGGGGAACAGCTCCTGGTCCAGCCGCAGGACGGCGGGCAGATCCTCGTCGGTCATGCCGCGCAGCAGGTACTTCGTCATGGCCGCACTCCGCTCGGCGGCGTCGAGGGCGTCACCTTCTTGCGCGGGCCGGGTTCCTTGGCGTCGGGACGCCGCAGGTAGAGCGGCTCGGGCGGAAGCAGCTCCGGCCCGGCGCCGCCCGATAGGCGGGTCACCGCCAGCTCCGCCAGCGCCGTCGCCGTCGGCAGCAGCGGCGCGGGGTCCTGGCCGGGTGTGCCCAGCACGTCGGCGTACAGGGCCGCTCCCTCGCCGATCACCGGCAGATCGCTGGGAGCGCCGTCGCGCACGTCGGTGGCCGGGCCGACGGCGGGCTCGGTCGAACGGGCGCCCGCCGAGTCGTAACGGGCCCAGTAGACCTCCTTGCGCCGGGCATCGGTCGCCACGGCGAACGGCGTCATCCGGCCCGAGGCCCAGGCGACGACGTCCAGCGTGCAGACGCCGTGCACGGGGATGCGCAGCGCCTCGCCCATGGCGCGCGCGGTGACCAGGCCGACGCGCAGCCCGGTGTAGGGGCCGGGGCCGACGCCCACCGCCAGCGCGCTGAGGTCTTCCGGTGCCGCCCCCGCCTCGGCCAGCACGGCCGCGATCGAAGGGGTGAGCAGCTCGGTGTGCCGGCGCGGGTCGACCGCCTCGGCCGCCGCGCGGCCGACGATCCCCTCACCCGGAGACCACTCGTACAGCGCCACGGTGACGGCGGCGGTCGCGGTGTCGAAAGCCAAGACGAGCACGAACTAAAAGCTTAGTGCCCGTGACAGGCGGTGGGGCCCGCGCGGGACACCCCGCAGGTCACCAGGGGCGCGTTCAGCTGGCGTTGAGGCCGGTGACGGCGCTCTTCGCGGCTTCCAGCGCGCCGTCGATGGCGACGGACTCACTGAGCGGGGATCCCTTGTTGGAACCCGAGTAGTGGATCGTCACCAGCACGTTGCCGACGCGGACGTTGGCGATGGCCTCGCTCGACCCCTGGCTGTCGTTCACGCTGTAGACGACGTAGCCGTCGTCGCCGACATCGGTGAGCCGGCGCTTCTCGGTCAGCTCCTGGACCGCGAGCAGGGCCTTGCCGGACTCGTCCGCCTTGCGCTCGGCGTCGAACGAGGCGCGGGCGGCGTCGGTCGCGCTCTGGCCGCCCGCCGCGACGATCGCGCGCAGTTCCACGGTCAGCTGGCGCTTGCGGTCACCGGTGTAGGCGCCCCAGACGCACTGGTTCTGCCGGTCGTTGCTCTGGTAGTTGTCGGCCTGGGTGCGGTCGGCGTTGGGCGCGAGCCTGCCCGCTAGCTCGTTGCCGACCAGCTGGCACGCGTCGGGCACAAGCGACCGTTCGCCCGTGGTCTGGGGCGTGGTGTCGGCGGCGCCACTGTTGGCGACCTCGCCGCCGCTGTGCGCGCCTTCCCCCACGCCGCCCCCGCTCATGATCACGAATGCCGCCAGCACGCAGGCCGCGGCACCGGCCACCACGCCCGCCAGGACGAAGGCCCAGCGGCGGCTCGACTGCTTCTTCCGCACGACGCGGTGGCTTCCGCTGCCGGTGCGGCGGGATCCGACGTCGCGCATGGGGCGGGGACCGGTCTCGCGCATCGCACTGGGACCGGTGTCGCGGATGGGGCCAGGCCCCGTGCCGTGAACGGAGCCAGGCCCGGTGCCGTAGACGGAGCCAGGTCCCGAGCCATGGACGGCGCCAGGTCCTGAGCCATGGACGGCACCAGGTCCCGAGCCGTGAACGGAGCCAGGTCCCGAACCGTGAACGGAGCCCGAGCCGTGACCGGAGCCCGCGCCAGTGTCACTAGCCGCGCCAGCGCCGGTGTCGCGAGGGGCGCCGGGGCCGCCAGGGCCGGTGTCACGGATGGGTCGGCGGGGGCCGGATTCGCGCGCCGGATAGCCGCCGCTCCCCGCCGGAGGGCGTGGGCCGAGCCCGGCATGGCGGTACGCGCCGCTGTCCGTGCCGTCGGTGCGGTGATTCCCGCTGCGATGATTCCCACTCACCGGTCCACTCCCGCCCGAGGAAAAGCCGCTATGTCGCGAAGGTGTGGTTCGTTCGGCAAAGAGTACGACATGTAACCGTAAAGTGGCTCGGTCCCACTTACGGAAAATCGCGAGTGTTTCTCAGATCGCCTAGGCCGCATCAGGCCAGATCGTCCCGCAGGTAGGCCCATCGCCCGCCGACACCGGTGATGTTCACCGACCGTTCCTCGGATCCCTCGTCATGCCCGCGAGAAATGATCACTTCTAGTCGATCTTCGGTCAGGCCTTCCGCCAGTCCCTCGCCCCATTCCACGACCGTGACCGACTCCGCCACCGACGCGTCCAGGTCGAGATCGTCGAGCTCGGCGAAACCGCCCAGCCGGTAGGCGTCCACGTGCACCAGCGGCGGCCCGCCGCACAACGAGGGATGCACCCGCGCGATCACGAAGGTCGGCGACGTGATCGGCCCGCGTACCTTGAGCCCCTCCCCGATCCCCTGCGTGAGCGTCGTCTTGCCCGCGCCGAGGTCGCCGGTGAGCACCAGCAGGTCCCCGGCCTGAACCAGCCCGGCCAGCCGGAGCCCCAGGTCCCACATGTCCTCGGCAGTGGGCACGGCCAGGTTCAGCGGCTCACTCACGCGGTGCGCTCCTCGCGTCGTGGCAGGACTCGTTC
Source organism: Actinomadura sp. 6N118 (assembly GCF_044326415.1). Lineage (NCBI taxonomy): Bacteria > Bacillati > Actinomycetota > Actinomycetes > Streptosporangiales > Thermomonosporaceae > Actinomadura > Actinomadura sp. 6N118. Next base: position 69,907 of record NZ_JBIRAZ010000007.1, on the reverse strand, counting down.
GACCAGACGGCGCAGTCCACCGGTGACCACACCCGGGTATTCGAGCGGCAGGACATGGCCGGCGTCGCCGACCTCGATCAGCTCCGCGTCGGGGTGGATCTCGGCGATGCGGCGGCCATGCTCGGCCGGCGTCAGCCGGTCCTCGCCGCCGACCAGGACGAGCGCGGGCACCTTGGCGATCGTCTCCATCGCGGCCGACTTGTCGTGGGAGACCAGCGACGGGTAGAACTCCGCGATCACGTCGATCGGGGTCGTTCTGATCATCTGCTCGAGGAAGTCCACCACGGTCGGGCTGACGTACTTGTCGGCGAACGCCATCCGGCGGGTGACCATGAACGCGATGTCGGCCCCGTACACCCGCGCCCGGTCCACGAGCGCCGCGCGGCGCCCGAGGCCGCGCAGGGTGCCCGACGCCAGCGGCCGGATCACCTTGGCCAGCACGAGCGGCAGGCCGAGCGTCAGCTCGGCGAGCTCGCCGGAGGAGGTGTTGACCAGCGCCACGGCCTTGATCTGGCTCCCGAACAGCTTCGGGTGGTCTGCCGCCAGCGCCATGATCGACATGCCGCCCATGGAGTGCCCGACGAGCACGACGGGCTCTTTCGGCCGGACGGTCGCACGCAGCACCGCGTGCAGGTCGGCGCCGGTCTGGTCGATCGTGGCGTGCGTGGGCTTGCTGCGCCCCGAGCGGCCGTGGCTGCGCTGGTCCCAGAAGACCATCCGCAGCTTCGCGCCCTTCGCCGCCAGGTCGCGCCGCTGGTAGTGCCAGGAGTCCTGGTTGAGCGTGTAACCGTGGCAGAACACCACGGTCAGCGGCGCGTCGTCCGGGCCGTCGATCTCGACGTGCAGCGGCAGGCCGTCGTCGGCCAGCACCGTCAGCTCCCGGCCGCGGAGCTCGCCGAACGGCTCGCCCGCGTCCGGGTCGGGACGCAGCCGGACGCGGCCGACCGCCAGGTGCCGCAGCCCGACCGCGGCTCCGACACCGGCCGCGCCGATGCCCGCCACGGCGCCGACTGCGCCGATCCTGCGCTTGTTGCTGCTTTTCATTGTCTGACCTGTCCTTTTACGATGCGCCCCTTACGACGCGCCGCCCTCGTACACCCTGGGGACCCGCGAACCGATGCGGGTGACGATTTCATACGAGATCGTGCCGAGCGTGTCCGCCCACTCCTGGGCGGTCGGTTCGCCCCGGTCCCCCGGGCCGAACAAGATGATCTCGTTCCCGGCGGACAGCGTGTCGTCCCCCAGGTCGATGACGAACTGGTCCATGCAGACCCGCCCGGCGATCCGGCGACGCCGGCCGGCCGCGAACACCTCCAGCAGGTTGGAGCCGTGCCGGGGGATCCCGTCGCCGTATCCGGCCGGCACCAGCGCGAGGTTCGTCTCCCGGTCGGTGACGTACGTGTGGCCGTACGAGACGCCGCTGCCCGCCGGAACCCGCTTCACCACGGCCGTGTCGGCGGTGAGCGTCATGGCCGGCCGCAGCCCGAACGTACCGAGCGCCGGCACGGGCGTCAGCCCGTACATGGCGATGCCGGGCCGCACGAGATCAAAGCGGGCCTCCGGCAACGTCAGGATGGCAGCGGAGTTGGACAGGTGTCTGATCTCCGGCCGGATCCCCGCCTTCTCGGCATGCTCGACGAGCTCTGTGAAGACTTCGATCTGGTTCGCGATCGAGGGATGCCCGGGGTCGTCCGCGCAGGCAAAGTGCGAATAGAGCCCCACCACCCGGAGATGCCCGGCGGCCTCGGCCTTGAGCGCGGCCTCCACGAGCGCGGTCCAGTCCGCCGGCGTCGACCCGCCGCGGCCCATCCCGGTGTCGGCCTTGAGCTGCAGCCTCGCGGGCCTCCCGGCGCGTTCGGCTGCCGCCGCGATCTCCTCGACCAGCGAGGGCGTGCCCGCGGTCAGATCCACGTCCAGCGCGATCGCCTCGTCGTACGGCTCGCCCGGCACGCCCAGGCAGACCAGCGTCCGCACCCCGGTGATCCCGGCCCGCCGCAGCTCCAGCGCCTCAGCGAGCTTGGCGACCCCCAGCCAGGTGGCCCCGCCGGCCAGCGCCGCGCGGGCGGCGGGCACCAGCCCGTGGCCGTACGCCTCCGCCTTGACCATGGCCATGACCTCGGCGCCGCCTGCCCGTTCCCGCAGTTGGGAGACGTTGTGGCTGATGGCGGCGAGATCGATGCGCGCCTGTGCTGGACTCCTCATAGTTACCCAGTGTGCCGGTCCATGGGCAGTGCATGGGATGTGTTCCCCCGCTGTCCCCCGGCCCATGACCGCACTGTCCGCGTGAACCCCTATTACGTTCCTTACCCCGTTTGGACGCGATCGCCCGCTGCCAGGTTCCCCCGGTCGCCCGCCGCCAGGTTCACCCGGTGAGGCTGCGGAAGGCGTCGGGAAGCCCGGTGACGACGTCGAACGCGCTGATCGGCGTGTCGGAGGGCTCGCCTGCCGAGGCGAGCCGCGCGGCCAGCCCGTGCAGGTAGGCGCCGGCCGCCGCGGCGTCCAGCGCCTGCATCCCGCCCGCCAGCAACGCCCCGATCAGCCCAGACAGCACGTCCCCGGTCCCCGCCGTGGCGAGCCGCGGCGTGCCCGTCGGATTGACCCGTACCGGACGATCCTCCTCGGCCACCAGGGTCGTCGACCCCTTCAGCAACACGATCGCGGACAGCTCGGCCGCCGCGCGCCGGACATGCTCCAGCCGTCTCGCCTCGATGATCTCCCGTTCCACGCCGAGCAGCCGGGACAGCTCCCCCGCATGAGGCGTGAGAACGGTCGGAGCCTCCCGCCGCAACAGGTCCCGCCGCCGCGCCAGGATCGTCAGTCCGTCCGCGTCCACCAGCGCGGGCAGATCGGTGCTCAGGGCCGCTTCGACCAGCGCCTCACCGTCCGCGCCGGTCCCCAGTCCCGGTCCCACGACCCATGCCTGCACCCGCCCGACCCCATCCAGGCCGTCCCGAGGCTCGATCACCGCGGTGACGACCTCCGGCCACCGATGCCTCACCACCTCCACGGCGTGCGGCACCGAGGCGAACCGGACCATCCCCGCACCGCCCCGCACAGCCCCGCCCACGCTCAGCACAGCGGCACCGGTGAACTCATCGCCGCCGGCCAAGATCCCGACCACGCCCCGCCGGTACTTGTCGGACTCCGGCCCCGGCTCGGGCGGCCGGACATCCATCGGCCAAGCCGCCACGACATCGGGATCGGGCAGGTCCAACCCGATATCGACCAGCTCCACGACACCGCAATATGCCGCCCCCGGGTCGATCAAGAGCCCCGGCTTATGGGTCCCGAACGTGACCGTCACATCCGCCCGTACAGCGGTGCCCTCCACCCGTCCACTGCTCGCGTCAACCCCGCTGGGGACGTCACAAGCCACAACGATCCCGTCAGCCTCCGAGGCCCGCCGCGCAAACGTCGCGTACGGCTCCCGCAATCCCCCGGTCCCGCCGATCCCGGTCAGCCCGTCAATCACAAGATCGGCGCCCTCGATCCCGGCATCGTCCGCCAGCCGCCCGCCCGCTCCCCGCAACGCGGCCAGCCCCTCCTCATGGATCTTCGAACCGGCCGCCACAGCGGTCACCCGGGCGCCCCGCCTGGCCAGCCGTGCTCCGGCGTACAGAGCGTCGCCACCGTTGTCACCGCCGCCCACGAGCAAGACGACATCCGCCCCGTACACCCGCGGCAACAACCCGGCGCAGACAGCAGCCAGCCCCGCCGCGGCCCGCTGCATCAGCGTGCCTTCCGGCAACCGCGCCATCAGCGCCTGCTCGGCGGCGCGTACCTTGCCGACTTCGTGCGCGTACCTCATCCAGACTCCCCTTCAGCGATCACGACCGCCGTCGTAATGCCCCCGTCGTGGCTCAGTGAGACATGCCGCCGCGCCCACCCTGCCACGCCGGCCTCAGCGCGCCCATCGCTCCGCATTGACCCGTTGGATGAACTCGACCGAGCGACTCTGGTCAAGGCTGCGTTCGACAAGCCATTGGAACTCGCGACGGTATTCATGCGTGACCGTCTCGTCCTGAATCTGGCTCGAGGTACGACTCTCCGTATGGACCATCGCGGGGAACGTGACCTCGTACGCAGGCGCGTACTCCAGCAAGGTGAACGCACTGAGACCAGCGCCGTGATCGGCGTCCAAGGGCAACACCAGCAGCTCGATATTGGGCAGCCCCGCGAGCTCGACGAGGCGCTCCAGTTGCCGTCGCATCACGGTCGCGTCCCCGACGCGCCGCAACAGCACGGCCTCGTCCAGCACCACCGTCAACCGCAGCGAACGCGGCGGCGCGATCAGTTGCTGCCGTCGCATCCGCACCTGCAGATCTCGGTCGATGGCCGCCGGTGGACGCGGCATCACCTCGTCCCACCCGAGAATGAGCCGCCGCGCGTAGTCCTCGGTTTGCAACAGCCCGTTGACGGCCTGGCTTTCGAAGGTGAGGACCTGATCGGCCTCGTCCTCCAGCGCGATGAACGTGGCCAGGTCATCGCGCAGTTCGGGGAAGTCGGCCCACCAGCCCTTCTTCCCTGCTTCGTGCGACAGAGCCAGCAGTTCGGCCCTCATGTGCTCGGTCGCCCGGTACAGCTTGAGCAGCCGTCTGAGATCAGACTCGCGGACCCCGATGCGCGCGGTCTCGATCCGGCTGACCTTGGAGGCCGACCAGCCCAGCCGCCAGCCGACATCATCCGCGCTGAGCTCGTTCTCCTTGCGCAGCCGCTGGAGCGCGGCCCCCAGCCTGCGCTGGCGAACGGTCGGAGCTCGCGACGTGGGCACCGCCGACTCCCCCCCACGACAGGCCGGGAATGGTCTCCGGCCACGGGTTGTCCAGTTGTCTGGTCGTCTGGGATGTGTTGGATTGTCTTACAGTGCAACTGACACTGCACGTTGCATTGTCACGTTATTCCATCATCTTCCGATGGTATGAGCAATTGGTCGTGCAATTTTCGACCGTCCATGTCACGACAAGGATAGATTCTTCTTAACCCCTGACTGCATGCGGCCGTGCATGTTGCACAGGACGTCCTGATCGGTCATACATAGACCATAAGGGGAGTAAACCGAACCGGCACCCTCTGCCGGGGCGGATCACGCGAGCGACGCCCGCTAACGGCGACGATGCTGTTATCGGGGCCTGCCACCCAGGTGGCAAACCTTCCTCAGTCTCTGCCGGGCCGGGCGGGAGCATCGGCCTGGATGGGAGGGCACCTTGATCAACCTCCGCGGCCCCCTGCACCGAAGCATCCTGGCCCTGGACCTCGAAAGCTCGTCGGCCCGCACCAACCTCATCAAGGTCGAGTTGCGGCACCAGCTCTACCACCTCCTGCGCGAGGCGATGAAAGCCGCCGGGATCGACCAACGGCACTGTGAGCCGATCGCAGACCGGGGTGACGGGGTGCTCGTGCTGGTCCACCCGGTGGACGAGGTCCCGAGATCGCGCCTTCTGATGCCGCTCATCCCGGTGCTGACGCGCCTGCTGACGGAGTACAACGCCGCTCTACCTCCGGCCGAACGTGCCGAACGGCAGCTTCGCATGCGCGCCGTGGTGCATGCGGGCGATCTGCTGTGCGATGACCACGGCCCCTTCGGAGCCGAGATCGACGCCGCCATCCGGCTGCTGGATTCGCAGGTGGTCCGTGAAGTGCTGCGCGAGACCACGGCACCGCTCGTGCTTGTTGTGTCCCAGCAGATCTACGAAGCGATCATCTTCCATCGCTACGACGGGATCTGCCCGGAAACCTACAAGCGCGCTGTCGAGGTCAGAGTGTGCGGTCTCACACGCTACGGCTGGATCCATCAACCGCCGTCTGAGAGTTGCTCCCAACCTCCCACTGCCGCCTAAAGGAGATAGACGGATCGTACGGGCCCACAACTGCAATTTCGTCTACGAAGTTCGCTTCTGGGTTGATACAAACCGACTGGCGGTGTCCACAAAATTGACCAAGGACGTAACGCGCGCCACGTTGCCGGTGCGACTCCCAGCCCACTAGTCTTCCCCGCAGTCGGCACGTGCATGCCGACGTATATTCGTCCATTCATTCAGGTCGGGGCATGCAACAGGCCACCCCTTCTTGAGCTCTGCCCTAGGAGCTCCTGAGATGGGGTCCCTTCGCCTCGACTAGGCGAAGGGGAAAGCCATGCAGGCGACAGTGGAGGATGAATTCGACGGTGAGTCCAGACACTCAGGACTTTCCCCGGCATCTCCGCAGTGGCAGAAGGCCCAAGCCTGCCAGGCGACAAATGGCTGTGTCGAACTAGCGCCACTCTCCTCGGGGATCGCAGGTGCCCGGGACAGCGTGCTCGGCGATGCCAGCCCCATCCTATTCCTCGACCAAAAAACGTTCCGGGACTTCCTTTCACACACCAAGCAAGGTGTCTACGACCTGCCGTGACGAGGGGATGATGAGGGCTCGAATTGAGCCCGTTCCCGGAATGGCTGGGGTGTTAGGCGGCGGTGTGGTCGAGGCCGGTGAAGTGCTGGGTCTCGGTTATGAGCTTCAGCGCTTCGATAGGGACGTGGACCCAGCCTTGGCGGCGGCGACCGGCTACTTTGACGCGGACGTCGGGCTGGTAGGTCTCCGGAGAGATACCGCCGTAGCCGTGCTTGACGATGGTCTGGTAGATCTCCTCGGAGACGACCAGGACGAGGGGTGCCGGCACGGATTCGAGGCACTTCTTAAGCGCCCGGGCATCGAGGAGACGGCAGGCCACGTCGAGGGCTTCGCCGAAGTAGCCGTACGCGTCACGGTGGATCTCGCCGGCGTGCACGACGGCACGGAGACGGAGGCCGCGGCGCGGCCGTTCGTCGGGCGGAAGGCCCAGGTTGTAGTCGACCAGCTGCCGGGCGAGCTCGGGGATGAGGCGGCTCAGCAGGTAGGTCTTGGGGACGCCGTCATCGGGCTGGATCAGCGCGAGCACGCCGTCGCCGCGGTCTTCGAACGGGTCGCGCTGCCGCGGGCCGATACCGGCGCAGGCCATGGCCTGGTCCAGCATGCGGTAGACGTGGCCGCGCAGCTCACCTTTGATCGGGTTGGTCCGGAGCGGGCTCGTCGACCGTTCCATGTCGACGGCCAGGATGCTCCGGTGCAGGGGGAGATTGTCCACCGGACCCCTCCATTCTCCGGCCGGTCGGCCGGCAACCTTCGAGGGAAGACCACGTGGTTGTGATCTCGGATGACCCGGCGAGGCCCCGTTGCCTGCCTTCGGTCGGCCGGGCTTGTGACCCGGTCGGACGCCGGCCGTTTTGATGATCGGCCGCTTGGTTAGATTGTGAACATCCGTAGGTTGCTGTGCAAGTTACAGTGTCATGTACGGCGACGAATCCTTCGACGCCGTAGAAACATCGCCACCCGGCTTGCGTCGTGGCCCCCCTCCCGGGGCAGACTGCGCACAAAGCAACCCGTTGGGCGGGAGAGACCGCAGCCATGAGCGCATCCCCACGTCCTTCCGTCCGGCAGCGGCGCCTGGCGGCCGAGCTGCGCAGGCTCCGCGAGGAGCGGCAGCTGACGGGAGACGACGTCGCAGCCGAGCTCTCGTGGAGCACGGCGAAGGTGTCCCGGATCGAGAATGCGCGCACCGGTGCGCGGATCTCCGACGTCCGCCGGCTCCTGCGCCTTTACGAGGTGAACGGGCCGCACCACGACGAGCTCATTGCACTCGCGGAGGACGCGGCAGAAAAGGGCTGGTGGGAGGCCTTTCCATCAATTGGACCCGAATACGCCCAGCTGATCGCGCTTGAGGCGGACGCGCGCAAAGCCCTCTGCTGGGAAAATCTCGTCGTTCCCGGACTGCTCCAGACAGAGTCTTACGCTCGCGAAGTCATCAGCGGCTGGCAGATCGTCGACACGCTGACACCTCAGGAGATACAACGACGCATCGAGGTTCGCATGCGCCGTCAGCAAGTGGTCGAGCGCCAACCGCGCCCACTGGAGCTGCAGGTGGTACTTGACGAAGCCGTTCTCCGGCGACGCATCGGCGACGCGGCAGTGATGATCGAGCAGGTCTCCCATCTCCTTCGGATGTCGACACTGCCGCATGTGGAAATATTGGTGCTACCGCTCGATGCACAACAAAGAATCCTGGGCGGCTCGTTCACACTGCTCGAATTTCCACCTCTCTACGATGCCCCCTTTCCCGACACCGTCCACACCGAGAGCCTCACCCTGCACTATTTGGAGGACGAGCGAGAGACCAATATGTATAGACTCGCCCATCACCACATGCGCCAGACCGCACTGCCACCCGAAGAATCCCGCCTGTTGCTAGACCAAACCAGAGACTGGTGGACCAAGCCGCGGGAGTAGTCGGCCATTACACGGCCACGCCATTCGCAGTGGCGACGGCTCAACTGGTAAAGTCCGGGCGCGAAGTCACTTTGAGCGACTCCGGCTACCGGCTTTCACTGCCATAGCGGAGTTATCAGGCAAGGTGCCTGCAGCTCGAATCGGACAAAAAAACCCTGGAGGATCGTCGGTGTCAGCCTTGGTCGCAAACTCCGCCAGATGGCGGAAGAGCACACGATGTGGCGGAAGTGCGACGTGTGTTGAGGTGGGCGTACTCCCGAATGGACAGATCGGCACTCGGGACACGAAGGATGGCACCGAAGGGCCAATCCTGAGTTTCAGTACACACGATTGGCGCACGTTCCTAACGCAAGCAAAGAGCGGCGAATTCGACCTCAGTGTCTAGTACCAGGACACGCTGAGTGAGGGCGCCCGTCCCACATTCACTTGACGGGCGCCTGTCGCATCAGACCCTTGACTCTCCCCTGACTCGAATGAAGTCCTGCTCTCCGTTTGATCGCTCTCCGTGTTATCACCAGGCGGATCGATCTCCCGCTAATATTCTCGGTGGACGGTGGGTAGAACCTGCTTGGCAACGACGCCTGTCCTCGTCGGTCCAACCCCGTCAGGAGGTGGGGATGCGAGCTGAGCAGGCATCCCAGAGTCCATGGGTCAAGAGTCGGCACTGCGGCGCCAGCAACACCTGTGTGGAGGTACGCAGGCTCCCTGGCCGGAAGGTAGGGGTTCGCGGCGAACCGGATTCCGGCGAAGCAGCGATCCTTATTCTCACTGAAGCCGGCTGGCTCGGCTTCACCAACAGTGTCAAGTCCGGCGTCCTCGACCCGAGGATCCCGCCGGCCGTCTGAACAACCCGTCCCCCCGCGTACCCCACGACCACGCCCGCACCCACGGCACCGAGCAGCGAGAGGGATCTCGGACGGCGCGTACGCGGAGCATCCGGCCGAACGGCAACACGTCTCCTTGCGGGCGGCCCGGTGGCGACAGCCGCGGCGTGTTCCTGGTCGAAGATCTCGTTGAACGTCCGGGCGCGGCGGCCCGTGGCGCAGGCGATGCGCGCCGAACCGTGCATCTGCCAGTAACTGCGCCCCGGTGCCGCCGCGCAGCCGTCTTCCCAGGGCGACTCCCGGCGGCCGCTGGGCGGCTCCCGGGCGGGCGAGGTCAGAAGGGGCCGTGGTGCCAGGGGCCCCAGATCGCGAAGCTCATGCCCACCTTCGACTGGATGTTGACGAAGAGCGTCCTGCCGTCCGGGGAGAACGTGGAGCCGGCGAATTCGGCGCCCCCGTCCTCCTTGATGGGCTCCAGGCGGCTGAAGTCGAAGAGGTTCCCGCGCTGCGTGAGGCCTCGCAGGTAGTTGTCGCCGTCGCCGTCCTCGCAGAGGACGAGGGCGCCTCGCCTGCTCTGGGTGATGTTGTCCGGCAGGTCGAGCCAGGTGGCGCCGGGTGACTCCACGACGAGGCGGAGCCTGCCGCTGCGCGTGTCGTACGCCCAGATCTGGCCCCGGCCGTCACCGAAGCCGGAAGGCGGCGGCTGGGTGACCGGCGCGCCGCCCTGCGTGGAGACGAAGTAGACCACGCCGTGGTCGTAGACCGCGCCCTCCAGGCGGGAGAAGAGCGCGCCGCCGCCCGCGCGGCCCTGCTTGCCGACGGCCTGGATCGCCTCGTCGTTGCTCGGCTTGCCGGTGAACGTGGGGTCCGGGTCGTCGATGTCGACCCACGTCGTCTCGTACACCGCGTTCCTGGGCTGGCCCAGCGACAGGTCGGCCCCGGGCCTGCCCTTCACCGCGAGCATCTGGAGCCGGCCGCCGTCGAGGAGCCGGCCGGTACGGAGGGGGTTCTTCGGCGGCAGGTAGCGGTAGAAGCCCGAGGCGAAGTTGAAGTTGTCCTCGGTCATGTAGATGGCGCCCGTCCGCGGGTCGCAGACGGCTGCCTCGTGCGCGAAGCGGCCTGCGTTGCGGATCGGGCGCGGCGTGACCCGGCGGCTGGTCGGGACCTCGAAGAGGTAGCCGTGCTTCTGCTTGAGCTTGCTGTTGTCGCCGCCGGAGAAGTCGTTGCCCACGTCCGGGCCGTTGATCGTCTCCTCGCAGGTGACCCAGCTGCCCCACGGCATCGGGCCGCCCGAGCAGTTCATCTGGGTGCCGCCCAGGCTGACGCGGGAGTCCAGCACTTCGCCGTACGGGGTGACGCGCAGAGTGCAGGTGCCGCCGCCCGCAGCGGAGTCGTACGCCTTGGCCGGGTCGCCGAACGCGCCGACCGGCCCGTTCACCTCGTGGTTGCGGACCAGGATCACCGAGCCGCGGGTGCCACGGAAGGCGGCCATGCCGTCGTGCTTGCCGGGGGTCACGGTGCCGTCGCCCAGCGTGGAGCCCGCCGGGTTGAACGAGCGGTAGCGGAATCCCTGAGGCAGATGCAGCCGGACCTCGCCGTCACGCAGGTCGCGCACGGGGCGCAGTGGCCCGTAGGCGCGGCCCCGCGCGGGCACGCCGCCGTTGCTCACCTTCTCCGCTTGCTCCGTGTGCGCGAGGACCCCTTGGAACGGTCCCGCTGTCAGCGCCGCTCCGGCCGCCACGGTCGCTCCACCGGCCAGGAAATGACGCCGATCCATCCCGGATTCTCCTTCGTCAGGCAACGTTCTCCGGGAATTTACCGATCATTCACCATATGGGACAGGCCGCGAACAGCCACGTCATCCGATTGTGACCGCGCTCGCGCTGCACTGACGCCCTGATCAGGCCACCCGGATGCCCTCCGGGAGGGTCCGCGCCGGGGCACGCAGCCGCCGTGCGCTCACCCACAGGGCGCCGCCCGCCAGCATCAGGTTGAACCCCAGCCCATACGGCCAGACCGGCCCCACAGAATCCTCATCTCCGCCGCTCCCGGCACGGGCGTCCCGCACCGACCGGCCGATGTCACCGAGCGGGTCCGATTCCTCACTCTGGTAGCCGATGCTGTTGTGCCTCTTGGGCAACCGCGGCGTCGCGTCGGCCAGGATCACGACCGGGTTGGGCGCGAGCAGCCACCACACGTACTCTGTGTGCTCCTTCGAATACGTGCCGTGCTCAGTGTCCGACGGCGCCGCCGTCAGCGGTATCGCCAGCGTGAACACGATCGGCGTGACCACCAGCAGCCCGAACACCGTCATGTACGACATCAGTACCGAGGTGATGCTCCGCGCCAGCAGCGCCGACCAGCCCTGCGAGATCGCGCAGACGATGCCGATGAGCAGGCCCGCGACGAGCACCACGACCACGAAGCGCCCCACGCCGATCGCGCCCTCGAGGACGGGCAGGAACAGGGACGGCAGCGTGAGGCCCAGCACCACGAGCCCGGTCCCCCACGCCGCCACCAGCTTGCCCAGCGCTATCTCGCCCGCCGTCAACCGCGTGACCTGGAGCGTGGCGAGCGTGCCGCGTTCCCTGTCCCCGTTGATCGTCTGCGCGCTCAGCGCCGGCGTGACCAGCAACGTGAGGACCAGGACCGAGAGCAGCACGCCGCCGAACATGATGACGCCCTCCTCGTCGCCCCAGTCGAAGCCCTCCGAGCTTTCCAGCGCCAGCCGGAAGAGCACCGCGAGGCCGTTCACGACGACGCCCCACACCGTCAGGAGCGCCTTCCACCGCCCGGTCCGCAGCCGCGTGCGGATCTCCTGCCGTGCCACGAGGCCGATTCCGTGCGCTGTCATTCCGTGCGCTGTCATCGTGCTACCTCCGGTTCTGCGACATGTTCTCGGTCATGGCGAGGTACGCGGACTCCAGCGCGCTTCCGACCGGTCCGAACGCGACGACGCGCACGCCCTCCGCGATCAGCGCCGCGAGCAGATCGGCGGCCTCGTTCTCCGTCAGGGGACCGACCTCCGCGCCACCCGGCAGGTCGCCGACCTCGCCGAGACCGGGCCGGGCGGCCAGCCGCGCCGCGAGGGAGCCCCCTTCCACTCCCTCCATCGCTCTGATGCGCCAGCGCGCGCGTCCCATCCCGTTGGGCCCGGACGCGATGAGGTCGGCCATCCGGTGCTCGCCCACGGCCTGGCCGTGGGCGACCAGCACCACCCGGTCGGCGATCTCCTCCAGCTCGCTGAGGATGTGGCTCGACACGAGGACGGCCACACCGTCCGCGGCCAGTGAGCGGAGCAGGTCGCGCAGCTCGACGCGCGACCGGGGATCGAGCCCGGAGGCGGGCTCGTCCAGCAACAACACCCGGGGCCGGTGCACCAGCGCACGGGCCACGCCCAGTCGCTGCTTCTGCCCGCGCGACAGCCCATGGACGGGCCGTCCGAGCTGGTCCTCCAGGTGAACGAGCGACAGCAGCGCCCGGACGCGGCGCGGCTTCTCGTCCTTCGGCAGCCGGTACGCGTCAGCGAAGAACGCCAGGTATTCGTCGACCGTGAGCTGGTCGTACACCCCGAAGGTGTCCGGCATCCAGCCGAGCGCCGACCGCGCCTGCTCGGGATGCGTGCTCAGATCATGGCCCGCCACGCTGATCCGGCCCGCGTCCGGAGCGAGCAGCGTCGCCAAGATCAGCAGCAGGGTGGTCTTGCCCGCCCCGTTGGCTCCCACAAGGGCGGTCACCTGCCCGTAGGGAACGGTCAGATCCAGCCCCCGCAGGGCGGGCACCATTCCGAACGCGCGGAACACCCCGCGCGCCTCGATCCCGTTCGGTTCGATCCCGTTCGGTTCGATCCCGTTCGGTTCGGCCACCCGGCCACCTCCCGCGCGATGACTATCCCCTTCCGACGCGGGGACGGACGCGGGTGGTTCCGGGAGGTTCCAGCCGTTATTCGACCGTGACGGACTTGGCCAGGTTGCGGGGCTGGTCGACGTCGTGGCCCTTGGCGGTGGCGAGCTCGCAGGCGAAGACCTGGAGCGGCACAGTGGTCACCAGTGGCTGCAGCAGGGTCGGGACGGCGGGAACGCTGATCAGGGTGTCGGCGTACGGCTCCACCGAGTCGTCCCCCTCCTCGGCGATCACGATGGTGCGGGCTCCGCGGGCCCGGATCTCCTGGATGTTGGAGACGATCTTGTCGTGCAGCACGTCACGGGCGCGCGGCGGCACCACCACGATCACCGGCAGGCCCTCCTCGATCAGCGCGATCGGGCCGTGCTTGAGCTCGCCGGCGGCGAACCCCTCGGCGTGCATGTAGGCCAGTTCCTTGAGCTTGAGCGCGCCCTCCAGCGCGACCGGGAAGCCCACGTGGCGGCCCAGGAACAGCACGCTGCGCTCGTCGGCCAGCGACCGGGCCAGCGCGCGCACCGGCTCCATGGTCTCCAGCACCTTCTCCACCTTCTCCGGCATCCGCTCCAGGAGCTGGATCATGGCGAAGACCTCGTCGCCCCACTTGGTGCCGCGCACCTGCGCGATGTAGAGCGCGATCAGGTAGACGGCGACGAGCTGGGTCAGGAACGCCTTGGTGGAGGCGACAGCGATCTCCGGTCCGGCGTGCGTGTAAAGGACGCCGTCACACTCGCGCGGCAACGTCGACCCGTTGACGTTGCAGATGCCCAGCAGCTTGGCGTGCTGCTCGCGGGCGTGCCGGACGGCCATGAGCGCGTCCATCGTCTCGCCGGACTGCGAGATCGCGATGACCAGCGTGGTCCGGCTCAGGATCGGGTCCCGGTAGCGGAACTCGCTGGCCAGCTCCACCTCGCAGGGCAGTCCGGCCCAGTGCTCGATGGCGTACTTGGCGATCAGCCCGGCGTGGTACGAGGTGCCGCAGGCGACGATGATGATCTTGTCGACCTCGCGCAGCTCCTGGTCGGTGATGCGCATCTCGTCGAGGGTGAGCCGGCCGTCGGTGCCGATGCGGCCGAGCAGGGTGTCGGCGACCGCGCGGGGCTGCTCGGCGATCTCCTTGAGCATGAAGTAGTCGTAGCCGCCCTTCTCGGCGGCGGACACGTCCCAGTCGACGTGGTATTCCTTCACCTCGGCGGGCTTGCCGTCGAAGTCGGTGACCGTCACGCCGTCCCGGCGCAGCTCAACGACCTGGTCTTGGCCCAGTTCCATGGCGTTGCGGGTGTGCGCGATGAACGCGGCGACATCACTGGCGAGGAAGTTCTCGCCGTCGCCCAGCCCCACCACCAGCGGCGAGTTGCGGCGCGCCCCCACCACCAGCTCAGGGTCGGCGGCGTGCACCGCGACCAGGGTGAAGGCGCCCTCCAAGCGGCGGCACACCTTGCGCAGCGCCTCGGCCAGGCCGATGCCGTCCTTCAGCTCCTCCTCCAGGAGGTGCGCGACGGTCTCGGTGTCGGTGTCGGAGGCCAGCCCGTGACCGCGCTCCTCCAGCTCCGCGCGGAGAGTGGCGAAGTTCTCGATGATGCCGTTGTGGATCACCGCGACCGACCCGGAGCAGTCGGTGTGCGGATGCGCGTTGCGGTCGTTGGGCGGCCCGTGGGTGGCCCATCGGGTGTGCCCCATTCCGAGCGTGCCCGCCGGCGGCGCCGCCTCCTCCAGCAGGTTGCGCAGGTTGACGAGCTTGCCCGCGCGCTTGGCCGTTGACAGCTCCCCGTCGGACACGAGAGCGACCCCGGCTGAGTCATAGCCGCGGTACTCCAGCCGTGCCAGTCCCTCCATCACGACCTCGACGGCCTGCTTCGAGCCCACGTACCCCACGATTCCGCACATGGCGGCAAGCCTATTCGGTGTCCGGCCCACACGCGCGCGCTGGCCACCAGCGGCTAGGCGCCCGCCGTCCCCGGCGCGACACGCCGGGCCGCGCCTGCGCCTACCTGCAAGGGCTTTGGGGCTGTCCCCAAGGCGTCGACGGCCCTCGGAAACCGTACGTCCGCCTGATCTCAGATGACCCGGTGGTTACTGTTCAGCCATGACGAGCGGATGGGACGGCGTGCCGAGCCCCTATGTGGAACTCTCGCGAGAGGCTTGGCTGGGGTTGCGTGAGAACACGCCGCTGCCCCTCACGCCCGGCGAGCTTGACGCCCTGCGCGGGCTGAAGGACCCGATCGACATCACCGAGGTCGAAGAGGTCTACCTGCCGCTCTCGCGGCTCCTCAACCTCTTCTTCCTGTCCGACGGCGGCCTGCGCGACACCATCAGCGGTTTCCTCGGCGAGCCGGTCCAGCCGACGCCGTTCATCATCGGCGTGGCGGGCAGCGTCGCGGTGGGCAAGTCGACCACCTCACGGCTGTTGCGGACACTGCTGGCGCGCTGGCCCGAGCATCCGAGCGTGGAACTCGTCACGACCGACAGCTTCCTGCACCCGAACGCCGTGCTGGCCGAACGCGGGATCATGGACCGGAAGGGTTTCCCCGAGTCCTACGACCGGCGTGCCCTGGTCCGCTTCGTCTCCTCGATCAAGGCGGGCGCGGAGGAGTCCTCGATCCCGATCTACTCCCATCTGGAGTACGACATCGTGCCCGGTGCCCGGCAGACCGTGCGCCGTCCGGACATCCTCATCGTCGAGGGCCTCAACGTGCTCCAGGCCCCGCCCGCCGGATCGCTCGGCGTGTCCGACTTCTTCGACTTCTCGATCTACGTGGACGCGCGGGTCGAGGACATCCGGCAGTGGTACGTGGAACGCCTGTTCGCCCTGCGCCGCACCGCGTTCACCGACCCCCGCTCGTACTTCCACAAGTACGCGCAGCTGGACGAGGACGAGGCCGCCGCGTTCGCCCAGCGCGTGTGGCGCGACGTCAATGAGATCAACCTGGTCTCCAACATCCTGCCGACCCGTGCCCGCGCGACCCTCGTACTCCACAAGGGCCGCGATCACTCCGTGGAACGCATCCGCCTACGCCGCATCTGAAAACCCGCAGCTGAACGCCGCGTCTGAACACCCGCAGCTGACCGGCGCCCCCAGCCGACCGGCATCCAAGCCGACCGGTGCCCTAGCCGACCACCCATTGGAAGACCAAGCTGGCGCTTGGCCGCTATACGGCCGTTATCCGGCGTGTCCACAATGAGAGACAGGTTCGCGCACGCGGGAGGTGCCCCGGTGGGAACGGCGATCCTGGTGACGATGCGGCGCCGCTATGCCGATCTGGTACGGCTGGCATACCTGGCGCTCGACGACGGCGCCACCCCACCCGAAGCCGTGCTCGCGACCGCCCGCCGTGCCGTGCGGCAGTCCGCGCGGGCAGGCCCGGGGGCCTCCTACGCACACCTCCGCCGCCGCCTGGCCCTCGAACTCCTCACGCAGCCGTCACACCATCGGCGCCCGCTCCTCCGCCGGCTGTTCTTCGAGCCCGCGTCCACCACGCCCACCCCCCTCCGCAAGATCCTCCAGCGTTCGTCACCGCACGAACGGCTGGTCTACCTGCTCTCCCGGCTCGAAGGCCTGACCTCCTCCGAAGTAGCCGCCGAGCTGGGTGAAGACCTTCTGGTGAACGCCTGGGACGTCGACCGCACCTGCACCGACATCGACGATCGAACGGACCTCAACCCGGCCGACCAGCAGGCCGAACTCCAGGCCTTCGACCCCACCCTCGTACGCCTCCGGCCGACGCCGTCCCTCCCCATGACGGCCCGGATCGCGCTCGTCCTCACGGCCGTCGTGCTCATCGCCGTCGGGTCCACCACGTACCAGCATTGGCAGAACGCCGGCCGCCCGGGCGACCCGCTCACGCTCGGCGATGATCACTGGAACCAGCACGACGTGCCCAGCCTGGACGTCTGGCCCACCCAGGGAGAGCTGCGCGACGACCGCGCTCTCCTGCGCCGTGCCGCCTCGGCCTGGCGCGACGACCGCCGGGATCCACCGCTCGGCCGTGTCTCGATCATGTACGCGGGCACCGTGGACGAGGCGACCATCGTCGTGATGCACGACAAACCCGGAACGCGGGACTCTCCGATGGTGGCCCAGTACTTCGAACGCCCACTGTCCCGGGGCGTCGAGACGATCCGCCGGCTGGGCAACGACTCCGGTCAGCTGATCATGCTCGGGACGACCTGGCGCTACCTCGTGCCGCCCTGGCTGAGCGACCTCTCGGTGGCACTCCCCAGCGCGCCCACCCCGACTTGGCATCCCATCAAGGTCCAGGACGGCGTGAGCGATCCGCTGAACTGGCGATGGTTCGATCCCGATTGCCAGTCGTACGTCGTCTTCCGCATGCGCCACAAAGGCACAGGATCGATATCGCAGTTGGCCAGTCACAACCCCGAATTCGCCACCCCGCTGATCTGGTTCCGCGACCCCGATCCGGCCCGTGATGACACCGGATTCACCGGCGACCCGGCCCAGTGGACCGCGATCCACTCGCTGTCCTGCGGCGCCGGGATCGCCCTGGCCGAAGCCGGAGATCTGCGCCTCGGCCGCCTGTGGTCCGGTTCCCTCCCCGACAAGGGCGGCCACGCCACCCTGATCTCGATCGACGTCTCCGTCCCGTGGGGCACGCCCGGGATGACCGCGCTGATCTCCGACGAGGGCCGCCTCATGACCGACCGGGGCAGGACCAACGGCGACTACTCCGCCTCGACCGACACCCTCGCGGGCGCCGTCTGGTGGCGTTCCCAGGAACGCTGGCATCTCCTGGCCACCGCCGGGCCCGGCATCGCAAGCCTCAAGATGGTCGGCGAACTGGGCAACCAGGAGGCCCGCCGCCAGGGCCAGGGGACGCGTCTCTTCGTCCAAGGCCCGCCCGCCCGGGGCAGATACCCCAAGACCGGAGGCCTCCCGGTGGTCCAGATCATCGTCTACGAACCGGACGGCGACCACGCCATCATCAGCCCCAGCTGACGCCGTTCAGGGCTGACGTCGTTATTCAGGGCTGACGTCGTCTTTCCGCCCTGGCGCCGTTATTCGGCGCTGGCGACGGAGAGGGAGCGGAGACGGACGGTGGCCAGGGCGGTGCCGGCGACGGTGATGACGACCAGCAGGAGCACGGCGATCGGAAGATCGACGGTGGACGTGATCTGGGAGGCCTCGGTGAGCTTGTCGGCGACCGAGAGGGACCACTGCTGGATGGAGGCCGACTTGGCCCCCGGGGCGAAGTTGCCCAAGAGGATCTCCCAGACCAGCACGTAGATCAGGCCGATCGTGACGGCGTTGCGGCTGATCACGCCCAGGGCGACGAAGACGGCGGCGTAGGCGATGCCGCCGAGCAGGACGCCGACGGTCAGCGCCGGGGTGACCTGGGCGGTGGTACCGCTCATGATCAAGCCGGCCAGCAGGGTGGGGATGACGGCGAAGAGGACGATCAGGACGATCGCCACCATGAGCTTGGTGAAGATGATCACCTGGCGCGGGATCGGCTTGGTGAGCACGTACATGACCTGGCCGTCGTCGATCTCCGGCCCGATCACGCCCGTGCCCGCGATCAGCGCGAGCAGGGGCAGCAACGTGGACAGGCCGAACCTGTGCAGCACGTTCGACGAGACGTCCAGGTCCGCGTAGCCGGTCACCTTCAGCCCGATGGCCAGCACCAGCATGATGAACGGCAGGACGAACAGCAGCAGCGCCCGCTTGCGGCCCAGCATGGCGCGGAACGTGATCATCGCGATTGTGGAGTTCATCGGGCCACCAGATAGGAGAAGACGCTTTCGAGGGACTCGTCGGCGGGCGAGACCTCCCAGAGGCGCACCTTGGCGTCACGGGCCACCTGCGGGAGAAACCAGGTGAAGCGCTGGAAGTCGGTCGCCTCGATCTGCAGGCCCTTCTCGGTGAGCTGGACGCTGCTCGCGGAACCGTCCGCGATGATCGCGGCGGCGAGCTTCCGGTCGTCGGTGGAACGGACGAGGAAGATGTGCGGGCGGTCGGTCATGAGGTGCCGGATGGCCCGGAAGTCGCCGGACGCCGCGTGCCGCCCCGCCACGATCACCTCGATATGGCTGGCCAGCCGCTCGACCTCTTCGAGGATGTGCGAGCTGAACAGGATCGTGCGTCCCTCGGCGGCCATCCGGCGGATGAGCTCCATCAGCTGGATGCGCTGCCGCGGGTCCATGCCGTTGAACGGTTCGTCGAGGAGCAGGACGGGCGGGTCGTGCACCAGCGCGGAGGCCATCTTGATGCGCTGCTTCATGCCCTTGGAGTAGTTGCCGATCGAGCGGTCCTGCGCGTACTCCATCTCGACCTGGGAGATCGCACGCCGGGCCGCCGCGCCGGGATCGGCCAGCTTGTGCAGCTTGGCCATCGCGACGATGAACTGCTTGCCGGTGAGGAAGTCGTACGCCGTCTCACGTTCGGGCACCAGTCCGATGTGCCGGTAGATCTCCGGGTTCTGCCAGAGCGGGGCGCCGTCCAGCGCGACCGATCCGGAGGACGGGGGCAGAAAGCCGCCCATCATGTGGATGAGGGTTGACTTGCCCGCGCCGTTGGGGCCGAGCAGGCCGGTGACGCCGGGGCCGATGTTCATCGAGACCCCGTTGACCGCGACCACGTTCCCGTACCAGCGGGACACGTTCTCCAACCGCAGGACGCTCACGAGAGACCCGCCTTCCGGAACCGGCGGTACAGGACCGCGATCGAGCCGGCCACCAGGGCGGCGCAGACCGCCAGCGCGACCAGCCCGCCCATCACTCCGGACGGCGCGGCGGGCGCGGTCAGCTGCGCGCCGAGCAACCGCACCTGGACGATGTCGACCAGATTGAACGGGGAGAACAGGCCCGCCCACCCGGAGACGGTGAAGTTGTTGGCCTCCGTCTCGGCGATCCCCTGGACGATGACCACGATGGTGCTGCTGATCATGTAGACCGCGATGACCGCCGCCACCCCCAGGCCGCGGCGCGTCGTGAACGCCGCGATGACCAGCCCGATCGCGGCCAGTACCAGCGCGAAGAGCAGGCATCCGGCAAGGCCGCCGAAGTAGTGCAGGGTGTGGTCGACGAGGCTGTCCGGCTTCTTGACCTCTCCGGGGACCATCTCCCCGCTGTCGTCCACCACCGTCTCCATCACCGGCTGCATCTTGTCGGGCCGGGTGACCAGCGCGCCCACGTACAGCAGCGTGACCGGGACCGACAGCAGGATGAAGAGCGCGGTGACGAACGCGCCGAACTTGGCCAGCACGAAGTCGAGGTGACCGACCGGCCGTGAGAAGTAGAGCGGCACGGAGTGGAACCGCAGCTCCCGGGAGGCGATCACCGGCGCCTGCGTGGCCAGGAAGATCGCCACCACGACCTGCATGGTGTACGCGTACGCGGCGTAGCGGATGAGCGCGTTCGGCTCCTTGGTAAAGCCAAGGATCGCGACACTGGCCGCTGCGGGCAGCAACATGACCGCGCTCAGCAGAAACGGCATCACCTTGGCGCGGGCGGGCCTGCCCAGCCCGAACGCAGCGCGCAGATTGTGCACGTACTGAGAGCGCAGCACGTACGCCCGCCCCAGGCGCCGGCCGTCGTAATGCCGGTATCCGATGTCATGGATGGTGCTCGTCGTCATCGCGGCGCCCCCTGAGGTCCCGTAGCCGACGCGTCCTGCGCCCCCGACTGCTCAGAGGCGTCTGATTGCCCCGGCGGCCCCGGCGGCCCCGGCGTGCCCGGCTGGCCAGGCGCAGTCGGCTGCCCCGGCATTCCCGGATGGGGCGCTTGACCGTAGGCGCCTACTGCTGCGGGCTGGGGTTGGTCTGGGTGCTGCGGTGGTGCGGTCTGGGCGGTGGCGAAGACCTCTTCGATGTGGTGGCGGCGCTGCTCCAGCCGGACGAGGCGGAGTCCCAGCTCGGCGATGCCGTCGCGGATCAGGTCGTACGTGGTCTCACCGGCGATGTCGACGACCAGGAAGCGGCCTTCGGGATGGACGCTCACGCCCTGGTCGTACAGCCGCTGCCCCAGCAGGTCGCGTCCCTCGTCCACCTCGACGGTGAGCAAGCCGCTGGCGGCGGTGTACGCCTCGACCGCCTGGGAACGCAGCAGCTTCCCGCCATCGATGATCACGACGTGGTCGCAGATCCGCTCAAGCTCGCCCAGCAGGTGTGAGGTGACCAGCACGCTGATCCCGAACTCGGCGCCGATCCGCCGGATGAGCTCCAGCATCTCGTCGCGGCCCGCCGGATCCAGGCCGTTGGTCGGCTCGTCCAGGAAGACCAGCTTGGGGTCGTGCACCAGAGCCTGGGCCAGCTTGACCCGCTGCTTCATGCCCGTCGAGTAGCCCCCGATGGGCCTGTAGCGCTCCTCGTACAGCCCCACGTGCCGCAACGTGTCGGCGGCGCGTTCGCGGGCGGCGGTGGGCGGGAGGCCGCACATCCGGGCCATGTGGACGACGAACTCGGTCGCCGAGACGTCCGGCGGCAGGCAGTCGAATTCCGGCATGAACCCGACCTGCTCGCGGATCTGCACGCCCTCGCGTGCGATGTCGAGACCGAGGACCGTTGCGTGGCCCGCGCTCGGTGGCTGCAGGCCGAGGAGGATGCGGATGAGCGTCGACTTGCCGGCGCCGTTGGCCCCGACCAAGCCCACGACCCCGGACTCCACGGCCACCGTGAGGTCGTCCAGAGCGGTCACCCTGGGGAACCTCATCGTCAGCCCTTGGGTGGCGATGATCGGCATATTTACGAACCTAGTGGTTCGAACCGCGCCGCACCTCACCCTCAGGTTGTAGGACCTGCGGCTACCTTCCCCCTCCTGCGGAGTACCAGCCGCCACACCACACGTTGCACGACCAGCGTCAGCACCCCCGCGATGACCATGCCGAGGATGTTGACCCCGAGTTGGAGCAGCGAACCGCGGAACTCGTCCCAGTGCCGCAGCGCCATGGCCACGGCGAGGTTGCCCGCCGCCGGCACGGTGGTGACGGAGATGAAGACCCCGACCAGGGCGGACGACTTGGCCGCGGTGAGCGACAGCACCCCGGCGGCTCCTGCCAGCAGGGCCACGATGAACGACCAGCGGTCCGGGCTGTAGATGAACGCGGTCTGCGGCCGCGGCTTGTCCAGCATCCCCGGGCGGATGACGTCGATCATGAGACTTATCTCGGCGCAGACGTAGGTGACCAGGATGGCGATCATGAAGCCGATCACGAGGTTCCGGGTCGCCATCCACACCATCTGTGGCCCTCGGAAGATCAGCCCGTAACAGATCGCGGCCACCGCGGCGAACTCCGGCCCGAGCACCATCGCGCCGATCACCAGCACCGGCGAGTCGATCAGCGCGGCGATGCCGGCGAGCTGCGTGGCCAGCGCCAGGAAGACGATGAAGGACCACGTCAGCTCGGAATTCTCCCGGACGTTGTGCTCCAGCTGCTCCCACACCACGGCGTCGTCGCCGTGCCCTGGCGCCAGCTTCTTGGCCTTGTCCGCCGAGACGGCGAGCGTCAAGTCGATCTGCTCGACGGTGATCGCACCGTCACGCTCAATGCCGAGGTCCTGCAGGGCTTTAATGATCTCGTTGGCGGCCTCGCGGGCGATGTCGCTGGTAACGAGATCACCTTCGGGCGACCGCGCGGCGCCAGGGATCACCACCACGTTCGTCGCCCCGGGATTGTCGGCCAGCGCGGCACAGACCTCGTCGGTACGGCCCGTAGGAACGATCGCTCTCAGGTGCAGCACGCGCAACATCGTGCCGTATGGAGCCCGTCCAAGAAGAGGTGGCCCGCCTTTGTCGGCACAACCCCGTATCCTCGGCACCGTTTGTTTTCTACAAAGCGGGCATATGCCACCAAGGCGACGGACGGGTGACGGTATGACGCGACGGTGGCGCGCAGGCATCGGCGTTCTCTCGGCGTTTATTCTCTCGGCGTTCCTCCTCACAGGCTGCACAGGCGAGGTCGGCCTCACCGATCCCGGGCCCACCCCGAAGGCCTCCCGCCCGGCCGAACGCAGCGTCACGCAGGCCCGCAAAGACCTCGACAGCCTCCGCGTGGCCAGCGAGTCCCGCGGGAGCGGCTACGAGCGCGACCGCTTCGGCACCCGCTGGAAGGACATCGACCGCAACGGCTGCGACCAGCGCAACGACGTGCTCGGCCGTGACCTCCGCGAGGTACGGAAGCGTGGCCGCTGCGTCGTCCTGTCGGGCACGCTGAACGACCCGTACAGCGGGAAGAAGATCACTTTCTCCAAGTCGGACGCCGCCGAGGTCCAGATCGACCACCTCTACCCGCTCGCGCTGGCCTGGCGGATGGGCGCGTCACGCTGGACCGAGGACCGGCGGGAGCAGTTCGCCAACGACCACGACAACCTCCTCGCGGTCTGGGGCGTGCCCAACCGCCAGAAGAGCGACTCGGGCCCCGGCGAATGGAAGCCGCAGAAGGCCTTCCAGTGCACCTACGGCGTCAAGTACGTCGCAATCGCCAAGGAGTACGAGCTCCCGGTCTCCCGTCCCGACCACCAGGCGCTGGAAGGCTTCCTGGAGCGCTGCTAATAGGCTGCGGGCATGAGCAGCAATGACGCTAACGACAGGGCCGCGGCGGACGGGCAGCCTACACAGGATGAGGCAGTCGAGCCTCAGCGGGTTCGTACCGAACGTGGCGTGGGGGCCCGGGCGACCGGGGCCGAGGTCACGGGTGCCTCGGCCACCGGTTTCACGCTACGTCTCGGCAACGCCTTCGGCTCACTGGCCCTGGGCTCGATGGCCCTCGGCGCGATCGCGATCGGGGCTCTCGCCATCGGCAAGCTGGTCGTGAAGAAGGCCGTCATCGGCCAGCTGGAGGCGGGCACCGTCGAGATCAAGCACCTCAAGGTAGGCCGGTTGGAGATCCTCGACGACTGACAGTGTTTGTTAGCCTTCGCGGCCTCGGGACTCGCCTGGCGGCTCGCCCCGAACCGCAAAGGCGGCAAGCGCGACATCGCTTCGCGATCTCTCGTGAAGCTTCGCCTTCGGCTTGCTTCACGACCCGGTAGCGCGCTTGCGTGCAAGTTGGGGTATCTGCGGACGTGAAGTCAACCAGCCAGGGTTGTGCGGACGGTGTCGGCGAGGCGTTCGGCTACGGACTGGGCCTGGTCCTCGGCGGCGGCCTCGACCATCACCCGGACCATGGGCTCGGTGCCGCTGGGCCGGATCAGGACCCGGCCGGTGTCGCCGAGCTCGGCCTCGGCGGTCTCGACGGCCGCGGCCAGCTCCGGTGAGGTCTTGGCGCGGGACTTGTCCACGCCCTTCACGTTGATCAGCACCTGGGGCAGCCGGGTCATGACCTTGGCCAGCTCGTCCAGCGCGCGGCCACGGCGGGCCATCGTCGCCAGCAGGTGCAGGCCGGTCAGCACGCCGTCGCCGGTGGTGGCGTGGTCCAGCATGATCACGTGGCCGGACTGCTCGCCGCCGAAGTTGAAACCGCGCTCCTTCATCGCCTCGAGCACATAGCGGTCACCCACCGCGGTCTCGATCACGTCGATGCCCGTGTCGCGCATCGCGATCTTGAAGCCGAGGTTGGACATCACGGTGGCGACCACGGTGTCGTTCGCCAGCCGTCCCGACTCCCGCAGCTCCGTCGCCAGGATGGCCATGATCTGGTCGCCGTCCACGACGTCGCCGGTGGCGGTGACCGCCAGGCAACGGTCGGCGTCACCGTCGTTGGCGATGCCCGCGTCGGCGCCGTGCGTGCGTACCGCCTCCTGCAACGCCGCCAGGTGGGTGGAGCCGCAGCCGGAGTTGATGTTGAGCCCGTCCGGCGCCACGCCGATCGTGATCACTTCGGCGCCCGCGCGCCGCAGCGCCTCGGGGGCCACGTCGGAGGAGGCGCCGTTCGCGCAGTCGACCACCACGCGCAGCCCGTCCAGCGACACCGGCAACGACGACAGCAGGTGCGCCACGTACTGCTCCACGGCACCGTGCGCGTCGCGCACCCGGCCGACACCGGCGCCCGTCGGGGGCTCCCAGTCCTGGCCCAGGGCGGCTTCGACGCGGTCCTCGACCTCGTCGGCGAATTTGAAGCCACTGCGGTCGAAGAACTTGATCCCGTTGTCCGGCGCCGGGTTGTGCGAGGCGGAGAGCATCACGCCGAGGTCGGCGTCCAGCGCGTTCGTGAGGTATGCCACGGCGGGAGTCGGCAGGACGCCCAGCGTCAGCACGTCGACGCCCGCGCTCGCCAGCCCGGCGACCACCGCCGCCTCCAGGAACTCGCCGGAGGCACGCGGGTCACGGCCCACCACCGCCAGTGGCCGGTGGCCCTTGAACGCCCCCTGCTCCCCCAGTACGCGCGCCGCCGCGACGGACAGATCCATCGCAAGGCGCGCGGTGAGGTCGCGGTTGGCGAGCCCGCGTACACCATCGGTTCCGAAGAGACGACCCACAGCTCAACTCCCAGACAGGCATAGGTCCGCGTGGGCGAGGCGAGAATCGCTCGGCTCCCGCCCCACTCGGACAAATCTAATGGGGAAAGCCCAAGAAAAGGGCACCCGCGCATCGCCGCGAAGCAAGGCGGGGTCTGGGGATCCACCCCCAGACAACACGAACGAGCCGCCGCGCCCGGTCCGATCTTCCATGGGGATCGGCTGGGTGCGACGGCTCGTATCGTCTGTATCGGCTGAAAACCAGATCAGCGCTTGCTGTACTGCGGCGCCTTGCGGGCCTTCTTGAGACCGGCCTTCTTCCGCTCCGGAACGCGAGCGTCACGGGTGAGGAAGCCGGCCTTCTTCAGCGCCGGGCGGTGCTCGATGTTGGCGAACTGCAGCGCCCGGGAGATGCCCAGACGCAGCGCACCGGCCTGGCCGGTGGTGCCGCCGCCGCCGACGCGGACGATGACGTCGAACTGGTTTTCCAGACCCAGCAGCACGAACGGCTCGTTCACGGTCTGCTGCTGGACCTTGTTGGGGAAGTACTGCTCAAGCGTGCGGCCGTTGATGGTCCACTTGCCGGTGCCCGGGACGATCCGGACGCGGGCGATGGCCTGCTTACGGCGGCCGGTGCCGGCGGACGGGCCGGTCGCGACCGGCTGAGCCAGGAACGAGTCGCCCGTGACCTCGGGGCTCTCGGTGGTGTACTCGGACGGGGCGTCCTCGTACGAGTCGTACTCGACGCCCTCGGCGGGCGTCTCGGTGCCGGTGGACTCGTCCACGGTTCTCCTCTTGGGTGTTCTAGCCAGGACGGCTGGCCCGGTCGGTCCTCGGGTGCCCCGGCGGCCGCGCGATGGTGATACGACCGACCCGCTCTCCGGCGCGATGCCGAATGTGCGGTGTTAGTTACTACTGCTTGACCTGGGTGATCTCGAACGGAACCGGCTTCTGCGCCTGGTGCGGGTGCTCGGGACCGGCGTAGACCTTGACCTTGCCGAACATCTGCCGGCCGAGGGTGGTCTTGGGCAGCATGCCCTTGATCGCCTTCTCCACGGCCTTCTGCGGGCTCTTGGCCATCAGGTCGGCGTAGGCCACCGAGCGCAGGCCGCCCGGGTAACCCGAGTGGCGGTAGGCGCGCTTCTGCTCGAGCTTGTTGCCGGACAGCGCCACCTTGTCGGCGTTGACGATGATGACGAAGTCGCCGGTGTCGAGGTGGGGCGCGTAGATCGGCTTGTGCTTGCCCCGAAGCAACTGCGCGACCTGACTGGCGAGCCGACCCAGCACGACATCGGTCGCGTCGATGACGTACCACTGACGCTGGACGTCAGTGGGCTTAGGGGTGTAGGTGCGCACGGTCGTAGGCCTTCGTTTCTTGTCGACTTCTCAGCGGAATCCTGCTCGCGCCGATCAGAGAATGGTCCGACCTGGCGCTCCGGGAGGCCGGGGCCCGCATCGTGCTTGGCACGCAGGGCACACCGACGCATACAACGAACTGGCAGGATACCCAGCCGCGTGGGCATGGGTCAAAACGGCTCGTTGCAACAGTCTCCCAGCCACTCTCCAGTATGCCCCATGGAGCCTGATGCCCGGGCCGGAAACGGACCGCCGCCCTACGGAGATCGGCCGGCCCCTTCGCACAGATACGGAAAGTCCGTTAGCGGCGATCTTCTGATTTGCACGCCATATAAGGATAAGGTGCGGCCGACCGGATCCGCCGCCGGTGAAATCGCCGGCCAGCCTCCCGGGAGCCCCGCTGCCTTCCCCCCGCAGTTCATCAGGCCCGTCAGGCCGTTCACGCCGTTCAGGGCGCCCTGTGGACCCCGCAGGCCCTCCTGCCTCCGGCCCCTCGTGGCAGCCCCGCGCCGACCCTTCAGACCGCTTCGGCGCCGAGTCCTCAGACCGCATCGTCGCCGGCCCCTCCGGCCGCTCAGGGGGCCGCCGCCGCGCCTCCGGTGGCCGGTCCAGAGATCGTGCCGCCGCCACCCGCCGTTCGGGACGATCGAGCTTCAAGACCGTGTTCACTGTCACACTGACGGCCGCGGGCGCCGCCCTCGCCATCGGCACCGGCGTAGCCCTCGACCGCCTCGTTCTGCCCGAGCTGCGTTCCGAGTCGGCATCCGCGTCCGGCCCTGCCGGAAACTCCACGCGACCCGGACCGTCCGTCGCAGGTGCCGGAACAGACAACAGCGCGCCCACCGACAAGGGCACGGGCAATGGCGCGGGAGCCCCCAGGCCCAACGCCGGCGCACCGGCCCCCGGCACGAACGAGAGCACGCCGCCCCTCAAGCCTCTGCAAGGCCCCACGAAGGCCCCGGGCAGTCCGTCATCTTCGCCCAGCCCGGGATCGTCGTCCCGGCCGCCGCAGGGCGGCGGCAACCCCCCGCCCTCGTCTGGCGGGCCGGAGGCCGCGGTCGTGACACTCACCAACAAGGAGCGGGCCAAGGCCGGTTGCGGCGCGCTGCGCAGCGACCAGCGCCTGGCGACCGCCGCCCGGCGGCACTCGGCCGACATGGCCGCCCACGACTACTTCGACCACACCTCACGCAACGGCGACAGCCCCTGGAAGCGCATGGAGGACGCCGGTTACACCAGCCCCGGCGCGGAGAACATCGCCAAGGGCTACCCGACCGCCGCCGCCGTCGTGGAGGGCTGGATGAAGAGTCCCGGTCACCGCGCCAACATCCTCAACTGCAAGCTCCGCGCGATCGGCGTCGGCATGGTCGGCGGCTCCGGCGGACCCTGGTGGACGCAGGATTTCGGCTGGAAGTGACCCTCCCGGCCGTACGGGCCGTGACCTTCCCCAAACCGCCGACGCCCGGTTCGCCCCCATGTCATGGTGGGTGTTCCGAAGGTCCAGAGCTCTGAAAGAGGAACGGTAAGGTCCAAGCCATGGGTTATCCGGGCGAGCAAGGCAAACCCGACGGCTGGCCTCCCGGGCAGTCGTCGCAAGCGCCGTACGGCTCCGGACCTGAACGACCCGACACGGCACCGTACGGCCAGGACATGGACGAATCCCCCTTCTCCCCACGCGAGGGGTCGGGCGGCTTGTACACACCCTGGGGAGAGGAGCCGGGAGCACCGGCCGAGAGCCAGAACGAGTGGTTCTCATCCTCAGGAGCGGGCACGGCGCAGTTCTCGAACGAGGGCTTCGGCGGACCCGCGGACGACCACTTCGGCGGTGGGGCCGACCAAGGCGTACCGCCCCAAGGCGTACCGCCCCAGGGCGGCCGTGGCCCCGTACCGCCCGACCGCAAGTACAACCTCCCTCTGATCATCGGCGGCGCCGTCGTGGCCGGGCTGGTCCTGGTCGGCGGCGGCTTCGGCGCCTCCGCGATGCTCAAGGACGACGAACCGACGAAGCCCGCCGCCGCGACCAAGAGCGACCCGCCCAAGCAGGCCACGGCGCCCCGGCAGCAGCAGCCCTCGCAGCCCCCGCTGACGCCGGTCAAGCTCAAGAGCCGTGCCACCGACCCCAAGCCGATGACGCTGAGCGAGGCGTTCGGCAAGCGCACCTTCGCCTCCGGCGGCGCCAAGTACGTGCGCACCGGCTGGAAGGCGCAGCGCGGCTGCACGGGCATCGTCAACGGCACCGCGCTCGGCAAGGCCCTCAAGAAAGGTGCCTGCTCGCAGGCGCTGCGGGCCACGTTCGCCCGCAGCGACGGCAAGCTCATCGGCACCGTCGGCGTACTGAACCTCAAGACCGAGGTCGCCGCCAAGCTGGCCGAACGGGCCGCCGCCGCCAAGGACGCCTTCCTGCAGCCCCTGGCCGGCACCGGCACCACCAAGAAGATCGGCAAGGGTGAGGCCCTCGGCACCGCCGAGATCCGCGGCCACTACCTGGTGATGACCTGGGTGCAGCGACCGGACGGCAAGAAGATCGCCGCCAAGTACCACAAGGCCGTCTCCACGTTCGGCCAGGAGGTCATCAGGGGGAGCAACCTGAAGTTCGCCCTGACCTACCGCGAAACCGAAGGCAAGCCCTTCCGAAACTGATCGGCGCGAATACGCTGTTTGCCTATGTCTGAAGAACCTCGGGAGTCCGCAGAGGAAGCGGGGACGCCTGCCGTCCCCGCTTCCCCGGCACCCCCGAGCTTCGGGCAGGCCGAGCCCGAGAGCCCGGCGGAGGCGATCGGCTTCTCCCCGTTCGGCCTGGAGAAGCCCTGGTGGGCAGCCGCGGAATCCGAGGAGCCCGACCCCTCGGTCAACATCTCGCGCACGGAAGAGCCAGAGGAACCCCCCACTTTCGACACGCTGGTCGCAGGCGTGGGCGTCCCGAGCGTGGACACCCGCCGTGCCGTCCCCGCCGAGCCCATCGTCCAGCGCCCCAGCCAGACGTTCCCCGACACCGACCCCGACGGCATCCCCGTCATAAGCCAAGACACCCCGACCCCGCCGACCAGCGCAGGCGAGCCGCCCAACACGGGGACGACAGCCGGCACCGACGAGGCAACCCGCACAGGCATGCCGACCGACACAGGCGTGGCAGCCACCTGGGGCGTGCCAGACGACCCGGATGAAGCGGCCGACGCGGTCGCCACGGACCACCCAGACAAGGCAGCTGGCACGAGCGAGCCAGCCAACGCGAGTGAGACACCCCACGCCGGGTCGGCAGCCAGCGACAGCGAGGCGGCCAGCCCCAGCGAGGCGGCCAGCCCCAGCGAGGCGGCCAGCACGGCCGCGCCCGACCACGTGGATGAGGCGGGCGCGGACGGCGCGGCCAGCATGAGCGAGGCGGATGACGCGGGCGACGTGAGCGGAACAGCGTCCGCAGCCGCGGCGGCTGGCGTTGGCGCGGCAGATGCGGGCGAGCCGGACGACGTGGGCCAGGGGGGCGACGACACGCGGGCGGATGACGCGGGCGGGCGTGTTGAGGCGGAGCCTCAGTTCATGGCGGCGCCGGTTCTGATTCCGGACGCGATCCTGGCGCCCGGTATTACGCCGCCCACGGACAGCTCGGTAGTTCCGGTGGAGCCGGAGGCAGAGGCCGAGGAGCAGGCGGAGCCGACGATCATCACGCCGGTTTACCATGCCGAGGGCGGGCTGCCGATCGATGCTGAGGGCGAGGACGGTCCGTCCGAGCAGGCTTTGCTTGACTTCGGCTCGCCGGACGAGGAGTCCGGCGGCCGGCCCTCGGGTGGCAACCGGAAGGTGCTTTTGATCGTGGGTGCGGTCGCCGCGGCCTTGCTGGCCACCGCGGCCACGTTCGCCGTCATCGGCGGCACGTCCGGCGACGGCAAGCCCAAGGCGGCTTCGCCCTCCCCGAGCCGGGCGGCCGTCAAGCCGAGCCCGGCGGCGCCGCCCGCTCCACCGCCTGTGGATATCTCCAGCGAGAAGACCGACCCCCGGCCGCTGGCGCTGGCCGAGGCCTATCCCTCTGGCGCCGTCGACCTGGGCGGGCGCGCGTACATCCGCGACAGGTCCTCGGTGAACCATCGCTGCTCCCTTGCCGCGCGCGGTGCGATGGCGGACGCGCTGACGCGGCAGGGCTGCCGCAGCGTCGTGCGCGTCACCTATCTCGACCGCGGCAGGGCCCTGGCGGTCACCACCGGGATCGCAGCGATGCCGGACAGGGGCGCCGCCCTCAGGGCCAGCAAGGCGGGCTCACCGAGCCGGTACGAGTGGTTCCGCGGCATGGCCGGGCGGCGGTCGCAGAGCATCGACCAGGCCGGCGGCTTTGCCGTGAGCACGGTGCGAGGGCGCTACATCATCTACGCGTACGCGCAGTATGCCGACGGCAGGCGGGCCCAGCCCGACGACCAGACGCTCAAGACGGCCGCGCAGCAGTTCGTGGACTACAGCGTCCGGCCGATCGACGCCCGCGCCACCTGATCAGGAGGCGCAGCTGGAGGGGTCGGCGGTGGCGTTGAGGGTACGGACCCGCCGGGTCTCCTGGGCGCGCTGGGCCAGGCCCTCGTCGTCGGGGTAGCTGATCTCTTCGAGGGACAGCCCGCGCGCGGGCGCCACGTTCACCGCCGAGTCTCGTACGCGGGCGGCCAGCACTTCGGACGGCCACTCGATCTCGCGGCGCCCGTCCCCCACCATCAACATCGCCCCGACCAGCGCACGGACCATGGAATGGCAGAACGCGTCGGCCTGGACGGTCGCCGCCGCTATGTGCCTGCTCTCGCGTTCCCACTCGTACCTCAGCAGGCGCCGGATGGTGGTCGCACCCTCCCGCTTGCGGCAGTACGCGGCGAAGTCGTGCTCGCCCAGTAGCAGCCCGGCCGCCGCGTTCATCCGGTCCAGATTGAGCGGCCGCGGGTGCCAGAGCACGTCGTGGCGGCGCAGCGGCTCGACCCCGACCGGATCGTCGCCGACCCGGTAGACGTACCGGCGCGACAGGGCGGAGAAGCGCGCGTCGAAGCCCTCAGGCGCCACCGACACCCGCCATACCCGCACGTCCGGCGGCAGCAGCCCGGCGAGCCGGCGAGGCATGGTGCCGTTGATCACGGAGTACGCGGCGACGGGGACGACCAGATGGGCCACCTGGCCGCGCGCGTGCACGCCCGCGTCCGTACGCCCGGCGACGGTGAGGACCGGCGGTGGGTCGAGGCGCAGCAGCCTGGCCAGCGCGTCCTCGATCGTGCCCTGGACGGTGCGCTGCCCGGGCTGGCGGGCCCAGCCCGCGAAATCCGACCCGTCGTAGCTGATGTCGAGCCGGAGTCGTACCAATGCGGTCATGTCAGCCTGGGGTTCCTTCTCCAACGCCTCTGTCCACTGCTCGCACGATGCCGTGCTCGCGGAATGCCCGCTGCCTGCGGAGTGCACAGCCGAGCACCCGGGACATGCTCCCCTGCGAATCGTCGCCCGCAGGGCCTGACCATGGGATCAGTCTGGCAAAGATCAGGCCCGCCGTCTCGTACCGGACGGCGGGCCTGTTCATGTCGCGCCAAGACGCAGGACGCTCGGACTATTCGGCCTTGGCCTCGTCGTCGGTCGCCTCGTCGGCGGCCTCGGCCTTGGTGGTGTCGACCTTCTCCTCCGGCTCCTCCGCGGCCTTAGGCGCAGCCGTGGCGGTGGCGGTGGAGGCGGTCAGCTGCTCCTGCACCAGCTCGATGACGGCCATGGGGGCGTTGTCGCCCTTACGCGGTCCGAGCTTGGTGATGCGGGTGTAGCCACCGGGACGGTTCTCGAACTTCGGCGCGATCTCGGTGAAGAGCTCGTGCAGAACGTTCTTGTCGCGGATCGTCCTGGCCACCAGGCGACGGTTGTGCAGGTCGCCCTTCTTGGCCTTGGTGATCAGCTTCTCCGCCAGGGGGCGGACCCGCCGGGCCTTGGCCTCGGTGGTGGTGATGCGACCGTGCTCGAACAGCGCCGTGGCCAGGTTGGCCAGCATGAGCCGCTGGTGCGCGGCGCTGCCGCCGAGGCGGGCACCCTTGGTGGGCTGAGGCATGTCGTTTCCTTCCTGCACCGGCCGTATCAGGTACCGGTGGCAGCTCATTCCGCGCCGGCCGTACGAGGTACCGGCGGCGGCCTAGCCCGCCACGGCCGGAGTAGAACCCCGGCCGCGACGGGCCTTGACGTGTCTTACAGGACCTACAGGTCCTACTCGATCAGTGTTGATCTGGGGGACGACCCCCAGACCCCCGAAATGTACTGACCGGCAATCCTCGCTTCGCTGCGGTTGCCGATCAGTATTGCTCGGTCTCGGCGTAGCTCTGGTCGTCGTCGCCGTAGTTGTCCGCCGCCGCGCTCGGGTCGAACCCGGGCGGGGAGTCCTTGAGCGACAGCCCCATGTCGTTGAGCTTCTGCTTGACCTCTTCGATCGACTTGGCGCCGAAATTCCTTATATCCAAGAGGTCCTGCTCGCTGCGGGCGACCAGCTCGCCCACAGAGTGGATGCCCTCGCGCTTGAGGCAGTTGTACGACCGCACCGTGAGGTTGAGCTCCTCGATCGGCAGGGCCAGGTCCGCGGCGAGCGCGGCGTCCGTCGGGGACGGGCCCATGTCGATGCCCTCGGCCTCGACGTTGAGCTCCCGGGCCAGGCCGAACAGCTCGACCAGGGTCTTGCCGGCGGAGGCCACCGCGTCGCGCGGGAGCATCGCCTGCTTGGTCTCGACGTCCAGGATCAGACGGTCGAAGTCGGTGCGCTGCTCGACACGGGTCGCCTCGACCTTGTAGGTGACCTTGAGCACGGGCGAGTAGATGGAGTCGATCGGAATCCGGCCGATCTCCTGGCCCGGCTGCTTGTTCTGGGCGGCGGAGACGTAGCCGCGGCCGCGCTCGACCGTCAGCTCCATCTCCAGCTTGGCCTTGTTGTTCAGCGTGGCGATGTGGAGGTCCGGGTTGTGGACCTCGACGCCCGCCGGCGGCGCGATGTCGGCCGCGGTCACCTCGCCCGGGCCCTGCTTGCGCAGGTACATGACCACGGGCTCGTCGTGCTCGGAGGAGACGACCAGCTCCTTGAGGTTCAGGATGATGTCGGTGACATCCTCCTTGACCCCGGGAACGGTCGAGAACTCGTGCAGAACGCCCTCGATCCGGATGCTGGTGACAGCCGCACCGGGGATCGAGGAGAGCAGGGTACGACGCAGCGAGTTGCCGATCGTGTAGCCGAAGCCCGGCTCCAGCGGCTCGATGGTGAACCGCGACCGGTACTCGTCGACCTGCTCTTCGGTGAGAGTGGGACGCTGAGCGATGAGCATTTTTGAACCTTCTTTCCGCGGTGCCCGCTATATGACGACCGCAGTACTTTCCTTCCGCCCCATCGCCGTGATCACACCTGGAGGCATGATCACGGCGACGGAATGAGCCCTTACTTGGAGTAGAGCTCGACGATCAGCTGCTCCTGGACCGGCGCGTCGATCTGCTGCCGGACCGGGAGGGAGTGCACGAGGATGCGCATGGCGCCCTCGGTGACGATCCCGAGCCATGCCGGGACCTGCTGCTCGCCGGCCTCCGCGCGAGCGACCACGAACGGGGTCATCTCGAGCGACTTCTGCCGGACCTCGACGATGTCCGCCTCGCCGACCAGGAAGGACGGGATGTCGACCTTCTTGCCGTTGACCTGGAAGTGGCCGTGGCGGATCAGCTGGCGGGCCGCGTCGCGGGACTTGGCGAAGCCGGCGCGGTAGACGACGTTGTCGAGACGGCGCTCGAGCAGGGTGAGGAGGTTCTCACCCGTCTTGCCGCCCTGGCGGTTGGCCTCGACGTAGTAGTTGCTGAACTGGCGCTCGAGCACGCCGTAGATGCGCTTGGCCTTCTGCTTCTCGCGCAGCTGGAGCAGGTACTCGGTCTCCTTGGGACGACCGCGGCCGTGCTCACCCGGCGGGTAGGGCCGGATCTCGATCGGGCACTTGGGGCCCATGCACTTGCTGCCCTTGAGGAACAGCTTCATCTTCTCCCGACGGCAAAGCTTGCAGTCGGCACCCGTGTAACGAGCCATTGTTCTAGTTCTCCCCTGCCTCAGACCCGGCGACGCTTCGGCGGGCGGCAGCCGTTGTGCGGAACCGGCGTGACGTCCTGGATCGAGCCCACCTCGAGGCCGGTCGCCTGCAGCGACCGGATGGCGGTCTCGCGGCCCGAGCCCGGGCCCTTCACGAAGACGTCGACCTTCCGCATGCCGTGCTCCATGGCGCGGCGGGCGGCGGCCTCGGCGGCCTGCTGAGCGGCGAACGGGGTGGACTTACGCGAGCCCTTGAAGCCCACGTGGCCCGAGGAGGCCCAGGCGATCACGTTCCCGTTGGGGTCGGTGATCGAGACGATCGTGTTGTTGAACGTGCTCTTGATGTGGGCGTGCCCATGAGCGACGTTCTTCTTTTCCTTGCGACGCACCTTTTTGGCGCCGACACGGCTCTTAGGAGGCATGTGCTCTCTCTACTCTGAGGTCATCGATCCAACTCGGACCGAAGTCCGGGCGGACTACTTCTTGCCGGCCTTCTTCTTGCCGGCCACGGTCTTCTTCTTGCCCTTGCGGGTACGCGCGTTGGTCTGCGTGCGCTGACCGTGCACGGGGAGACCGCGGCGGTGCCGGATCCCCTGGTAGCTACCGATCTCGATCTTGCGGCGGATGTCCGCCTGAATCTCACGGCGAAGGTCACCCTCGACCTTGTAGTTCGACTCGATCCAGTCACGGAGCCTGACCAGTTCTTCGTCACCGAGCTGATGAACCCGCAGGTCCGGGTTGACGCCGGTGTTCTTCAGCGTCTCCTGGGCGCGGGTACGACCGACACCGAAGACGTAGGTGAGAGCGATCTCGACGCGCTTGTCACGCGGGAGATCGACGCCGAGGAGGCGTGCCATCGTGGGCAGTTCCCTTCATTGGCGGAGGTATTGACGCATCGCGATCCGCTCACACCCTGCCCGGGTGGCGGCCTCGGCCTCCGTCCGAGGGTCTCCCTTCACACGACCGTGCCGTACGACCTGATCTTGCGGTCGGCCCCCGGGGTTCCGGGGGTCGCCCCCCCGGGTGAACACTCACCTTGAGGGAGGAAGCTTTCGCTTCCGACCAAAAAATCAGATGCGTACGGCGACCGAAGTACGAAGCTTGCGATGCGCTGGATTTACTTGTGCGTCGGGGTCGTCAGCCCTGGCGCTGCTTGTGACGCGGGTCGGAGCAGATGACCATGACCCGGCCGTGCCGGCGAATGACGCGGCACTTCTGGCAGATCTTCTTGACGCTCGGCTTGACCTTCACTGGGTCTCCTAAGGATCAGGGTCACCCCCGCGCCGCCACGCACGGGGAAGGCAACCCCAGTGGGATTACTTGTAGCGGTAGACGATCCGACCGCGCGTGAGGTCGTAGGGGCTCAGCTCCACGACGACGCGGTCGTCCGGCAGGATCCGGATGTAGTGCATCCGCATCTTGCCGCTGATGTGGGCGAGCACCTTGTGCCCGTTGTCGAGCTCCACCCTGAACATGGCGTTCGGGAGCGACTCGATGACGACGCCCTCGATCTCGATGGCGCCTTCCTTCTTGGCCATGTCCTCCGCGCTTCGCTGATCGGCTCATTGGACTCGGCCCGCGCACACCGAAGGGATGTCCCAGAGGTGATCCGGCCGCACCCATGCCACGTCACCAGAAGGTTCAGGCTGGGATTCAGGCGGCCGACAACGGACCGACATAGGAGTCTACGTCAACCGGCCGCCGAATGTGAAATTCACGCACGATCCGGCCCCGGAGACTACTCCCGACTCAAGCATACAGCGCTCACGCGTTGTACCTTTCCAGGAGAGAACAACAGGGAGGAGGACCAGCATGCCCAGCTATGACTTCGCGCTGGTCCTCAGCCGTCCGCTCTACGAGGACGAGCTCGATCCTTTGTTCGACCGCACCCACGGCCACGTGACGGTGTCGATCATCAGCGAGCCGCACCACGCCGAGCGTCCGGGCAACGCCACGTGCACCTGGCAGGGCCCGACGCTGGCCACCGCGATCATGGATGTGATCGCGCACCTGGAGGCCAGCGCCCCCGGGCTCCATGTCGAACGGGTCGAGGCCGACCCGCTCCTGACCATCCGCGATATCGCCGAGCGTGTCGGCCGGTCGGCCGACTCGGTGCGCCTGGCCATCACCGGCGCCCGCGGCGCGGGCGGCTTCCCCGCCTCCGAGCTCTCCAGCGCCGGGCACCGGCTCTGGCGCTGGTCCAAGGTCGCCGCCTGGTACGACCTGGACGACCCCCAGCTCCGCGAGGCCTGGCCCACCGCCCGTGCGATCAACGGCTGGCTGGCCCTGCGCGACGTGGTCCCCGACGTCGCCCCGGCCCCCGAGGCGATCACGAACGCCCTCTCGGCGGTCGTCGCCTGAGGCTCACGTCTCCAGCAGATCGGAGAGCCGGTAGGCGCCAGCGAACGAGCCGCGGACGATCAGGTGATCCGGGTGGGGACGCCAGGCGTCGTCGTGGAGGCCCGCGCAGGCGATCAAGCGGAGTTCGGGGGCTCCACGGCGGACGCACTCTGCCGGAAGGCCCTGCCCGGAGATCTGCTCGGCCGAGGTGATCCGGAACACCGCCACGGTCTCGTCCGCCCGGACGATCCCGACGATGTCGCCGTGCGCCAGCTCGCGGAGCCGGGCGAAGACCGCCGGTCCGGTCATGGTCTCGACCCGGCCGACGATCAGCGCCGCGCCCGGCTCGCCAGGGCTCGCGCCGCGTGCGTACCACCCGGCCACATTGTGCTCACCGAGCTGCGGCACCTCGACCCGGCCGCTCCTGGTCGTCCCGACGCCGGCCAGCGGCGCGTTCACCCCGATCTTCGGGATCGCAATGGAGATGGGCTGGACCCGGCCCAGCGTGCCCGGCAGCGGCACCGGACGTCCGGTGCCGGGCCCCGCCACCGCGGGCGCCGCGGGAGCCGCCGCAGCGGGAAGGGCGCTCTGCGTGCTGCGCCGGGCCGTACGATCGCCCCGCAACGCACAGCCGATCACGACCTGGGACCGGCCCGCCACGATTCCAGGGACACGGCGGCAGCGATCAGACATGGGGCTCCGTCCGGCGCCGGCGGGCCCGCCACACCGCGACCCCGATGCCCGCGACGACCACCAGCGTGCCGCCAGCAGCGATCATGGCGCCCCAACCCTCCTGGGGCGCCGTGGCGGGTTCCGAGCCGCCCTGCCCGGGCGACACCACCTCGATGGTGCCGGTGATCGTCGACCCGCCCGAGCACCTCACCTTCACCGGATAGAGGCTCGGTGTGGTGGACGCACCGATCCCGGTCTTGCCCAGCGGACGGTCGTTCGCCGGCTCCAGCGGCATCCGGACACCGCGCGGGAACGCGTTCGACGTCGCCACGGGTTCAACGCACGTCCCGGGCACGGAGATCTCGACCGTCTGCCCCGGCCCGGCCCGGACGGGTTTGACCTTTACCCCGTACCCCGTCGTCGACGTGCGGCGCGGCCGCCAAGGCGGTACCGATCGCGGCCGCCGCGCAGGCTGTCGGTAGTCTGCGGATCATCGGTTCCCCCCGGGGGTCGGCTCCACTGGCACACGGAGCTCGTTGATCTTCTTGTCCCCGCGCCAAGTCGACACCGCGGTCAATCGGGCGCAAAGATCGTTCCAGCACTCCGTCCGGTTCCCGGCTCGGGACCGGCCCGGCCAACCTGTGCGCCGCCCGTGGGTCCGTGATGTGTTTACCAAGGGGGAGGGATCAATGGCGATCATTGCGCAGCTCAGCGACATCCACCTCGCCGCCGGCAAGAACGGTGAGGTCGATGACGACTCCGGTCCAGTACGAGCCCTGCGCGCGGCCGTGTCCAGCCTCCTCGCGCTGCCCGCTCGCCCGGACGCCGTCGTGCTCACCGGCGACCTCGCCGACGGCGGGCGTCCCGCCGAATACACCCGGCTGCACGCGCTGCTGTCGCCGCTGCCGATGGCGGTCTATCCGCTGCCCGGCAACCACGACGACCGCGACGCGATGCGCGATGCGTTCAGGGACCACCCGGCGGTGGCCGGATCGGGTCAGGACGGCTCACCGGTGCAGTACGCGGTGGATGTGAACGGTGTCCGCCTCGTCTGCTGCGACACCACCGTCCCAGGCAATCCGCACGGCGAAATGGACGAGGAACGCCTGGCCTGGCTGGACGACGCCCTCTCCGCCGCGCCGGAGACCCCGACGGTCGTGGCGACCCATCACCCGCCGTACCCGCTCGGGATCCGCTTCATCGACGACATGCGCTTCGCCGACACCACCGGCTTCGCCGAGGTCGTCGGCCGCCATCCGCAGGTGGCCCGGGTGATCAGCGGCCACGTGCACCGCGGCTCGGTGGGCTCCCTCGGGGCGACGATCTGCACGACCTGCCCCAGCACCTACCGGCAGCTCTTCCTGGACCTCACCCGCCCCGGCAGGGCAGCGGTGACCGGAGAGCCCGCCGGTTTCGCCGTACACCTCGTCACGGCGGAAAACGCGACCACCCACTTCGTGCCGACGGGCAACTACCGCCCCCTCATGGAGGTCGACTAAACCCGCCCCTGTAGGCGCTCAGGTGTCCCGGCGGGGGCCGAAGATCGTGCGCACGAGCAGGATGACGCCCCAGGGGCCGGCCACCCACAGGAACCACGGGTAGACGGCACCGGTGGTCAGGGCGACGATCAGCCAGACGCTGAAGCAGATCGCGCTCACCGAGGCCCAGCTCGCCCACATGGCCGCAGGCCCGGTCAGGGAGAGCTCGCCAAAGTTCTGCTTGGCGGGGACGTTCGTCGTCGAACGGTGGGAAGCCGGGACCGGGAGGGCGTACAGGTCTTCCTCGGGGAGATCCGAGGTGACCTCCTGCAGATCCCCGAGGGTCTTGGCCGCGTACGTGGCCTCCAGCCGCTCGTGCAGCTCGTCCATCGTGATGCGGCCTTCGGCACAGTGCTCGCGCAGGGCCGTGGCCACACGATCCCGGTCGGCGTCCGAAGCGCGCATCTCAGGGTTCGTCATGGCCACCCCTTCGGGGATCGGGAGGGTCCTACCCCTCAAGCTTGGCGAACCACTCCCGGCCCTCGTCAAGGGCCGTCAGCACGCGGGGGCCGTCCGCCGTCACGGCGAACGTGTGCTCGAAGTGCGCGGAGAACTCGCCGTCCGTGGTGATCACGGTCCAGCCGTCCTCCAGCTCGACCGTCGCCTTGGTGCCGAGATTGACCATCGGCTCGACCGCGAAGCACATCCCGACCTCCAGCACGGGCCCGTAGCCGGGGGCGCCGTGGTTGGGGATCAGCGGGTCCATGTGCATCTCGGTCCCGATGCCGTGGCCCCCGTAGCCCTCAACGATGCCGTAAGGGCCCTGAGAGCGAATGTAGGACTCGATCGCGTACGACATGTCCGTGAGCCTGGCCCCGTCCACTCCGGCCCTCAGACCGTGCCACAGGGACGCCTCGGTGACCTCCAGCAGTTTGGTCAGCCTGGGAGTGACCTCCCCCACCGGAACGGTGATCGCCGAGTCGCCGTGCCAGCCCTCCACGATCGCGCCGCAGTCGATCGAGATGATGTCGCCGTCCTGGAGCACCTTCGTGTCGCGCGGGATGCCGTGCACGATCTCCTCGTTCACCGAGGCGCAGATCGTGCCGGGGAAGCCGTGGTAACCCTTGAACGAGGGGATGCCGCCGTGGTCGCGGATGTTCTCCTCGGCGATCGTGTCCAGATCGAGCGTCGTGATGCCCGGCTTGACCGCCTCGCGCAGCAGCTGCAGGGTCTCGCCGACCAGCAGGCCCGCCTTGCGCATCAGCTCGATCTGCTCGGCGGTCTTCATCTGGATCACAGGCCTGCGCCGTTTGAACATGTCTCCCCCTGGATCGCGGTCGTCGGGGGTCATCTCTCCAGAGGGCGCAGCTCGTCCAGCGCGCGCTTGGTGACCTCCTCGACCGGACCGGTCGCGTCGATACCCTTCAGGATGCCTTCATCGGCGTAGAACTGGACCAGCGGGGAGGTTTGTTCCTGATAGACCTCGAGCCGGTGGCGGACGACGCCTTCCTTGTCGTCGTCACGCTGGAAGAGGTGGCCGCCGCAGTCGTCGCAGACGTCGTCCCTCTTGTCGTCGAAGTCGACGTGCCAGATGCGACCGCACCGCTCGCACGTGCGCCGGCCTGACAGCCGGCGCACGACCTCGTCCTCGTCGACGACGAGCTCCAGCACGATGTCGAGCTTGGCGTCGAAGTCGGAGGACAGGATTTTCTTCAGCGTCTCGGCCTGGGGCACGTTGCGCGGGAAGCCGTCCAGCAGGAAGCCGTCCCGCGCGTCGTCCTCGGCAAGCCGGTCGCGCACCATCGCGATGGTGACCTCGTCGGGGACGAGGTCGCCGCGGTCCATGTAGGCCTTGGCCTGGCGGCCGAGCTCGGTACCGCCGCTCACGTTGGCTCGGAAGATGTCACCTGTCGAGATCTTCGGGATGGACAGATGCGATGCGATGAACTGGGCCTGTGTCCCCTTGCCCGCTCCCGGGGGGCCCACCAGCACGATACGCACTATCGGAGGAAGCCCTCGTAGTTACGCTGCTGCAACTGAGATTCGACCTGCTTCACGGTATCCAGCCCGACGCCGACGACGATGAGAATGCTCGTCCCACCGAACGGGAAGTCGTTGGTCGCCTTCAGCAGTGCGAACGCCACCATCGGGATCAGTGCGACAAGCCCCAGGTACAGCGCACCGGGAGTGGTGATCCGGGTCAGCACATAGTCGAGGTACTCGGCGGTCGGCCGGCCCGGACGGATGCCTGGGATGAATCCACCATACTTCTTCATGTTGTCGGCTACTTCAGTGGGGTTGAACGTGATCGCCACGTAGAAGTAAGTGAAGAAGATGATGAAGCCGAAGAAGACGGCCATGTGCCAAGCGTTGTCCTGCTGCAGGTAGGGCTGGATCTTGATCATCCACTTGTTCTCCGGCCAGAGCTGGGAGCCCAGCACCGGCAGGTAGAGCAGCGACGAGGCGAAGATGACCGGGATGATGCCGGCCTGGTTGACCTTGAGCGGGATGTAGGTCGAGGTGCCGCCGTACATCCGGCGGCCGACCATCCGCTTGGCGTACTGCACCGGGATGCGGCGCTGCGCCTGTTCGACGAACACGACGCCCGCCATGATCGCCAGCCCGACGATGATGACCAGCGCGAAGACGAACGGCGACTTCTTGGTGTAGATGCCCCAGAACTGCGCCGGGAAGACCGCGACCACCTGGGTGAAGATCAGGATGGACATGCCGTTGCCGACGCCGCGGTCGGTGATGAGCTCACCGAGCCACATGATCACCGAGGTGCCGGCCACCATGCAGACGACCATGGTGACGATGGGGAAGACGCCCTTGTCGTAGAGGACGTCCGCCTGCGACGCGCTGCCGAACAACTGGCCAGAGCTCGCCATCGCCACGATGCCGGTGCCCTGCAGGATCGCCAGCGCGACCGTCAGGTACCGGGTGTACTGCGTGATCTTCGTGGTGCCGGCCTGGCCCTCCTTCTTGAGGGCCTCCAGCCGCGGGATCACCACCGTCAGCAGCTGCAAGATGATGCTCGCCGTGATGTAGGGCATGATCCCCAGCGCGAACACCGAAAGCTTCAACAGCGCGCCACCACTGAACAGGTCGACGAGCTGGAAGACCTGACCCGACGACCCCTTCTTGGCTGCGTCGGCCGTCTCCTTCAACACCTCGACGTTCACGTTCGGCGTCGGCAGGCCTGAGCCGATCCGGAACACGAGGATGATGAAAAGCGTGAAGAGTATCTTTTTACGCAGGTCAGGCGTACGGAAAGCCCGAGCGAACGCGGTCAGCACTATTCCTCCTGCATGACCTGCACCAATGCGGCAGAGTCGATCTGGATCAAATCACCGGGGTGAGCGACGCCGACGCCCCGCCCAGGGGCATACCTTATCTTGCCCCAGGAGCGCACTCGCCCACGGCGAAGCGTGACGGCTCCGCCCAGGGTAGCGGCTACCACAGGCGACTTCGAATCATCTCGCTACTAGCGCAAAACCTATGCCGACGCTTCATGCGGCTTCCGCCCCGCCCGACACTTTCGCACCAGGGTTTGAGCTGGTGCGGAGACTCGCCCGCGATACTTCAGAGACACAACGGAGACGCAACGGAGACAGGTCCACTTTCCAATTGCGGCGGAAGCAACAACATCCGAGGGAAGAAGGGTCATGAGTCTCAGCGTCAAACTAGGCACCGTCGCGCTGACCGGCGTCGCCACGCTCTCCCCCATGGTCGCCACGGGCACCGCCCACGCGGAGGTAGCCCCGGCCGCCCCGGCCGCCGCGTCCTCCACCGCGGCGTCCGCCACCGCCGGTTACTCCGCCGTCCGGCTGGCCGACCTCGAAGGCCAGCTGACGTCCGCCGGCCGTGAGGTCCTCAAGGCCGCCCCCAACTGCGTCTACATGTGGCGGCCGTACAAGCAGAAGTTCAGGAATGGCTGGCACACGGTCATCGGCGGCAAGCTCAAGAACTGCGGCGCCACCTACTTCAAGGTCACGCTCCAGCAGAAGCGCTGGTGGGGTTGGGACGGCCGTTCCAGCAAGACCATCTACCGCAAGGGCAGCGTCAACCCCAAGGCCAAGTGCAAGTCCAGCGGCACCTACACCTGGCGGGCCCACGGCAACTGGTACCGGAGGACTCCCAGGGGATCCGAGACCCTCTGGATCGGCGTAACCAAGACGACCCGCCACCGCTGCTAGTGCCGTCCGCTCATAAGAGCGGCACCCCAGTCTCCACACAGCCAGCGGAGCATGCACACACAGCCCTACACTCCCGGCCCCACACGCCCGGTGGAGCGTAGGGATGCGGCAGGGCCCCGGTCCCCTTGCGGGGGGCCGGGGCCCTGTTCGCGTGCTTGCTTACAGCTCGTCGGTGGTGCCACCGGCTGCGGCGATCTTCTCCTTGGCGGACTTGGAGAAGGCGTTGACCTTCACCTGGACCGCGACGGAGATGTCGCCGGTGCCGAGGACCTTCACCGGACGGT
The DNA here is from genome assembly GCF_044326415.1 of Actinomadura sp. 6N118. NCBI lineage: Bacteria > Bacillati > Actinomycetota > Actinomycetes > Streptosporangiales > Thermomonosporaceae > Actinomadura > Actinomadura sp. 6N118. The sequence goes on along the minus strand of NZ_JBIRAZ010000007.1, from coordinate 26,177 downwards.
TGGGGCGCACCGCGCCCTTCGCCGCCAGGTCCTGCGCCGTGACCTCGCCACCCTCGGGGTAGAGCTCGGACAGCTTGTCCAGGTTCACGACCTGGAACTCGACCCGGTTGGGGTTCTTGAAGCCCTTGAGCTTCGGGATGCGGCGGATCAGGGGCATCTGGCCGCCCTCGAACCCGACCGGAACCGTGTTGCGGGCCTTGGTGCCCTTGGTGCCGCGACCAGAGGTCTTGCCCTTGGACGCCTCACCACGGCCCTTGCGGACCTTGGCCTTGTTGGCGCCGGGGGCCGGACGCAGGTCGTGCACCTTGAGGGGCATGCCCTCAGTGGCCCCCTCAGTGGCGGTGGTCTCCTTGTTGAGATCAGCCATGTCAGTCGACCTCCTCGACGGTGACCAGGTGCGCCACCGTCCGGATCATGCCGAGCACCTGCGGGGTGTCCTCGCGAACGGTGCTCTGACCGATCTTCTTGAGGCCCAGGGTGCGCAGCGTGTCACGCTGGTTCTGCTTCTCCGAAATCACGGACTTGATCTGCGTGATCTTGAGCTGGCTCATGAGGTCGGTGCCTCCGCCCTCGGCTCACTGCCGGCGGCGCGTGCACGCAGCATGGCTGCCGGGGCGACGTCCTCGATCGGCAGGCCGCGCTTGGCCGCGATCTCCTCGGGCCGCTTGAGCGCCTTCAGACCGGCGATCGTGGCGTGCACGATGTTGATCGCGTTGTCACTGCCCAGCGACTTGCTCAGCACGTCGTGGATGCCGGCGCACTCCAGCACGGCGCGCACCGGACCACCGGCGATCACACCGGTACCCGGGCTGGCCGGGCGCAGCAGGACCTCGCCCGCGGCGTCCCGCTCCTGCACCAGGTGCGGGATGGTGCCCTGGATCCGCGGCACCTTGAAGAAGTGCTTCTTGGCCTCTTCGACGCCCTTGGCGATGGCCGCGGGGACTTCCTTGGCCTTGCCGTAGCCGACGCCGACGGTGCCGTTGCCGTCACCGACGATGACGAGGGCGGTGAAGCTGAAGCGACGACCACCCTTCACGACCTTGGCGACACGGTTGATCGCCACGACCTTCTCGATGTACGACTGGCCCTTGTCGGCGCCACCGCGGCGGTCGTCGCGGCGGCCGTCGCGACGGTCGCCACCCTGACCGCCACCACGCCTCTGCGCTGCCATCAGTGGTTCCTCTTCTCGTTAAGGGAATTAAGGGCCATCACAGCTGGAGGCCCCCCTCGCGAGCGCCGTCCGCGACAGCGGCGACACGCCCGTGGTACTTGTTGCCGCCACGGTCGAAGACCACGGCGGAGACACCGGCCTCCTTGGCCCGCGCGGCGACGAGCTCGCCGACCTTGCGGGACTTGGCGGTCTTGTCGCCGGAGTCACTGCGCAGCTCCGCCTCCATCGTCGACGCGTGGGCCAGCGTGTGGCCCGCGGTGTCGTCGATGACCTGGACGAAGACGTGCTTGGTGGAGCGGGTCACGACCAGGCGAGGACGCGCGGCGGTGCCGACGACCTTCTTCCGGACCCGCAGGTGCCGGCGCTTGCGGGACTTGGCCCGCGCCAGCGTGGCCTTTCCGGCCAGGGTCTTGGTGCCTGCCATGACTACTTACCAGCCTTTCCGACCTTGCGACGGATGTGCTCGCCCTCGTAACGCACGCCCTTGCCCTTGTACGGGTCGGGCTTGCGCAGCTTACGAATGTTGGCGGCCACCTCGCCGACCTTCTGCTTGTCGATGCCCTCGACCTTGATCTGGGTCGGCTTCTCGACGGTGAAGGTGATGCCGTCGGGCGCCTCGACCAGGATCGGGTGGCTGTAGCCCAGGGAGAACTCGATGTTCTTGCCCTTGGGCACGGCGCGGTAACCGACACCCTGGATCACGAGGGTCTTGCTGTAGCCCTCGGTGACACCGACGACCATGTTGTTGATGAGCGCGCGAGTGAGACCGTGCAACGCGCGCACGGTGTTCACGTCGTTCGGGCGGCCGACGGTGAGCGTGCCGCTCTCGAGCTGAACCTCGATCGGCTCGGCCACGACGTGGGACAGCGTGCCCTTGGGCCCCTTGACGGTGACCTCCTGGCCGTCGATCTTCACGTCGACGCCGCTGGGCACGGTGATGGGAAGTCGTCCAATACGAGACATGGTTAGAGCCCTCCCCTCACCAGACGTAGGCGAGGACTTCCCCGCCCACGCCGCGCTTGCCTGCCTGCCGGTCGGTCATCAGACCGGAGGACGTCGAGATGATCGCGATCCCCAGGCCCCCGAGCACCCTCGGCAGGTTGTCCTTCTTGGCGTACACGCGCAGACCCGGCTTCGAGACGCGCTTGATGCCGGCGATCGAACGCTCACGCGTCGGACCGAACTTGAGCTCGATGTTGAGCTTCTTGCCGACCTCGGCGTCCTCGACGCTCCAGCCGGTGATGTAACCCTCCTGCTGGAGGATCTCGGCGATATGCGCCTTGATCTTCGAGTACGGCATGGCCACCGAGTCGTGGTATGCCGAGTTGGCGTTCCGCAGACGTGTCAACATGTCTGCGATCGGGTCGGTCATCGTCATGGCCTACTGGCCCTCCCTCGCCACGGTTTCCAGGCTCCGGAACCGGATCCGTGGACCTTTGGCGCGGTCGTGGGCACCTTCATCAGATGCCCGGTTGGTCATTACAGGCTGGTGCCGGCGCGGGCCGTTCCCTCAGCGGTCGCGGCCCGCGGAGGTTCACCAGCTCGACTTGGTGATGCCGGGAAGCTCACCGCGGTGCGCCATCTCACGGAAGCACACTCGGCAGAGGCCGAACTTCCGGTAGACGGAGCGCGGACGGCCGCAGCGCGAGCAGCGAGTGTACGCGCGCACGCCGAACTTCGGCTTCCGTCCCGCCTTGGCGATCAGCGACTTCTTCGCCATGCTCAGTTCTCCTTGAAGGGGAAGCCCAGGAGCTTGAGCAGCGCCCGGCCCTCGTCGTCGGTCTTGGCTGAGGTGACGAGCGTGATGTCCATGCCCCGCGAGCGGTCGACCTTGTCCGGGTCGATCTCGTGGAACATGACCTGCTCGGTCAGCCCGAAGGTGTAGTTGCCGTTGCCGTCGAACTGCCGGGGCGACAAGCCCCGGAAGTCACGGATCCGCGGCAGCGCCGTGGACAGCAGCCGGTCCAGGAACTCCCACATGCGGTCGCCGCGCAGCGTGACGTGCGCGCCGATCGGCATGCCCTCGCGCAGCTTGAACTGCGCGATGGACTTGCGGGCCCGGTTGACGGCCGGCTTCTGGCCGGTGATCGCCGAGAGGTCCTTGATGGCACCCTCGATCAGCTTGGCGTCCTTGGCGGCGTCACCCACACCCATGTTGACCACGATCTTGGTCAGGCCGGGGATCTGCATCACGTTGGCGTAGCCGAACTGCTCCTGCAGCCCCTTCGCGATCTCCTCGCGGTAGCGGAGCTTCAGGCGCGGCTGCGGAACGGGGCGCTCGGTGGTCTCGGTCACGGTGTCGGTCATTGTCAGATCTCCTTGCCGGTACGGCGCGAGACCCGGACCTTCGTGCCGTCCTCGTCGATGCGGTAGCCGGCGCGAACCGGCTTGCCGTCCTCGACGAGAGCCACGTTGCTGACGTGGAGCGGCGCTTCGACCTTGACCTGGCCGCTCTCCTTGCCGGCCCGCTGCGCGTCGGCCTTGATGTTCTTGGTGATGATGTTGACGCCCTCGACGACAACACGCTCCCGGTTCGGGTCGACGCGCAGGACCTTGCCCGTGGCGCCCTTGTCCTTACCGGCGATGACGATGACCTCGTCACCCTTCTTGATCTTCATCACAGCACCTCCGGCGCGAGCGAGATGATTCGCATGAACTTCTTCTCGCGCAACTCGCGGCCCACCGGGCCGAAGATACGGGTGCCGCGGGGGTCGCCACCGTCCTTGATCAGGACGGCCGCGTTCTCGTCGAAGCGGATGTAGGAGCCATCGGGACGACGACGCTCCTTGCGGGTACGCACGACAACTGCCTTGACGACGTCACCCTTCTTCACGCCGGCGCCGGGAAGGGCGTCCTTCACCGTCGCAACGATGACGTCGCCGACTCCCGCGTAGCGCCGACCCGAGCCGCCGAGCACACGGATGCAAAGGATCTCCTTCGCACCCGTGTTGTCGGCGACCTTGAGTCGCGACTCCTGCTGGATCACGTCAACTCCTGTTCGTCACACCGGTTCTGCCCGCTCCCGGGCAGCCTGGTGGAACCAGTGATTACTTGGCCTTCTCGAGGACTTCGACCACGCGCCACCGCTTGGTGGCGGACAGCGGCCGGGTCTCCATGAGACGGACGCGGTCGCCGACGCCACACTCGTTGGCCTCGTCGTGCGCCTTGTACTTGGTCGTACGGCGGATCACCTTGTGGTACTTGGCGTGCTTCACGCGGTCCTCGACGGACACGACCACGGTCTTGTCCATCTTGTCGCTGACCACCAGACCCTCAAGGATCTTGCGGGTGCTCCGCTCGTCTGTCTTCTGCTCAGTCATCGTTGTTGCCCTCCTCGGACGCCGCGTCCGTCTCCTCGGCGACCGTGACGATGCCGAGCTCCCGCTCCCGCATCACGGTGTAGATGCGTGCGATCTCGCGCTTCACGGTGCGCAGGCGACCGTGGCTCTCCAGCTGGCCGGTGGCGGCCTGGAAACGAAGGTTGAACAGCTCCTCCTTCGCCTCCTTCAGCTTGGTGACCAGGACGTCCTCAGGCTCGGTCCGCAGATCGTCGGCGGCAAGACCCTTGGCCATCAGGACTCACCCACCTCTCGCTTAACGATCTTGCACTTCATGGGGAGTTTGTGGATCGCGCGGGTGAGGGCCTCCCGAGCGACCTGCTCGTTCGGGTAGGAGATCTCGAACATCACGCGGCCCGGCTTCACGTTGGACACCCACCACTCGACCGAACCCTTACCGGAACCCATGCGGGTCTCGGCGGGCTTCTTGGTCAGCGGGCGGTCCGGGAAGATGTTGATCCAGACCTTGCCACCACGCTTGATGTGGCGGGTCATGGCGATACGTGCGGCCTCGATCTGCCGGTTGGTCACGTACGCGCCCTCGACGGCCTGGATGCCGTACTCACCGAAAGTAACCTTCGTACCGCCCTTGGCCATTCCCCGGCGCTTCGGGTGGTGCTGCTTACGGTGCTTGACCTTACGAGGGATCAGCATCGCTTACTCAGCTCCCCTCTCCAGTCGGAGCAGCGTCAGCGGACGGCGCCGGCTGCTCGGAACTCTGCTGCTGGCGCGGCGCACCGCCGCGCTCGCCGCCACGGCCCTCGCCGCCACGGCCACCACGGCCACCGCGGGCACCGCCACGGCGGTCACCACCGCGACGCTCGCGGCCACCGCCGCCACCGCCACCGGCGGCGCGCTGCTGCGCGGCCTTCTGCTCGCGCTCGGCGCGGGTCGCCGCGGCCTCGCCCTTGTAGATCCACACCTTGACGCCGATGCGGCCGAAGGTCGTCCGGGCCTCGTAGAACCCGTAGTCGATGTCGGCGCGCAGCGTGTGCAGCGGGACCTGGCCCTCGCGGTAGAACTCGGACCGGGACATCTCAGCGCCGCCCAGACGGCCGGAGCACTGGACCTTGATGCCCTTGGCTCCCGACTTCATCGCGGACTGGATGGCCTTGCGCATGGCACGGCGGAACGCGACACGGCTGGACAGCTGCTCGGCCACGCCCTGCGCGACGAGCTGGGCGTCGATCTCGGGGTTCTTGACCTCGAGGATGTTCAGCCGCACCTGCTTGCCGGTCAGCTTCTCCAGGTCGCCCCGGAGCCGCTCGGCCTCGGCACCGCGACGGCCGATGACGATGCCCGGCCGGGCGGTGTGAATGTTGACCTCTACACGGTCACGGGTCCGCTCGATCTCCACCTTGGAGATGCCCGCCCGGTCCATGCCCTTTTGCAGCATGCGCCGGATCTGGACGTCTTCCTTGACGTAGTCCTTGTAGAGCTTGTCGGCGAACCACACGCTCTTGTGGTCGGTGGTGATGCCGAGCCGGAACCCGTGCGGGTTGATCTTCTGACCCACTACCGGGCCCTCCTCGTCTTCTTACCGCCGGCAGCCGCAGCGACCTCGCCCTGCGGCGCGACGACCACGGTGATGTGGCTCGTGCGCTTGTTGATGCGGTAAGCCCGACCCTGGGCGCGGGGACGGAAACGCTTGAGCGTCGGCCCCTCGTCCACCCACGCCGCGCTGACGACGAGCGTGTCGGTGTCGAGCTTGAAGTTGTGCTCGGCGTTGGCGATGGCACTCGCGAGCACCTTGCCCACCGGCTCACTGGCGGCCTGTGGGGCGAACCGCAGCACCGCCTGCGCCTCCGCGGCCGGCAGGCCGCGGATGAGGTCCACCACGCGGCGGGCCTTCATGGGCGTGACGCGGATGAACCGCGCCTGGGCCCTGGCTTCCATCGCTGATCCCTCTCTCCTACGTGCCCGCTCAGCCGCGACGGCTGCGGCGGTCTTCCTTGACGTGGCTGCGGAACGTGCGCGTCGGCGCGAACTCGCCGAGCTTGTGTCCCACCATGGCGTCGGTGATGAACACCGGAACGTGCTTGCGGCCGTCGTGCACGGCGATCGTGTGACCGATCATGTCCGGCACGATCATGGAGCGCCGCGACCACGTCTTGATCACGTTCTTGGTGCCCTTGTCGTTCTGGGTTTCCACCTTCTTGATCAGGTGGTCGTCCACGAACGGGCCCTTCTTAAGGCTACGTGGCATGACGAGCGACTCCTACCGCTTCTTCTTGCTGCGACGACGGACGATCAGCCGGTCGCTGGCCTTGTTGGCCTGGCGGGTGCGGCCTTCCTTCTTACCGTTCGGGTTCACCGGGTGCCGACCACCGGAGGTCTTGCCCTCACCACCACCGTGCGGGTGGTCGATCGGGTTCATGGCCACACCGCGGACGGTCGGGCGCTTGCCCTTCCACCGCATACGGCCGGCCTTACCCCAGTTGATGTTCGACTGCTCGGCGTTGCCGACCTCGCCGACCGTGGCGCGGCAGCGGACGTCCACCATGCGCATTTCGCCGGACGGCATACGCAGCGTGGCGTACTTGCCCTCCTTGGCGAGCAGCTGGACGCCGGCGCCCGCGGAACGGGCGATCTTGGCGCCGCCACCGGGCTTGAGCTCGATGGCGTGGATGACCGTACCCGTCGGGATGTTGCGCAGCGGCAGGCAGTTGCCCGGCTTGATGTCCGAGCCCGCCCCGTTCTCGACCCGGTCGCCCTGCTTCAGGCCCTGCGGGGCGAGGATGTAGCGCTTTTCGCCGTCCGCGTAGTGCAGCAGCGCGATCCGCGCGGTGCGGTTGGGGTCGTACTCGATGTGCGCGACCTTGGCCGGGATCCCGTCCTTGTCGTGCCGACGGAAGTCGATCACTCGGTACGCGCGCTTGTGGCCGCCGCCCTGGTGCCGGGTGGTGATGCGGCCGTGGTTGTTGCGGCCGCCCTTCTTGGGGAGCGGACGCAGCAGCGACTTCTCGGGCTCGCGGCGGGTGACCTCGACGAAGTCGGCCACGCTGGAGCCGCGACGACCCGGAGTCGTCGGCTTGTACTTACGGATGCCCATCTTTTTCGTTCATCCCTTAACTAACTCTTCGATCGCCCCGGCTTTAGGCCGGGCCGCCGAAGATGTCGATCCGCTCGCCCTCGGCCAGGCTGACGATGGCGCGCTTGGTGTCCTTGCGCTTGCCATAGCCGAACCGGGTGCGCTTGCGCTTGCCCTGGCGGTTGATGGTGTTCACGCTCGTCACCTTGACGTTGAACACCTCCTCGACCGCCTGCTTGATCTGCGTCTTGTTCGCGTCGGTGCGGACGAGGAACGTGTACTTGTTCTCGTCCAGCAGCCCGTAGCTCTTCTCCGAGACGACCGGCGCGATGATGACGTCACGGGGATCAGCGATCTTGTTCACGTGGTCTCCCCCTTACTTCTTCGTCGCGCGCGAGATGAACTCGTCGTAGGCCGCCTGGGTAAAGACGACGACGTCGTTCACCATCACGTCGTAGGTGTTGAGCTGGTCCGAGACGATGACATGGACGCTCGGCTCGTTGCGCAGGCTCTTCCACGTCAGCTCGTCCTCACGGTCCAGGACCAGGAGGACGCGCTTGGCGTCGGTGATGCCGCGCAGGTTGGCGAGGGCGGTCTTCGTCTTCGGGGTGTCGCCGTCGATGATGGTGTCCACGATGTGCACCAGGCCATAGCGGGCACGGTCGGACAGGGCGCCGCGGAGAGCGGCGGCCTTCATCTTCTTCGGCGTCTTCTGCGAGTAGTCCCGCATCTGCGGGCCGTGAACGATGCCACCGCCGGCGAACTGGGGCGCGCGGGTCGAACCCTGACGGGCGCGGCCGGTGCCCTTCTGCCGGTACGGCTTCTTGCCACCGCCACGGACCTCGCCGCGGGTCTTGGTCGAGTGCGTGCCCTGGCGCGCGGCGGCCAGCTGGGCCACCACGACCTGGTGGATCAACGGGACGCTGGTCTTGGCGTCGAAGATCTCCGCGGGCAGGTCGATGTCTACCTTCGAGGTCACTTGCCCGTTCCCTTCACTGCGTCGCGGACCAGCACCACGCCGCCGTTCGGGCCGGGAACCGCGCCCTTGATGAGCAGCAGGTTCTTCTCGGTGTCGATGGCGTGGACGGTCAGGTTCTGCACGGTGGTGCGGGCGTTGCCGTGCCGCCCCGCCATGCGCAGGCCCTTGAAGACGCGACCGGGGGTCGCGCAGCCGCCGATCGAACCCGGCGAGCGGTGCTTGCGCTGGGTGCCGTGCGACGCGCTGAGGCCCTTGAAGCCGTGACGCTTCATGACACCGGCGGTGCCCTTGCCCTTGCTGGTGCCGGTCACGTCGATCCTCTGACCGGCTTCGAAGACCTCTACGGTGATCTCCTGGCCGAGTTCGTACTCGGTGGTGTCGTCGGCGCGCAGTTCGACGAGGTAGCGGCGCGGCGTGACGCCGGCCTTCTCGAAGTGACCCGTGCGCGGCTTGTTCACCTTGCGCGGGTCGATCTGCCCGTACCCGATCTGGACGGCGGTATAGCCGTCCTTCTCCTGCGAGCGGAGCTGGGTGACGACACACGGCCCGGCCTGGACGACGGTTACCGGAACGATCCGGCCCTCATCGTCGAAGACCTGGGTCATGCCGAGCTTCTCGCCCAGGACGCCCTTCCTCTGCGTACTCATCTCTGGTGCGTCCCTTAGAGCTTGATCTCGATGTCAACGCCGGCCGGAAGGTCGAGCCGCATGAGCGAGTCGACGGTCTTGGGCGTCGGGTCGATGATGTCGATCAGCCGCTTGTGCGTGCGCATCTCGAAGTGCTCGCGGCTGTCCTTGTACTTGTGCGGCGAGCGGATGACGCAGTACACGTTCTTCTCGGTCGGCAGCGGCACCGGGCCCGCGACCTTGGCGCCCGTCCGCGTCACCGTCTCAACGATCTTCTTCGCGGAGGTGTCGATGACCTCGTGGTCGTAGGCCTTGAGCCGGATGCGGATCTTTTGTCCCGCCATGGTGGCCTCGGTGTCCTTTACTGGTAGTGCCGCTGGTACTTGCCTGGGTTCGTGCTGCGGCGGCCCGGTTGCCGTGCGGGCGGCCGGGCCGCCGCAGCCACGAAGGGTGTTACTTGGTGATCTTGATGACCCGACCGGCGCCGACCGTCCGGCCACCCTCACGGATGGCGAACTTCAGGCCCTCCTCCATGGCGATCGGCTGGATGAGCTGAACGTTCATCTCAGTGTTGTCGCCCGGCATGACCATCTCGGTGCCCTCGGGGAGGTTCACCACGCCGGTCACGTCCGTGGTACGGAAGTAGAACTGCGGCCGGTAGTTGTTGAAGAACGGCGTGTGGCGGCCGCCCTCGTCCTTGGACAGGATGTAGACCTGAGCCTCGAACTCGGTGTGCGGGGTGTTGGTGCCCGGCTTGATGACACACTGGCCGCGCTCGACGTCCTCACGCTTGATGCCGCGCAGGAGCAGACCGACGTTGTCGCCCGCCTGGCCCTGGTCGAGCAGCTTGCGGAACATCTCGACACCGGTGACGGTCGACTTGGTCGACGTCTCCTTGATGCCGATGATGTCGACTTCCTCGTTGACGTTGACAACGCCACGCTCGATGCGGCCGGTGACGACCGTGCCGCGACCGGTGATCGAGAAGACGTCCTCGATCGGCATCAGGAAGGGCTTCTCGGTGTCACGGACCGGCTCGGGGACGTTCTCGTCGACGGCGGTCATCAGCTCGACGATCGAGTCGGCCCACTTCTCGTCGCCCTGCAGGGCCTGGAACGCCGAGACGCGCACGACCGGGAGGTCGTCGCCCGGGAACTCGTACTCGGACAGGAGCTCACGGACCTCGAGCTCGACGAGCTCCAGGATCTCCTCGTCGTCCACCATGTCGCACTTGTTGAGCGCGACGACGATGTAGGGAACGCCGACCTGGCGGGCCAGGAGCACGTGCTCCTTGGTCTGCGGCATCGGGCCGTCGGTGGCGGCCACGACCAGGATCGCGCCGTCCATCTGGGCGGCACCGGTGATCATGTTCTTGATGTAGTCGGCGTGACCCGGGCAGTCGACGTGGGCGTAGTGGCGCGCCTCGGTCTGGTACTCGACGTGCGCGATGGAGATGGTGATACCGCGCTCGCGCTCCTCCGGTGCCTTGTCGATGTCCTCGAACGGCGTGAAGGGGTTGATGTCCGGGTACTTGTCGTGGAGCACCTTGGTAATCGCCGCGGTAAGCGTGGTCTTACCGTGGTCGATGTGACCGATGGTGCCGATGTTTACGTGCGGCTTCGTCCGCTCGAACTTGGCCTTCGCCACTGGTTGCTCCTTGGTACGTTTGCGATCCTCGGCCGCCTAGACGACCGCCTCATGTATCTGGCTTGGATGGTGATCCGAGGCAGGCCCGGTGCTACTCGCCCCGCGCCTTGGCGATGATCTCCTGCGCGACATTCCCCGGAACTTCGGCGTAGGAGTCGAACTGCATGGTGAAAACAGCCCGGCCCTGGGTCTTGCTGCGCAGATCGCCCACGTAGCCGAACATCTCCGACAGCGGGACGACGGCCTTGACGACCCGCATGCCCGACCGCTCGTCCATCGAGTGGACCTGGCCGCGGCGGCTGTTGATGTCGCCGATCACATCGCCCATGTTCTCCTCGGGCGTGGTGACCTCGACCGCCATCACCGGCTCCAGCAGGGTGGCGCCCGCCTTGCGCGCCGCCTCCTTGAAGGCCATCGAACCGGCTACCTTGAACGCCATTTCCGAGGAGTCGACCTCGTGGTAGGCGCCGTCCTGCAGGGTGACCTTGACACCGACCATCGGGTAGCCGGCGAGGACACCGAATTCGGCGGCCTCCTGGCAGCCCGCGTCCACCGACGGGATGTACTCCCGCGGGATGCGGCCACCGGTGACCTTGTTCTCGAACTCGTAACCGTCGTTACCCTCACCCAGCGGCTCGAGGTCGATGATCACGCGGCCGAACTGGCCGGAGCCACCCGTCTGCTTCTTGTGGGTGTACTCGACCTTCGCGACCTTGCGGGTGATGGTCTCGCGGTAGGCCACCTGCGGCTTGCCGACGTTGGCCTCGACCTTGAACTCGCGCTTCATCCGGTCGACGAGGATCTCCAGGTGGAGCTCGCCCATGCCGGAGATCACGGTCTGGCCGGTCTCCTCGTCGGTGCGGACCTGGAAGGACGGGTCCTCCTCGGCCAGCCGCTGGATCGCGGTGCCCAGCTTCTGCTGGTCGGCCTTGGTCTTCGGCTCGATCGCCACGTGGATGACGGGCGCCGGGAAGTTCATCGACTCGAGGACGACGGGGTTCTTGTCGTCGCACAGCGTCTCACCGGTGGTGGTCTGCTTGAGACCCATCACCGCGACGATGTCGCCGGCGCCGACGCGCTCGATCTCGGTGCGCTTGTTGGCGTGCATCCGGTAGATCTTGCCGATCCGCTCCTTGCGCTCCTTGTTGGAGTTGAGCACCGAGGTGCCCGACTCCAGGACGCCGGAGTAGACGCGGATGAACGTCAGCTTGCCGAGGTGCGGGTCGCTCGCGATCTTGAACGCCAGAGCGGAGAACGGCTCATCCTCGCTGGCGTCGCGGTGCAGTTCCTTGCCCTCGTCGCGGACCGCGTGACCGTCCACGCCGCCGTCGTCCAGCGGGTTGGGCAGGTAACGCACGATCGCGTCGAGCAGCGGCTGGACGCCCTTGTTCTTGAACGCGGTGCCACAGGTCACCGGGGTGAGCTTGGCGGCGATCGTCGCGCGGCGGATGCCGGCGTAGAGCTGCTCGATGGTGGGCTCGTCGCCCTCCAGGTACAGCTCCATGATCTCGTCGTCGTTCTCGGCGAGGGTCTCGACCAGCTTGTCGTGCCACTCACGGGCGGCCTCGGCGTGCGTGTCGGGGATGTCGACGGTGTCGTACATCTCGCCGAGCTTGGCCTCTTCGTTCCAGAGCAGGGCCTTCATCGTCACGAGGTCGATGACGCCCTTGAAGTCGGACTCGGCGCCGATCGGCAGCTGCAGCACCAGCGGGATCGCGTTGAGCCGGCTCTCGATCATGTCGACGCAGCGGTGGAACTCCGCGCCGACGCGGTCGAGCTTGTTGACGAAGCACATGCGCGGCACGCCGTAGCGGTCGGCCTGACGCCACACGGTCTCGGACTGCGGCTCCACACCGGCCACGCCGTCGAACACCGCGACCGCACCGTCGAGCACCCGCAGGTTGCGCTCCACCTCGACGGTGAAGTCAACGTGGCCAGGGGTGTCGATGATGTTGATCGTGTGCTTGACGTCGTCGACTGGCCATTCGCAGGTGGTGGCGGCGGAGGTGATGGTGATCCCCCGCTCCTGCTCCTGCTCCATCCAGTCCATGGTCGCGGCGCCGTCGTGGACCTCGCCGATCTTGTAGCTCATCCCCGTGTAGTACAGGATGCGCTCAGTCGTCGTGGTCTTGCCCGCGTCGATATGGGCCATGATCCCGATGTTGCGGACCTTGGCCAGGTCTACACCGGTTTTGGTAGCCACTGCCGTCCTCGCGTCGTCTCGTCGTAACTCGTGATCCGCCGGATCACCAGCGGTAGTGAGCGAAGGCCTTGTTGGACTCCGCCATCTTGTGCGTGTCCTCGCGCTTCTTGACAGACGCGCCGAGGCCGTTGCTCGCGTCGAGCAGCTCGTTCATCAGCCGCTCGGTCATGGTCTTCTCGCGGCGCTGGCGGGCGTAGATGACCAGCCAGCGGAGCGCCAGGGTGGTGGAGCGGGCGGGCCGCACCTCCACCGGGACCTGGTAGGTCGCGCCACCGACACGGCGGCTGCGGACCTCCAGGGTCGGCTTCACGTTGTCGAGCGCGCGCTTCAGCGTGACGACCGGGTCGTTGCCGGTCTTCTCGCGGGCACCCTCGAGGGCGTCGTACACGATGCTCTGCGCGATGGAGCGCTTGCCGTCCAGGAGGATCTTGTTGATCAGCGCGGTGACCAGCGGCGAGTTGTACACCGGGTCGGCAATGAGCTGGCGCTTGCCAGCCGGGCCCTTGCGCGGCATTAGCTCTTCTCCTTCTTCGCGCCGTAGCGGCTGCGCGCCTGCTTGCGGTTCCGCACGCCCTGGGTGTCGAGCGAACCGCGGATGATCTTGTACCGAACGCCCGGGAGGTCCTTCACTCGGCCGCCGCGCACGAGCACGATCGAGTGCTCCTGCAAGTTGTGTCCGACGCCGGGGATGTAGGCCGTGACCTCAATCCCGCTGGTCAGCCGGACACGGGCGACCTTGCGAAGCGCGGAGTTCGGCTTCTTGGGCGTCGTCGTGTAGACGCGCGTGCAGACACCCCGGCGCTGGGGACTGCCCTTCAGCGCGGGCGTCTTGTTCTTGGTCACCTTGTCCTGGCGGCCCTTGCGGACCAGCTGCTGGATCGTGGGCACCGCGTCTCCGTCTTCCCTCGTACCGAGCCGGTAAGTCTTAGTTCTGTCTGGGTTCCGCTCTCGCGGGAGTTCCGCTCACGCGAGACCCGTCATCACTACCTCACGGGAGGCTGTGACCTGCCGGTTTCCCGACCTCTCCGACCCCCGCGGTCGGGCGTGTCGTCCTAGCCCCTGAACGAACAGGTTCCACAGACCGACACAGACCGCCCGGCCCCTCAAAGGGCCGAATCAAGCCGGGGAGTAGTGCGGCGCGGGGCCTGGCCTCAGCGGACCTGGTCGGCGCGCACGCATAGCGGCCCGCACAGCGGGCACAAGCGAAGAGATTACCTACCCCGCCGCCAAAGTGCAAAGCGAACGGTGCATTACAACGCCCAGCCCCTCCGAAGCAACCCTCGGGGACCGGAGGTCGCCCCCCGAATGGCGCAAGAGGGCCCGTTTGGGCCGTTTAACCGTAACCATAACGACGGAGTGCCGACGGGTTGTTCCCGCCGGGCGGCGGGAGTTCCCATCGGCACTCCGGTCCCGGGAGACCAGCTCCCGGGGAAGATCTGACCGAGTTTTTAGATGAGGAAGGCGATCACCACGACGATGATGATCACGAGCAGGACGGCGCCGCCGATGATCATCAGATTCTTGTTGCCGCCCTTGCCCTTCTTCTCAGCCTCGCCGCCGGGCGCGTATCCGGCGTAGCCGCCTTCGCCGCCGGGCTGCATGCCGTACTGCTGCTGCCCGTACTGGCCGGGCTGACCTGGCTGGCCCTGCTGACCGGGCTGACCGGGTTGGCCCTGCTGACCGGGTTGGCTCGGCTGTGCGGGAGGCTGACCGTAGGCGGCCTGGCCGTACTGCTGCTGTTGTCCGTACTGCTGCTGGCCATATGGCTGCTGCGCGTCCTGCTGGCCGTACTGCTGCTGGCCCTCTTGCTGGCCGTACTGCCGCTGTTGGCCTTCCTGCTGGCCGTAGGGCTGCTGCTGCCCGTAGCCCTGCTGCCCGTACTGCTGCTGCTCCTGGCCGTACTGCTGGCCGCCGTAGGGCTGCTGACCGGGAGCCTGCGGCTGACCGGGAGCCGGGGACTGGCCTGGCGCCGGAGGCTGGGCGGACGCTCCCCACTGCTGGTATTGGCCCATGTCCATGCGCGTCTGATCTGGAAGGCCACCGCCCTGCTGCTGCGGCTCGGAGGACTGGCCCGCGGAAGGGTCGAACGCCTGCGTGGCCTGTGCGTCCTCTGCCTCGCGTCCGGGCGGCGTCGCCGGAGCACCGTAACCCTGGGGCTCCTCGCCCGACGAGGCCACGCCGAAGCCGGGCTCTGGCGGCGGGACCATCAGAGTGCGGTCGGAGTCCACGGCGGGTGGCTGTTGCTCGGGCGGCGTCGACTGCGCCTCAGGGGTCCACGGTTCGGGTGTGGTAGGCGGCGTCGGAGCCTGCCAGGGCTCGGCCGGCGCCTCCTGGGCGGGCCTGCGTTCCGGCCCGGAGGCCACGGGGATGTCCGGCCCCGGCGACCAGGCGGTGGTCGCCTGGTCGTCGACCGCCGGGCGCTCCTGCTCCGGCGTCGCGGCACCAGGCCCTGGAACGATCATCGTGCGCTCGGACAACCCGCCCTCGCCGGCCGGCGCCTCAGGCTCGGCTGGCGGCGTGAACGGCTCGCCGGTGGGCGGGAACGGCTCGGCCGGTGAGGCGAACGGCTCCTGCGGCGTGCCGTAAGGGGCCTGCCCATACGGCTGCTGGGCTTCGGGCTGCTGACCGTACGGCTGCTGCTGCGGCTCGGTCTGCTGTCCGAACGGCTGCTGAGGCTCGGGCGGCTGCCCATAACTCGGCGCGGGCGGCTGCTGCTGGCCATATGGCTGCTGCTGTGGCTCCTGCGGGTAGCCGCTCTGCTGCTGCTCGAACGGGGCCTGCCCGTACTGGCCGGGCTGTTCGAAGCTCGGGGCGACCGGAGGCTGCCCGTACGGCTGCTGGGGATCGGGGGTGGCCGGGTAGCCACTGGCAGCAGGCGGTGCACCGTGCTGCGCAGGAGGCTGGCCGTACTGCTGCTCCTGACCGTACTGCTGCTCCTGGCCGTACGGTTGCGGCTCCTGGCCGTACGGCGGCTGGGGCGGCGGCGCGGACGGCCGTTCGCTGCCCGGGATGGGCATCGGCTCGATCATGGTCGGCGGCGGAGGCGGCAGAGGCTCCTGCTGCTGGAACCCGGGCTCCTGCGCGGCGGGGGGCTGCTGTGCGGCCGTCGGCTGTTCGGCGGCAGGCGGCTGCTCAGGGGCCGTCGGTTGCTCGGCGGCAGGCGGGGCCTGCGGCGCGGTAGGCGCGGGCGGAGGCGGCGGTTGGGCCGTGCCACCGAGTTGGGGAGCACCAAAGACCACCGTGCGATCGCCCATCGGCCGCGCGGGCGGCTCACCCATGGGGCTCGCGGGCGGCTGACCCATCGGGCGCGCGGGCGGTTCGTCCCTCTGTTCGGGCTGCCCCTCGGCAGGATCCGCCTTCGGCGTCTCCTTGTCGTCAGGCAACGGCCACTGTGGTCCCTGCGTGCCGTCGTTCTCGGTCATCGTCGGGCTCCTTCAGCGCCGTAGTCCCGGGGGTCCCCCAGGCCCGTGCCTGCGACTCGGAAACGCGCGGCGCGTAACGCGGCCTCCGAGCCTTGGTCTCGGTCCCAGGGGCGGCGTGGTGGCCGCCCAGGGCTGTCTTCCGCCCCCAGCCTGCCCCGACCGCCTGTGGTATCGCAAATCACCACCCCATTTGGACGCTGAAACCATGCCCCATGTTCCCCTGACATGGGAGAGGCCGCCCCCCGGCAGGGAGCGGCCTCAACCGGATCTGGTTACTCGTGGCCGAGAATGGGATGCGGCCGATAAGGCGCTTCGAGCCGTTCCAGCTCCTTCTCGTCCAGCCGCAGCGTGGCGGCCGCAGCAGCGTCCTCAATGTGCCTCAGCTTGGTCGCTCCGATGATCGGCGCGGCCACGCCCTCCTTGTGGAGAAGCCACGCCAGCGCCACCTGCGCCGGCGGCACGCCCCGCTCGCCCGCCACTGCCTTGACGGCGTCGACCACGTCGAAGTCGGCCTCCTCGTACAAGTCGTCGGCGTACGTGTCGTTCTCGGAACGCACGGTACGGCGCTCACCGCCGCGTTCCCGGTTGCCCGCCAGCAACCCGCGGGCCAGCGGGCTCCACGGGATGACCCCGACTCCCTGGTCCACGCAAAGCGGCATCATCTCCCGCTCCTCTTCCCGGTAGACCAGGTTGTAGTGGTTCTGCATGGAGACGAACTTGGTCCAGCCGCCCACTTCGGCGGCACGCTGCGCCTTCGCGAACTGCCACGCGTACATGCTGGAGGCCCCGATGTACCTGGCCTTGCCCGCCTTCACCACGTCGTGGAGCGCCTCCATGGTCTCCTCGATCGGCGTGTCGTAGTCCCACCGGTGAATCTGGTAGAGGTCCACGTGGTCGGTCCCCAGCCGCCGCAGCGACGCGTCGATCGAGGCCATCACGTGCTTGCGCGACAGGCCCTGGTCGTTCGGGCCGTCGCCCATCGGGAAAAAGACCTTGGTGGCCAGCACGTAGTCGTCGCGGCTCTGGAAGAGCTTCGGCAACAGGCGCCCGGTGATCCCCTCCGACCGGCCCAGCGAGTACATGTCCGCGGTGTCGAAGAAGGTGATCCCTTCCTCCACCGCCTTCCGGACGATCGGCTCGGCCTCTGCCTCGTCCAGGAACCACTTGCGCTGCTCGGGGTCGCCGTAGCTCATCATCCCCAGGCAGATGCGTGAGACCTTCAGCCCCGTGCCACCGAGTCGTGTCTGTTCCATGCCTTCTCCTTCAGCGGTTCCGTCCGTTCACTGTGCAACGCCACACCAGAGATCACCAAAGCCACCCCCAACGTCTCCACGGCCGAGGGCACCTGCCGCAGCACGATCACGCCGATCACCACCGCCATCGCGGGCAGCAGCGCCACCATCAGCGCGTACGTCTCCCGCGCCAGCCGGGCCATCGCGAGCTGATCGCACACGTAGGGGATCACCGACGAGCAGATTCCCACCCCGGCCCCCGCCGCGAGCAGCAGCGGATCGGTCAGCGCCGGTACGGCCACGACCAGGCCAGGCGCCGTGAGCACCGCTGCCACGGCCATCGCCGCCCCGAGCCCGCCGATGGCACCGGACCGCTGGGCTGAACGATGCGCGACGACGATGTAGAGCGCGAACAACGCCGCGTTCAAGAACGCCAGCACGAAACCCAGCGGCTCGCCCTCCAGCCGTACGTCCACGAGGGTGTAGACCCCTCCCACCACCGCCACCAGGGCGATCATGTTCCGCAGCGTTCGTGCTCCCACTGCGGCCAAAGCGACAACGGGCAGGAACTCGATCGCCGCAACGGTCCCCAGGGGCAGCCGCGCTATCGCCATATAGAACGACACGTTCATGCCCGCCAAGACGATGCCCCAGGCCACGACCGTCCGGTCCCACCTGAACCGCCGCCACAGCGCGAACACCAGCGCGGCGCTCCAGATCCGCAGTGCGGCGACCCCGACCGGCTCGACCCTCGCGAACAGCAACACCGCGAACGCCGGCCCCAGGTAGTGGAAGAGGGCGCTCACGGCGAAGAAACGCATGGCCGTATCTTCGGCCGCTCCGTAAGTTGGAGGAATGGCGAACAGATCGGGCAGGCCAGGCCGCGCCTACGAATCCAAGCCGCTCGACGCGACGGACCTTCGAATCCTCACCGAGCTCCAGCGGAACGCCCGGATCACGCTCGCCGAGCTCGGCCGCCGCGTCGCCCTCTCCGCCCCCGCCGTCGCCGAACGGGTCCAGCGGCTGGAGGACTCCGGCGCGATCACCGGCTACCACGCCGCCGTGGACCCCCGGGTCCTCGGCTTCCCGATCAGCGTCCTGGTCCGCGTCCGCCCCGCCCTCCGCGAGCTGAGCCGCATCCCCAAGATCGCCGAGGAGATCCCCGAGATCGTCGAGTGCCACCGGATGACCGGTGACGACTGCTTCTTCTTCGTCGCCCACCTGCGCACGGTCGACGACCTCGAACCCATCCTCGACCGCTTCACCCCGTACGGCCGCACGACGACCTCGATCCTGCAGTCCTCTCCGGTCTCCCGCCGCCCGCTCCCTCTCTAGCCCGGTCCGTGCGGCTCCTAGCCCGGTCCGCGCGGCTCCTAGCCCGGCCCGTGCGGCGCTCTAGCCCGATCCCTGCGGCCCCCAAAGCAGAAAGAAGGCCGCTCCCCATCAGATGGGAAGCGGCCTCTTAGAGGTCCTGTCAGCGCGAGCATTCCACCTCGGCGCGACGCTCGCTCATACCCTTCTGAACCGCCTGCTGGACGCACTGCTTCTGCTTCTCGGTCAGCTGGACCTCACCGCACACCTTGACCCCGGAGTACGTACGGCAGTCCTGCTCGACCTGCGGTGCCGTGGCCTGCGCCGGAACCGCCCCCGCGGCCCCGAACACCGTGACCACGCCCAGCACGCTCGCCGCGATGATCTTCGTCATAAAGAGATCCCCCTGTTCGACCCCTATGTACGGTAGCCACCCCACCCTCGCCATCTGGTGACGAACTACCCAAGTCGCGGCAAAACACCTTGTGCTGATCGTCGGCTTGACCGGCCGGATATCTCGTCCAGGTAACGCGAAGGGCCCCTTCCGGAATGGAAGGGGCCCTTCGGCGTGTGGCATCAGAGGTGCCCTAGAGCAACCTCAGCCTCAGCGGTTGTACTGGCCGAAGTCGTACTCCTCCAGCGGGACGGCCTCGCCGGAACCCTGGCCGAAGGCGTACTCGGCGCCGTCGTCGTAGGAACCGACGGAGTAGACCGCCGCCTTGGCCTCTTCGGTGGGCTCGACCCGGACGTTGCGGTACTGCGGCATGCCGGTACCGGCCGGGATGAGCTTACCGATGATGACGTTCTCCTTGAGGCCCAGCAGCGGGTCGCTCTTGGCGTGCATCGCGGCCTCGGTCAGGACTCGCGTCGTCTCCTGGAAGGAGGCGGCGGAGAGCCAGGACTCGGTGGCCAGGGAGGCCTTGGTGATGCCCATCAGGACCGGGCGGCCGGCGGCGGGCGAGCCGCCCTCGGACACGACCGAGCGGTTGCGCTGCTCGAAGATCGGACGCTCGATCAGATCGCCCGGGAGCAGGTCGGTGTCGCCCGACTCGAGGATGTTCACCCGCTTGAGCATCTGGCGGACGATGATCTCGATGTGCTTGTCGTGGATCGACACACCCTGCGACCGGTAGACCTCCTGGACCTCGTGGACCAGGTGGAGCTGCACGGCGCGCGGTCCGAGGATGCGCAGCACCTCGTGCGGGTTCTGCGCACCCGCGATGAGCTGCTGGCCGACCTCGACGTGCTCGCCCTCCTTGACCAGGAGACGCGAACGCATCGGCACCTGGTAGGGGATCTCGTCGGAGCCGTCGTCCGGGACGATGACGACCTTGCGGGTCTTCTCCGTCTCGTCGATCTTGACCCGGCCGGCGACCTCGCTGATCGGGGCGACACCCTTGGGGATGCGCGCCTCGAACAGCTCCTGGACACGCGGCAGACCGTGCGTGATGTCGCCACCCGCCACACCACCGGTGTGGAAGGTACGCATGGTCAGCTGGGTGCCGGGCTCACCGATGGACTGCGCGGCGATGATGCCGACGGCCTCGCCGACGTCCACGCGCTTGCCGGTCGCCAGCGAGCGGCCGTAGCAGGCGGCGCAGACACCGATCTTGGCCTCGCAGACGAGGGCCGAACGGGTCCGGACGCTCTCCACCCCGACCTCGACCAGCCGGGACACCACGGTGTCCGACAGGTCGGTGTCGGCCGGGAAGATCACCGTGCCGTCGACGACGACGTCCTCGGCGATGGTCCGCCCGACCAGGCCGGTCTCGGTGGTGGCCAGCTTGACCAGCGTGCCGTCAGCCAGCTTGTCGGCCACCGAGAACGGGATCGTGCGGTCGGTGCCGCAGTCCTCCTCGCGGACGATGACGTCCTGCGCGACGTCCACCAGACGACGGGTCAGGTAACCCGAGTCGGCGGTGCGCAGCGCGGTGTCGGCCAGACCCTTACGGGCACCGTGCGTCGAGATGAAGTACTCGACGACCGAGAGGCCCTCACGGAAGGACGACTTGATCGGCCGCGGGATGGTCTCACCCTTGGGGTTGGACACCAGGCCGCGCATACCGGAGATCTGCCGGATCTGCAGCGGGTTACCACGGGCACCGGAGTTGACCATCATCCAGACCGGGTTGGTCTTGGGGAAGGCCTTCTCCATGTCCGCGGCGACCTCGGCGGTGGCCTCGTTCCAGATCATGATGAGCTCCTGCTTGCGCTCATCATCGGTGATCAGACCGCGGTTGAACTCGCGCTGCACCTTGTCGGCACGCGCCTCGTAGCCCTGCAGGATCTCGGCCTTGTTGGGCGGGGTCACCACGTCCTCGATGGAGATGGTGACGCCCGACCGGGTGGCCCAGTGGAATCCCGTGGACTTGAGGTTGTCCAGCGCGTTGGCCACCTCGACCTTGGGGTAGGTCTCGGCCAGCTCGTTGACGATCGCGGAGAGCTGCTTCTTGCCGACCTCGTAGTTGACGAACGGGAAGTCGGCGGGCAGGGCCTCGTTGAACAGGGCCCGGCCCAGCGTGGTCTCCAGGCGGTACGGCTGACCCGGCTCGTAGCCCTCGGGCGCCTGCCAGCCACGCGGCGGCGGGACGTCCTTGAACCGGATCTGGATCTTGGCCTGCAGGTCCAGCTCGGCGCGGTCGTAGGCCATGGTGGCCTCGGCCACGGAGCCGAACGCACGGCCGTCGCCGCTCGTGCCGTCGCGCTCGGTCGTCAGCCAGTAGAGGCCGATCACCATGTCCTGGGTGGGCATGGTGACGGGCTTGCCGTCCGACGGCTTGAGGATGTTGTTGGTCGAGAGCATCAGGATGCGTGCCTCGGCCTGGGCCTCGGCTGACAGCGGCAGGTGCACGGCCATCTGGTCACCGTCGAAGTCCGCGTTGAACGCGGTGCAGACGAGCGGGTGGATCTGGATGGCCTTGCCCTCGACCAGCTGCGGCTCGAAGGCCTGGATGCCCAGGCGGTGCAGGGTCGGCGCCCGGTTGAGCAGCACCGGGTGCTCGGTGATGACCTCTTCGAGCACGTCCCACACGACCGGGCGGGCCCGCTCGACCATGCGCTTGGCGCTCTTGATGTTCTGCGCGTGGTTGAGGTCGACCAGCCGCTTCATGACGAACGGCTTGAAGAGCTCCAGCGCCATCTGCTTGGGCAGACCGCACTGGTGCAGCTTCAGCTGCGGGCCGACGACGATGACCGAACGGCCGGAGTAGTCGACGCGCTTGCCGAGCAGGTTTTGCCGGAACCGGCCCTGCTTGCCCTTGAGCATGTCGGAGAGCGACTTCAGGGGGCGGTTGCCCGGCCCGGTGACCGGGCGGCCGCGGCGGCCGTTGTCGAACAGCGCGTCGACGGCCTCCTGAAGCATGCGCTTCTCGTTGTTGACGATGATCTCGGGCGCACCGAGGTCGAGCAGGCGCTTGAGCCGGTTGTTCCGGTTGATCACGCGGCGGTACAGGTCGTTGAGGTCGGAGGTCGCGAAGCGGCCACCGTCCAGCTGCACCATCGGACGCAGGTCCGGCGGGATCACCGGGATGCAGTCGAGCACCATGCCCAGCGGGCTGTTGCGGGTGTTGAGGAACGCCGAGACGACCTTCAGCCGCTTGAGGGCGCGGGCCTTCTTCTGGCCCTTGCCGGTGCGGATGATGTCGCGCAGGCGCTCGGCCTCCGCGTCGAGGTCGAAGTTCTCCAGGCGGGCCTGGATCGCCGCGGCGCCCATGCCCCCCTCGAAGTACTTGCCGAAGCGGTCCCGCATCTCGCGGTAGAGCATCTCGTCGCCCTCGAGGTCCTGGACCTTGAGGTTCTTGAAGCGGTTCCAGACCTCGTCGAGACGGTCGATCTCGCGCTGCGCACGGTCGCGCAGCTGCTTCATCTCCCGCTCGGCGCCGTCACGGACCTTGCGCTTCTGGTCGGCCTTGGCACCGGCCTGCTCCAGCTCCGACAGGTCGCCTTCCAGCTTCTGCTGGCGGGCCTCGACCTGGGCGTCGCGGGCCTGCTCGATCTGCTGCCGCTCCACCGAGATGTGCGCCTCGAGGGTCGGCAGGTCACGGTCGCGACGCTCGGCGTCGACGCTCGTGATCATGTAGGCCGCGAAGTAGATGATCTTCTCGAGATCCTTCGGGGCCAGGTCGAGCAGGTAGCCGAGCCGGCTCGGCACACCCTTGAAGTACCAGATGTGCGTGACGGGCGCGGCCAGCTCGATGTGGCCCATCCGCTCACGGCGCACCTTGGCTCGGGTCACCTCGACGCCGCAGCGCTCGCAGATGATGCCCTTGAATCGGACGCGCTTGTACTTACCGCAGTAGCACTCCCAGTCCCGGGTCGGACCGAAGATCTTCTCGCAGAAGAGCCCGTCCTTCTCAGGCTTGAGGGTCCGGTAGTTGATCGTCTCCGGCTTCTTCACCTCGCCGTGCGACCACTGGCGGATGTCGTCGGCGGTCGCCAGACCGATGCGAAGCTCGTCGAAGAAGTTGACGTCAAGCAACTTGTTTCCCCTTGAGTTGATCAGACCTCTTCGACACTGCTCGGCTCACGCCGGGACAGGTCGATGCCGAGCTCCTCCGCAGCGCGGAAGACGTCCTCGTCGGTGTCTCGCATCTCGATGGACATGCCGTCGCTCGACAGAACCTCGACGTTGAGGCAGAGCGACTGCATTTCCTTGATGAGGACCTTGAAGGACTCGGGAATGCCGGGCTCGGGGATGTTCTCGCCCTTGACGATGGCCTCGTAGACCTTCACGCGGCCGAGTACGTCGTCGGACTTGATCGTCAGCAGCTCCTGCAGCGCGTAGGCGGCGCCGTAGGCCTCCAGGGCCCAGACTTCCATCTCACCGAAGCGCTGGCCGCCGAACTGGGCCTTACCGCCGAGCGGCTGCTGGGTGATCATGGAGTACGGGCCGGTCGAACGAGCGTGGATCTTGTCGTCGACCAGGTGGAGCAGCTTCAGAATGTAGATGTAACCGACCGAGATCGGGTCCTTGTAGGGCTCGCCGGTACGGCCGTCGAAGAGCCGGGCCTTGCCGCCCGGGCCGACCAGACGGTCGCCGTCGCGGTTGGGCACGGTGCTCTCGATCAGGCCGGTGACGTCGTCCTCGCGGGCACCGTCGAACACCGGAGTCGCGGTGTTGGTCCACGGCTCGGCCTCGTCGGCGCCGATGGCCTTGAGGGCCTTCTTCCAGTCGGCGTCGTCGCCCTCGACCTTCCAGCCGCGGCTGGCGACCCAGCCGAGGTGGGTCTCGAGTACCTGGCCGACGTTCATACGGCCGGGCACGCCGAGCGGGTTGAGGACGATGTCGACCGCGGTGCCGTCTTCGAGGAAGGGCATGTCCTCGACCGGCAGCACCTTGGAGATGACGCCCTTGTTGCCGTGCCGGCCGGCGAGCTTGTCACCGTCGGTGATCTTGCGCTTCTGGGCCACGTACACGCGGACCAGCTCGTTGACACCGGGCGGCAGCTCATCACCCTCGTCGCGGGAGAACACCCGCACGCCGATGACCTTGCCCTGCTCACCGTGCGGCACCTTCAGCGAGGTGTCACGCACCTCGCGCGCCTTCTCACCGAAGATCGCCCGCAGCAGCCGCTCTTCGGGGGTCAGCTCGGTCTCCCCCTTCGGGGTGACCTTGCCGACCAGGATGTCACCGGGCACCACATCCGCGCCGATGCGGATGATGCCCCGCTCGTCCAGGTCAGCCAGGACCTCTTCGGAGACATTCGGGATGTCCCGGGTGATCTCCTCGGGGCCCAGCTTGGTGTCGCGGGCGTCGACCTCGTGCTCCTCGATGTGAATCGAGGACAGGACATCGTCCTGCACCAGACGCTGGCTGAGGATGATCGCGTCTTCGTAGTTGTGACCCTCCCACGGCATGAACGCCACGAGCAGGTTCTTACCCAGCGCCATCTCGCCCTGGTCGGTGCACGGGCCGTCGGCGACGACCTGCCCGAACTCGACCCGCTGGCCCTCTTCGACGATGGGCTTCTGGTTGAAGCAGGTGCCCTGGTTGGACCGCTTGAACTTGGCGACCCGGTAGGTGGTCCGGGTGCCGTCGTCGTTCATGACGGTCACGTAGTCGGCGGAGACCTCCTCCACCACGCCGGCCTTCTCGGCGGTGATCACGTCACCGGCGTCGACGGCGGCGCGGTATTCCATGCCGGTGCCCACCAGCGGCGCCTCGCTGCGCAGCAGCGGCACCGACTGGCGCTGCATGTTGGAGCCCATCAACGCACGGTTGGCGTCGTCGTGCTCCAGGAACGGAATCATCGCGGTCGCGACCGAGGTCATCTGCCGCGCCGAGACGTCCATGTACTGGACCTCGCCCGGCGGGATCAGCTCGACCTCGCCGCCCTTCTTGCGGACCAGGACCTTCTGCTCGACGAACGTGCCGTCGTCGTTGAGCAGCGAGTTGGCCTGGGCGACGACGAAGCGGTCTTCCTCATCGGCGGTCAGGTAGTCGATCTGCTCGCTGACCACACCGTTCTCGACCTTGCGGTACGGAGTCTCGACGAACCCGAACGGATTGACCCGCCCGAACGCCGCCAACGACCCGATCAGACCGATGTTGGGACCCTCAGGCGTCTCGATCGGACACATCCGGCCGTAGTGCGAAGGGTGAACGTCACGCACCTCCATGCCCGCCCGCTCACGCGACAGACCACCCGGACCCAACGCCGACAGACGCCGCTTGTGCGTCAGACCCGCGAGGGGGTTGGTCTGGTCCATGAACTGCGACAGCTGCGAGGTGCCGAAGAACTCCTTGATCGAAGCCACGACCGGCCGGATGTTGATCAGGGTCTGCGGCGTGATCGCCTCGACGTCCTGCGTGGTCATCCGCTCACGGACGACCCGCTCCATCCTGGCCAGGCCCAGACGGACCTGGTTCTGGATCAGCTCACCGACCGTGCGCAGGCGCCGGTTGCCGAAGTGGTCGATGTCGTCGACCTCGATCGGCACCGGGGCGGACCCGACGGTGGCCTCCTCCTCGCCGGCGTGCAGCCGGACGAGGTACTCGATGGTCCCGACGATGTCGTCTTCGGTGAGGGTGCCCTGGTTCATGTCCAGGTCAAGCCCGAGCTTCTTGTTGATCTTGTAGCGGCCGACCTTGGCCACGTCATACCGCTTGGGATTGAAATACAGATTCTCCAGCAGCGTCTGCGCCGACTCCTTGGTCGGCGGCTCACCCGGACGCAGCTTGCGGTAGATGTCCAGCAGCGCATCGTCCTGACCGGAGG